>NZ_CAMTIG010000021.1 GCF_947072515.1 uncultured Clostridium sp.
AATTAGTAACACACTTTTTATATTATTCTACTGCTGGATATTCTTTAATTATTTTATCTTTTTTCATTAAATATCCAACTCCACCACCTTGATTAGGCATTCTATATACATTTCTTTCAATTTTATCAACTATATAAACAGCCATAGTATAATCGCTATCAACATAGAAAATATAGGCTTCTTGTATAGGTAATTTAAAAATATTTATTCCATTTCTAAGTCCTTTTCCCTCTTCTCCAGTATCCTTTAAATCACACCATATTCTAGGCTTTACTTTATAATACGTTTCTCTAAGTAATTCATCTAAAAATTCCCCATCATTTTCCTCTATAAGTTTCAAACCTTCTTCACAAGTTAATTCTTTTTTTTGTATTTGTTTTTCTACTGCATCATCAATTTTCTCTTCTAATGCATCTATATCTTCTTTTAACATATTCCAATCAACACCATTTTTCACTATACCAAGTATAACTTTATTAGCTTCTTCTATTTTTCCTTTTAGATATAAGTCATCAGCTAATAAATAATCTTTTATCTCTTCAATACTCTTTTTTGCTAATTTATTATCTTTATCTCTGTTTATTACTTCATTAAAGCATTCTACTGCCTCCTCATATTCGCCACTATTAGCATTGCTTATTCCTGTATCCATAAAACTATTTATTTTATAATATCTATAACTATAGAAAATGAATGCTAATAAGAATATTATTCCTAGAAACTCTATTGTCCTTTTTACTTTTCTCATTTTTTCCTCCAATATAACCTAATTCCTTTTACAATATATAGTTTTTCTCTTTATTTTGTGTATATACTACAAATATTCTTTATTTATAACTTTTAATCTTTTTATAATTAATATTTTCTTCCTATTTTTTAACTTTCTTTAGTTATACTATATATAAACTATAAAATTATATGATTAAAGGAGACTTTACAATGAAATTAACTAATTATCTTTATACATTAGATATTAATGTTTCTTTTATGGGACATAACAGTCTTATAACACCTGCATTAATAAAAACTTCTTCTGAAGCTATTTTAATAGATACAGGATTCCCAAATACTTTAGATTCTTTTGAATCAGAATTAAAAAAACTAGATTTAACTATTTCTGATTTAACAGGAATAATACTTACTCATCAAGATATTGATCATGTAGGTAATGTATCACAAATGAAGAAAATGAATAACAATATCGAAATAATGGCTCTTAAAGAGGAAATCCCTTATATAGATGGTACTTTACTTCCTCATAAGTTAAATGCTCTTGAAGAAAACAAAGACAATTTAACACCTGAATTAGAATCTAGATATAACATGTTTAAAAAAGGCTTTGCTAATACAGCAGTTAACGTAGATAGAGTTTTAACAGATGGTGAAACTTTAAATATCGCTGGTGATGTCGAAGTAATTCACACTCCTGGGCATACTTTGGGTCATACTTGCCTTTATTTTAATGATGGTAAAATTCTTATTGCTGGAGATATGTTATTTTCAGAGGATAACACTTTAAAAACTGGTAGAAAAGGAATAAACTTTGATGATAATTTATATAAAGAATCATTAAAAAAATTACTTAACTATGATATTCAAACTATTGTTCTTTATCATGGCGGAATTTTAAAAGGTAATATAACTGAACAAATTCAAACTTTACTTTCTTCTCTATAATAAAATAAAGCTAAGTAAATTTTAAATTACTTAGCTTTTCATTTTATATTGAATCTTTTGGAGTGAACACACAGTATCCTAACATGTCACATTCTTCTTTTAATTTTTTAAATTCATCTTCTTTTATTGAATCCATTGCTGTTGGATAAAGAATATAATTTTCTTTAAATATATGATCTCTTAACTCAAATACTATATCCTTAGATATTTTATCAAATCTTTCTTTAAAATCTTCTAAACTTAAATATTTCCATACTGAACAAAGTTCTTTTAATTCTCTTTTCTTCATTCTTAATTCTTCATGTTCTAATCTCATTACTCTTGTTGGTCCTGTTATTTCTAAGCTTTCTAACTTTTTAAACAACACCTCTTCTTCTCTTTTATGATGTGGTTCTGCATTCAATAAGCTTACTCCTAATGCTCTACCTTTTTTTATCTTTTCTTCATCAAAACTTTTCATTTTTTGTATTTCTTTATTTAAAGATTCTAATCCATCTAAAAACTTCAATATTTCTTCATGCTCTTTTATAAATGTATATAATACATGTCCTTTTTCCACGCTTTTTTCAAGTCTTTCTAATTCATCTTTTAATATTTCCATGTGAATATCACATAAATGTCTAAGTTCATTTGGATTCATTCCATCATCTATAAGCTTTTGTTCTGCTAATGATATTTCTAATGGGTCTATATTCTTTACTAGTTCAATTGCTTCTTTTCTTAATTTTTTAGTAAGTTCTTCTGTATTTAATCTTCTTAGTAATTCAGTTAATTTTTCTAATTTCTCATTTTCTATTTTTTTATTTATGTGTAAAACTTCTTTCATAAGTATCAACCTCTTTTGTATTTATTCTATGAGTTAATTATACTTCCACCCAAAAAGTTTTTATGTAACATACGTTACTACTATAATTCTTCATTTTATATAAAAAATATTTTTTGTACTTTAGCCCTAAACCTTCTTCTATATTATTATTCTAAAATTTTATATTTTTATAAAAAAAACTCATTAGGTACAACCTAATGAGTTTTGTATTTAAATATATTTTATTCCATCATTTTTGCAATTCTATTACTTAATAATAATAATACTATTCCTAAAATAATACATACTCCTGATATTAGTCCAAATATTTCTTTTGCTCCAAAAGAATCTAAATTTGAAGCTATAAATCCGCCTAGAATATTTGCAACTCCTGAACTTGCAAGCCATACTCCCATTAAAAGAGATGCAAGCTTTGCAGGTGCTATTTTAGTAACCATCGATAATCCTATTGGCGAAAGACATAATTCCCCAACTGTATTAAAGAAGTAAGTTATTACAAGCCACCACATACTAGCTTTTACTACTGGATTTGTCCCATCTCCAACTGACATAGTTGCAAATACCATTACTAAGAATCCAACTCCTAGTACTATCATCCCAATAGCCATTTTTACTGGTACTTTCATATCCCCTTTTCTTCTATTTGCAAGTACAAACCATACCTTTGCAAATATCGGTGAAAGAATTAATACGAATACTGGATTTAACGATTGAAGCCATGATACAGGAACTGTCATTCCTAAAACATCTCTATTTGTTAGCTTTTCAGCAAACATTGTAAGTGAACTTCCAGCTTGTTCGAATCCTGCCCAGAAAAATACTACGAATGCAGCTAATATAAATATAGCTATTGTTCTTTTCTTTTCTTTTGCTGTTAAAGGTTTCTTTTCTATTACTTTCTTTTCTACTTTTTTTCTTTCTAAATGACCTAAATATTTAGGTGATAAAGCCATAAATATAACTTGTCCGATTATCATTCCAATTGCTGATGCTAAAAAGCCATATTTAAAGCCATATTGTACAATTTGTCCATTTATTGTATTTGCAAAAATATTTTCTGCAAGTAATCCACATATTATAGGTGCTATTAATGAACCAACATTTATTCCCATATAGAAAATTGTAAATGCTGAATCTTTTCTACTATCACCTTCTGGATAAAGTTGTCCTACTACTGTAGATATGTTTGGTTTAAAGAATCCATTCCCTATAATTAATAGTGCTAGTCCTAAAAATAATCCTACATGTCCTGGCACGCCAAACAATGCAAGATTTCCTATTACCATTACAATTCCACCAATTATTATAGATAACTTTTGTCCTAAAAATCTATCTGCTAAATATCCTCCTATTATTGGAGTGAAATATGTAAAACCTGTATATAATCCATAAATCATAGCTCCTGTTCCTACGGTAAATCCAAGTCCACCTTGAACAAAGCTAGTTGTTAAATACAAGATTAGAAGTGATCTCATCCCATAATAACTAAATCTTTCCCACATTTCTGTAAAAAATAAAAGATACAGCCCTGGTGGGTGTTTTAGTTTTGTATTGCTTTTAATAACAGTTGTTTCTGTCATGTGTACTCCCCCTTGAGTTTATCTGTTTTTATTCATATTGTTTAACATTTTTAAATTTTTATCTGTTTTTGTTTAATACTTTAATAAAACTATAACACAATTCGACATTTTTTTCAATTTTCTATGACGAAATTTATAACTACTCTCACTTTGTTCATTTTGAGTTTACATTTATTTTCTTTTTCTTCTTTCAGAATTTTCTAAAAAATATATCCTTCCCCTCCATTTTTAATATATATTTTGGAAATACATTATTTTTTTCTACATCTTTCTACATTTTTCCTTAAAAAATTATTAACAGTTTATTCTTTTTTTGATATACTTGTTTTGAGGTGTTTATTATGAAAAATTTAAAAATTTATTTTACTTCTGACATTCATGGATATATATTTCCAACTGATTATAGAGATTTTGATGAAAAAAACTTAGGTTTATTAAATATTATTAGCAATTTCAAGAAAGATGGTAATACTTTAATAATTGATGGTGGTGATACTATCCAAGGTTCACCTTTTACAACTTATTTATCTAAAAATCAATTTTCATTTAATCCTTTAAGTGAAATTTTAAATATAGGTAAATATGATTTTATAACTCTAGGTAATCATGACTTTAATTATGGATATGATTATTTGAAAAACTATCTAGAAAATTTAGATGCTACATGTATATGTGCAAACATAAAAGATAAAACTAACAAACTTCCTATCTTACCTTCTAGTATAAAAGTATTAGAAAACGGACTTAAAATAGGTTTAATTGGAATAACTACAGATTTCATTCCACTTTGGGAACAACCTAAAAATTTAGTTAATATTCAAGTTATGGATACATATTCTTCAATAAAACAAGAAATATCCTCTTTAAAAGATAAAGTAGATATTTTAATTGGTGTTTATCATGGTGGTTTTGAAAATAATTTAGAAACAGGTGATGTTTTAAGTACAACTTCTGAGAACATAGCTTATAAAATTTGTTCTACACTATCCTTAGATTTATTATTAACAGGCCATCAACATATGGAAATTTACAATAAAAACTTATTTGGTACACATATTGTACAAACTCCAAATAACGGAACAAAGTTTGCTACTATAAACATTACTATAGATGATGATAATAATAAAAATATAATCTCTTCATTAGAAGTACCTACTATTAATCCTAACAAAGAAGGATTAAATTTATTACAATCTATTGAAGATAAAGTTCAAGAATGGCTTGATACTCCAGTAGGATTTTTAGATACTTCTCTTCTTCCTACTACTCATTTAGATATGGCCATTAATGGTAGTACTCTTGCAAATTTTATAAATAGTGTACAACTTCATTTCTCAGATGCCCAAATAGCATGTACATCATTTGCTAATTCAATTAAAGGTTTTAATAAAGAGGTTACTATACGAGATATTGTTTCTACTTACATCTATCCTAATACCTTAGTAGTTCTAGAAATTACAGGTACAATTCTAAAAAAAGCTTTATATAGATGCTCAGAATATTTTCATTTAAATGAAAATGGTTCCCTTGAAATTTCAAAAACTTTTTTAGAACCTAAAATAGAGCATTATAATTATGATTATTTTTACAATATTTCATATACTTTTGATTTAACTAAAACAGATTCTTCTAGAATCTCTTCTGTTAAATATAATGGAGTTGAAATTGAAGATACTGATAAATTTTCTATTGTTATGAATAACTATAGAACTAGTGGTTCTGGTGGCTTCGAATTCTTTAAAGATGCTCCTATTATAAAGGAAATTCAAATTGAAATGCCTGAACTTTTAATTGAATATTTTATAAAATATAAAAATATTTCTACTAATAATAAGAAATCCTTAAAACTTATATATTAATTGTATATTTTTCTATTTTTTGTTAATACTCCTTAATGAGAACACATTAAGGAGTTGATTTTTTTGAATAAAGTCATATTAACAGGCTATTTAACTAATGATTTAGAACTTAAATACTCTAAAGATAAAAATATACCTTTTACTAAAGGTAGTATTGCAGTAAATGATAGAATAAAAGATACAACTCATTTCATTCCTTTTGTAATTTTTAATAGAAATGCAGAAGTTATGTGTGAACATACTAAAAAAGGAAGTCATATAGGTTTATTTGGTAGAATAGATAGATCTCCTTACTTTGATGAAGAAAATGATAAAACTGTCTATACTACAACTGTTCTCGCTGATAGTTTTGAATTTATTAACTCAACAAAAAAGAAAAATTCAGAACAGATTCCTGAAGATGCAGAGCTTATATCAAGCGAAAATCTTCCATTTTAAATTGATATATTTGGCTGACCCCCATAGTTATATCCCCTTATAACCTATCCATTCAGCCAATTATATAAAAAGGAATTGCCTCTTTTTGAGACAATTCCTTTTATTTTTTTATTTTCAATTGTTTTACCCTCTTGCTAATTTTGTTCTTAATTTTCCTGAATAGAATTCTACTAATAATACAAAGATTATAAGTACTATTAATATTGCACCTGCTTTACTCCAATTATAAGAGTTCATTGCAAAGATAAGTGGTGCTCCGATTCCACCTGCTCCAACCATTCCTAAAATAGTTGCATCTTTAACATTTATTTCGTATCTATATATTGCAGTTGATACAAAGTTTGTAAATAATTGAGGTAAAATCCCATATCTTATTTTTTGAAATGTAGTACATCCAGCAGCATCAAGTGATTCTAAAATTCTTGTATCTAAATCTTCTATAGCTTCTATATAAAGTTTAGTAATCATTCCTATTGATGCAACAGAAAGAGTTAATACTCCTGTAAAAGGACCCGGTCCTGATACTCTTATAAACATTAGTCCATATACAAACGCTGGGAATGTTCTTATAGCTGCTACTATAAATGTACCAATTGTACTTACCCATTTCGGTACTATATTACTTGCACAAAGGAATGCAAATGGAACTGATACTATAGCCCCTATGATAGTTCCTAAAAATGCTATACATGCTGTTTCAAATATTAAATATAGTACACCTGTTTTTGTGAAGTTAAAAAGAAATTCTGTATCTGGTGTAAACAATCCCTTTATAATCCCTTCGACTATTCCAAAACCATCTTTTTGTATTCCTTTAAATTCTACACTTGTACTTGCCCAAAGGAGAATTAAAAGGATTCCTATTATATTTATACTTCTCTTTACCCAAACTTTTGGTTCAGCTAAAAGCTGCTTCTTAATTTTTTCTGTCATCTACGATAATCTCTCCCTTATAAATTTACTTAAATACTCAATTGAAATTACTGTTATGAATAACATTAAAAGAATCATTCCAACTCTATCGTATTCTCTCCATCCTATTTTTTCGTTTAAGATTATTCCTATTCCACCTGCTCCAACATATCCTAATATAGCTGCATAACGAACATTTATTTCAAAACTATATAAGCATACTGAAAGATATGTAGGTAAAATTTGTGGAACTACTGCCCCTATAAAGGCTTGTAATTTAGTTGCTCCTACTGCTTCCATTGATTCAAATGGTCCCATATCTATTGTTTCTATTTTTTCATAAAGCATTTTAGCTACTATTCCAAATGTAAATATTGAAATAGCTACTGTTCCTGCAAATGTTCCAACATCAAATATAAAAGTTGCAATTATAGCTATTATTAAAGTTGGAAGTGTTCTTATTACACTTGAAAAAAATCTTACTATAGTTAATGTATATTTATTTCCATTTATATTGCTTGCTGAAAGTATTGCAAATGGAATTGCTATAACACACCCTACTACTGATCCTAATAGAGACATTTTTATAGTATCTAAAAGTTGTGTCCATATAGGTTTTATATAATTAAAATCTGGAGGAAACATATCCTTAATCATTCCAAAGAATTTTTCTCCTCTTTTTAGCAATGTAGCAAAAGAAAAATCTGTTATTTGCATTGCTATAAAAACTAAAATCACAAGTCCAATAACTATAAATGGTGTTTTAGAAATTGGTTCTTTTATTTTTTTTCCATTCGAAAGATTAATTTCTTTTTGTTTAAAGATTTTATTTATCATATTACTCCCCCATCATTTCATCTTGAGTAACTTCTCTACCATATATCTCTTTTAATACCTCTCCAGTTACTTTTGATGAAGGTCCATCATAAATTATTTCTCCTGCTTTAATTCCAATTACTCTATCTGCATATTTTAAAGCTAAGTCTACATGATGAATGTTTATAAGGATAGATATATTCATTTCTTTATTTATTCTCTTAAAGTCATCCATTACTTCTTTAGCTGTAACTGGATCTAGTGCTGCAACTGGCTCATCGGCTAAAATTATTTCTGGTTTTTGAGCTAATGTTCTTGCAAGTGCCACCCTTTGTTGTTGTCCTCCAGATAATTGATCTGCTCTAACATATGCTTTATCTAGAATTCCAACTTTATCTAACGCTTCTAATGCAATTACTTTATCTTCTTTTGAAAATAAACCTAACGCTGATTTATAAATAGGCATATCTGGTACTCTTGATGTTAAAACATTTTTTATAACAGTTGTTCTATTTATTAAGTTAAAAGATTGAAATACCATTCCTATATTTCTTCTAAAGCTTCTTAATTCTTTTCCTTTTAAATTATTAACTTCCTTATTATTAACTACTAATTTTCCATCAGTTATATCATGCATTCTGTTTATAGTTCTTAAAAGTGTTGATTTTCCTGCACCTGACAATCCAATTATGGCTACAAATTCACCTTGATTTATTTCTAAATTTATATCTTTTAACGCTTTATATCCATTAGGATAAACCTTATTTACATTCTCAAATTTAATCAATCTCTTACCTCCAATTATGAAAAAATAGGCCCATGAAAGATTTCATGAGCCTAAAAATAATTTACCTCTATTAACTAAAAATTTTATTTATTTAATTCTTTTAGTAATTTTTGTGCTTCACGCTCACTATCATAATTTTTATCTTCTGCTTTTGTATATCCTGAATGACTGTAAATTGCTATTATTTCTTTACCTTCATCTGTTTCTGCTATTTCTAAGAATGAATCTTGAATTGCTTGTTTTAATTCTGGTGTCATAGATTCATCTTTTGTTACTGCGATCATATCGTTGTATATTGGCTTAGTAACTCCTATAACTGCTGTTTCTTCCCAAATATTTTTCTTTCCATGATCTTTTGTCCAACCACTTTCATAGTCTCTTCTAACATCTGCATATCCTGTCATAACATCTGCTTGCCCTGCTGCTAATTTTGCAACTGCATCTGCATATGATGGTGTTTGAATTAATGAATCGCTTATTGCACTTAATCCATTTAATCCAAAATTATCTTTTATCCATAATGATGGATAAACATATCCAGCTGGTGAAGTTGTACTACTAGGTACTGCCCATTTAACATCTTTTATATCTTCTGCTGTTAATTTTTCACCATTATTTATTTTTTTAGCTAACGCCTGTCCCTTTTCTGATGGACCAGCTATAATTAAACTTCTATAACTATCTGCTTTATTATCATCCATTCCTTTAGTTGGTTCTGTATTCCAATCTTTTGCTTCATCTGAATCATGATTTAAAGAATCTCTTGTTGCAGTTAATAGTGCTTCTGATTCACCATCATATAATACATATGTACTACCTGGAATAAACCCTACTTGTGCTGTCCCAGCACCTAATGCTTCTGCAACTGTTTCAAAATTTGTTCCAACCTTTACTGAAACCTTTTCTATATCGAAACCTTTGTCTTTTAACTTTTCTTTTAACATATTTTGTAGTGGATCTGTTGCTTTTTCAATTTCACTTGCATCTCTAGATGGTACAAATTGTACTATTAACTCCTCTGGTACCTCTGAAGACTTTGCTCCTCCACACCCTACAAATATTGAAGCCCCTAATATTACTGCTCCAACTAATGAAATAATTTTCTTCAATTTCATTAATATCCCCCCCAAAAAAATATCTTTTAGCTTGTCTTTCTTTTGACATCTTGAGTATATCATATTTTTGTCTAAATTTGAACTTTTTTTAAACTTTTTTTCTAAATTAATAATTTTTTGTATTTTTAATGAACAAAATTCCTATTTTTTTCTATTTTTACTTCTTTTATTTTAATTCTATTAAATCTCTCTTTCTATTTTTTATAAAAAAAATAGAGATTATCTTAAATAATCTCTATAAATATTATGTATTTTAAATTGTTTTTATTAAGTTAATTTTTATTTTGTTGTATCCGTTTGATTAATTTCCTTAGTAACAGCATTTATAGTTGTTGTCGAATCTAAATTTCTGCTATTGGTAACAATTACACCATTTTTCCCATTGATTTTACTTATCTTATATCCACCAAATATAATCAAAATTATCACTAAGCAAATTAAACTTATAATTTTCTTACTCATTTAAATGCCTCCAAATTAATACTTTATATTAATATATTACGATTTTTCTTTGCTTTTTTCAAGCTTTATTCTTTTTATTAACGTTTTTTTCAAAAAAACCTATGGTTTTTTTACAAATTCCATAGGTTTTATTTTACAATATTCAAATTTTTTTTACTCTTTATTTTTAAGCATATCTCCAATAGCTGCTATACTTCCTAAAGAAGAAAGTGTTTCATTTGGTAATATAAGTTTATTTGCTGGTCCATTTGCCATTTCTTTTAGTGCTTCTACTTGTTTTAATGCTATAACTCTTTCATCTGTTCCTGATTCAATAATTGCAGAGTTTACTTTTCTTATAGCTTCTGACTCAGCATCTGCTATTCTTTGTATTGCACTTGCTTTCCCCTCTGCTTCTAACAGTTGTGATTCTTTAAGTCCTTCTGCACGTCTTATTTGAGCTTCTTTTTGTGCTTCTGCTTCTAAAATTCTTGCTTGTTTTTCTCCTTCAGCCTTTTCTATTTGTGATTGTCTTTGTCCTTCAGCTTGAAGTATCATTGCTCTTTTATCTCTTTCCGCCTTCATTTGTTTTTCCATTGCATTTTGAATTTCTGCTGGTGGAATTATATTTTTTATTTCAACAGAAAGTATTTTTATTCCATAAGCATCTGTTATTTCATCTATTATAGTTAATAAATCTTGATTTATTTTATCTCTTCCTGATAATACCTCATCTAAGCTCATATTACCTATTAAATTTCTAATATTAGTTGTTGCAGAATAAACTATTCCTGCTTTATAATCCTCAATATTATATACTGCATCTCTAGCATTTAATAATTTATAAAAGATAACATTATCTACTGATATTTTAACATTGTCTTTTGTAATAACTGATTGAGGTTGAACATCTAGTATTTGTTGCTTTGTTGATATTTTTCTTCTAACAAAATCTGCAAATGGAATTGTAAAATGCCATCCTGGCTCTAACACTCTATGAAATTGTCCAAATCTTTCAACTACATAAAGATACCCTGTATTAACAATTTTTATTGATGATAATAACCCTATTAAAATAATTACAAGAATAACTATCGGTACTATAATCCCTATCATACTATTCATTTTTCGACTCCTCTTTTTTTATTTTTAATTTACTTCCTTCTATACCTATTACGGTAAACTCTTCATTTTTTAAAATTTTCTCTCCTTCATTTATACCAGCCCAATAAACGCCTCCTACCTTTATTCTTCCTTCTTTCTCTATATCTTCATAAGCTATAAATTTTTTCCCTATATACTCTTCTTCCATAGTTTTTACTCTTTTAGTTGACTGTCTTAATTTCTTCTTTACTATTGGATAACAAAAAATAATAAGCAATATACTAACTATAAAAAATACTATTACTTGGATTCCAAATCCTACCCCAAATGCTTCTAATATTAATGCTCCCAAACTTCCAACTGAGAAAAAACTAAATAAGAATGCACTTGTCATTAAATCAATTCCAATTCCTAATATTGCTACTACTATCCATAGAATCATCTTTTTTCATCTCCTTACTTATTCTATATTTATATTATATTCCTTTTTCCACCTTTTAACAATTTTTAGAAAAACTCTTTAAAAGTTATTCTATACCCTTTAAATTTTCTTTTCTCATATTTTCTTCTCTTTTCATTGATTTTCTAATGTTTTCATTTTATTATTGTTATATAAATTAGACTTGTCATTCAAATCTATTTTGAAATTTTAAGTATTTTTACGTTTAACTAATATAAATTTGAAAATACTAACTATAATATATAATTTAGGAGTTGATTTAATGGATTTTTTTAAAGTTAGTTCTGCTTGTCCAAAGACTAAAGTTGCAGATATAGATTTTAACCTTAATAATATTTTATCTTGTATTAATGAAGCTGTTACAAATAATTCTAAACTTATCGTTTTCCCTGAACTTTGTATAACTTCATATACTTGTGCTGATCTTTTTCTTCAAAGTTCTCTTATAGAGAGAAATTATCAGGGCTTAAAAACACTTTTATCTAAAACAAAAGACTTAGATATCCTTATAGCTGTAGGTGCACCACTTATAAATAATAATATCCTATATAACTGTGCTTATGTTCTATTTAAAGGAGAAGTTCTAGGGATTATGCCAAAATCATATATTCCAAACTACAATGAATTTTATGAAAAACGTTGGTTTACAGAAGGTTTAAATATTACTAATAGTACTACCGACTTATTTTTCCAAGAAAACATTCCTTTTGGAACTGATTTATTATTCCAATATAAAGATATAAAAATTTCATTTGAAATTTGTGAAGATCTTTGGGTTACAATTCCGCCTAGTTCAAATCTTTCTCTAATGGGTGCTAATATAATCGGTAATCTTTCTGCATCTAATGAGTTAGTTTCTAAAAGTAATTATAGAAAATCTCTTATAGCTAACCAAAGTGCAAGATGCATTACTTCATATATCTATTCCTCTGCTGGAGTTCATGAATCTACTACTGATCTTCTTTTTAGTGGTCATTTATTAATTTCCGAAAATGGATCTATTCTGAAAGAAAATAATAGATTCAATCGTGAAAATGAAGTAATTCATTCTATAATCGATATCTTTAAATTAAATTCAGAAAGAATGAAAAACTTAAGTTTTAGAGACGCTTCTAAAAATTTATCAATAAAGCCTAGAATTATAAAATATAATTATACTTCTACTTTAATCGAACATTTTGATAGATTTATAGATAAGCATCCTTTTGTTCCAAGTAATCTTCTAGAAAGAGCTGATCGTTGTATGGAAATTTTCAATATTCAATCTGCAGCTTTAGCTAAAAGATTAGAACACACTAATCTTAAAAAAGCTGTAATTGGAATATCTGGTGGACTTGATTCCACTTTAGCTTTACTTGTTATTTATAAAACTTTTAAACTTTTAAATTTTAATACAAAAGATATAGTAACTATTACAATGCCTGGTTTCGGTACAACTGATAGAACTTATACCAATGCATTAGCTCTTTGTAATGAATTAAATTGTGATTTAAGAGAAATAAATATTGTCGATGCTGCTCTTCAACATTTTAAAGATATTGGACACGATAAAGATATTCATGATGTTACATATGAAAATGTTCAGGCTAGAGAAAGAACTCAAATCCTTATGGATTTAGCTAATAAAGAAGGTGGTCTTTTAATAGGAACTGGGGATTTATCAGAGCTTGCTTTAGGTTGGTGTACTTATAATGGTGATCATATGTCAATGTACTCAGTAAATCCATCTATTCCTAAAACATTAGTTAGATATCTAGTTCAATATGTTGCAGAAAATGAATCTACTGAAAAAGTAAAAGAAACTCTTTTAGATATTTTAGATACACCTGTAAGTCCTGAATTATTACCTTCTGATGGAGACGGAAATATTGTTCAAAAAACGGAAGATATCGTAGGTCCATATGAATTACATGATTTCTTCTTATATCATTTTATGAAAAATGGCTCTTCTAAAGAAAGAATTCTTTTCTTAGCTAAAATTGCTTTTAAAGATACTTATTCTGAAGATGAAATTAAAAAATGGCTTGATAAATTTATATGGAGATTTTTTTCTCAACAATTTAAACGAAGTGCTCTTCCAGATGGGCCTAAAGTTGGAACTATATCTTTAAGTCCTCGTGGTGATTTAAGGATGCCTTCTGATTCTTCACCTAATTCATTTATTTAATATTTATATATTTCTTTATAAGTTAGAAAAGAGCTAAAGTAAAACTAGCTCTTTTTTAATATTTCAATATTTTCTTAAGTCTGGATTAAAATATATTTAATATCTAAAAATTCTTTTAATTCCATTCATATTTTCTATAATTTCAGAGGAATCTTTTTACATTTTTTTGAAGAAACCCTTTAAATTCAACCTTTTTAATCTTATTCTAACATTTTATTTTCATTTGTTTCCTTTACAACACATACTGCTATAAGATATACTTAGTAAGTTGAGACAAAAAAAGATATTAATATTTTTTATATAAAATACATACAAACGAAGGGAAATATAAATGGAAAATTTAAAATTCGAAAATCTAAACCTAAAGCCATCATTACTACAAGCAATTAATGACTTAGGATATGAGGAACCATCACAAATCCAAGCACAAGCTATACCATTAGCTTCTGAGGGGTATGATCTTATAGGGCAAGCACAAACTGGTACTGGAAAAACTGCCGCTTTTGGTTTATCTATATTAAACAATTTAGAAAAAACTAACGGTATTGCTTCTATTATACTTACACCTACTAGAGAACTTGCAATTCAAGTATATGAAGAGCTAAAAAAGTTATCTAAGCATGAAAAAGTTAGTGTTTTACCTGTATATGGTGGTGACCCAATACAAAAGCAAATTAGAGCCTTAAGTGGGCATATTGATATAGTTGTTGGAACTCCAGGGAGAGTTTTAGACCTAATTAAACGTAAAAAACTTCATTTAGATAAGGTTCAATTCTTAGTTCTTGATGAAGCTGATGAAATGTTAAACATGGGATTTATTGAAGACATTGAAAGTGTTATTAAAGAGTTACCTGAAGAAAGACAAACGCTTCTTTTCTCTGCTACAATGCCACCTCAAATAAAGAAATTAGCTAATAGATATATGAAAACAGATTCAAAGCATATCGAAATCAAAAAAGTTGCTATGACTGTTTCAAAAATCAAACAAGTTGCTTTCTTTGTAAATCACAAGAATAAATTTGAAGCACTTTGTAGAGTATTAGACTTTGATACTCCAGATATTGCTATCATTTTCTGTAAAACAAAAAAAGGTGTTGATGAATTAGTTCAAAACATGCAATCTAAAAACTATGTTGTTGAAGGTATGCATGGAGATATGTCACAAATGCATAGAACTAAAACATTAAAAAGATTTAAAGAGGGTGCTTTAAACTTCTTAGTTGCAACTGATGTAGCAGCTAGAGGAATTGATGTTGAAGGAGTTACTCACGTTATAAACTATGATTTAACACAAGATGTAGAATCTTATGTTCACAGAATCGGTAGAACTGGTAGAGCTAATAAAGAAGGAACTGCATACTCTTTCGTTACTCCTAGAGAAAACTCTATGCTTAGAGATATTAAAAGAGTTACTAAAGCAGATATCGCTAGAGGTGACCTTCCAACAGTTCAAGAAATTTTAGATAGAAAACTTGATGATAAGTTCTATCAAATCCAAGAAAATCTTAATAAAAAAGGATACCAAAAGTACTTACCACTTGCTATCAACATTTTAGATAATTTTGAAGCTGTTGATGCTATTGCAGCACTTTTAAAAATGGAATTTGATAAAGAAATGTCATTTGAATATACTAATGACTCTTTAAAATCTGCTGAAGAAGAAGATGTAAGATTATTCTTCTCTATTGGTAAAAGAGATAATTTAACTAAGAAAGCTTTAATTTCATTTATTTCTGAAAGATCTAAAATAAACGGATCTAAAATAAATAAAATTGATATTCTTGAAAACTTCTCATTCGTATCTGTAGAAAAAGATACATTTAATAAAGTTATTGATAAGTGTTCAGGAATCAAATTAAATGGTAGAAGAGTTAACATAGAAGTTGCTACTAAAAGAAGATAATCATAGGCGCTAAAAAGCGCCTATTTTATATTACAATAAAAATAATGCTAGAGGCAAAGCCTCTAGCATTATTTTATAATTCTTTTTCAGCTAAATAATTTACTGCACTAAGTGCTGCAATATTACCTTCACCTGCTGACTTTATATATTGATAAGGCTTACCTATACAGTCACCAGCTGCAAAACAGCCTGCTATATTTGTTTTCATAAGTCTATCAACTTTTATATGTCCATCTTCAATTTGAAGCCCAGGAACCAATTGTGTTGGTGGTACTGCATTTTTTAATAAAAATACTCCATCAGCCTTTATTTCATCTCCTGATTTTAAGATTACTTTTTCAACTTTTGCTTCTCCAACAATCTCTTTTGGTTTGCCTTCAATAACTTTTATTTCAGAGTTTAATTTTAAATCTCCTCTATACATAGGAATATAATTTACATTACTTGCAAGTTCACTAACATAATTAGCTTCTTCTTCTCCCTCTTTTGAATAAGAAATTATAGTAACTTCTTTTCCTTTATAAAGAGGTGCATCACAAGTAGCGCAATACCCTACTCCTCTACCTAGGAATTTTTCTTCTCCTTCTAGAGGTTTTGTGTATTCTATTCCTGTTGCTAAAATAACAGTTTTAGCTTCATACATTTTCTGATTTACCATTAATGTAAAATAATCTCCCATTGAGTAAACATTATTTACTCTCTCTTCAACTATTTCAATTTCCATCTCTTTTATGTGATTTTGAAAATTTGTAAGTAAGTCTTTTCCTTTTATAGAACTAAAGCCTAAATAGTTATTTATATGTGGGGCTAAAGCAAGTTTTGGGCTTATTTCTTTGCTTCCAAAAACAATAAAAGACTTATTTCTAATTTTTGCATTTAAAGCTGCCGATATTCCTGCCGGACCACTTCCTATAATTGCAATATCAAATCTTTCCATTACTATCATCCCTTATTTTATCTATGATTATTAATCATTGATACTATTTGATCTTTTGGTAAAAATCCTACTGTTGTTTGAACATCTTTTCCGTCTTTAAATAATTTCATTGTTGGTATACTTTGAATTCCATAAGTATTTGCTGTTTCTGGGCTTTGATCAACATCAACTTTTACAATTTTTACATCACTTAATTCAGTATCTAACTCTTCTAATATTGGAGCTATCATTTTACATGGACCACACCAAGTAGCAAAAAAGTCTACTAATACTAATCCTTTTGATTCTAAAACTTCTTCTTTAAAATTACTATCGTTTATATGCATTGTCATTTTTCTTCCTCCTGTATACCCCCATAGGGTATCTCTTTTTTTTATAATTTTAATCCTTTTTAATTTTATAGTCAACCCTTTTACTATATTTTATCACTAAATTCTATAAATATACTATTACTATATAATCTATTTATAAAACACTATTTTTGATATTATTTTTTTCTATAGTTACTTCTTATTTTAAAAAAAATTAGGGCTGTAAAATAACAGCCCTAATTCTCTATAAATCAATATTATTTTATTAGCCAAGTTCCCTCTGAATCTTGTTTGATTTTTCCTTCTTTCATAAGTCCACCTAAAGCCATTTTAAAATAATTTTTACTTGTTTTAAAAATTTCTTTTATTTCTTCTGGTTTTGACTTATCATTTAATTCCATAAATCCATTATTATCTCTTAAATGTTTTAGTATAACTTCTTTTATTTCTTCTCTAGCATCTAATCTTTTCTTTCTAGTAGATAATCCTATTACACCATCTTCATATATTCTTTTAATTCTTGCTTCTACTTCTTCTCCTGGATAAATAACTTCATCATGCTCATTTCCTAAAATGATTCCTCTGTATTTTCCATCAATACAAACTTTTAAGGTTTCTCCACCACTTCTAGCATAAGTTATTCCTTTAGCCATATCATCTACTTTATACATGCCTTCTTCAGCCATATCAAGATAATCATCAATTTCAGTAGTTCCTGCAATTCTTCCCGTCTTATCTACATATGCATATATAAGATATTTCTTTCCTTTTAATAGCTTAAATTTTTGTTCTCTCATTGGTACAAAAAGATCTTTATCTAATCCATTATTAAGGAAAGCTCCAAAATCACTTACACCTGCTACTTCTAAATATCCAACTTCTTCAACTGCAATTATAGGTTTCTTTAATGTTGCAACCCTTCTATCACTTGAGTCAATGTATACAAAAACTTCTATTGTTTCGTCTACTTCTACTTTTTCTCCATTTAATAATGATTTTGGAAGTAATACTTCATCTCCCTGTTCATCACATAAAAAGAACCCAAAATCTCTTTCTTTATTTACTTTTAAAACGTTATATTTTCCTACTTTTATCATTTTTCCTCCTAGAGTGGTTTATTTATATTTTTCACTTAATTCTATATAATGCTGTGCTGATTCTCTTATTCCTTGAATTTCCTCATCTCTGAGTTTTCTTACTGCTCTAGCTGGACTTCCTATTATTAGTACGCCCTCTTCAAATTCTTTATGCTCTGTAACTAGTGCTCCTGCTCCTACAATAGAGTTTTTTCCTATTTTAGCTCCATTTAAAATTATACTTCCCATTCCAATCAATACATTATCTGCTATTGTACACCCATGCACAATAGCTCCATGACCGACTGTAACGCCTTTCCCTATATAAGCAGGGTATTTACTGTCTACATGTACTACAGCATTCTCTTGGATGTTTGTACCCTCTTCTATAACTATCTTATTCATATCGCCTCTTAATCGGCTACCGAACCAGATGTTACACTTACGCTCTATAGAAACATCTCCTATTATATCCGTACTTTCTGATATGTATGTATTTTCGTTTATTTCTGGAAATTTTTTATCGAATTCATGAATCATAAAAATCACCTCTTTATTTTTATAATTTTATTTTATCATTTAAAGCTTTTATTGTCATTATTTTACCCTCTTATAGACTATATATAAATATAACAATAAAAAAGGATATATTATGCCAGCTAAATTAGATATGTATACTAAGATTCAATCTAACTGTAAATTTTTATATGGAATATTCCATGGACATAGCTCACTTTCTATTGGTCAAGGTACACCTCTTGATTGCTATAATTCTGCTTACCACAACGGGTTAGACTTTTTAATATTATCAGAACATAGTGATTTTTTATCTTCCTCAAACTCCAAATGGGATAAAGGGATCTCTCAATCTTCTCATTTTTCAAAAAAAAGAGAAAATTTTATTTCACTTTTTGGATTTGAAGGTAAAACAAATTTTTTAAATGAATTAAATATTATAAATTCTAATACTTATTTTAATGGTGTTATGAAAGATATACGTCTATTACCAATTTGGATTTTAAATAATCCAAATGCATTTATTATTATTAGCAACCCTTTGAAAAGCCTATGTAATATAGATTATAGCCCTCTCTTAGATAAAATAATCACTGCTATTGAGGTTACTTCTGGCACTTCTAATCGTTACCTTCATAGAGAAAAATACTATTTTGCTCTTTTAGATAAAGGATTTAAACTTGGAGCTGTAAATGGTCTTTCTGAGTCTAATTTCAACTTTGGAGATTCTGAAAATCTAACTTGTGTAATCACCTCAAAATTTAATAAAGATTCTTTTATTAGTGCTATTAGAAGTCGTCAAACATTTTCAACTGAATCTAAATCCTTAAGACTTCTTTACTTTATTAACGATACTTTTATGGGCGGCACTTTCTCTGATGAACCTAATTTAAGATTCACAATTATACTTGAAGATAAAAATTATCTTATTGAAAAAATTGAAATTATAAGTAATGGCGGAGTTTTAATCCATTCACTTGATAATATCGGTTTAAATAAAATAAAATATTTATATAATCATACTCCTGAAAATTCTGAATCCTGGTATATCATAAAAATCTACCAAGCGACTAATAAACAAGCTATAAGCTCCCCCATTTTTTATTCTAAATAAAGTTTAGCAAAAAAGTCCAAGGAATAGTATTCCTTAGACTTTTATTATTTTGAATCCTTTTTCACATTCTTAACTCTATTTGGTTTTGCTTTTGGCTTCATTTTAATAGCTTTTTCTTTTGGTCTTGGTCCTCCAGTTTGTTGAATGTCTAAGAACCAGAATAATCCTATTATAATTAATGGCGTACATACAAGTCCAAACCATGTTCCAGTAATCTTGCCTGTGAATTGAAGCAGAAGCAATATAATTGCTACAGCTAATGGTATAAATTTGTTTACTCTTACTTTTGGAAATACATATTTTTTCCCTAAAAATAATATTGCTACTGTAATAACAAACAATATAACAAAAGTAAGTATTGTTGAAATTAGATGCATCATAAATCATGTCCTCCTAAAACCGCATTATACTATATATAGTAATTTAAAATAAAATTTTTTTCAATACTAAACATAGTTTATTTTACTCTTTTATACCATTTATCTTTCTTAACTGTAAATTTTTATCAAAATAATAATATTTATTAAATATTTTAAACATTTTTTAATATTCTCTTTATTAAAGTGTTTTTTTTTGATAGAATTATATACGATTTATATATTTATCAGATTACTGAGGTGATAATATGGCTAACAATAATAATTTACAATTAGATGAGTTAGATCTTCAAATATTAGATTTACTTATAAAAGATTGCAGAACTCCTTATCTAGAAATCGCAAGAATTTGCCACGTTAGTGGTGGTACAATCCATGTACGTATGAAAAAAATGGAGGATATGGGTATAATCAAAGGAACAAGAATCATATTAAACTTACCAAAGCTTGGTTATGATGTTTGTTGTTTCGTTGGAATATTCGTAGATAAAACTTCATCATTTACTTATGTTTTTGATGAAATGCAAAAAATTAAAGAAGTTGTTGAACTTCACATAACTACAGGAGCTTATTCTATCTTTGCTAAAGTTATTTGCAAAAATATTAGTGATTTACAAGAGCTTCTTATGAACAAAATAAATAATATTGATGGTATTCAAAGAACTGATACTTTCATTTCTTTAAACCAACCAATAGACAGGAATATTACTTTATAATTTTATTTTTTAAATAATACTTTTTGATAATGGGTAAACTATTTTGTATAGCCTATTATCAAGAAGTATTTTTTTATAAATTTATTTCAATCTTTATTTTTTATTAAGCTTTATTTAAGGTTTAGGATTTATAATAAATTTATATAATAACATTAGGAGGATTCTATGAATATTAATACTTTTATTTTAGTATTTTTTATCTATTCCTTTTTAGGATGGTGTGTGGAAGTTACTTATCAATACTTTAAACATAAAGTTTTTATAAATAGAGGTTTTTTAAACGGGCCATTTTGCCCTATATATGGATTTTGTGCATTATTAATAGTTAATTGTCTTTCAAGCTTAGAGTTAAACGTTGTATGGTTATTTATATTTACGTCAGCCTTAACGTCTGTTGTAGAATATGCTACAAGTGTATTCTTAGAGAAATTTTTCAGATTGAAATGGTGGGATTATTCTGAAGACCCATTTAACCTTCACGGTAGAATTTGTTTTCATTTCTCATTAGCTTGGGGATTAGGATCAGTTTTTGTAATTAAAGTTTTAAACCCTTTTTTACTTTCTTCATTAAATGGATTAGATAGTAAATCTGTTGGATTTTTAGCTATATTAATTGTTACCTATCTTTCTGTTGATTTCTGTATAACTTTATATAATCTATTTATGGAGAAAAGAAGAGTTTTATTAGGTAATAATGATGATTTACCTTTTTAAGAAGCAATAATTATATTGCTTCTTTTTTTGCATAAAAATAGTGGAGGCAAGTATGCTCCACTATTTCAGATTTAATTTTCATTAAATATTATGTATGAATATAATATTTTTGTAATCACAAAATATACAAAATAAATAGCCATATAAATAAGATATATGCCCCCTATTACTACAAAGAACTTTCCACCTAGTCCCAATATAGTGATACTCAATGCAACTGTAGCATGTATTAATCCTATAACTAGAGGAATAATATATATTAGTTTTAACTGAGTACTAATTGTTTTATCTATATCTTTTCTAGTAAATCCTATTTGCTTTAAAATCTTATATCTATTTCTTTCCTCGTAGGCTTCTTGCATTAATTTAAATAATAAAATAGATAATGTACATATCGTAAATACAATTCCTATGAATATTCCCACAAAATATATACTTCCTGCTATCTCATTATTTATTCCACTATCTCTCGAAAAATATAATGTACTGCATATACCAACTGTAGTTAACGTAGACGCAATTAAAATCGTTATAGTACTTAGAGTTCGTGCGTTACTTCTAACTCTAAATAATACGTTTGATAAGGCTACTAATTTAACTTTATCCTCAAATCCATTTCCTGCTTTTTTCTTTTTTATCCCTTCTATAATTTTAGTATTAAATAGTTTGTATGTTCCTTTAACAACTATAATCAATGTAACTATTACACTTAATCCTAAAGTTGCAATTGCCCAAGGATATGTTAAGTATCCTAATATAATAAGTATGACTGCAGGTATTCCCTTTACTACCTTTTCTTTAAAAAGTTTTTCACTACTTTTACTATCATTAAATAATTGGAGTAATGTATATCTATTTACTATATCTGCACTTCCTAGACTTACATATAGATAAAAAATCCAAAATACAATAATTGTAACTAAAAGTGCCTTACTATTAATCCAACTCATACTCTCTATGCTTTTTAAATTAAATATATCCAGATATGCTATTGTGATAAATTGACTCAATATAATTCCTGCTATAGTTCCAACTACAGTTGCAATTGCACCTATAACTATATTTTCTGTGAAAATCATTTTAGCAACTTTCTTTTTTCCCATCCCTAATAACATAAAAATTCCAAATTCTTTTTTTCTTTTCTTTATAAAAAAAGAATTTGCATAATACATAAATACGCCCATAGAAATTATAACTACCATTAAAGCTGCATAGAACACCCCATTTGCTTTATCAAAGTTTTTTATTATTCTGTCTAGTAGCTCATTATATAATATGGAATTAAAAATATATATAATTGAAAATCCAATAGTCATAGTAGTTAAATATATCCCATAATCAACTTTATTTCCCTTTATATTTTTAAAAATTATTTTCATAGATATCCTCCTCTCTATTACTTAATTATAAAATATACATGAAATACTACATATTTATCTTCGTTACACTATTCTTTCATTTATGTAAGATACTATATTAAAGCCGAGTGCATTTTATATAAAAAAAAGAAAGGCAATATTGCCTTTCCCTAAATTAAAATTTTATAATTTTTTTATTTCTTCAAATAATTCTAAAGCTGCATCCCTTGGTCCAGTTTTTTCCTGACCATCTACTCCTAGACATGTTTTTATTTGTCCTACTTTAACTCCTACTTTAAACATTTCATTAAAGAATTGGTCTAATAATATATCTGTTTCCTCTTGTTTTTGTGCTGGTCCAAATGGATTTGCAAAGTAACTTTCTACTAATCCTTTTTCACTAGTAGTTCCTTTTGCCATTCTTGCTCCTGATCTGAATACTTTAATTGCTTCTTCTGGGGATTTGAAATAATCTATAGATTTCTCATTTTCTCCTACAGCAGTATAATTGTTTGCATAATAGAATAAATCTACTGGATATCCTTTAATAACTTCTTTATAAGGCGCTACCGGCATTACAAGCCTTGCATTTACTTTGTCTGGATTCATAAATATACTTCTATCCATTTCTTTAAATGCATAACCTGGATCTAAATCATCTAATCTAACAAATGCCCCTATTTCAGTTCCATATCCTTTTATTTTTCCATCTTCAAGCTTGAATGTACCCATATCATCAAATAGAATAGTCATATTAGAGATATAATCTTCACTTAATGTTCTAAGCGCTTCTAAACTTTCTGATTTTCCAGCTCCACTATCTCCCATTATTACAACATTAGCATTTTTCCCATCTTTTAATGTTATATTTACCATTGCTCCATGAATAGGTAAGTTTCCCTTTTGTATCATTTTTAAATTGTGTAGCGTTAATGTCATCTTTTTTAAATAACCAAAATAATCTACATCTACATTATGATTTACATATCCGAACATAATATCATTTTTCGTATCATTATAGAAAACTGTCTTATCATCGCCTTCTTCATCCTTTGCTCCATATACATAGATAAGATCCGGCTTAACACCTCTACACTCATCTTTTCTTGCCATTTCAAAAAGGTTAGATAAAGTTATTCCATGTGCCATAAAGTCTCTATGGAAATATATATATGCTAAAACTTCTCCCACTTTAGCTGGGTAACAATACCAATGATCTTTATTCATAGTTGAATATTTCAATGGATTTTCCTTAATTTCAGCAAACATACCTTTTCTAGTATTTCTCTTTGGATAAGTTATAAATGGTGTTTCTAAAAGTATACTATCAATAAATGGTATAAGCTCTAATTTTTCATATCCAGCTGGAATTGGCCATAAAATTTCATTTATCATAAGACATGAATTTCCACCTGCTGGAATTTGTCTAAATACTTTAGGTTCTCTTCCTAAAATATTTTTTTCAACTTTTCTATATAATTTTAATATAAGCTTTGATAACCCATCATTTGCTTCAATAAAACTCATTGCTGCAAGTCCTGTAGATTTTGCTCCACCATGAACTAAAGTGTATCTTTCAAGTCTTCTCCAGAAAAGATATAATTCTTCTATAAATTCAATAGCTCTATCTTTATCACTTAAAAGTACTCCGTATCTCTTATCTATATCTCTTATATCTTCAATTTTCATTACAGTTAAGTATTTAAATATTCTTGATAAATCTTTTCTTATTTCCGTTAAATCATCAGTTCCTAATGATTGAGTTAAATATCTATAACTTAAAGTATTTTTCTTTTTTGCTTTTTTAAGAAAATTATCTACTACTCTTCTAAACCCCTCACTTTCTAATAAAGTCTCAAAGTTTGAACAATACTTTGTAGTAAAATTTATTATAACTTTATCGTTACTCATTGAAAAATCTCTTTGCATCTTTATGCCCCCTTTTTGAAATTTTAATTCGTCAAAAATTTCATTTTTAAACATTTATTTTAATATTGTTCTAATTATAACACAACTTTTGAAAGTTTGTGAATATAAATTTTTCATTTTTCAAAATTTAAACATTTACATTTTCTTAGGTGCTTTAATAACTCTTCTTCAATATCTTTTCTAGATATTGTATATTTTATACTTTCTTATACATAAAAAAAGATGCTACCTTAACTTAGGTATCATCTTTTATCTATTTTTATTTTTTTATTTCAACAACAGCTTTATCTGTTTTTCCTTCTTTTGCATTTGCTAATGCTGCTTCAAATAATTGTTTTGCCTGTGCTGTTGAATTAGTAGCCCCAGTTACAACATCTATTTCAGCATTTTGTTTTTCAACTACTTGCTTTTCAAATTCTGGCTCAAACTTCTCTGGTGAAGTTTTAACTTTCTCTTCCATCATTTTGTTATATTTTTCATCATTTCTTTTGTCACCATCTTTAGTAAACTCATTGTATTTAGCTTCTGTTATTTTTCCTTCTTTAACAGTTAATGCAACCCTAGCACCTTTTCCTTCATCATCTGCTTTTGTTTCAGCTTCATATGTTCCATCTGTAATAGCTGGTTTTTGTGCTGCCCCTTTATCTTCTGGTTTGTCTCCTCCACATGCAACTAATGACATAGTCATAACTGCTGAACATAAAACTAATAATAACTTCTTTTTCATAATTTCTCGTCCCCCTTGATTATGTTTACACTATGGATTATACCTCATTTATCTAAGTACCTATTAATATATATTTTCTATATTATATAAGTTTTTTCTATTACCATTCCCTTCCTTATTACATTAAAATTTAAATATACTTATTTTTAAGGAGAAAACCGTTGAAAGCTATTAAAATTTTAAAAAAATTAGATTTAATCGTAATAATTTGTCTATTTTTAACTTCTTTAATTCCATTTTTTGTTGTAAAAGCTTCACCTATTAATGAAGTTAAAAGGAAATTTATAAATATAAAAGTTAGTGGTACAGTATTAGAAACATTACCTTTATCTGAAAATAGAACTTTTGATATAGAAACTTCCCATGGTATTAATACTATTAAACTCCAAAACGGTATAGTTTCCATGATTGATGCAGATTGTAAAGATTCAATTTGTATAAATACAAAAGGCATTTCTAAAGTTTATGAATCAATTATTTGTTTGCCACATGAAGTTATTATAGAAATAAAAGGAGAGATTGAAAATCAATCAGATGATGATATGATTTTTTCACATTAATAATTATGCTTAAAAGAAAATCTTCAAAATTAGTTTATATGTCACTTTTAATATCTTTAGCTTTAATTCTATTTACTATAGAAAGAGCTATTCCTTCACCTATACCTGTCCCAGGAGCTAAAATAGGACTTGCTAACTTAATTATAATGATAAGTATCTATACCTTATCTTATAGAGATGCTTTTATTGTCCTAGCTCTTAGAATAATACTATCTTGTATCTTTGGTGGTGGTTTATCTACTTTGCTTTATAGTTTTACAGGTGGTGTTTTAAGCTTCACTATTGCTATATGCTTCAAAACATTATTTAAAGATAATATTTCTATAATTGGTATTAGTGCTTCTGCTGCTGTATTTCATAATTTAGGTCAAATATTAGTTGCATCTATTATTTTGCAATCACCTTACATATTTTTATATCTTCCCTTTCTTTCTTTTTTAGGCATTTTAACAGGAGTTTTTATTGGTATTACTTCTAACTACTGCCTTATACATTTAAAAAAGCTTAGGTTATTTACCTAAGCTTTTTACATATTCACTATATTTATAATCTTTTTTAATATTTTTTTCCCGAAGCATCCACTCTTTACATAAATTAAAGTCTTTTTCTTTAAAATCTTCCTCTTCTTCAAATGTAAATTTTAAAAATCTTTTTTGATATTCCTTTGAATAATTCATTTCTTCCCTTAAAAACTTTTCCTTTTCCTCTAGAGACATATTATTATATATTTTCCCTGCCATTCTTACTCCGAAGTGAAAATCTCTTATTTCATCTTTATTATTTTCATAATAATTTTTATCAAAGCAATACATTACTAAATTCTTATCTGACTCTCTAAGGCTCCATTTCACTTTTCCTATCTTTTCATCTTCTATTATATCTACAAAAGGATTTATAGCTATTAGCCCTTGAATTCTGCCTTCTCTTAATGCTTCTATTCTCTCGAAGGTATTATTTATCCATACTATTTCCGGCTTATTAAGTTTTTCTTTTAAATCATTTTCTAAAAACAATTTAAATAATCCACTCCTATTAACTCCAATTTTCAAGTTTTTTTCATTTATCTCTACTCCATCTTTTACTACTAAATGAATTGTTCTTGTTAATGTTGATGTAATTACAGATTCTTTTCCTCTTTCCAATGCATAAAAGAAAAACGTTATATCTCCAATCATTAAATCAGATTTACCCTCCATATAAGGATTTTCTCCTATAAATTTAAAATCCTCTATTATTGATAAATTTAACTCTCTAAATAGCCCTAATTTTTTTCCTAAAATAATTGATATACTCAATGGATTCGTATTTATTACACTAATATTCATATTCCCACTCCTTTTAATATAATTCCTATTAAGAACATCCCTGACATAGTTAAATTAAAACTATAAATTAAAAGTAGAGGTCTTGGTCCCCATATTCTGCCCATTTCTTTAAATGGCTCTCTTATCTTTGAATATTCCTTATACCATTTTTCATATCCAAAATAATAAATTACAATTAATCCTATAACTATCATTCCAATATTCAAATGTCCTAAGATTCCAATACTTATAAATGCTAAAACCATCATCATCCCTTCTGGTAATAATATTTTTATAGAATTCTCAAATCCAATTACATGTGGTAATGTAGTCCTACTTCCCATATCTTTATTATAATCTGATGTATTATTTGTAGCCATTAAAAATATAGTCATAAATACACCAATAATTGAATATAGTACTAGTCCTAAATTTAAACTTTCAAATTGAATATACGCCGAAACTAAACTGCTTACTCCACCAACAAAAATTCCTGAAACCACTTCTCCAACTGGATATATTATATATGGTTTAGGTCCTAATGAATAACATAATGCTGCTAATGCACTTACAACTCCAATAATTAAAATCATAATATCTTTAGTTATAAACACTATTAAAAGCCCACTACCAGCTCCTAGCATAAGAAATATCCCTAAAGCTATGATTGCATCCTTTAGATTAGCATCTCCTCTTGCAAGGCCCTCACTTCCCTTATGACCTGTTAAAGTTTCTTCTGTTTCTTCATTTTTTAAATATCCTCTTATCTCATTAGCAATATTCGCAACTATATTAAAACTAAAACCTGATATAAACATTAACGCTAACAATAATATATCTAAACTTCCCTTTAAATAAGCTCCAAATAATCCTGCACTTAAAATTGGTAATCCCGTTGCAAACCCTGTTCTCAATTCTATTACCGTATACATTTTCTTAAAAAATCTAACCATTTTACCCCTTTACACTTCCTTCAACAATTCCTGAATAAATTTTTTTTTGTAAAAATACAAAAAGTATAATCATTGGAATAATACTTATAATTACTCCTGCACAAATCACATTCCATTCAATTTTACTAGTACTCATAAATTTAAATATAGTTTGAGAAACTGTATTTAATCCTTCTTTTGGCATATATAAATATGGAATATAAAAATCATTATATATACTAATCATCTTAAGCAAACACACTGTAAATGTAGCTGGCCTTAATATTTTAAATATAATATCTTTAAAAAGTCCAAAAACTGTTCCTCCCTCTAAGATATATGCTCTATCTATATCTCTTGGTATCTTCTCTAGCATTTGCATATAGATAAATAATGTAACCATGTCTATGCTCATATATAATATAATTGGTGCTATTCTCGTATTATATAAACCTAAATTATTTATTATTTTAAATGTCGTAACTTGTGAAATTTCTATAGGCACTATAGAAACTAATATATACATCAGCAATATAACTTTTTTAAATTTAAAATCAAATCTATTTAAGCAAAAAGCTAACATACTTCCTAGTATTATTGTCCCTAAACACCCTCCTAAAACTAATATAAAACTATTAATAAACCCTAAAAGCATCTTCCCATGAAAAAATGCTCTCTTATAATTTTCTAGTGTAGGATTAACTGAAAATTCTAGTCCTCCAGTACTATTAAATTCGCTATAACTTTTAAACGACCCAATTAAAACTGTCAAAATAGGTACTAAAATTACAATAGCCCACAATATCAGTAATCCATATTTTAATCCTTTAATATAAACTCTCTTCATTCTTCACTCTCTTTTTAATTAAATATCTAACTAAACTAATTAATATAATTATTAAACTTACTATGACTGCCATAGCTGATGCTAATCCAAAATCTTTATCTTTAAATGCTATATCCATAGTTTTCAAAATAACTGTACTTGTTCCATTCGATCCTTCTGTCATTATCATAGGAATATCAAAAACAGAAACTACACCAATCAAAAGCATTAATAAATTTATTTTTATAGTTGTTTTTATATTAGGCAATATAACATATTTTATTTTTTCTAATGCTCGTCCACCTTCAATGGAAACTACTTTAAAATATTCTTTTGGTATAGCTGCTATGGCTCCTAAATAAAGAATAAAACTAAGTCCTGTATATCTCCACAAAGATATAGATGCTAAGGACCAATTCACTATCTTAGGATCTCCTAGCCAATATCTTATATATTCTTCCAAACCTAACATAGTTAAAATTCCATTTAATGTTCCATCTGGTGAAAAAACTACTCTAAACATCATAGATATAGTAACTCCACTAATTAATATTGGTAATATAAATATCCCTTTAAAAAAACTTTTTCCTCTTAATTTTTCAGAAAGACTATATGCTAACATAAATCCAATTATTATTTGTAGTAATCCTGAAATCAAATAATAAATACAATTTTTAAATACTTCTAAATATTTTGGATTGGTTAAAATTTTAATATAATTATCTAAATAAACTATATTTTCTCCACTTCCCATTCCATTCCAGTCTGTAAAACTATAATATATAAGTTTCACCATAGGAATAATTCCAAATAAAAGAAGTAAAATTATAGGCAAAGAAAGAAAAGTAATTAAAACTTTTCTTTCTTTAAAACTTCTACTATTCATTATCTTTTACAGCTTTTTCCCACTTAGTTTCAGAATTTTTGATAAATTCCTCATAACTTTCATTATCTTTTGGATATAATCCTATATTTATTGATTTTTGTAATACTCCATTTAATCTAGCTACATCTGCATCTTTTGCAATCTTTGTATATTTAGCATCTACTTCTGGTTCTACTTGAGGCGCTGTTAAAACTACATTATTATTTTTCAAAGCTTCTTTTTCCTCTTTAGTTAAAGATTCAATATTAGGCGCAAGTCCTGCTAAGCTTTCTGCATATCCACTTTCTCTTGATGTTATAAACTCGACAAATGCCTTTGCAGTTTCTTTATTCCCACTATTTTTATTTATCCCTATTACTTCTGGAGCTCCAAATGCTATAGATGTTTCTCCATTAATCTTTATTGGAAAAGATCCTATTTTTATGCTGTCTTTATTCTTAGCCTGTGCTCTTATTTCTACTAATTCTTGTGACCCCATCATAAACATTGCTACTTTTCCTTCAGCTAACATCTGCTGTGACTTTCCATAATCACCAGTCATAGGATCTTCTTCTACTAATCCCTTACTAGATAATTCATAAAATAAATCCATAACTTCTCTTATAGGTTGTCCATCTTCAAAAGCTGTACCCTTTTTCAAAGTTTCTGATCTATAATTTTCTCCTCCATATGAAGTTAAAGCTCCACCCCATACACCAAGTGTTCTATTATAATTTGTATAAAATGGTATAGCATCAGTATTCTTCTTAATTTTTTCACAAGCCTCTACCATCTCTTCTAAAGATGTTGGCATTTTTTCTACTCCTGCTTCCTTTAAAACATCTTCATTATAAATAATTCCTAATGAATTTAATGCAGTAGGAATACCATATGCCACTCCATCGTAATCCGCTTCTGTTACATCTATATATTTATCATCTAATTCATCTACTTTTCCTAATGGCTCTAAATAATCTCCATACTTGTCTGGTGTTCCACTCATACTAAATGGCACAAATAAGACATCACCATAATCTTCTGTATTCATTCTAGTTCTAATATGATTGTCATAATCACTAGATGATTCAAATATAACATCTTCAACCTCTGGATATTTTTCTTTAAATTTCTTTTCTACTTCTTCTAAAATTTCATCCCCATCAGTTTTACTAGTTACAACCTTTATAGTTCCTCCAATTTTGCTCTCTTCCTTTTTTTCTCCACTTCCACAAGCAACCATTGATAATATACTACTTCCTAATAACAACCCAACTACTAACTTTTTTCTCATAATTCTTCTCTCCTGTTCTCTAATCCCTAAATATATTTATTTTATCTAAATCAAAAGATATTTTTACCCTATCTTTTGCTTTATACTTATTTTCTAATATTTTTGCTCTGATAGACTTCCCATTTAAATCTATTTTGATAAGATATTCACTTCCTAAATATCTTATATCTTCTATAATTCCTTCTAAAAATCCATTTTCATTTATTTTTATATTTTCTGGTCTCACACCTATTGTGTATTTTCCTTTTTCTAAAGCTTCAAATAAGTTTATTTTTATATTTTCTAAATAATTTTCTTCCCCTACAGTTAACTTTAAAAAATTTATTTTTTGTCTTCCTAAAAATTCTGCAACAAATTTATTTTCTGGATTTTTATAAATTTCTTCCGGGGTTCCTATTTGTTCAATTTCCCCATTTCTTATTATTATTAATCTATCTGAAATTAATATTGCTTCTTCTTGATCATGTGTTACATAAATAGTTGTTCCATTTATTTTTTTATTTAAACTTACTATTTCTTTAGCAGTTTCCATTTTCAAATTATAATCTAAATTAGATAATGGCTCATCCATAAGAAATACCTTTGGGTTCCTCACTATCCCTCTCCCTATTGCAACTCTTTGTTTTTGTCCCCCCGAAAGTTCTTTTGGTTTTCTTTTTAGATATTTAGTTAACTCTAAAATATCTGCTGCCCAAAGAACCTTTCTTTCTATATCTTTCTTTTTTTCCTTACGAATTTTCATTCCTAGTGCTATATTCTCATAAACATTCAAATGTGGCATTAACGCATAGTTTTGAAAAATCATTGATATATCTCTATCTTTTGGTTCTTTTTTTGATATTTCTTCTCCATCAATGTAAATTTTCCCATTATCAATTTCTTTAAACCCACATAAACTCTCTAAAATAGTAGATTTTCCACTTCCACTCTCACCTAATATAGAAACTATTTCTCCTTTTTTTATAGAAAAACTAATATTTTTTAATACTTTTGTTTTTCCATAACTCTTATCTACATTCTCAAACTCTATATATCCCATATTAATTTTTCCTTTGTAACATTTTTTCTGTTATCTCTAAAAGAATTTCTCTATATGTGTTTGATGGCAACATCCTTATATTCCTAATTGCTTTCTCTGAATACTTATTAGCTATATCAAAAGATTTCTCAATATACTTTTCCTTTTCCAAATATTCAGTAACACTCTTTATTTCATCATCTGAATACTCTTCTCTCAAAATACTTTCCATTTCTTTCCTATCATCTTTTAATGCTAAAAGAACAGGTAATGTATATATTCCTTCTCTTAAATCATTTCCTATTAGTTTTCCTGTTTTATGTTTTTCTCCAACTAAATCTAAAATATCATCTATTATTTGAAATGCCATACCTATGTTATGACCAATCTCCCAAAAAATTCTTGAAGTTTTATTATCTAAATTACTTTCCACTGCCCCTATGTATAAACTCAACGAAAATAATTCCGCTGTTTTTCCTGATACTCTTTTTAGATATTCCTTTATTGTTATATCTCTTTTATATCTTGAATTTAACTGTTCTACTTCACCTAAGCATATTCTTGACATAACTTTCGTGTCTACCGTAACATCTCTATTTAAATTTTTAGTCATTGCAAGAGTTTTAAAACAAAGACAAAAAAGATAATCTCCTATATATACAGCATAGTTTTTTCCATACTTACTCTGTACTGTTTCTTTTCCTCGTCTAAGCTCTGCATCATCAATTACATCATCATGTACTAGCGTTGCCATATGGAACATTTCTACTACAGATGCTAAAGCTCTTGTTCGTTCTTCATTATATTCCCCAAACTTAGAAGCTAATATTGTAAATCCTGGCCTTAACATTTTCCCACCAGATCCCAATAATTCTGTTATGCTATTTTCTATAATTTTATCTTTACATTTTGCATTTTTTTCAATAATCTCTTTTACTGCTTCTATTTCTCCATATATTTCAGGATAATCCTTCCAAAACCCTTTCACTTTTAAAACACCTCAACTTTCAGTTTTCGCAAGAATAAAAGGCTGTGCTCTCTTTTTTAATTCAAGATAATCAAATTAAAAATCTAAATTTCAAATTTTTTATAACACAACCTTTTTCTTACTCTTAACTAAAGCATAACATCTTTAGTAACTCTTTTATAATTTTTATGCATCTATAGATGCTTTATCTGATACTTCTTTTTCTGTTAAATTCCATATTCCTTTTCCATGTATATCATATATTGGCTCTCTTTTGCCCATCCAGAAATTCGATGTAATTCGACTAATCCATGGCATTACGTAATAATCAAGACCAAATGTTCTTCCTGCACCACTCATTAATGCGATACTTCCAAATGTAAACCATAATATATCAAATCCTGCCATTGCTGAGAATATAAAGTTCACAGTCATAAATGCTGATCCTGCACTCGCCAAGAATGTAAATAATCCAGCAATTAAACATAATCCAATTCCAATTTCCATAAGCACCACTACTCTTTGTGCCCATACTGCAATTTCTGCATTTGGCATAAATACTTGCATTATAGATTCATAGAATTTTGGCATAGTTTCAAATATCGGTTCTGGCATATTAGCTAAAGCTGCATCTGTAGTTGCTGATGCACCCGATACTGTATCTTGAAGCCAAGTAAATGGCATTTTCACATTCCCCATTTTCATCCAACTATCCCATCCAATAGTTAAATTATCACCCAATGCTGCTACATAAGAAGTTGTTCCATCTATAATTCCATCAGCCCCATTAAATGCGCTTTCTGCCATTTTAAATGTTTCTTTCCACGTTTCTTCACCAATAAGTTTTTTAAGTCCTTCAAATAACCATAAAACTCCTATATAAACCCTAAGAGGTACTAGCCATAATCTGTTTCCTTTAGATGAAAGATGACCTCTCATAATACATCTTCTTTCCTTCATAGCAAAGAATTCATGTTGTAAATAATTATATACTGCATGTACATCATTTACGCTAAATAGATAAACCATATTTATAAGATGTTTCATAACCATTGCAAAGAATCCTGAAAGCTTTATTCCCATAAGATTAGCTACAGCATATCTTCCACCTATAGATACCATAAATCCATGATAGTTTGGCTTAAATTTAACTTTCTCAGCTTTTCCTTCTATTGCATTTATTATATTTTTAGCTGCTGCTACTGCAGTTTGTTCTGCTGCTTCAACTATTTGAGGATTACCATTTCCCTTTTCATCCTCTGTGTATGCTAAATCTCCAACTACATAAACGCCATCTTTTCCTATAGCCTCCATGTATTCATTTGTTTTGTATCTTCCAGCTCTAGCTTTTTCGACCTCTAATTCATCTAAATCATTATTAGCTTGAATTCCACATGTCCAAATTAATGTCTCTGTTGGGATAACTCCACCATCTTTAAGCTTAATTGTATTTTTAGTAACTTCAGTTATAGGTGAATCTTTTAAAACTTCTACTCCATGCTTAATCATGTATTTCTCTGCTTTATCAGCTTGTTTTCTATCTAACATATTAAGAATAGTTCCCATAGCTTCAACTACTAATATTCTAATTTCTTTTACATCTACTCTATACTTTTTAGCTAAAGTATCTTTCCATTCTAAAAGCTCTCCAGCCATTTCAATTCCAGTAAATCCAGAACCTGCAACAACAAAAGTTAGCATTCTCTTTCTTTTTTCTTTATTTCTTTCAAAAGAAGCTTCCCTCACTCTATTTTCAATGTGTGATTTTATCTTTAATGCATCTTCTAGAGACCATAACGTAAATCCATTCTCCTTAACTCCTGGTACACCAAAGAACGCTGGTTCACTTCCCATTCCAAGCATTAGATAGTCATATTCAAACTCTCCTTGCTTTGTTTTAATTACTTTTTTATCTGTATCTACTTTTTCTATAAAATCAACAACTACATTGACTTTACTTCTATGAAAGATTCTTCCTAGTTCAATCTTTACAGATTCTTCTGGAACTCTTCCTCCTGCTACCTCATGTAATTCTGTCATTAATGTATGATATGGATTTTTATCTATTAATGTAATTTCCACATCACTTCTTTTTTTGTACTTCTTTCCCAATTTTTTAGCTGCATGTACTCCTGCATATCCTGCACCTAAAATAACTATTTTAGTCGACATAATTTTATCAATCCCTTCTATATCTCTATCTACATGGATTCATTCTATATTCATATATCTACCTTGTCTACAGGAGTTTTTTATATCTTTTTCTTCTTATATTCCTCTTCAAATGCTTATTTATCTTGCTTAAGCCAACTTTCCCTTTTATTGGTTATAAAAACTTTTAATTATGTATAACTTTTTTAAATACCTTATTTTAATAAAATATCTATTCTTTCCTTTAGCCCATTAATTCTTTCCTCTATATTTTTATCAATATTTTTTCTATATGATATATAAAGGTTATAATAACATTCCTCTAATCTTTCAATAAATATTTCTCCATCATTAATCTTTTTTTGAATTTCTATTCTAGGTAATATGGCACAGGTATCTTTTCCTTCTAGAAATCCCATGATAATAGCTATTGAATTGCTTTTTAATGCTATATTTAAATTATTTTTATCTACATATTCCTCAAATTTTTTACAATGTTTATAATCTAATATTCCTACTCTCATATTCTCTAAATTATCTATTTTAGTTTTACTCACTAAAACCAATTCATCTTTACCTGCAAACTCTGATTTCAAATCTTCATCATGCAATTGTTCACTTCCTATAATAATATCTGACTTTTCATTTATAAGTAAGATATGTCCTCCATTTACTAGGTTTTTATTCATTTCTACATTGTATTTATTGAATATACTTCCAATTCCTCCTGCTATAGCTGAAAAAATATAGTTTATATATGGACTTGTATTTGTAACCCTTAATTCTCTCTTTTCTTTTTCATTTTTATTTAATTCCTTATGTAATTCTTCATATAATGCTAGAATTTTTTTAGAATAATTGTATACAACTTCTCCTCTTTCTGTTATTTCAACGCCCTTATTACTTCTCTCTAATAACTGTAAATTAAATTCATTTTCTAATTTAAACAGTTGATGACTTAAAGCTGGTTGAGAAATATGTGAATTCTTCGCAACCTTAGATATACTCTTCAACTCAACTACATCATTAAAATATTTCAAACTTTCTAAGTTCACCCTTTTCCACCTATTCCTTCTTAAAATCTTTATTTATAAGTTCAAAATTATTTTCTAATCCATCTGATAGATATATATTTTTATTATTATCTACAAAAACACTCTCAACTCCATTTAACTCATTAATAAATTTTAACCCTTCATCTATTCCCAAAGTAAATATTAATGTGGATAATGCATCTCCATCTATGGATTTATCAGATATAATACTTACTCCTGCGATATTACTCTCATATGGATATCCTTTTTTAGGATCTAATATATGGTGATATTTTTTTCCCTCTTCTTCAATAAATCTTTCATAAATCCCCGTAGTTACAACTGATTTATTCTCCACATAAACTGATCCAACTACATCACCTCTCTCTGAAAAAGGATTTTGTATTCCAATTTTCCATGGCTTGTCCTTTTCTTTTGTTCCCATAGCATATATGTTGCCTCCTAAATCTATAATAGCTTTTTCTATTTTTTGTTCTTTTAAAATTTCTGCTATTTGATCTGCTGCATACCCTTTTGCAATACTTCCTAAATCTAAAATCATTCCCTTTTCCTTTAAAAATACCTCTTTAGTTTCTTTATTTAATTCTATATCTCTATAATCTACGTATTCTAGTGTTTTATTAACCTCTTCTTGTGTTGGTATTTTTGCTTCTGGTAATCCAATACTCCATAGCTTAACTATAGGACCAATGCTTATGTCATATTTCCCATTGGACATTTCAGAATATTTTAACCCTTTTTCTATTATTTCAAATGTATCATCACTAACACTTACTTTTTTAATTCCAGCATTTTTATTTATTTCATACACTTCAGTCTCATTTTTATTTATACTAACTTTGTCTTCGATTTCTTTTACTTTCTCAAAAGCTTCATTTAAAACTTCCTCTTTTCCATTATATATTTTCACACTTATTGCAGTTCCCATAAATAATTCAGTTCTCGATTTAACCTCTTCCTCTTTTTTTCCGCACCCTAGCATTCCTATCAATATTACTGATAATGCTATTGAAATTAAATACATTCTTTTTTTCATCCCTTATTCATCCTTTATTAATTTTATTAACTCTTTATTAATATTTTAACTCTTAATATAATTTTTTTCAACTTTTTCTCCTTCTTTTTTAATTTAATTTTTATAATAATAAAAAAAACTAAGTGTAATTCACTTAGTTTTAAACTCTTATTATATTTTCTTTTACAATTTTCTCTAATTTTGATGATAAATTTTTCTCTTCTTCTTTACTTATTTCACTAGTATAAATTGGTTCTCCAAATACAATTGTCACCTTTCCCTCTTTGAATCTTTTAGTATCTTCAAAACATTTAGCTGTTCCATTAATAGAAAATGGTACTACAGGAGCCTTTGCCTTTGTTGCAAGCTTTGTACTTCCTTTTTTAAATTCATGAACTTCTCCATCTTTAGATCTTGTCCCTTCTGGAAAAATAATCATATTATATCCTTCTTTTATGTATTCAGCACCTTTACTTATTACTTTTATTGCTTCTCTTGGATTACTTCTATCTAATGGTACACAATTTGTATTCTTTATCCAAAACCCTAATATAGGATATTCTAAAGCTTCTTTCTTTGCTATAAACCCTATCGTTCTATCTCTAAGTGCATGCTTTAATACTGGAATATCTAATACACTTTGATGATTTCCAACAAATGCGCAAGTTTCCTTTGGTATATTCTCTTTCCCTATAATTTCAACATCTATTCCTATAATCCTTAGAGTATCTTCACTCCACTCTAAAAATACTGATTGAGCATACTTAAATGCTTCTGCTTCACCTTCATTTTTTCTTATCTTATTAAATTTATAACTCTTTAATTTTAAGCTTGTCATACAAAATCCATATCTTATATATTTAAAAATTCCCATTCATTCACCTCTAGTTTTTTATTTAATTATAATATTTTAAAAAAGTTTACGCAAATTTTATTTTTTGGCAATAATTAAAATATATAAATATTCAGGAGGTCTTATGAAGAAATTCCCTAAATTTTTATTTTATTGTTTATTAATCTTTAGTACTCTATTTTTAATCAATAAGTTCATCCAGACTCCAAAATCTGATAAACTCTACGTCTATTTTTTAGATGTTGGACAGGGTGATTCAACTTTAATTCAATATATGGATAATACAATTTTAATTGATTCTGGACCTAAAAGTTCTGAAGATAAAATTCTCTCTTACTTAAAACAATTAAAATTAAAAGATATCGATTTTTTAGTTTCTACTCATCCCCATGAAGATCATATAGGTAATATGGATGAAATTATAGATACAATAAAAGTAAAAAAATTTTATGCTCCTCACGTATCTGTTGAAACTGAAGAATTTTCTGACTTAATTAATTCTTTAAATAGACAGAATCTGCAAATAACCATCTTAAATCAAGATACCGCCTCCATTAACTTAGGTGATGATATTAGAGTCGATATATTTTATCCCTTTAAAGGTTTAGAAACTGAAAATTTAAATAACTACTCCTCTGTTATAAAAATAACCTTTAAGGAAACTTCCTTTTTATTTACTGGTAATGCTGAAAAAGAGGTAAATGATTATTTACTTTCAAATAAATTACCAATTCAATCTGATGTTTTAAAACTCGGACATCATGGCTCAAATACCTCTTTAGATGAATATTTTTTAAGTGAAGTATCTCCTAAATTAGCTATTGCATCTTGTGGGTACAATAACTCTTATAATCACCCTAGTTCAAGTGTTATAGAACTTTTAAACTCTAATAACATTCCGCTTCTAAGAACTGATTTAACCGGTTCTATTATTCTTTCTAGTGATGGGAAAAATATATCTATTGAAAATTAAATAGGGGAAATTACTTCTCCTATTTAATTTAAAAGAATTTCTTTTAACTCTTCTTCACTTAATCTTTTTAGTGTTTTTCCATCCATCTTTTTATCATCTATAATATTATCTATAAGTTCCTCTTTTTCTTCTTGCAATTTTATTATTTGTTCTTCTATGGTATCTTTTGCTATAAATTTTATTATATTCACTTTGTTTTTTTGTCCAAATCTATAAGCCCTATCACTTGCTTGTTCTTGAACTTTTGGATTCCACCAAGGATCAAAATGAATAACTACACTGGCACTTGTTAAATTTATTCCTACGCCTCCAGCCATCAGCGATATTAAAAAAACTCCTGCTTCTTTTTGTTCATTAAAATTATTTACTATTTGTATTCTTTCCTTTGCATCAATACTTCCATCTAAGTAATTTATGTTAATATGATTTTTCAAAAGTTCCTTTTCTATTTCTTTTAAAACAGATACAAACTGAGAAAATACAAGTACTTTCTTTCCTTCTTTCATCAATTCTGTTACTAGTTCTTTTAAAGCTTCTATTTTAGACGATGTTTTTTTATACTCTGGAACTATTAAGTTTGGTGATAATACTAATTGTCTCAGTTTTATTAATCCCCCAAGATTTTTTTCTTCCTTAATCTGTTTTACTACATTTTTATATAATATTTTTTCATCTTTTGATAATTCTATATAATAATTTTTTTCTATTTTTTCAGGAAGTTCCTTTAAAACTGCTCCTTTAACTCTTCTTAAAATAAATGGTGTTATAAGGCTTTTTAATTCTTCACTATTGTCTTCTTCCATATACCTTTTTTTAAACTCATTTTCTTCTAATAAATATCCCGGCATTATAAAATCAAATATTGACCATAACTCTAATAAATTATTTTCTATGGGAGTTCCTGTTATCCCTATATTCCCCTCAGATTTTAATTCTTTTAAAGCCATTTTAACTTGTGATTTTGCATTCTTTATAGTCTGTGCTTCATCAATTATTATATTAAAAAATTTTATACTTCTATATATTTCAATATCATTTTTTACATTTCCATAAGTCGTTAATATAACATCATATTCTTTTAAATTTTCTAATGCCTTTCTTCTTTTATTTTTTTCTCCATGACAAAGCCCTATTTTTAAACTTGGTCCAAATTTTTTGAATTCTTCTAGCCAATTATATATAAGTGATGTTTTAGCTATAATTAAGAATTTTTTCTTTTTTTGTGAAAGTATATATGCAATTATTTGTATTGTTTTCCCGAGTCCCATATCATCTGCAAGTATTCCTCCAAACCCCAATGGTAATATCTCATTTAACCATCTAAATCCTTCTTTTTGATATTCTCTAAGCTCACCCTTAAATTCTTTTGGAATTAATTTTCTTTTAAATTCCTTATTTATAATCTTGTTTATGATTTTATTTGCTATCTCTTCTGACTCTACAAAATCTAAATTTCTATCTTTTAATCTTTCTTCTAAATAAAGCAATTTATTTTTTTCTATTAAAATCCCTTCTTCATTTCCAGAATAAAGTTGAAGTTCTTCTATTAAATTTAAAAATTCTTTCATTTTTTCATCTGTTAAATCGATAAACATATTATCTATTTTCAAAAAATCTATCCCTTTATTTTTCTCTCTATTTATCCATCTTAGATTTTCTTCATCAAGCCCTTCTATAAGATATTTTAATTTATATCCATCTTTATTGCTTTTTATGGAACTTTTTATTTTATTTCTATTTATAATTTTCTCTCTATCCTTAAACTTTATATTTAAACCATTTAACTCTTTCTTCCCATCTCTTAAAAGTTTAAATTTTTCTTCATCTTCGCCTCTAAAATAAAACTTATCTCTTTCTTTTCTTATTCCATACTTAGCTAAAGTTATTTTTATAATTTCCTCAAAAGCTTTATCTCTAAAAAAGGATACTTCTTTCTTATCTTCTATATCTATAAAGTTACTAAAATAATTAATCATTATTTTTACTCTATTTTCTTCTTCAAAAATAATATTAGTTTTAATTCCTTCTCTCTTTAATTCTTTTATATTAGAATCAAGAAAAACATCATTTGTAATTTTTTTCACTTTATTTATTATTTTCTCTAACTCAAATATTGTATTTTCATATTTAATTTCTCTATTTTTTAAAAATTGATTATATATATCCTTATATGCATTTAACTGATTTTCACTAGGAATATATATATTTCTATCAAATAAAACAACATCTTCACTTAGAAATACTGGAAATTTATTATGATGTCTTAAAGTAATCTTATCTTCTTTTATAGACATAGCTAAACTTATTGGAACATCTTCTTTTAAAACATGTCCATTGTAATCTATAAATTTATAATTTACACTACATTCATTTAAGTTTGATAGAAAATTTTTCAACTCATTTTTATAAACCTTTAAGCTATTTCCTGTTATCTTTTCTTTTTTACTTATTATAAAATTCAAAATTTTATTTTCTATAGTATCAATTCGTGGATCTAGCCATTCTAAATCTGTTATTTTAAATTTTTTCTTATTTAAAAATGCTTCTACAAAACCTCTTAAATCTAAAATTGGTATAAAATACTTTTCTCCAATACTAAAACTACATAAAAATGAATTGACTCCATTATTCTCTATAACTTTTATTTTAACCTGTAGTTTATACTTCTTTCCTTCTCTATTTTCTAATACTTTCTTTTCCTTCTTCTTTGCTATTTTATAAAAAAGCTCTATTGTGGAAATAATATGCATACACATATATCTATCATATTCTTTTCTATTCTCTTCAAATCTTTTACATGTACAAGATGATTTAATTATTTTACTAGTTTTAGTATCTATCTTTATATAAGTTTCTTCGTCTCTACTTATATTTGATACCTTTCCATATAAATTATATATACCATTTATAGATTTTCCTTTTAATCCATTAACAGCCTTCTTTTTAATAATTTCCTCTGCTTGTTCTCTTGTTAAACTTGAGCTTCCTATTAATATTTGTTTCTTTAAAATTTCTAAATCCATGAACTCCCTCCATGTATCCTTCAGTTAATTTTTCTCTTTTCATTATGACACATCACTAAAAAAAGTATCAATTAAAATTTAAATATTTTATTTAGTATAACTATTTATCCCATATTTCTTTTGTTTTACTAAACAACCATTGTATGGAGATTTTTTTAAAGCTTTCATAAATAAATGTGGATACACTCCGCTTAAATTTTTAATATATTTTACCCATCCTATAGATAAACATCTATACACTTGTGAAATATCTTCCTCTAAATGTAATATTTCATTATCTGAAATATTATTAATATCCTCTAAATCTTCAATTTCCTCTCTTAAATGAAGCGTATCTATTACTACTTGCGTAAATTCTTCACCTAATCCTATTGCTGAATTAAATAATATATCTATCATAAAATCTCTTCCATTATCAATTATCTCTTTCAAAATTTTCACATCTATATTTCTTCCAATTATATTATAATCATGCTCTTCAAAAAACTCTTCTAATTCACTGAAATTTCTATCTTCCCACTCCTCTGTTATCTTTGCTTTTTCTTTTAAATCCTCACAATTATCATCACATCTTATAAATTCTGTTAATAATGCTGTACCAAATTCGCCAAAAAAGACACCTGATAATATATTTAATTTTTCCTTCTTTTTTTCTCTTTCTTTCTTTTCAAGCATATTATCTATAAATAACCATGTAAAAATTATAGTAATTGGTATACTAAGAATATTATCCGCAATTGAATTCAACAATTCATTTCCATTACCAAAAATCAAATAATATCCAAGACAACTAACTACTGCTAACACTATAATTTTAATATATTTCTTAGTTTCTTCATCAATATTCCTTATCATTTTATATACCCCTTTACTCATATATTAATAATATATTTTAAAATAGGTATTTTGCTCACTATATATTTCTACATAATAAAAGATTAAAAAAGCAGTTATTAAATAACTGCTTTTTTAATCTTCTGATTCTTTATCTTCTTTTATTTTATCCTCTAATATTTCTTCTTCTAATACTACTTCTTTAATCACATATTTATTCCAATTTAAAAATATATGATACAGATTAACTACATCTTGTTCATTATATAAAAGAATTTTTTCTATTTTTTCATAAGGCATTCTTTTTATATATTCAGAATCTTTTAGTACTTTGTAAAAAGTTTTTGCAAGGGTCGATCCGCTCATCACCTCTCCTTGTCTATCTATATCAAACTTCTTTTCAAGATTCTTAAGACCTATAGATGTTCCCATTTCTCTTTCATAGTACTTTTGTAAATCTATTGAATTAAATTCTTCTTCAAAATCATAATCGATTTTATACTTATTAAATAAATAATTTATTACTGTAAAATCATTATTTCCAGAAAAAGTTGATATTGCTTTTTTTCCATGTTCTTTCATTTGCTTAAAATATTTTAAAGCTAGAACTAAAATATCCCTAACCTCTTTTTTATTTTCAATCATATACTGAGTAACTAGAAGTTCATTTTTAATTTCATCATATATACACGCTCCAAAAACACCTATACATTTAGGCTTTTTATATACATAATGCTCTAAATCAAAAAATATAATTTCTCTAGCATCTATTTTCCCATCACTTTTAAGCATAAATTCTCTATTAACATGGTTTAATTTTATCCGATTCTCTTTTATTATCACAGTACCCACTCATTTCTAATTAAATTCAATATCATCTACCTTTAATTTATATATTACATCTTTTCTTTCAACTACTATATTAATTCTTTCTCTAAGCTCATCATCTTCTAATGCAAGTTTTAATAATTCTTTTGTTGGATTCATACAATATGGATTAGCTACTTCTTTAAACATAGTATAATCGCCTGATGTATCTCCATATGCATAACTTTGTGAAAGGTCAATATTGTATTTTTGAACTAATTCATTTATTGCTCTTTGTTTACTTTCACTATCCCACATAGGAATATTTTCACCAGTATAGTTACCATTTTCATCTGTTATGTATATAGTTCCTTTATAATCGTCAAATCCATATTTATTAGCCATTTCTTTAACTAATTCACTTGGTGAACCTGAAATAGTTATGACTACATGATTTTGCTCTTTATGCCATTTTATTCTATCTCTAGTAAAAGTATACACTCTATCGCCTTTTTGTTCAATAACTCTCTCTGCAATAAATTCTAATTGACTTTTTGATAGCCCTTTTATTGCTTCTATATATATTTCAATCATCTTTAAAAGATAATTATCATAATCACCTTGTCTTCTATCCCATTTTATATATTCTGGTTTTACGTCATTAAACCATCTTTCCTGCTCTATTAACTCATATTTTATCATTTTTTTAAATACTTCCGTTATAAGTCCTTCTCTATAAAGCGTTCCATCTATATCAAAAAATGCTGCAATTCTTTTTTCCATTTATTTTCCTCCTAATCTAGTACTAATTTTTTTATTATCTATTATCTCATTAAATTCATTTAAAATCACCATAAGTTTTTAACTATTTATTTTTTTATTATTTTATTATTTTTATTCATCTTTTTTTCATTTTTTATTGACATCGGTTATCATTTAGCATATATTATAAGTAAGAAATGATAATGAATTTCATTGTGAGGTGTGTATAAATGAGTTTAAGTGATTTAAAAATAGGAGAATCTGGGACAATCCTTTCTATAAATGGAGATCAGAAGTTAGCTAAAAGATTATTAGCCTTAGGCTGTTTAGAAGGAACAGAAGTAAAATTAAAGGCTTTATCACCTTTTAAAGATCCATTAATAATCTCTTTTAGAGGTTTTGACTTAGCTATTAGAAAAAATGATGCTAAAAATATACAACTTGTTTAATTAACAAAAGATAATGACTTGGGGGGAATGAAATAATGACTACTGTTGCTTTACTGGGTAATCCTAATGTTGGGAAAACTACCCTTTTTAATGCACTAACAGGCTCTAATCAATATGTAGGAAACTGGCCTGGTGTTACAGTTGAAAAAAAAGAAGGATTTTTAAAAGATATTAAAATAGTAGATTTACCTGGTATATATGCTATGGATACTTTTTCTAACGAAGAAAAGGTAGCTAAAGAATTTCTTTTAAATGATGATGTTGATGTTATTTTGAACATTGTAGATGGTTCAAAATTAGATAGAAACCTTTATCTGACGACACAATTAAAACAATTTAATAAACCAATAATTTTAGCCGTAAATATGGTAGATGTTTTAGAAAATAACGGATTTATAATTGATTATGAAAAGCTTTCATCTGAAATGGATGTTACTATAATTCCTATTTCTGCTGCTAAAAAAACTGGAATAAAGGAACTTATACAAGTTTTAGAAAATAAAACATTTAAAAGCTCTACTTCAAATGAAAGATTTAAATTTGAAACTGAAAAAGAGGCATATAACTTTATTGAGGATGTATTGAAAAAATCAATTAATTCTTCAACTGAAATAAAAAGATCTTTTACTGAAAAGTTAGATAAATTCTTTTTACATCCTATTTTAGCTTTTCCATTATTTATAATAGCTATAGCTATTATGTTCCAATTAACATTTGCGTGGGTGGGGCAGCCTATTTCGGATTTACTAGATGGATTATTAAATGAAAATTTAATGCCATGGCTTAGTCATCTTCTATCTGGTACTGCACCATGGTTTAACTCACTTCTAGTTGATGGTATTGTAGGTGGAGTTGGAAGTATCATAGTTTTACTACCTGTTATTCTTACTCTATTTATTTGTATAACCTTCTTAGAAGAAAGTGGTTATATGGCGAGAGTAGCTTTCTTAATGGATAAAATAATGAGAAAAATGGGACTTTCAGGTAAAGCATTTATTCCGCTTATTATAAGCTTTGGATGTAATGTACCTGCTCTGATGTCTGCAAGAACTCTTGAAAGTGAAAAAGATCGAAAACTTACTGCTTTATTAGTACCTTTAATGTCTTGCAATGCTAGACTTGCTATTTTTTCAGTATTCGTTTCAATTTTCTTTAAAGATCATCAAGGTCTTATAGTTGCATCATTATATCTTATAAGTGTTCTTATTGCATTCACTTTTGGAATTATCTTTAAGAAGACATTATTTAAAAACGATGAAGAACCTTTCATTATAGAATTACCAGCTTACAGTATGCCAAGAGTTAATTCAATCGGATTACAAACTTGGGATAAAGCTAAGGCTTTCTTAAAAAAGGCCGGAACTTTAATATTCGCAATGAGCGTAATTATTTGGTTTTTATCAAACTTTAATATGCATGGTATGGCAGCAGATGTAAATCAAAGCTTTTTAGCACAGTTTGGACAACTCATTGCACCAATATTCAGTCCTCTTGGATTTGGAAATTGGCAAGCAGCTGTTTCTCTTCTATCTGGATTACTAGCTAAAGAAACAGTTATCTCAACAATGCAAGTTGTATACTCTGGTGATTTATCAACTATACTACCAACATTCTATTCTGCACTTGCAGCATATTCATTCTTAGTATTTGTTCTTTTATATGTACCTTGTGTATCTACAATAGGTGCTATGAAAAAAGAATTTGGTACTAAATTGACGGTATTCTCCTTCACATTCCAATGTGTTTTAGCCTGGGTTTGCTCATTTATAGTATTCTCTATTGGAACACTTCTATTTTAAAGGGGGAAAAGATATGATACTTGAAATTATGATAACAGCTCTAATAGTTATTTTAGCTATATTTATAATCTATAAAAATATAAAAAAAGAAGCTAAAGGTGGATGTAATTGCTCTGGTTGTTCTAAATCTAGTTGTTCATCTAGAAAATCTTCTACAAACATAGAACTAAAAAAATAATATATATTAAAGAGGATACAAACTTTGTATCCTCTTTATTTATTACTTATCTGTAAATAAAATACTTTATTTCTATTTTTTTATTTTAAAAATGATATACTTATTTAAAGGAGGTTTTTATGTATAGAGATTTATATAAAAAAATTTTAGATAATTTATACTATGAAGTCTTTGTAACAAATAACGAAGGCATAGTTTTATATTGCAATAAAGCTTTTTCTAATAATTATTGCTTAGATACTGAAGAAATTATAGGAAAGCATGTATCTACTATTTCTCCTACTATAAAATCTGGAAAGCAGATAATTCCTATGGTTTTACAAGAGAAAAAAGAAATTTCTTTATTCCAAGAAACTATCTATGGTAAAAGATTGTTTTTAAATGCAAAACCCATTTTAGATGATAACAATAACATCGAAATGGTTATTGAGAATGCAAGAGAAATGCTAAATCTATCCCTTAAACAAATTAGTTCTAATTCTATAACTTCTTCCGATTTAGATTCAATAACTAATCCACCACAAGATAATTTTGATGATTTTCTGAAAATGGATATATTTAAAAATTTAGATAAAATTGCACAGTTTGATGTAACCGTTCTATTGCTTGGAGAATCTGGAACTGGAAAATCTACTTGTGCTAAATTCATTCATAATTTAAGTCCTCGAAAAAACAGCCCTTTTTTTACTATTAATTGTACTACTATCCCTGAAAGTTTAATTGAATCTGAATTATTTGGTTATGCTAAAGGAGCTTTTACTGGTGCTACTAAAGATGGTAAACAAGGCTTAGTTGAACTTGCTAATACAGGAACATTATTTTTAGATGAAATTGGTGATTTACCCCTATCTTCTCAAAGTAAAATATTAGAACTTATTGAAAATAAAACTTATATTCCTGTTGGCGGAAACTCAAAGAAAAAAACTGATATTAGAATTATTACTGCTACTAATAAAGATATAAAAGCTATGGTTACACAAGGTAATTTTCGTGAAGATTTATATTATAGATTAAATGTTATAGAATTCAACTTACCTCCACTACGTGATAGAAAAAATGATATTCCATTTTTAGCTACAATTTTTTTAAATAAAATGAATTCTCGTTATAATTTAAATCGTTATTTTACCCAGAGTATTTTGCTTCAACTCAAAACTTATGACTGGCCAGGAAACTTACGTCAATTAGAACATATTATTGAAAAAATAGTCATCTCCAATGAATCTGATGCTATTACTACATCAAGCTTAGAAAAAGTATTTAATTGTACTATGCCTGAATATATAGATAATACTACAACTTTACCCTCTTTAAAAAATCATCTTGAAAACTCTGAACGCCTTTTAATTTTAGCTGCCTATAATAAATATCAAAGTTCTTATAAAGTTGCTAAAGCTTTAAATATTTCACAAAGTCAAGCATCTAGAAAAATTCGGAAATATATATTAAAATAGGACTATTACTAGCCCTATTTTGTTTTTTTAAAAAAATACTCTTTTATTTCTTTTTCTTCAATTTTATTATTTTCCTTAAATGATAATATATCTCCATCTGTAAATAAAATTATCATTTCTTTATTTCCTTTATTTTTCATTGCTTCAATTTCATTCATACTATATATTTTATACGGCTTGTCTTTATAAATATTTATATATTTTATATTTAATGGCTTTTCATATATAAAATTTTTACTTATTAAATATAACTTTATATATACTTCATTTAGTTCATTATTATAAGCTATCCCTTTTGGTGTAACCACTCTTTTTCTACAAGATATTACTCGTTCAAATTCAATTTTCTTTTCACCTATGGTGTTTTTAAAGTCATCTAATAATATTTCCTCTACTATTAATTCATTTAAATACAATAAATATCTATTTAATCTTGCTTTTTTTGATATACTTTTATCATTTAAACTTAAAAAACTTTTTCTATTATCAAAAAGCCTATAATCTTCTATATTTTTTCTATTTTTTACTTTTGTATCTAAATATTTTTCTAAATCAGCTAACGAATTTATTTTATTATTTTCTAAACTCCATAAATCTTTTAAAGTTTCAAAATAAATATTAAATACATCCTTATTATCATATTTATTGTCCTGTATTTTTTCTAAAATCTCTTTTCCTATTTTATCTATTTCAAGTCTAAACCCATAAATATCTTTATTTTTCAATGTATCTATAATTTTTTTATTCATAACTCATCATCCTTATTTAGATCTAACTTAGGTTATTATTGTATTTATGCATCCATTCTTAATTGAAATATTTTTTAATTCTTCTACTTCTTTATCTTTTACACTTTCATTCCCGTGTACTTCAATACCTTCTTCTCTTACTCCAAATTCTCTATATTTTATAAGTTTATACCTGCATTTATTTCCGATAATTTTTGATACTATCTCTACAGTTTCTTTATTATTCATATTTGGTGCTATAACTGTTCTTACTTCATATAACTTATCCTCATTTAGAAGCTCTTTTAAATTCTCTAAAACAACCTCATTAGATTTCCCTGTTATTCTTATATGTTCATTTTTATTTACACTCTTAACATCTAACATAACTTTATCTGTTTTATTTATTAAACCTCTGTCCTTAAAAAAATCATAACTACCATTTGTATCAACATAACATGTTAAACCTAATGATTTTACCTTTTCAAATAACTCCACTAAGAATTTCTCATTTAACGTACACTCTCCACCACTTACTGTTATTCCTTCAATGAAAAATTTTACTTTTTCAATTTCCTTAAAGAGTTCCTCAACAGTATATTCTTCTACCTTTGGTGATGCTAAATGAGGACAAATTTTTATACATTTATCACAGTTTATGCACTCTTCCTTATCCCATATTACATTTCCATCCTTCATAGATAATGCATCTGCGCCACAATTTGAAACACATATTCCACAATTGATACATTTATTTATAGTCTCTGGATTATGACAATAAGTACATTTAAAATTACACCCTTGAAAAAATATAGCCATTCTATTTCCTAATCCATCTACACATGAAAAAGGAATTATTTTATTTATAGTTGCCATCTTATCACTTACTTTCTAATTTTTCTATCAAACGCCTTACAATTATTTTTAGCTCCCATTGCAAAAACATCTGTATTATTTAAAACTGCCTCTCCATTCTCTAATTTTAAAACTTCTGATTTTTTGGCTAAATATCCTGTTACTCTAACAACATCTGCTCCTTCCCCATATACTGACATATATATAATCCCTGATTTAAATGCTCCATCTATAATATTTACTAAAGCCTCTGGATGTTCCTTATATGTTTCTTCAAATACAAAAATATCTCCTATTCCATTAAAGAAATATTTATGAAATGGTGCAGATTGAACAATATGCTGAAATATTTCTGGCTCTTCTCCTACCGGTATTCTGCATCCTGGTGAAACTTTTTTATCTAAATCTATTCCTACTTGTGCATGTAAAACATGATTTCCATTAAAGACTGTAACATATTTCCCCTTATGCTTTCTTATTTTCTTATTTAATGCCTCTATAATCTCTATTCCTAGTTTATTTCCTTTTTCTGAATATCCAAATCTATCTTTTTTATTTTCTGCTCCTAAAAGCGTATTCACGCATTCTGCAAGTCCTACAATTCCAAACATACCAGTGAATAACTCTTGCTTTATAAATTTTTCTTTTACTAAAAAATTTGATTTAAAAAATGCTGTTTCTTCAACTAAAAATCTTATTCTTTCATCAATAACATCAAGCATTTTCTCTGTAACTACCGGTAATATATTTTCAAAGAAATCCTCAACTGATTCTGCTTTTTTAGCTACATTGTTTAATTTCATTCTAACTAGTGTATATCCACCACCGCCAATATGAAATCCATTATAGCAACTAGCTATTGCATATTTTTCTGTTCCAAAACTTTCTGTTTCCATTTTATGATTTGCAAAACTTGGTTTAGCAGTACTTAATGCTACTTCAGCACATAATTTCATAAAATCTTTATCACTATTTTCACTATCATATTTCATAGTTAGGTTTGGAACAGCACATTGTATTTCTTTCATAACCTTTAATATTATTTCACCAGCTACAGTTTTCTTAGGTCCTATATTTGCATGGACAAAAGAATCGTTTAAAGTTCTATCTATATTAATCAAAAATAATTTTATTGCACTATATGCTTCATTATAGTCCTTTATAAACGGATTTAAAAGTTCATCTAAATTTCCTAAATAAACTGGGAAAGTTGTAATTGACGGAACATGTCTATAAAATATCATAAGTGCATTTATAGCTTCGTGTATATTTTCTGGCTTATCTATTCTTAAAAATTCACAGCCACTTTCCATAAGCTTTGAATAATCTGGTATTATGTATCTTGGTCTAAAAGGTGCATTCCCTTCAAAAAGTGTACATATACAATCTTCTTCTATAAGTTTTTTACTATCCTCATCAATCTTTAATACATCAACTGTTCCTTCTGCATATGCTGCTAAACTTTTTATTTGTTGATTATAAGTTAATGATTCATCTTTTATTATTTCAAGTACTCTATTCATAAAAAAACCCCCTAATGTTTATATTACTAGTGTAAATGATTTCTTCAGTAAAATAAACTTAATTTACTCTTTATTTATTATTCTATTTTCTACTTTCCTAATTAATCTCTTCTTATAATTTTTTCTTTTTATTATTTTCTTTTTTTCTAATAATATCTTAACCATTTTTTTATTTCTTTAGTAAATCGCAAAAAAACGAGCATTAATTTGCTCGTTTTTAAAGTCTCTTTACCAAATCTGAATTTTCCTTTGTATATTTATTTATCTTTCTATCATAATATACCTTCAATGTTGCCATGGTAGGTGATGCTAAAAGCATTCCTATTGGGCCAAAGAAGCCTCCACCTATAGTTACTCCAAGAATTATAAAAAATGGTTTAACACCTACTTTTCCTCCTATAAGTTTAGGATCTAAATACCAAGCATCAAATTGTTGAACTGCTAATAAAAATATGAATACAGCCAAAGCTTTCCATGGTGATACAAATATACATACTGTTGCAGCTATTATTTCTCCTACTAACGGTCCCACATATGGTATCATATTCGTAAATCCAACTACTATAGCTAATAATATAGCATATGGTGCATCTAAAATTATTAATCCTATTAATGCTATTGTTGCAATAATAAGTGAATCTAATGCTTTTGTTCCTACATATGTTCCAATCATTTTATTATATAATCGTAATCCTTCTAATATCTTTTCACTATGCTTTTCTTTTGCTATCATAGATAAAAGTATTTTAGCATTATATATTAGTCTCTCTTTATCTAATAGTACATATATAGAAATCAAGAATCCAAATCCAGCCATAACCACATTTGTAGTTATTGTTATTAGTGATGTCGCTGAACTTTCTAGTAAACTTACAAGTATAGTTCCAAGTTTTGTTGATATACTTGTTATTGTTTCTAATACTCCAGCCTGTTTCATTAAATCATATATTCTTTCATCCTTTAATGCAGCCAGAATCCAATCTTGACCTTCATTAACATATGTCGGTATTTCTTTAGCAATAGAAATTATACTATCTATTAAACTAGGAATTACATAAATCCCTAAAACAACTATCATTCCAGCTACTAAAAGATATGTTACCCCTACTGCAAGTCCTCGTTTTAATTTCAACTTATTTTCAAATAATTTCATTATAGGATTTAATATATAGGCAATTATAATAGCGTATATAAATGGGCTTAATACCGTTAAAACCTTTTTTATAAACGAAAAATATACATTGTAATTTTCGACTATTTTATAGCCAATCACAACAACTATTACTAATATAAGTATATCTATATATTTAATGTTTTTATTTAGCAATCTTTTCATCCTTTCCTTATTTTTCTTTATTATCTATAAGTATATCATATTTTTCCTTTTCTCTTTGCTTACTTTATATTAATTATTTCTTAATTTTATTCACTTTTTAGACATCTATATTTTTTATTATTATTTCTTCTATTAAGTTTAATTTAAAATAAAAAAGCCGCATAAATTATGCGGCTTTTTACTACATTTTTTCTACTGCTTCAAGTCCTATTAATCCAAGTGCATTTTTAATTACTTGACAACTAACTTTTACAAGCGCTAACCTAGAATTTTTTAATTTTTCATCTTCTAAATTTAATACTGAATGAGCATTATAGAATTTATTAAATGCTTTAGCTACATCTATAGCATATCTTGTCATAACACAAGGTTCTAATTTTTCTATTGCTCCATGTATATTCTTTTTAAATCCTTCTAATGCTTTTATAAGTTCAAATTCTTCTTTTGATGAAAGAAGCGAATAATCTACTTTAGTGAAATCTATCTCTCCTGCTCTTGTTAATATTGAATTAGCTCTAGCATATGAGTATTGTACATATGGTCCTGTTTCACCTTCAAATGAAAGAATTTCTTTCCAATCAAAAATAATATCTTTTTCTCTTGAGTTCTTAAGATAAGTAAATACTATTGCCCCAATTCCTATCTTTTTAGCTACTTCTTCTTTATTTTCTAAATTTGGATTTTTTTCATTTATAATTTCAAGTGTCTTTTCAACTGCTTCTCTTAATAGATCATCTAGTAATATTACATTACCTTTTCTAGTTGACATTCCACCATTAGGGAACTTAACTAATCCAAACCCTACATGGACGCAATCCTTAGCCCATTCTTTTCCTTCTAGCTCTAAAACTTTATATACTTGTTTAAAGTGAAGTGCTTGTGGAGTTCCTACTACATAAATACTCTTATAGAAATCATAATTTTCTTTTCTGTAATTTGCAGCTGCTAAATCCCTAGTTGCATATATAGTTGCTCCATCACCTTTTAATACTATACATGGAGGCATATTATACTCATCAAGCATTACAACTTGTGCTCCATTACTTTCTACTAAAAGATTTTTTTCTTTTAATCCTTCTATTACTTTATCCATTTTATCATTATAGAATGCTTCTCCTGCTAATGAATCAAACTTTACTCCTAGAAGGTTATATATTCTATCAAATTCTTTTAAACTTAATGCTCTAAATCTTTTCCAAAGTTCTGTAGCTTCTGCGTCCCCATCTTCAAGTTTCTTAAAGTACATTCTTCCTTCATCTACTAATGTTGGATCTTTTTCTGCTTCTTCATGGAATTTAACGTAAATTCTTAAAAGTTCTTCTATTGGTGCTTTTTCTAAAGCATCTAAATCTACCCATCTGTGATATGCAGATATAAGTTTCCCAAATTGAGTTCCCCAATCACCTAAATGATTTATTCCTTCTACAGTATATCCTTCTTCTTTAAATAATCTGTATAATGAATTCCCTATTGATGTACTAAATAAATGTCCTACGTGGAATGGTTTTGCTATATTAGGTGATGAATATTCAACACATACAGTTTTTCCTTCACCTATATTAGATTTACCATAATTGTCGCCTTCATTTAAAATTGTTTCTATAGTTGCCTTATTAAAGGCTCCTTTATCTACAAAGAAATTAACATATGGTCCTAAAGCTTTAATTTCTTCAAATCCATCTTTATTTAATTCCTCACTTAACTCTGCTGATATCATATTTGGAGCTTTTTTCATAACCTTTGCTAATTGGAAACAAGGAAATGCATAATCTCCCATATCTGATTTTGGTGGAATCTCTATAAGCTTTTTAATATCTTCTACTTCTAAATCAACTTTAGTTTTTATAAGTTCTGCTATTTTTTGTTTGTAATCCATTTTCAATCTCCTCCGGTTTCATTTATATTTCTTCTAATTTTTTAATTTTATGCATAAAAAAAACCGCCTCTTAAATATATTAAGAGACGGATAAGTTCCGCGGTACCACTCTAATTGCATAATTTCTCTACTATGCCACTCTTTTTGTTAACGCAAATTGTTTTGCGGCGCCCTTACTTTTTCAGGGGCTCCTTAGAGGCTCTCTTTGTCTTAATTCTCTTGTGGGCTTCCACCAAATCTCCACTCGCTTTAAGAAAAATATTAAGACTACTCTTCTCTTCATAGGATTTATTTTAAATTTCTTTTGTTAATTATACACAATTTATTATCATAGTGTCAATAAACCCTTAAATATTCTTTAATATGAATATTTCTTTTCTTAAAAAGTGTATAATGTATTCAAGATTAAAAATTTATCTTTACGAGAATTATGAAGGAGTAGTAAATTTATGAATAAAATAGGAATTATAGAAATAGGCGTTGATATTTTCAATCTTACCCTTACTGATATCGATAAAAATGGTTACTTTAAAATAATTGATCAAATACACTCTTCTGTAGCTTTATCTTCAAGTCTTTTAGATAATACAAAACTTTCAGAAGAAGAACTTAACATAACTATTTCCACATTAAAATCATTTAAATCAATGTGCCAAGTATCTGGTGTTAATAAAATACTTGCAGTAGCTACTGAAGCTTTTAGAGAAGCTACAAATAGCACACTTTTAGCTGACCTTATTAAGGATCTTTTATCAATCGATATAAAAATTCTTTCTGTTGAAGAAGAAATTCGTTATAATTTTTTAGCTGTATCTAATAGTATTTATTTCGATAACTCTCTTCTTGTAGATATAGAGGGGTGTTCAACTCATATATCATGGATAAAGGATAATTGTATAAAGGAGAGTATCTCTTTACCAATTGGCTATTTAAATACCGCATCAACTTATCATTTAGAAGATAGAATTTCTTTAGAAGATTTAGATCTTGCAACTGAAGAGAGTCTTACTTTAATTAAAGATTGTTCATGGCTTAAAGAAAATACTTTCGATTCTTTAATCTCTAGCGATATAATTGTTCGTTCTTTAAGTAGATTAGATAGATTAAAAAAACGTTATCCACTTGATGTATCTCATAACTATAGATTTTATGATATTGATGTTGCAGAATATTTAAATCTTTTCAAAACTAAAGATTTAAAAAGCCGTAAAAATATTGATGGTATAACACCACGTGAATCTAAGGTTATTGTTGCTGGTACATTAATTTTAAAAAATATTTTAGAAACTTCACAAACCAACACTCTTATTTCTTCATCAAATGGGTTAAGTGGTGGTTTAATGTATGATTATATTCTAAAAAATTATAATATTACACATGATATGCTAGACTATTCTCTTGAAGGGACAATGGATAAACTAGGTATAAATAAGCAACATGCATATCAAGTTTATTTTCTAGCCCAAAAATTATTTAAAGGATTAAAGCCTATTCACAAGCTTAATGATTCTTATGATAAAATATTAAAAACCTCTTCTCTTATGCATGATTGTGGTACTAGTATAGATTATTACAATCATCACAGACATAGTTTTTATATTATTTTAAGCTCTGAAATTAGAGGTTTAACCCATAAAGAAATGCTTATGAGTGCTGCTATTGCTGCATCACATCGAAATAATAATTATAAATTCCCATTACCAGTTTATAACTCTATATTAAATAAATCTGATATAAAGCATATTGAGTATATAGGAACTATTTTGAAAATTGCTGAAGGTTTAGATAGAAGTCTTGAGGGTGCTGTAAAAGATCTTTCAGTTTTTATAAATGGTGACAAAGTTACTATTTATCTTAATTCAAGACTTGATTTACAATTTGAAATAAATCAAGCCATGAGAGCTGCTAAACACTTCAATGAAATTTATAAAAAAGAGCTTATAATTCAAAAATTCTAAAGCTTAAATCTTTATAAAAAAATTAAAGCCCAATCTATAAAATTTTCATTTTTAGATTGGGCTTATTTATTTAATTAAATAAATATTCCTGTTATTAAATTTATTAAAATTTGTAATCCATTTAATACCCAACCAACTGGATATCTTAAAATAGGACCTGCTAAAAGAATTATCCCAATTAGTATTATAAATTGATATTGGCTATTTAATAATGGCTCTCCATACTTATGGAAATTTTTAGGACTTAAATCTCTAAATATATTAAATCCATCTAATCCTGGAAGTGGTAATAGATAAAATATAAATAAACTAACAAAGATTCTAATACTACTTACTACCATTGTTAAAATTATTCCATATATAGGACTTGAAATTCCAAACTTAAACACTGCAACTTTCATTATTGCTAATATTATACTTGAAACTATAGCTAATCCAAATAAAGCTAACGGTCCTGCTAAACTTACTTTTAAATCATCTTTATAAAAATTTTTATAGGCTCTAGGATCAGTTTCTATAGGCTTTGCCCACCCTATACCACATACTAAAATAAGTAATGTTCCTATTGGATCTATATGGTTTAACGGATTTAAGTTTAACCTTCCTTGAAATCTTGCCGTCTTATCTCCAAGCTTGTCTGCCATCATTCCTTTTGCGTAAGAATGGAATGTAAATGCTAACAGTATTCCTGGAATCGAATAGATTATATTTTGTATCATATTTAACATAAAAACTTCTCCTTTTTTCCAATTTAATAAATATTATATCATACATATACCCTCACGTATACAGTATTAATTACTTTTTAAAAGTTTATAAAGCACCATATTTGGTGCTTTATTTTATCTAGGCTGCTTCTCTTTCTGTTGAAGGGCTCACTCCTTCTCCATTACTTGGCTTTTCTGTTTGCCCTCCATTTTGTTTATTATCCTCTGTTCCACTTTCACCTGTTGATCCACCATTTGCTCCACCATTTGTATTATTCCCATTTTCTGTAGATCCTCCTGTTCCAGTACCTCCACCTGTATTTCCTTCATTTGTATTATTGTTGTTTCCATTTCCTGTTGAAGGTTTATCAACATTTGGCTTATTACTATTATTTGAATTGTTTGATCCACTTGAATTATTTGAGTTATTTGACCCACTTGAGTTATTTGACCCACTTGAATTATTTGAATTACCAGTATTAGTTGAGTTGTTTGAACTATTCCCTGTATTATTTGAATTATTATTAATCGGTTTATTTGTTCCACTCTTTGGTCTTTCTTCTATCACTGGTGGTTTAATCGTTACTCCACTATTAGTTTGTGTAGCCGAATCATATCCATAATATTCTCTATTTAATCTTTCTCTCCATTCTGAAACACTATAACTATTTTCAGTTGGTGTTATATCATTGAAGATATAGTCATCTATAATTTTTTTATGTTGCTCCTTATCTATTAATAAAACAGCTCCATAGTTCTTATAGCTTAATACATCTGCTGTTAATTCTTCTATCGGTAATCTTAATTGTTCAAACTCTAAACTTGGAAATTTCGATGCAGTATATGCGTAATTTAATAATGCAAATGGCTCTATATTAGTTTTTATATGTGGTAACATTTCATACATAAACGAAGGATATTTCATAGGATTTACATCTTTAAACTTTTCTGCAATTATTCCTAATACTCGTCTTTGTCTATCTGTTCTTTCATAATCTCCATTTCCTGTTTTTCTTATTCTTGCATATGATAAAGCTTGTTGTCCATCTAATTTTTGCATTCCTGCTTCAGTTATTTTAGGAGATTTTTCTGAAGATTTGTGTTGCTCTCCTATATACTTATTTAACTGCTCTAACTCATAATCTTTAACATCTACATCTATACCACCTAGTATATCTATAATAGATTCAAATCCCCAAAAATTAACCATTAAATATTTATCAAGTCCTATTCCAAAATTTTCTTTAATAGTTTCTATTAATAACGGCACATCTCCATATGATAAAGCTGCATTTATTTTCCCTTGCCCATGCCCTGGAATATCTACAAATGTATCTCTCATTATAGATGTTAATTTTAATTTTTTATTATTATTATCTATAGTTAATATCATTATTGAATCTGATCGTGCAGGCTCGTCTAAATCTCGTGCATCTGTTCCTATCAATAATATATTTGTTATCCCACTTACTTCTTTAAAGTCTATATTATTTTTTTGTATATTATCATTACTATATATTTTATTTCTTACATAAAGATATCCACCCCCTAGTAGCGTAATTAATGATACTATTATGATTCCTACTACTATAGAGATTTTTTTCACTAATTTCTTTTTGTTCTTTTTTTCAATCCCCTTTTCTTTACTCATTCTCTCCTCCTAATCTTAAGTTATACATTATTTTAACTATTTATTAACAATATTAACATTTTAATTATAATAAAATTTTAAAAATAAAACTAGTATAATTTTATTTTTTAATATTTATTTTTTTCAATCCCCTCTTTTTTGTTTAAATTTTAGATATTATGTCATATAATTTAAATAAACTAAAATTTACGAAGGAATTACTTTTATGAAAGAGAAAATTTTAAAATTTTTAAGAGATTCAAATGAATATATATCTGGTGAATTTTTAAGTTCACAATTAAATATAAGCAGAAATGCTATTTGGAAACATATAAATGCTTTAAAACAAGAAGGATACGAAATAGATAGTATTAGAAATAAAGGCTATAAGCTTTTAAAAACTCCTAATATAATATCGACTCAAACTCTTACACCCTTTTTAACAACTAATTTTATTGGTCGAAATCTCTTTGCTTTAGAGACTGTAGATTCAACTAATCTCTATGCTAAAACTCTATGTAAAACTCACCCTGTAGACGGAGCCTGTATAGTTTCTAAAATACAAACTGCTGGCTCAGGTAGATTTAATAGGAATTGGGTTTCTCCTATTGGTGGTATATGGAATTCTATAATTTTGACTCCTGAAATTAATCCAATAGAAGCACCTAAAATAACTTTAATTGCAGCTGTTGCAATGCATAATACTTTAAAAGATTTTAATATATTAACTCAAATTAAATGGCCAAATGATTTATATTTAAATGGGAAGAAAATTTGTGGTATTCTAACTACTATGAATTGCGATATGGATACAATAAACTATCTCATCGTAGGTTTAGGTTTGAATGTAAATATCCCTAAAGAATATTTTTCCCACAATAATTTATTTGAAGCTACTTCATTAAAATCAGAAACAGGCATAGAATATAACCTTGCTGATATTTTAGGGCATTTCTATAATAATTTCGAAGCCCTTTATCTTAAATTTATTTCTAATTTAGACTTATCTGATGTAGTTTTTATATTAAAGGAAAATCTTTTTATAAAAACTAGAGATGCTTATTTAATTACTATTAATAAAAAAGAAAAAGTTCACTTTCTAGATATAAATGCAAATGGTGAATTAGTTATTCAAGATTCTTCAGGAAATATACGTCCTGTTTTAAGCGGAGAAATCACTTTTAATATATAAAAAAATGGAGTTTTATTTTAAAACTCCATTTTTTTATTCTTTATAATAATACTATTCCATTTTCCTCGCATATACGAATATTTTTCTCATCCCAAACTGAAGATTGCACTTCGCCTATATGTGCTTTTTCTAAAAAGTACATACAAATTCTTGATTGCCCAATTCCTCCACCTATAGTATAAGGTAACTTTCCTTCTAATAGATTTTTATGGAATTCAAATTTTTTACGTTCTGTTGCCTTTGCTAACGTAAGTTGGTTTTCTAAAGCTTTTTCATCAACCCTTATTCCCATTGATGATAACTCTATAGATTTTTCTAAAATATCATTATAAAATAATATATCTCCATTTAAGTTCCAATCATCATAATCTGGAGCTCTTCCATCATGTTTTTCTCCACTTTTTAATTCATGGCCTATTCCTATAATAAAAACAGCTCTATGTTCCTTACAGATTGCATCTTCTCTCTCTTTTGATGATAATTCTTTATATTTATCCTCTAATTCTTGTGCTGTAATAAAAAATATTTTTTCTGGTAATTTACTATCTAGTTTTAAAAGATTTTCATTTACAAATTTCTCTGTACTCTTAAAAACTTCATAAATTTTTTCTACAGTTTCTTTTAATGTATCTAAATTTCTATCTTCTTTTTTTATTATTTTTTCCCAATCCCACTGATCTACATAGACAGAGTGAAGATTATCTAATTCTTCATCTCTTCTTATAGCATTCATATCTGCATATAGTCCTTCTCCAATATTAAACCCATATCTTTTCAAACTATTTCTCTTCCATTTTGCTAAAGAATGTATTATTTCAACTTCATCTTCTAAATTGAATATATCGAAACTTACAGGTCTTTCAATTCCATTTAAATCATCATTTAACCCTGATTTTTTTGATACAAAAAGAGGTGCTGAAACTCTTAATAAATTTAATTTTTTTGATAATTCTTTTTCAAAAAAATCTTTTATTCCTTTTATATTTTTTTCAGTTTCTATTAAGGTACTTTTACTTTTATATCCATTTGGTATTATTATTCCATCTACGTTCATATTTTTTCCCCCTTAAATCTTTTATTTTATTATATTCAATTTTTATATTTTTTTCAAATTAATATGTTAGTTTTATAAAATTTATTACTTTATTTTTTTATAATATATTTTTTTGCTAAATCAATTTATCTACATATTAATTATTTCTTTCTCTTATTTTCAACATTAAAACATTTTTATATACTTAACCTATAACTTTTACGTTTTTATACTATAAAAAAAATGAGGTTGTTAATACAACCTCATTTCAGAGTGTCGACAAAGTCGACACTCTTTCTTTTTTACTATAAAATAGATT
>NZ_CAMTIG010000022.1 GCF_947072515.1 uncultured Clostridium sp.
AAATACTGTTTTATTTAGTTCGATTAAATCTGTCCACCTTTTTATACTAACACCAGTATGCTTTAAATGAATTATTTAGAAATAGCCAATTCAGTAAACATTTTAGAGGTAAAAGTGATATTGTAAATGCACAAAATTTTAATTTGAAAAATACGAACTTGTTGAGAGCAATAGCAGGTACACAAGGTTCGATTGTAGATATATATGGAACTGGAGCAGAGATATTAAGAGATAATAATACTGTGAGCGTTCTAAACAAAAGAGGGCATGATAATGGAGTTTCTATTGAATATGCTAAGAATATGACTGGACTTGACATAGATTTTGATGACTCTAGTCTTATAACTAGAATTAAAGCTTATGCAAGATATAATAATGAAGAAAATGAAGAAGTGATAGTACATAGTGAACCTAAATATGTAGACTCACCAAGGATTGCAAATTATGAAACACCTTTTATAGCAGAACTAGATTTAAGTTCTAAATTCGATGAAACTAATCCTCCAACACCAGCTAAAATTAAGAAATTAGTTGAGGATCATTTTACTGATACAAAGTGTGATCTTGTTAAGGAAAACATTAAAGTAGAATTTATTCCACTTTCAAAATGTGTAGGATATTCGGATATACAGGATAAGATAAGTTTATGTGACACAGTAAGAATAATTGATAGTAGATATAACCTAGACACTAAAGCAAAAGTAATAAAAGCTACATATAATATCCTTACAGAGCGATATGAAAAGATGGAGCTAGGTGAGGCTAGAACAAGTCTAGGAGATTTAATAAGTGGTTCTACAGGTGGAGTTGAAATTGGTGGAGATAATACAACAAAACCACCGATTATAGGAGATAATAACTTTCCTAACACACTTCCAGCAGTTCCAACTTTAGATTTTAAGCTTTATGGATTTGATAGAGTTGGTTTGAATTGGACTTTTGAAAATAAAATTTATTATAACTATGAGCTATATGCAAGCAGAACAAAAGATTTTATACCGAACACATTTGATCTTATACACTCAGGAGATAGTAGTAGTTTTCAACATCAGTGTAAACCCTCAGAAACTTGGTATTACAGAGTTAGAGCAGTAAATACACATGGAAAAGCTACAGCATTTAGTAATCAAGTAACTGTTGAAACTGTAAAGATAGAAAACTTAGAAAACTATGTAAGCAATGCAGCAATAGGTGATGCACTTATTGGAGAACTTAATCTAGGACGTGGTTGGGTAGGACAACTAAATGCACAATTACTAAATGTAAAAGGTAATTTTAGTGTTACAGATGGAAATGGAAAAAGAACTATGGATATAGATAGTTTTGGAAATATAACATTGCTTCCAACTAATTTTAAAATGTTGATTGATGGAAAAGAAGAAGCAGCAGTTACACAATCTTCCTTTAATGCTACTGTAGAAGGAATAAATATGAATGTTTCTAAAAAAGCAGATACAAAGGAAGTAAATTCCTTAATAGAGCAAAAAGCTAATAATATACTAATGTCCGTCAGTACAAGTGGTGGTGGAAATATATTAGATAATAGTGGATTTACAGCTGGAAAAAATAAATGGTCAGATTATTCATATTCTTGGAATCAGCCATATAATAAGATAGAGATATGGAATGATAATAGTGAATGGGTACTTCAAGGAACTAAAGCATTAGTTGTAAATAGTGGATACCATGATAATAGTGGGGAGCTAGGAATAGGTCAAATATTTAAAGTAAAACAAAATAAAACCTATACGATTAGTTGCTTAATGGCTACTCACCGAGCAGACGGTGGATTCCATGTGTACGATACTCATGATTGGACTTGGCTAGGCAATTCTGATGTATTAGAACATGAGAATTTTGGTGGAGGAAAAGATATAAATGACTGGAAAAAAATATCCGTCACATTTAACTCTGGTAATAGAGTTGAAATCGGTATTAGATTTAAAATGACCAGGTCATCAGGAGATGCATATGTATTTATGTGCCAACCTATGCTAAATGAAGGGACAATATCTGTACCATGGATTGAAAAAACACTAGATGCTGGTAATTTAGTATCTAGTATAAATGTGTCACCTGAGGATATAAAAATTAAATCTAATAAAATTCAGCTAGAGGGAGCAGTTACAGCGGGTACAGGTGGTAGACAAGTTAAGATAAATAACGGAGATTATTCGGCTATCATAGATGGATCAGAAAAGATGTTCTTTGGTTCAAGGGACTTTGAAAATAACTATAGAGTTCCAAAATTCTACATGGGTGCATACGGTTTTAATGCCAATGAACATAACTATTTTGGCATGACAAGTTATAGAGGTAACGGAGATAATCCAGAAGGGAATGGCTATGCTTATCAAGATTTGTCTTATAGATGTATCAATTCCAACTTTAGCGATTGGTCTAATATCAAGATGTATAGTTCTGGTAGAATTAGACTTGCACCAGTTGAGAATTTAGAAATTACTACCAACTATGTCGGTGGAGCATACCAAGGAGCGGAAGAAAGAAGACTAGCATTATTTGCTACATCAACGTCACCTTACTTCAACTCGAATCTCCAAATAGCTTGTTGTAGAAATATGACAAATAGTTACGGTTTTATAATTGCAGATGATTCGGTTGCTGGAGCAGAAACAAGAGTTAGATGTCATACAGATTTAAATAGACAAAAATTCTTTAGACCATGCGACAATGTTGCTGATATTAGCAACGGAAGTGCATCTTTTCCATGGAAGAGCGTTACTTCTAAAACTGCATACGTAACTGATAATATTATCAATAATCCTGTAGTTAGAACAACATCTGAAACAAAGGATGTTTTGGATAATATCGAGTTTATACAAGCTAGAGGTATAGATGAACCTGTAAAAATGGATGTTAGTAAAATAAGTGGAACAAGTTATGCACCAGTTCAAGAAGATGTACAAGTTATAGATACTACTGAACTTTTAAAACTGGCTTTAATGGAAATAAAAAAATTAAAAGAAAGAATAAATATATTAGAGACTAGGTAGAAATATCTAGTCTTTTTAATTATGGAGGCACTATGAAAAACATTGATACTTGGGACAATACCCTAAACATACATAAGAAGAATGTAAATAAAATATTTGCATATGTAACATCGGGTGATGACGCTGTAATTGTCTTTGATATAGTTGATTATGTTGAAGAACCAGTTGATGTAAGTGGACAGGAAATTACATTATATAATAATGAGCATAACCAAACACAAAATATTACAGTTACAAATAAAAATATAATTACCGTAAAACTAGATCAAGAATTTTTAGCTAAAGAAGGAATAGTGGAATTACAATTTAAATTTAAAGATAGTGAAGGGCAAATGTCAACGCCTGCTGTTAAAATAGAAGTTCAAAGAAAGTTTTAATTTAAAGTAGCTTAATTTAAATGCTACCAAAGATAAAAATACAAGAGAGGAGAAGATAGGGAGGATGTAAATAAACATGGATTTTAAAACTTTTATAAGTGCAGTAGAAGGAGTTGGATTTCCGATAGTTGTAGCTATTGTTTTAGTTTTAGGATATTTAAAAATGTCTAAGGATAAAGATAAAGCTATAAATGAAAAATTTGAAGTACAAGATAAGACTATTGTAAATTTAAAAACTAAACATACAGAGCAAGAATTAAGAGTTGCTAAATTAGAATTAGAAAATAAAGAAGAAAAGCAATTATTTAATAAAGCTATTGATAGTTTTAATGTAACAATAGATAAGATTGCTAATAGCACAAATAGAGAGCTAGAGAGCATTAAAAAAGATGTGGAATATATAAAAGAAAAAGTTAAATAGAAATTTTTAGGGATAGTTATTAAGTTAGCTATCCTATTTTTTATCCTAAATAAAATCATCGTAAATGAAAGGAGGAGAACAAAATGAAAATACATGGACTAAGAAATACTAAATTATATTCAGTTTGGGGAATGATGAAGCAAAGATGTTTTAATAAGTCAAATAAGGATTATTATAATTATGGAGCGAGAGGGATAACTGTATGTGAAGAATGGTTAGATATTTGTAAATTTTATAGCTGGGCTATGGACAATGGATATAGAGAGGGGGTAACATTAGATAGAATAAATTCAAATGGAAACTATGAGCCTGATAACTGTAGATGGATTACAAATAAGGAACAGCAAAATAATAAAAGAAATAACATTAGAGTTTTATATAATAATACTTTTATAACCTTGACAGAATTAAGTGAGATTACTGGAATTAATCGTAGAACATTAGAGATAAGATATATTAGGGGAGATAGAGGAAATAGGCTTATAAGACCAATTAGAAAAAAGGTTTGTTAAAACACTTGAAATTACATATATTTAAATATATAATTAGATAAATGTAATTAATAAGCATAGTCCGATAAATTGTTATTGATTAGTGTTTATTAATTTGAATATAAATTCTTATAAGTGGCTTAATTACTAGCTTGAGAAGGTTTTTATCAACCTACAAACTCAGAGTTCATAGACATCATAGCTGATAAATTAAGATTAAAAAATAAAGTTAGTTAATATAGATAAATAGTATTAACTTATATAATATATACGTAAAGTAAGAGTAAAGATCTTTTGTTTATAAATAAACAGGAGGTCTTTAATTTTATGCCTAAAATTAATAGAAGTAGAACATTAGAAAATTATTTGTTAGATAATTAGATGGAATAGGATTAATATTTTAGCCACTAATCTACTAGGATAAGACTAGTGGCTAAGTAAATACAAGCTACTGTGTACGCTAGTATTTTATGTGAGAACTATTAAAAGGTTGTACGATTTCAATTAATGTTTATGTATTTTAGTAAAATTAAATTATTCTAGCTATTACTTCAACTACTATTGTCATAACAGCAACTCCACAAGTGAAAGCAAACATAGTAATGCACCTCCAATAAATTTATTTGATTATAGTATTAGCCAAAATTAAAATTTCTATTCAAATAGGAGTGATAAATATAAAAAATATATTTATAAATAAAGGGATTCAATTGGTACTGAAGAATATAAATTATTGAGAAATTAATTTATGAGGTGATTGATATGGAAGGGTTAAATTGGGTTGATAAATGGCTAGCAAAAGATAATGATAGAATAAGTGTACAAGTTATCAATGATGCGTTAGAAAAAGCGGAAGAAGAAATAAAAAATAAAGCAGATAAATATGGCAGAGGAAGTCTTCGAGATAAAGTAAACTACAAAGATGGAGTTCTACAAGTTGGAATATATACTATTAGAAACACAATAATAAAAGTAGGATATGAATTAAATATTGAAAAAGTAAATGGAGAAAAATATCCTTGGAGTTTACAAATTCAAAAAGATAAATCCGTTGATAGAGTAAAATTAATATTAATTGAGGATATAGGGAGAGAAGAAAACAAAATAGTAGGAGAGCATGAACATATAAAAAGGGATAATATATTTTATGCAATAGGCGAATTATTTAAAGTCAATGAAATTTAATAATTAAAGCATTTTCAGAAATTTAGTGAAATGCGTAAAAACTTAGAGAAATCTAAGTTTTTTTATTATGGAAAAAGAATAAATAATAAACAGATAATAAGAATTTTATAGATAGGATTAGAGAAAAATGACACAACTTATTGTAAAATAATGGTAAAAGGTGTATAATAAAATGAGTGTATTTATTGAATAAATATACAAAGAAATCTATATAATAAATCTAAGTAAACAAAAAGCTATTTTATGTCATAAATAGTTAGTATAAATTTAAGATTTAACCGTATTGAGTATATAGAGAATAGTAATTATAATGGAGGTATACAAAAGATAAGGAAGTGTTAAAAATGGCATTAAAAAATTTTATTTTTGGATTATTTCCAGACCCATTAGAATATAGAGGGAGTGTTACGAAATCTCAAAATGTAGAATTATTAAGAGATTTATATGAGTACTTAGAAAAAGAAGATATTCCATTTGATAAAAAGAAAAAAGAGTTAGCATTTAGATGCGAATATAAGAAAGAAGATGGAGTTGCAGAATATAAAATTTATGATATAAGTGATAATTTATTAAATATAATTTTTATAGATGATGATAAACAAACTATTGATTTAATAAGAGATCCGAAGCAAGATTAGAAAACTACAACTAAAAGTTATAAAAGATACTATGAAAAGAGAAGGAGATAGGTTATGAAATTAGAGGAAACTATATTAAGTGAAGAATTAATGCATGAAGGGAACTTTTTAAAGTTTGTTAATGTTACAGTAGAGCTACCAGATGGAAATATAGGCACGAGAGATATTATAAGACATCCAGGAGCATCAGCAATATTACCATTTATAGATGATGAGACAGTAATATTAGTAAAGCAGTTTAGAGCAGCATTAAATAGAATATTAATAGAATTACCAGCAGGAAAATTAGAAAAGGATGAAGATCCTTTAGTTTGTGCTAAGAGAGAATTAGAAGAAGAAACTGGGTATAAATCAGATGATATTGAATATCTAGGAACTATCGCAACAGGAGCTGGTTTTACCGATGAAGTAATTCATTTATATAAAGCAACTAATTTGTATGAAGGAATAAAATCAGGAGATGAAGATGAGTTTATTGAAATATACAAATATAAACTAGATGATGTAAAGAAAATGATAAAAAATGGAGAAATAATAGATACAAAAACAATTTCAGCATTTATGTACTTATAATAAAATATAAATTTTTAGATTAATAATCATATTCTATCCTTTTAAAACATAATAATATTTATAACTATTTAGGAGGAGAGAATAGATGAAATTATTAGCTAAGAAAATTGGTGATACATTTGAGGAACAAAAATTCTACTATCTTATAGTGTTATTATTTTTCTGCGTTGGTGTAGTTATTGGGGTATATGCAATAAAATATATGAATATTACAGATAGACAAGATTTAACGGGTTATTATTCTAACTTTATAGAAAGTGTTCAAAGTAATAATATTAACTATGGAAGTCTTCTATTAGGAATATTTAAGAAAAATATGATTTTAATTATTCCAATAATATTGCTTGGATTTACTTTCTTTGGAAGTCCAATTATTTTGATAATAAATTTATTAAAAGGTTTTTCTATTGGGTATACTTTTACATTTTTATTGACAATGTTTGAAGGTAATGGATTAGCTTTAGCAATAGGTTCATTAGTGCCACAAAATATTATATATATTCCATGCATAGTAGCTACGAGTATAATTGCATTGAGTTTATCTACAATTAAATTTAAGGAAAAGTTTATAAAAAAGATGCCTATAAAAAATTTATTACTAAACAAAGGTGGAACTAACATATTATTATTAGTATTATGCATATTTATAATTGGAATGATAATTGAAGCTTACCTGTCTCCAATGTTAGTGAAATTAATAATAACTAAGTTTTATTTATAAAATGGATTTCAAGAGATAAAAAATATGAGTTGATTAAAGAGTTTGTTGAATAGATGCAAGTAATGGTATTAGGAGAGAAAAATGTTAGAAATTATTGAGAGTTACAAAGAGTATTTATTTAAAAATGACAAAAGTGAAAATACTGTTTATGCCTATGTTACAGATGTAAATTTGTTTATAAAATTTTTAAATGCAAATAATAAGGAATTATATACATCGGATAATGTGTCTATAATTGCCTATATACAAAATTTACTTGATACAGGCAAGTCAGAAAGATCAATTAACAGAATAGTTATAAGTCTTAGAAGTTTTTATGGATTTTTGAAAACAAAATCTTTAATAGCTGATATTCCTAAAATAACTTATAAAAGCAGTAGAAATACAAAAAAGCTTCCTCAAATTCTTACAGTAGATGAAGTAGATAAGATTATAAAGTCTATTGATAAAACAGGAATCAAGGGAATACGTGATAATGCGTTATTAGAACTTATGTATGCCACAGGGATGAAGGTTTCAGAGTTAATTTCTTTAAATAATGAAGATATTAATTTAGATTTATGTTTTGTAAAATGTACAGACAATAAAAAATTTGAAAGATTAATCCCAATTGGAAGAAGCGCTACAAGAGCTTTAGAAGAATATATCTTAGTAAGACACGATGTTGCTGAAAGTGGAGAAGACAAGCTGTTTGTTAATTTAAATGGAAAAGGATTAACAAGACAGGGAATTTGGAGAATAGTAAAAGAATATTCTCATAAAGCAGGAATAAAGAAAGAAGTAAACTTAAATACTTTTAGACATTCCTTTGCTGTTCACATGCTTCAAAACGGAGCAAATGTACGAGCTGTACAAAAACTATTAGGAAATCAAGTATTAACCTATATGGATACTTACTATGAAATTATAAATAGTGACAAGATAAATCTTGTATATAAAAATGCTCATCCAAGAGCTTAAAAATCAAACTATTTTCTTTTTTTATATACATAAATGAAAATAGTGCAGAAGAGAAATTCAATTAAATTAATTTAATTGAATTTCTTTTTTTATAATAATTAAAAAAATATATGGAAATAATAAATTCAAGGAGGGATTTATTATGATTAAAAAATTAAATTTTAAAATGATAATAAGCATGATAATTTGTATATTAATTTTAATTCCAACATTAACACCTTTTGCATTAGATAATAATGAGAAGAGTGAAAAACCTGTTAAAGAAAGTGGAATACAAGTTGAAGCAAAATCAGCCTTATTATTAGAGCCAACAACAGGAAAGGTAGTTTACGAAAAAAATGCAGATGAAAAGTTTGCACCAGCATCAGTAACTAAAGTAATGACTATGCTATTAGCAATGGAAGGTGTAGATTCAGGTAAAATAAAAATAAATGATAAAGTTACTTGTAGCGAAACTGCAAAAAAAATGGGTGGAAGTACTATGCTTCTAGATACAGGAGAAGTAAGAACCCTAGAAGAACTTATTAAAGGTGTAGCAATAGCATCAGGAAATGATGCAGCAGTAGCTATAGCAGAATACATAGGTGGTTCAGAAGAAAATTTTGTTCAAATGATGAATGAAAGAGCAAGTGAATTAGGAATGAAAAACACTAATTTTAAAAACTGTACTGGACTTCCATCAGAAGGACATTATTCTACAGCAAAAGATATAGGAAGGATGTCTATGGAATTATTAAAACATAAGGACATATTGAAGTATTCAAGCATATATATGGAAACTATTTCAGAAGGAAGAAAATCACCTATTGAATTAGTTAACCATAATAAATTAGTAAGATTCTTTAAAGGCTGTGATGGATTAAAAACAGGGTATACTTCAGAAGCTAAATACTGTATATCAGCAACAGCAACTAAAGATGGAGTTAGAATGCTTACAGTAATAATGGGAGCACCTTCATATAAAATTAGAAATAGAGATGCAGGAATGTTAATGAATTATGGATTCTCTAAATTTGAAGGAAAGAAAATAGTTGCAAAAGATCAGGTTATAGGAGATGCAAATGTATCTGAACAAACTGATGAACTTTTTGAAGCAAAAGCTAAAAATGATTTAATAGCAGTTGTTGAAAAAGGTCAAAAAAGTGAAATTGAAAAGAAAATAGTATTAGACAAAACAAAAGATAGCTTTAAAGCTGGAGATATTGTAGGTAAATGTGAACTTTATAATGGAAAAGAATTAGTTGGTGAAGTAGAAATTTATACTGATAGAGATATTAGTAAACCATCTATTTTTGCAAAAATAAAATATAAAGTTAAATGTATGTTTAAGGACTCAGATAAAGATAAAGAAAAAGACAAAAATGAAAATAAAACTGAAAATAAAGAAGTAGAAAAAAATACAGATAAAGTAGAAAAAGAAAAAAAGAAATAAGAAGATAAAATTTAATTAAAAAAGTAAAAGTAGCTTTCATTTTAATGAAGGCTATTTTTATTATATTGTTTAAAAATAGGGGGACATAGTGTATAATATTTAAGAAATATATTATGGAGGCAAAGTGCAAAATGAATATAAAAATTGATGATTTTGAAGGACCATTTGATTTATTATTACATTTAATTCGAAAAAATAAAATGGATATATACAATGTAGAGATATTTAAAATAACAAATCAATATCTAGATTATTTAAATGAAATGAAGAAAATGGATTTAGAAATCACATCTGAATTTATAGTAATAGCTGCTACATTAATTGAAATAAAATCAAAAAGCCTTTTGCCTAAAATAAAAAAAGATGAAGCGAATGAAGATGAAGAAGATATAGAAAAGAAACTTTTAGAGAAGTTAATTATATATAGAAAAATAAAAGCATCTACTGAATTTTTCAAGGAAAAATCTATAGGAGCAGGATATACCTATAGTAAAAAGGCAGAAGTAATTGAAGTAAAGAAAGAGAAAGTAAATAATGATGATATTTTTGAAAATATCACTTTAATTGATTTATATAGTATTTATAATAAGCTTATTGAAAATTATTTAAAAAAGAGAAATAATAATATTCCTATTATAGGGAAAAATATTAAGAGAGATGAATATAAGATTGAAGATAAATATGATTATATTTTAAATGTTCTCCAAAATTCAAAGAAAATGAATTTTAGCGATTTAATGTATGAATGTACATGTAAAATAGAGTGTGTTGTAACTTTCTTAGCGCTTTTAGAATTAATGAAACAAAGAAAAGTATTAGCTCATCAAATAGAAAATTTTGATGAAATAATAGTAGAAAGGATTGAAGAGGATGAATATTAATCAGTTTGAGTTTGAAGAGGTTTCATTAAAAAATACATATAAAGCAGGAATTGAAGCAATGCTTTTTGTAAGTGGAGAACCTTTAAGTTTAAGAGATATTGCAATAAATACAGAAATAACTCCAAAGTATGCGGAAGAACTTTTAGGAGAAATGATGTTAGATTATGAAGTATCTAATAGAGGAATAAAATTAATAATTATAAATGGTTTATATCAATTGGTAACTAAAGGTGAGTATAGTGAGTATATAGAAAGACTATTAAATAAAAATAGAAGACAATCCTTAAGTCAAGCATCATTAGAAAGCTTATCTATAATCGCATATAAGCAACCAATAACGAGAGTTGACATAGATGAGATTAGAGGTGTTAAATCTGATAGTGCCATTCAAAGATTAATAGAGAGAGATTTAATTGCAGAGGTAGGACGACTGGAAGTAATAGGAAGACCTATTTTATATGGAACAACAGATGAATTCTTAAGACAATTTGGATTATCAGGATTAGACCAGCTTCCATCTTTAGATTTATTTGATACCAGAGAAGATGAAGAAGAAAATAATATAGAAGAATAGCCAGGAAAATTCCTGGCTTATTTTACGTCAAATCCATCTTTATTGCTAGTTTTATCATAAATATTTGGGTTAATTGGCTCATTGTCAGCAACAAATTCATCATCGTTATTAGTAGACATTATGAATTCATCATCAACTACAGTAGCATTTTTAGATTTATCATTTGACTTACATTTATTACCTTTGAATTCTTTACATACATCCTTAAACATTTCTAATATTTGAGGAACTGTATCAACTATTCTATCATAAGTACTATCTTGTTCTACAGGAAGAAGTCTTACTGAATCTTTTCTAACAACTAAAAAAGAAACTGGTTTAACAGACACACCTGCACCAGAACCACCAGCAAAAGGATATTCTGTATTAGATGTAGTTTTGTTTGGTGAATCAAACTCAGAACCACCAGATGCGAAACCAAATGATACACGAGAAATTGGAATAATACAAGTTCCATCCTGTGTTTCTACTGGTGTACCTATAATAGTGTTTACATCTATCATATCTTTTAAATTTTCCATTGTACTTGTCATTAAATTTTCTATTGGATGATCTTTATCTTTAATCATATAACTCCCTTAAAGGGAACACCTCCTTTTAATATAGACATTTTTTATAAAAATAAATCCGATATAGATAAGTTGCCCTAAAGAAACTTTCATTATGCATTTTATATCAGTTTCAAAAAAAATAGTGTCTTTAAAAACAGGGATAATTTTAAAGTTATTGTTTTTAGAGACAAATAATATTCTTATAGCATTAAAAATAAATGGACAGAATGAATGAATTATTCCAAATGAAAGAGCAGTCTTTTTAGAATCTCCAAGAGAGTAGTTAGTATAGCCTAAAAGTGTAAAACTTGGCTTGAATCTACGGGAGTTTAAATCTAAAAAAACTTTTTTTATAAGTGGAATAGAAAAATCCTCTTTTTTTATAAAGCTAGATTTCTTTTTTCTTTTTTTTATACTTTTTACTTTAGATCCTTTTTCCTTATTTCCTGGTTTAGGATATATATTAAATTTATAAAGCTTTATATGTAATTTAGAGTTTATAAAACTAATATGAAACTTAAAAGGAATTGGAATAAAAATTATACAGAGTAAAATTAAAAATATGAAAAAAATTACATTCATTGAAAAACCTCCCCACTCATATTTTTATTCTTGACAATAAAAATAAAAATATACTTAGATTTATATTTTATTTTGGTATAGAAAATATAAAATTGCTGCAAAATAGTAGGGAGGTGATTTTATTATGAAAAAAATAAAATTTTTTATATATGTATTGATGATGTTAATACTGATTAATTTCACAATAACATATAGAGCATTTGGAAGTGATAAAAAACTGAAAATTGACGGAAGATGTGCAATAGCAATAGATAAAGAGTCTGGAGAAGTTTTATTTGAACAAAATGGATATGAAATAGTTGAAATGGCAAGTACAACAAAAATTCTAACTGCATTAGTTGCATTAGAAAATTCAGAGTTAACAGATAAATTCATAGTAAGTAAAAATGCAGCAAGCTGTAGAGGTTCAAAAGTAGGATATAAAGCAAATGAAGAGATAGGGGTTAGAGAACTTTTATATGGATTGATGTTTAAATCAGGAAATGATGCTGCAATTACTTTAGCAGAAGGAATTGGGGGAAGCGTAGAGGGCTTTGCAAGAATAATGAATCATTATAGTTCAAGTTTAGGACTTATAGACTCACATTTTCAAACGCCACATGGATTAGATAAAGAAGATCATTATTCTAGTGCATATGATTTGGCAATACTAACATCAAAGGCAATGGACTATAAAATATTTAGAGAGATTGTTGGAAGTAAATCTATAGATAAAAATAAATATGGATTTACACGTGATTATTCAAATATAAATAAAATTTTATGGCAAATTGAAGGAGCCAATGGAGTAAAAACTGGATATACAGGAAAGGCAGGAAAATGCCTAGTATCTTCTGTAAATAAAGACGGGAAAGATATAATAATAGTTGTATTAAATTGTCCAAATAGATGGGAAGAAACAAAAAAGATTTATGATAGCGTTAAAGATAAAAAAGTTACTAGTTCAAAAATTGTAAACTCTTCAGAGAGCGGTGATGAATCTGTTCATGCATATAATTCAGGAAAGAAGATTGAAAAGATAGAAGTATTTAATAATGAATCATAAGGGAAATAGCATATTTTTAATCCGTTAAAAATATGCTATTTTTTTATGTCTTCAATTGATGAAAAAAATCACAAATTTGAGTGATTAGTAGTATTTTAATATAAAGAATTAATTTAAGGAGATAGTTATGTTAGAAAAATTTACATGTATAGATTTAGGAACAGACTATTGCCCATGTCATTTGGCAGAAAGTGGAGAATGTATCTTGTGTTCTCAGCTAAAGGGAAAGGAATTTTGTGATTGCAACAATTGGAATGGAGTATGTGTTTATAGTGAATATTGTAATCATAACTGTAAGGCAAGAGAAGGAAGAAAAACATATGAATGTAAAGTAATAGAGATAAAAAAATATGAAGATAATATTTTACTTATTAAGTTTAAAATAAGTAGACATTTAGCATTTGAATTGATAAAGCCAGGTAGTTATGCATTTATCAGAAAATCAGAAGAAGGTTACTTTGATACACCTATATCTATAATGGATACAAATCCAGAAGAAGAATGGGGAAAAATGGTTATAAAAGTTTCAGGAGTAAAAACTAAAAATTTAGCAAGTGTAAAAGAAGGAGAATTTATTAAGCTAAGAGGACCATACTTTAATGGAATATTTGGAATAAAGGAATTAAATAGTCTAGTAGATAAAAAGGTTTTATTATTAGGACGTGGAATAGGACTAGCTCCTATTTTGCCAATATTAAAGAAATTAAAAAGAGAAAACAATAAAATTACATTATTAACTGAATTAGAAGATTTTAATGAACAGTTTATAAAAAATGATTTAGATAAATATGATATAGAAATCAATGAAGGTCCATTTATAGAAAATGGAAACTTAACAGATTGGGCCAAAGATAAAATAAATAAATTTATAGAAGAAGAGGGAAATCATATTCATATTGGTGGAGCAGATATAACAACTTATAAAGTAATAGAATATTTAAATGAAATAGGGGAGAATGAAATAGGATTATCTTGCTTTAATAATTTTAAAATGAGCTGCGGAGAAGGTATATGTGGAGCTTGTACAATAAAATATACTGGGGATAAGGTAAGACGCTATTGTAAGTATCAAACAGACCCAAGAACAGTATTTAAAGGAAGGTGGCTAATATAATGAAGGTAATAGTAATTGGTGGTGGTTGGTCTGGCTGTTCAGCTGCAATAATGGCTAAAAAAGCCGGAGCAGAAGTAGAGATTTATGAAAAAACAGATCTTTTATTGGGACTTGGAAATGTTGGAGGAATAATGAGGAACAATGGAAGATTTACAGCAGCAGAAGAATTAATAGCTTTAGGAGCAGGAGATTTAATTCAAATATGTGATAAATGTGCAAGACATAAAAATGTAGATTTTCCAGGGCATAAACATGCAACTTTATATGATGTAAATATAATAGAGGGTGAAGTTAGAGATTATATTAAGGCCCTTAATATAAAAGTAAGACTAGAATCAAGAATAGTTGATGTAGAGTTTGATGGAAAAAGGATAAAATGGCTTTATTTAAGTGATGGGACAAAAGTAGAGGGAGATGTGTTTATAGAAACTACAGGCTCTACAGGACCAATGGGGAACTGCTTAAGATATGGAAATGGATGCTCTATGTGTATACTAAGATGTCCAGCATTTGGGCCAAGAATAAGCATTAGCCAAAGATGTAATATAGATGATATTAGAGGAGAAAGACAGGGAGATGAACTAGGAGCATTTTCAGGATCATGTAAATTAGCAAAAGAAAGTCTTTCAAAAGATATAATAGAAAAATTAGATAAAGATGGTGTAGTAGTTATAAATCTGCCTAAAGAACAAGTAAACTATGAGAAGCTAGATAAAAAGGTATGTCAGCAATATGCCTTAAAAGAATTCGCAGAAAATATAGTTTTATTAGATACAGGTCATGCAAAATTAATGTCTAGTTTTTATAATTTAGAAAAATTAAGAATGATAGAAGGATTAGAAAAAGCAAAGTATGTAGATCCATATGCAGGAAGTAAAGGTAACTCCATAAGATATCTATCAGTTGCACCAAGAACAAATGAAATGCAAGTAGAAGGAGTAGAAAACTTATTCTGTGGTGGAGAAAAGTCAGGGCTTTTTGTAGGACATACAGAGGCAATGACAACAGGAGCTTTAGCAGGATTAAATGCTGTAAGATGGGCACTTGGAATGAAACTATTAACACTACCAAGAAATCTAGCAATAGGAGATTTAATAGCCTTTGCAAATGAGCAGTCTTTAACTAGTGAAGGTAGAAAAATGAGATATACCTTTGCAGGTTCAGTATTCTTCAATAGAATGAAAGAGAATAACCTATATACAATAGATATAGATGAAATAAAAGGGAAAATAGAAAAAATGGGATTAACGAATTTATTTAATGAAAAAATATTTTAGGAAACAGACTCGAATTTTATTTGAGTCTGTTTTTTTCTAAAATAAAATACTCGTAAATAAGTATAAATACAAAAAATAAAACTTAAAAATTTAAAACCATTTAAGTTTTAAATTTGAATCTATAGTTTTCTTCACAGCATCTAAAACTAATGAATCATTCCTGATTTCTTCTTTGTATATAATAACAATTTAATATTTACTTAAATGTTAAATTATTGAAAAATATTTCAATAAAACTTTTTTTAAATATAGAAGAGTATTATTATGAGATTATATAAATTAAAGAGGATTAGAAAAAAATAAGTAATTATCATGTTAAAATCTATGTAAAATAAACTTAGATTGTAGGAAAACAATAATAATGTATTTGTTATAAGAATCTTTTATAAAATGAAGGAGAGAGAGATTGAAATCAGTTGAATATTTTAAATTGAACAGTGAAAATTAAAAAGAAAATTCTTTAGATACTTTTGTAAGACATCAAGAAGTAAAGGAAAGTCAGGCAGCTTATCATAAATTTGGATGTACTTATGCAGATGAGATAAATGTTGAACTTGCAGAAAAAGAACCTTGTGATGTGCAAAGAGAGTTTATTTTATAGTACTACAAGTTCCAAGTTATCATTAATGATAATTTAAATTTGATATTTAAACTAATGAAAATATATGTATTTGACTATTATTTTTTGTAAAATCCACTTTTAAAATTATGATGAGATTTAATATAGAATATCAAGAAATTTATGAATATATTAATAGTATTTTTAAAATAAATAAACTTATAATTAAAACTTCTTTAAGAAGTGGAATAGAACTCATAGCACAATCAAAAAAAATTATAGATGAATTAGAATATAAAATTTAGCTTATGGAGGATATATTATGAATGATTTTGGACTAAATGAAATGCAAAAAATTCAAAAGGAATTACAAGAAAAATATAAGAAAAAATGGGGTGGATTATCACCGGATAAAGGTCGTAATCAATTATTATGGATGATGATTGAGGTCGGTGAAGTGGCTGATATAATCAAGAAAAAAGGTGATGATTATGTTATGAATGATAAGCAAACAAGAAATCATTTTGTAGAAGAGTTATGTGATGTATTAATGTATTTTAATGATATAATGTTATGCTATTCTATTTCACCCGAAGAGTTGAAGGAAATATATTTGCAAAAGCATAATAAAAATATAGAACGTTGGTAAATTTTAATTTAGCGAATAGATTTAAAATAATATGATGATTTGACTATACGTATACATTTTTTTTATAAAGCCAATATTTTAATTATAAAATAAAGATTTTGAACAAGTTATATAGGAAACAGACTCAAATTTTATTTGAGTCTGTTTTTCCTAAAATAAAATACTCGTAAATAAGTATAAATATAAAAATAATAAATTTAATTATTTGATAAAAATTTTTCATTAATATACGCTAAGTAAAAAATAGTATTAAAAATAAAGAGAACTTTTAAAAAGGAGATTTATGAAGATACTTCAAGTTATTGTAATACTAACAGTTTTGGAAAAAGTAATTATTATTATAGATAATAAAATAATTAAAAAGAAATATGGTTTTAGCTTAGTTGATAGGTATAGAGATAGATTTAAGGCAATATGTTGTATATTAACAGTATTAATAGTATTAGTTGGTATATTTCTCTTTTTATTTGGCAAATAATTAAATAGAAAAATAAGGCTCTGTTTTAAATAGTGGTTGATATGCGATACTTTTCTGAAAATAGGTTATAATATAGATATAATAAATTTTCGGAGGTATCACTATGAGTAATGTAACATCAGTATTAGCACAAGCGAAAGCCTTATCAGATGAAGAACAACAAGAGTTATTAACTTAATTAGAAGAATATCTTGTTTTAGGTTCGCAAGTTGCACAAGTAACTAAAGAAGTTAAAGAAATGAGATTTTCCAAAGGTAGAGTCTGCTGTCATTGTAATGGTACTGATGTAGTTAGAAATGGAAAAAGAAATGGTGTGCAAAGATATTTATGCAGAAATTGTCATTCCAGTTTCTCTGATTTAACCAATTCTGCAACTTACAGAAGCAAGAAAACATTAGATAAATGGTTAAAATACGCCAAATGCATGTTAAATGGATATTCTATAAGGAAATCTGCCAAAGAAGTAAAAATAAATATAGCAACTTCTTTTTATTGGAGGCATAAAATACTTAACTGTATTAGTGAGTTTCTTGGGGTTGGTTCTGTTGATGGTGTAGTTGAAGCAGACGAAGTTTTCTTTGCTTACTCTTATAAAGGAACTAAACCTGCTAATATGCCAAGGCCTTCCCGTAAGAGAGGGAAGCAAGTTAAAAAAAGAGGTATTAGCAAGGAACAAGTATGTGTTGGTACTGCTCTTGATAGAGAAGGTAATATAATAATTGAATTGTTATGCACTGGTAGAGTTACTGCTAATGAATTAGAGCGTTTATATGGTAATCGTATAGGGGAACATTCTATTCTATGTACAGACTCGCACAAGTCCTACATTCAGTTTGCTGTAGATATGGAATTAGACCACAAGAGAGTTAAAAGAGGCAGACATAAAGAAGATATATACCATATAAACCACATAAACAGCCTACATTCTAATTTGAAGAGGTGGATGGCAAAATTTAATGGGGTTGCTACAAAATACCTTGAAAATTATTTAAAGTGGCACAAATGGATAAGTACATTCAGTACAGAAAAAGACATAGTGAGAACTAAAAACTTGATAATTCATAGTAATATAGCACATAGTTATACTATGGTTAAGGAATTTAAGAATAGAAAACCGATATTTGTTTAAATTAGACTTTATTTCAATAAATACTGGAATTATAATCCATAAATCATGTATAATACTAATATAAATTTTTGAACAAATGTAGAGGAAAGAAACCTTATTAATAGTGATTATATAAAGTTTAGGTAAGGTATTTAGGGGGGAAATGGTGAATATTAATTTAAATGAATACTTTAAAAAACAAAATAAGTTTAGTGGAAGTATATTGGTATCAAAAGGTAATGAAATTATATTTAATGAGTCATATGGATATTCAAATAGAGAAGAGAAAATAAAAAATACACCAGAAACAAAATATCTGATTGGCTCTATGACAAAGGAAATAACAGCATTATGTATTATGCAATTAGCAGAAAAAGGATTGCTTAAAGTAGAGCAGAATATTGAAGATTATATTGAGGATTTCTATAAGGGAAAAGGGATTACAATAAAGCATCTTTTAACTCACACCTCTGGGATACCTAACTATATAATGCTAAGAAAAGAAATAAAATGGGGAGAACCTCATACACCAGAAGAGATATTAGATATTGTAAAAGGCTATAAGTTGAAATTCCCTGTTGGTGAAAAATGGTCATACAGTAATACTAACTATCTTATTCTTGGCTTGATAATTGAAAAGGTTACTGGAATGAGTTATCACAAATATGTTAAAACTAATATATTCATTCCTGCTAAAGTAAATAATTCAGGTTTTATTAATGAAGAGCATAAAAATCTAGCCACCAATTATATTAATGGGGAAAAAGGTTTCTATATGGACCCATCAATGCTCTTTGCTTGTGGTGATATAGTGTCAACTGCTTGGGATATTTATCTGATTCATAAGGCAATTGATGAGGATAAACTCTTGAAAATACAAACTGTAAAAGAAATGTACAAGCCTCACTATGATGGCAAGTATGTAAAATATGGGTATGGATTACTTATAAAAAACTATTTTGGCTTCAAAAGTATATGCCATGGTGGGTCAGTTCCTAATGGATACACTTCTCATTTTGAGAAATATATTGATGAGGATATTAAAATTGTTGTATTAAGCAATGATTTAGTGAAATATCAATTCTTATCATTGAAAGATGTTGGGGGTACTTTTATAAGTAGAGAGATTGCTTCATTAATTTATGGTAAAAAATTAGGTGCTTTAAAGAAGGTATTATAAATGGGAATGTTATATTGCTTTAAATTATAATTTGATTTTGAAACTTAATTATTCACTCTAAATATTAATCTATTGCGATTAGAAGTAAAAGTGGACAAAATTACGATTTGTCCACTTTTATACTATCTATTATCAACCTTGATTTAAAACAGAGCCAAAAATAAATAAGCACTAATAAATTAATGCTTATTTAATCCATAAAAAAATATAGTAATACCAATAATAAGAATGAAAAATCCTAATAACTTAAGATAAAAGGATATGTTGCTAGAAAAGTTTAATGTATTACTAGAGAGTAGTATATTGCTAATTATAGAAACTTCAACGCCTATAAGTAAAATATCAGTTTTAGATTTAGTTTTAATTTTTTCAAGTATTAAAAATGAAATTAAAGAACCAAGTGAAATAAAAAGACAAAATAAAAAAAGAACCATAAATTTCAACTCCAATCTACACCTCATAATACTATATATTACTGAAAAGGTAAATAAATACAATATATAAAATAATAATAGTGCAGAATAAGATATCTTATTCTGCACTATGATCATTAGAAATAAATATATATTCATTACTATTATTTATAAGGTTATTTGTACTAATATTAAATGCAAACTTACAATCATTTGTAGGTTTTATTTCAACATCAAATTTATTTAAATCATAAGTAGGTCCATTTAAATTTTGTGTTTCTTTTAAAGCTTTTGCTGTCATTGTTGTCTTTAAAATTGCATTCATTTTATTTTTTATTATAGTTTCATTATCTTTTTCACTAGGAAATTGTTTTATTAGAAGTGCAGTACTTTTTGTTGCTACATATTCTTGAGCTTCTTCTAATGAAACATATTTATTTTCATTATTGTCTCTTATTTTCTGAGCTTCAGCAGCTTCTTTTTCTTTTTCAGATATTTCTTTTCCAGTTAGCATTTTAGGTTTTTCTGTAGCTTTTGTTGAGGTATTAGTTATCTTAGTATTAGTAGTTGATGGATTAATATTTTCACTAATAGAACTATTTTTTGTGGGTGTAGTATTATTCGCAGTTATGTTATTTCTGCTTTTTTTATTATAAATAATCATTCCACAACTAAATATAAGTATAATGAGAATTACTAGAAATAATCCTAGAAATTTTTTGTTTTTCATATGTATCCCCCTAATTTTAAAATTCAAACTAAATAGTAACATAATTTTTATGGGAATATTGGGAAAAAAGCTTTATTTATAAAATTGTTAACATTTAAGTAATTTTCTTTAAAATGTTAATAAATCTAAAATAATACATAGAAGAATAAGAAAAGGTAGAAAATCATGTTAAAATTTAACATGATTTTAGTTTTAAGGGGGACACAAATGAAAAATAAGAGAATATTAATTCTAATCATAGTACTAATTATAATTGTAGGGGGAGTAATAGTTTATAAGGAAGTTGAAAAGAAGCAAGTAAATAATAATATTAAAGTCAAAGCTACAAATTTGGAAAATACACAAAAATCAAATCAAGAAAAGGAAATTTTTGATAAATCAATAGGTAATATTAATGAAGGTCAATTATTAGAACATGAAGGGATAAGTAAAGATATATTTAAAGATACAAAATATCCAGGTATTTCAAATGAAGTTGTTACTAAAGAAACAACTTCTGGAATTGAAAAGCAACCAGTAGAAATAATAATTAAAAAATATAATCCTAATATATTAACTCAAGATATGTTAGCTAAATATTATAATGAGCAAATAAAAGTTAATAAGAATAATAATCAAAATATAACTTGTTACCTTTTAGATGTTTATAATAATTCATTTGCAATAGAATTATTTAGCAATACAAATAAATTTAATGAATTTAATATAGGAAATATAAATGAAAAATTTGAGTTAGTCAATAATAAAAATTCAATGTATTGTGGAATAAAACCTGATGGTGAAATAACGTCATATAGCAATTATGGAAATAATTCAGCTAAAAAAGAACCATTTATACTAAAAAAATAAATTTATGATATGGTATATTTTTAGAAGATATTTTACAGGGAGAAGAAGCAAATGAAGAAAAAGATAATTATAATAGGAGTAATAGTTGTAATAGGAATATTTTTAATATGGCTAAAGATGTATAATCCTAATGGAAAGAGTAACTTAGTTACATCAAATATTACAAAACTTCAAGGATATAACTCAGATTTTACAGTACTACCAGCAATAATACTTGAAGAAATATTTAATGAAGATCAAGATTTTAATAAGATACAAAGTCAAATAAATCAAATAACAGATACTAATCTAAAGAGCTCTTTACAGGCTAATTTAAATCAATATAAACTAAATGAATTAGAATATGTAAAAAATCTACCTTTTGATAAAACACAAGAGTATACAAAAAATATATTTAACAATAAAAATATCTTACCTTTTAATGGAGGTTCATTTTTACCATTTAGTCCACTAGGAGTTGTAAAAGATGGAAAAAGGTATTATGTAACTGTAGCATATGTAGTTTATTCAAGTACAAAAAATCAGAGTTTAGATAATAATAATAAAGATATATATGGTATTTCAGTATTTAATATATACGATAATGGAGAGCTTCAACCATTATATATCAGTAGTAAATAGAGAAAAACTAGAAAGTGATATAAAAGGTATCATTTTCTAGTTTTTTTTATTTGCACATGAAATAAAAAAGAGTAATTGATGATGGGATATATGAAAAATAGGATTCTAAAAATAAACTAAAAAACTTTAAAAAAATCTCAATAAATTATATTATTAAAGAAAAAGCTAAAATAAGAAATTTATAAAGTTAAGAAAAGGATTAAATAGATGAAATAGAATAATTAATTTAAAGAAGTTAATTGACATAGAAAAATTAAAATATAAGGGAGGATGAAAAAAATGAATGAATTATTTTTGGTAGTAGCTCCAAGTGGAAGTGGAAAAGACTATTTAGTAAGTAAAATGTGTAGTAAATTCGGATTAAAAAAGGTTACGTCAAGAACAACAAGAAAACCGAGATTTTCAGGCGAAAAATCTTATAAGTTTAAGACGATTAGTGAATGGAATAAAGAAAAGTCAGAAGCAATAGCACCTGCATATTATTGTGGAAACCACTATTGGACTATGAAAGGAGATCTGGAAAATGCAAATTTCTATATAGTAGAACCTTCTGGAATAGATGCAGTTAAAGAATCAGGTTTAGAGTTTAAAGTTATTTACATAAATACTCCAATATTAAGAAGAATTAAATACATGAGAAGAAGAGGCGATAAATTTATAAGTATTCTAAAAAGAATAGCGAATGATATTAGAGGATTTAAAGGAGTGAAATCAAAGGCTGATTTTATAGTGAAAGATGAAGTTGAATTTGAGTCTATTTTTCTAAAATAAAATACTCGTAAATGATAATAATTAAAATAACTAATACTACTCTTAAATGCAACATAAAGCTTTAATATATAGAAACAGATTAAATAAAATATAAAAATAAATATCTCTATATAAAATATTAAAGAAAATTTAAGTGCAAAATTAGTTTCATTTAAGATTTAGAAATTATTTATATAAATATCTAAGAAATAGTCAAATAATTAGTATTACAAAAGGGGAGAGAGGAATATATAATTAAAATGAGGTGAAAATTTATGAAAAGTAAGAGGATAAAAAAGTTGAAATATTTTAGAAATTGTACAATTACAATAATAGGAGCAATAATAGTACTTTTATGTATACAACTGCAGACTCATGGTACTATTTTTTCATCAGTTTCAGCTATATTTTTCTCTATTTTAGGAAGCATAAGTTATTATTTATAAGAGTATAGTTTAAATATATTTATAGGGGGAATAGATAAATGGATAAACATTTTACAGTTTCAGTATTTATTGTTTATAAAGATAAAGTGCTATTACATTTACATAAGAAAGCCAAAAAAATACTTCCTTTGGGGGGACATATAGAAGTTAATGAATTACCAGAGGAAGCATGTATACGTGAAGTGGAAGAAGAAGCAGGAATAAAAATAAAACTTTATAATTCAATAAATAAAGAACTTAAAAAGACCTGTGAATTATCTGGAGAAAAATTATTAGTAAATCCTATGTATACAATTTTGAGTGAGGTAGCAGAAGAACATTACCATATAGATTTTGTATATTATGCAAGTGCAGAATCTTGTGAAACAAAGCCAGCTGATGGAGAATCTAATTTACTTAAGTGGTATACTCAAGAAGATTTAAATAGAGCTAAAAATATTCAAGAAAATATTTTGATAATGGCTAATGAAGCGTTACAAATATTAGAAAAATAAAAATTGAATTGCTAAGAAATATATTATAAAAAAGGGTGAAGTATTATGATAGTTTGTATATGTTGTGCTGGTGGACTTACTTCTAGTTTGTTTTGTAGTCATATTAAGAATGAAGCAGGGGGATATAGATTTAATACTTATTTCTCCACAGGTAAGATTTCTTTTAAATTCAATAAGTAAATTAGTATCACCATTTAATATTCCATGTAGTGTAATAGATATGCGAACTTTTGGAACTATGAATGGAAAAGAGGGGTTAAAACTTATACAGAAATATGAGAATAATGTATTTAAATAAAGGGCATAAGTTGAAAGATTGTACTATAGAATTAATTATATATGGTTAAAAAGGGGAGAATTATGATGCAAAAAATTGTTTATCCTTTACTTATTGGGTGTGGAGTTGGATTAACGGGAAGATTTTTATATGTTGGTTATGATACACCAGTAAAAGTAGTGGGGGTTATAGCATCACTTTGTATATTAGGTACTGGAATGATGCTTAATTATAAATATAATCGAAAAAAATAAAGAATAAAAAAACAAGCTATATTAAAATATAGCTTGTTTTTTTATGGAATAGATGAAATTCATATCATTTACATCTAAAATAAAATCCTCGTAAATGATATTAAATAAATAAAAACTAAAAATAAATTCACAAAAAATACATAATATTGTATAATTAAAATGAAATTATTTACATAAAGGGAGAAGAAAAATGAGAAAAAAATTAATCTTAGCTATTATGTCTATAGCTATTATAGGTTCAACAATAGTTTCATGTGGGAGTGGGACTAATGATGGAAAAAATGACACTAATCAAGAACAAGTAGAAGATATAAATTTAGAAGATTTATCAAAGAAAATAAGTGAAAATGTTCAATTAAGACCAATGGGAGATATTACTGATGAGGAAGCTAAAGAAATATTTAAGCTGAACTTAGATCAAATAGAAAGTTATTCTATAAAAAAAGGTAAAGTTAATACAGGGCTTGAAACTATAGCTTTAATTAAAGTGAAAAAGGGACAAGCTGAAGCTGTTACAAATTCTTTAAAAGAGTATATAAAATCAATTCAGCCATTTTACCCAGGAGAGCAAGAAGCAGTTGAAAATGCTAAAATTTTAGAAACAGGAAATTATATTGGATTATTTATAATTCCAGATTATGAAGATGGTGAAGGAAATTTAGAAAAAGTTGTAACAGCATTTGAAGATGAATTTAAATAAAAATATAAAAGCTATCTCAATAATAAGAGATAGCTTTTAGTCTAAAGTGAGGAAGAGTTTTGATTTTTAGTAGTTTAACTTTTATATTTAGATTTTTACCAATATTCTTTTTAATATATTATTTAGTAGGCGCCAAAAGTAGAAATTTAATTTTAGTTATTGGAAGTTTTATTTTTTATAGTTTTGGAGGGATTAAGTACATATTTTTAATGTTACTTTCAATAATAGTTGATTTCATCATTGGGAATTTAATAGAAAAATTTTATGAAAATAGAAAGATGCAAAGATTCTTTTTAATTTGTTCAATAGCATTTAACTTAGGGATACTAATCATTTTTAAGTATTCAAGTTTAATTATAGGTAATATAAATGGTTTGTTTAATATGGACATTAGTTTTACAAAGTTGATTTTACCTTTAGGAATAAGTTTTTATACTTTTCAAACAATGTCTTATACTATTGACGTTTTTAGAGGAACTATTAAAGCAGAAAAGAATTTTATAGACTTTGCAGCCTTCGTAAGTTTATTTCCTCAACTTATTGCTGGACCTATAGTTAAATATAGTGATATAGAAAAAAATCTTAAAGTTCGAGAATTGAATAAAACTAATATTGAGGAGGGAATTGAATTTTTTATATTAGGTCTTGGTCAAAAAGTTATCATTGCAAATAATGTTGGAATGTTATGGGATGAAGTTTTAAATATGAAAATAAGTGAGATATCAACTATATTAGCATGGTTAGGAATAATAGCTTTTGGATTGCAGATTTATTTTGATTTTAATGGGTATTCATTAATGGCAATTGGACTTGGAAAAATGCTGGGTTTTAATTTCCCAAGTAACTTTAATTACCCATATATATCGAGAAGTATTACAGAGTTTTGGAGACGGTGGCATATAACTCTTAGAAAATGGTTTGAAGAATATCTTTATATTCCTTTAGGAGGAAATAGAAAGGGAATAAGAAAAGGAATTAGAAATTTAGCTATAGTATGGATATGTACTGGCCTATGGCATGGTGCAGAAATAAACTTTTTACTATGGGGATTATATTTTCTTCTTATTATAGTATTTGAAAAAATGTTTTTAAAAGAGTTTTTAGAGAAAAAGAGAATCTTTTCACACATATATACTATTATTTTATTGTGTATTGGATGGGTAATCTTTGAATTTACTAATATTAATGATATTTATCTTTATATAAGTAGATTATTTATATTTAAAGGTGGGGAGTTCTTTTATTATTTTAGAAATTACCTCTTCATCCTGTTAATAGGTGGAGTTTTATCAACGCCTTTAGTTAAAAAAAATTATAATAAAATAAAAAATGAGTTATTAAAGACAGTGATACTATTATCAATATTTTTTGTGAGTATTGCATACTTAGTGGATGCATCATATAATCCATTTCTTTATTTTAGATTTTAAGGAGCATTATGAAAAAACATTATCTTTTATATAGCTTTTGTATAAGTATTTTGTTAATTACTTTAATAGATATATTAGAGCCAATTAAGGAGTTTTCAGAGATTGAAAATAAATATTTAAAAGGGAAGATTAAAATTACAAAGGAAAAAATTTTAAATGGAGATATATTTAAGGAGTATGATAAATATATTAATGAGCAGATGGCATTTAGAGATGAACTAATAAGTCTTAAAGCTATATCAGAAAAATTTTTTTCTAAAATAGAAAATAATGATGTTTTACTAGGAAAGGATAATTATTTATTCCATAAATATTTTGAGCTAGATGAACATCGAAAAGCTTATAATATTGATTCTATAAATAAATTTAAAAATAATTATAATGGGAATGTTTCATTACTGTTAGTACCAAGTTCTTATGAAGTATATAAAGAAAATTTAATCGGAAATCCTCCTGTTATTAATGAATCAAAAGAGATCCAAGAAATTTATAGTAAAATGGAAAATATAAATACTGTAGATATATTAGATAAATTAAAGACTAATAAAGATGAATATCTATATTATAAAACTGATCATCATTGGACAATAGATGGAGCTTATATTGGATATGAGGAATTTATGAAATCAGTGAATTTAAAGCCGATTGATATTAAATCGAATAGGGTACAAATTAATGATTTTTTAGGAAGTTTTTATTCAAAGGCAAAACCTATTTTTAATAAGGGGGATAGTTTTTCATATATACCTATTGATGATTTGAAAATGACTATTGGCGAGGATAATTATGATTCTATATATAATTTATCCTATCTAGAAAAGAGAGATAAATATTCTGTTTATTTAAATGGAAATAATCCTTATGTAAAAATAGAAAACAAGGCAAATAAAAATGGGAAAAAGATTTTAGTTATTAAAGACTCCTTTGCAAATTCCTTTATTCCTTATTTAACAAGTAATTATGAAGAAGTGCATATTATAGATTTTAGAAGTTTTAGCCAAAGTTTAAAAGGATTTTTAGAAGATAATAAATATGATGAAATATTAATATTATATAGTTTTAAAAATTTTTGTACAGAAAGTACACTTCTAAGAATAAAGGATTAATGACCATCATTTTCTATAAAATGATGGTCATTAAAATTTAGATTAGTTAACAAAGTATAAAATTTTCATAAAAGCAAAAACTAAGTTCCATAATTTATGTATAATTAAGAAGATAAGGAGTGAATAATATGAATTCAAACATGAAAGATACAAATATGAAACATTGTGCAACATGCGATAAATACTATGATTCAGAATATATGTTTTGCCCAATTTGTGGTAAATCATTAGAGTGTGACGACATAGATGTCTCAGACTTCGAAGAAGGATTTAGAAGCGTATATGGTAGATGGGAAGTTTCTACTTATGGAAACTTTGAAGGATCTACAATTGAAAAATTAGGAATCTATGAAGGATACATTGATGATATAGCATTAGCATTAGCTGATAAAGCTGTAATCACATTAAAATTTAAGCCTGCTCCAAAAGAATTGGAAGTAGAGTATATGCATAAAGCTAAAAAAGTAAGAGTAAGCTTACCAGAAGATGTATATGTTGGAGATAAATCAACTACTGAATTTAATGATTTAGTAAAAAGATTATTTACATACAGAAAAGATGTTAAGGTAAAAGCTACAAACATTCATTCTTTTGAAATAGAAAAATTAAAATAAGCTTAAATTTCAAAAATAAGGCAATACTTAGAAATGGAGGTGTTGTCTTATTTTTAATTTTATAAAAGATATTTCATATGAGAAGCTACAAATTAAATTGAAACTTCTATATTTTTTAAATATTTCAGATTATTTTTTCACAATATTTTTAGTAGGAACAGGATTTTTTATAGAAGCAAATGCTTTGATGGTAGGTTTTGTTGAGAAGCCAATGAAAGGTTTTATCTTGAAAATTATTTTTATTGGTTTATTAATTTTACTTGTTAGTAAGATTTTTAAAAAAGCAACTAGTAAGGAGCTTAAAAATATTAATTATATTTTATGTTTTTCGCTCTTTATTTATATAGGAATAAATATGCTCCATATAGGATATTTAGCATATTATATTTACATAAAATAAGAGCTCTTAGTTAAGAGCTCTTATTTTATAAATTATATTAGGCTTTCGTTTGAAATCCTCTTCTTTGTGAAAGAAACATTTAAATCTTTTGAATACTTATTTATAAAGCTTAAATCTCTTTTAGTAGCAATACAAATAGAAGTTCCTTCTATTTCATTTCTTCCTGAACGTCCAGCACGATGAACATATTCATTTGATTCAAGAGGGTAATCTAAGTTAATAATATAATTAATATTTTCAATATGTAATCCTCTAGCACCTAAATCAGATGATATTAGAATATTAATAGAACCTGACTTGAATTTTTCCATAGCATCTTTTCTAGAATGTTTATCTTTAGAACCACTTAGAACAATTGCTTTCTTTTTGTGAAATTCAAGAGTTTCTTCTAAAAGGTTAATGTCATTAGCTGAGTTTGTAAATATGATACATTTTTCATCTTTAATAATATTTAAGATTTTATTTGTTATTTCATATTTATCTCTTCTTTCACATTCAACAATTATATGTGCTACATTTTCAGACATTTTATCTTTGCTTAATTTTACGATTTCACCTTTGTTCATTAAAGATAATGCTCTTGAAGTTGTACCTTCATCTATAGTAGCTGAAAAAGCTATAATTTGAGTATCTCTTAAAGTAGCTTTTCTTATTGCACCAGTAGTTTTAAAGTTATTTTTATCTAAGACATGGTCTGCTTCATCAAAAACTAAAGTTTTAATATTGTGACAAGGTAATTTTTTTAGTTTAATTAATTCTAAAATTCTCTTTGGAGTTCCGATTATTATTTGTGGTTTTTCTTTTATTTTTTTAATTTGGTTATTTATATTAGCTCCTCCAATGATTAAAGTTGAAGAAACATTTAATTCAGATTGCTCCTTTAAAAGTGTAGCTTCTGAATAAATCTGAGAAGCTAATTCTTGAGTTGGGGCTATAACTAAAGCTTGAATAGTCTTTTCAGATAAATTTATTTTATTGAATATTGGCATTAAAAAAGCTAATGTTTTTCCGCTTCCTGTTTTAGATTCTATAATTAAACTTTTATTATCAAGTATTAATGGAATTGTTTTTTCTTGAACCTCTGTAAAAGTTTCAAATCCTTTTTTTTCTAATGCATTAGTTAGGTTTTGGTTTAATGATAAAGTATCCATATAAATCTCCTTTGTTTTAAATAATAGTTTTATTATACAGTCTATAGTAATTTAAAGCTAGTTAATTATAAAGTGTAAAAAATCTATATTTTTTGAATATACATAGTAAAGGGGTGAGAGCATGTTTGATGATTTAGGAATTTTAATATATTTAGATGAAATATTAGTTAGAAATATTAATTCTATTCAAGGTGGATTTTATGGATATATAGATATTAGAAGTAAGAAGAATACTATTGATATAGGACTATGTGATAGAGAGAAAATTCAAAAGAATGATACTTTATTTTTAGAAGAGAGATGTAATAGAGATAAAAGGGAAGGATTTAAAGGGTATGGAAATTCAGAAGGAGAAACTAAAACTGTATTAACTGGATTTGAGGGAGGACATGAGCAATCAGCAAATAAAAGATGTGAGGAATCAGTAACACAGATATATACAGCATATGTATATCATTTAGATTTTTATAGGAATTTATCTGATGTTGGAAAAATAATAAACTTTCAAGCAACTAGAAGATGTTCTCAAGGAGACTATATACACATTTCAGCTGTAATAGAAGAAAATTCAGTATTAAGTTATATAGATAGTCTTTTATTAATAATAGACATTTATGGTGAGAAAAAAATTGAATCTCTTTTAAAAAATACAGAATTAGAAGGGGTTTGTGTAAAAAAAGCGTTAGTAGCTATAAAAACTGCTATGGAGAAATGTGGGATAGTAGATTTAATATTAAATGATGGAATAAACAGATTCATTTTACAAATAAATAATAGTTACTTTTTTAATAATAATTGTTGTAGTACATCTAATATTGGATGTACTGTAAGTGTAGTTGGAAAAGTTACAGGAATAAATAATGGTAATAATGCTAAATTAAGCTTAATTAGAAAATTAGATCAAAGAGAATTTTATGAGGAGATATTACAAAAAATTGACCGAGTATTTAGGAAGATAAATATAGGAATCACTCTTCCAGTCTTAGGCGAATTGAGTATAGATAACTGTATTCATATTATTCCACTTAGTATTTTTGTATAGTGATTATGGAAAAATATTAACAATAGTGATAAAATAATAATGTTAGAATACATAGTGAAGGGAAATAAACTAATGAATGATAAAATCGGAGTATATTTCTATATAGAAAAAAAACATGAAGAATCTAGATTAAATTATGTTATAAAAAATATAGAAACAGGAAAAGTTTTTATAAAGTTAAAGAAAAAATTAAAAAATGAAAATGCTATAAAGAATTCAATAGAAGGTTTAGAGTTTTTACTTAGTAATATTTTATCTTTAATTAAATTAGAAGAAATAAAGGAAGATTCAAAAGTTTATTTTTTTACAAATAATACTGAATCTATAAATATTATTTGTAAAAAGCTATATTTAAATTTAAAAAGTTTAAATTTTTTCTTAGAAAAAATTAATTTATGTGAATGTAAAGAATTTAAAAAAGTAACAGGATTTATAAAAAAAGAAAATAAGCCACCTATAGCATTGTATATTCGATGCAAAAAAATAGGTAAAGAATATAGAAAGATATTAAAAAGAAGTTCAACAATCGAATTATTAAGAGAAAAATATGCAGAGGCAAAAACTTTAGTTTTTTTTGATTTTGAAATGAATTGTTTGGTTGATTTTAAAAGTGTAGAAATAATTAGTGTTGGTGCTTGCAAGTTAGATATTGTATCTGGAAAAGTAGATAGGTTTTATAGTTTAATTAAACCTATTGAAGTTAATGAATTAACGAGTAAATGTATAGAAATCACAGCATTAAGCCAAGAAGAAATTGATAATGCTGAAGGTTTTGATTATGTCTTTAATAATCTTGGAAATTGGATTAATGAAGAAAAAGCTTTATGTTTATATTGGGGTGGAAATGATATAGCTGTTTTAAAGAACGATTATAGAAGACATTTAAAACAGAATAAAGCTGCTTTAAATATATTAAAAAACAACATAGATTTTCAAGAAGTTTTATGTAAGGACCTGTTAAAGAAAGAGGACATGTTATCTTTAACTAATGCCTTATTAGAATACAATATCGAATTTGAAGGTGTAAAACATAATTCAGGTGATGATGCATTTAATTTATATAGATTATTTGAAAATGTGAAATTTAATAATGAATAATTAAAATCCCTACTGATTTTCAGTAGGGATTTTAATTTATGGATTTCTAAGTAAAAAGAAATCCCATTAATAAACCTAAAAGTATACCACCTAAAACTTCAAAAGGTGTATGACCTAAAAGTTCTTTTAATTTTATTTGAGGTAATCCAAATTTTTTACTTTCATTTTGATTATCAGAAGAAAGTATTATATTTAATAATTTGGCATGTTGACCTGCCGCTCTCCTAATACCCATAGCATCATACATTATTATACAAGCCATTACAAAGGATAAGGCAAAAATAGAAGAATTAACTCCATTTTCTCTACCAATACCTACAGTTAATGAAACTATAAATGCTGAGTGCGAACTTGGCATACCCCCAGTTTCAAAGATTCTTTTAAAGTTTAACTTTCTATCTATTATATAACCAATTGGTATTTTTAAAAATTGAGCTAATAACATTGAAAATATACTTACGACAATAAGATTATTTTTTAGCATATATAATTCCTCCCAAATAGTATATTAGTATTATACCTATTTTCTATGAAAAAATTATATATAAATGAATAACAAAAAAATATTTTTGTTAACAACTCCATTAAAGTAATAAAATTTTTCAAAAAAGGAACAATATTATTAGAATGTGAAAAGAGAGGACGAGAAAAAATGCCAATACCTGTTATAACATCAATAATATCAGCAATTTCTATAATATGTGGATCATTACTTGGAGGATTTTTAAGTTGGATAATTAACAATAAATTATACGATATTAGACGAAGAGAAGATGATGCAAAATTACAAGAAAATAGAGAGTATGAAGAAAGATTTAAAATAAAGGAAGTTTGTGCCAATGCAAATGTTATACGATTAGATGTCTGTACAGCAATTTATACGAGCATTAGGGGGATATTAAACTTTGATAGTATAGAATATATATATATACTACCTATAAACAAAGGATACTCATGTGCGGTAGCTTCATTAAGTGATAAATATAATTTAAAAGAGTTAAGTTATATTTATCAGTTATATGGAATTATAGAAAAAGTAAATAGAGATATTATTGATTGCAAAGAAAAAGAAGAAATATTAAAAGGGTTCTATTCTATAATAAAAAAAATATATGGGAATAATTATAAAGAAATTTTAGAGATTGATATAAATAATGTTACATATAAGCAATTATGCAGAAATGAATATATAAAAAAGGGCTATGCAGATGTTTTAAAAAAATTAGATTATTTATGTGCAGAAGAAAATATTTTAAAAGAGAAACTTCAAATTAAAAATAAAAGTATTGAAGAAGAGGCCATAAAAAGAAGTGAAAAATAAAGCACCTTTTTATTAAGATGCTTTATTTTAAAAGTAATAACTTTATTTTATCTAAAGTAGCTTTAGTTTTATCTAAGTTAGTAACATAATCAGAAAGATTATTTTTTAGAAAAAGTAATCCTGAATCAGTTATATGATAGATTTTTTTGCTTCTTTTATTTGAAACTTCATCGCCAGTCCACGTAGATACTACATAGCCACATTTTTCAAGCTCATAAAGACTTTCATAAACTGTACTAGATGAAACTGGAAAAGGCAGTGCTGATGATTCAAATGTCTCTTTAAAATCTGAAAGAACCCTATTTCCAAATACAGTATTTCCTTTTGAGAGTTCTTTTAAAATGTATAGCATATACATCATTTTTGCATTAACAACATTTCTAGGTACAATTGCTCTATTTCGTTTATCCATAAAATCACCTCTTAATAAAAAGTATACTTAAAAAATATATATTCGTAAATAAAATATTGAACATTTAAAAATATAAATCATATTATATATTATATTAACGAATGAAATGGAGTGTGTGTATATGTCTAGAAGAGGATGTTGTTGTAATAATTGTTGCAGCTGCAGAAGTAATTGTTGTGGAAACAACTGTGGATGCGGAGGAAATAATTGCGGATATTCAAATTGCGGTATGGGAAACTGTGGTATGGGAAATGGTGGATTCGGAAACTGCGGATTCGGAAATAGTCCTTTATTATGGATTTTACTATTAGCAAATAATAGAAGTTGTTTTTAGAATATAAAATCAAAATAGCTAGAAATTTTTCTAGCTATTTTGATTTTAACAATATGTACTAATTCTGATAATAGTATTACAATATAATTATAAGGATTTTGATAAATTAAAGTAGAATTTTAGGAGGAAGTATGTATAATTATATTGATGAGATAAGCAAGATAGCCCAAGGAATAATAAAAAGTTATGAGGATAATAAAAAAATAGCAGTTGATTGTACATTAGGAAATGGGCATGATACGGATTTTTTAAGTAAATCATTTGATAAAGTATATGCTTTTGATATACAAAAGGAAGCATGTGATAAGTATTCTAATGCTGAAAATACAATGGTAATAAATGATTCACATGAATATTTAGATAAATATATAAAAGAAAATGTCGATTGTATAATGTATAACTTAGGATTTTTACCTGGTAGTAAAGATAAAGCTATAACAACTAAAAGTGAAACAACTATTAAAAGTATCAACGAAGGCTTAAAAATTTTAAATCCAAAAGGAATAATGACAATCTGTGTATATATAGGACATGATGAAGGAAAAAAAGAGGAAACTTGCATACTTGACTATTTAAGTAAATTACCTAAAGAAAGGTTCGCAGTTATGGAACATAGGTATATAAACAGAAACAATCTAGCACCTAGACTATTTGTAATTGAAAAAAATTCAAATTAAAATGAAATTTTAATTGCATTAAATGTCATTAAATGTTAAAATTATTTTGCTTAATTAAATAAGAAAAGTAGGTATATTATGAAAGAATTAATAGAAAAATTAGAGTTAAACGAAAATAAGGATTTAATGAGATTAATCCAAATTAGATTTTCAAAACTAAGTAAAGGCCAGAAATTAATAGCAGACTATATTTTAAATAATTATGATAAAGCAGCATTTATGACAGCAGCAAAACTAGGGACATCTGTTGGAGTATCTGAATCAACAGTAGTAAGATTTGCAAATGAATTAGGATTTTCAGGATATCCTAAACTACAGAAGGCTTTACAAGAATTAATTAAAAATAAATTGACAACAGTTCAAAGGTTAGAACTTTCAAATGATTATATATCTGATTCAGATGCTTTAAAGGGTGTTTTAAAGTCAGATATGGAAAATATAAGATCAACTTTAGAAAAAATAAATCCTGAAATTTTTGAACAAGTAATTGATGAAATTTTCAAAGCAAAAAAAATATACATAATAGGATTAAGAAGTTCTACAGCAGTTGCAGAATTCTTAGGTTTTTATTTAAATATAATTTTACAAAATGTAAGAACTGTAAGTTATGGTATTTCAGATATTTTTGAACAAATAATAAATGTGCGAGAAGGAGATCTTGTTATTGGTATTGGGTTTCCACGTTATGCATCTAAAACAATTGATGCATTGGATTTTGCAAAGTCAAGAGGAGCAAAAGTTGTTGCTATAACAGATAGTATAATATCACCATTATCTGTAAAATCAGATTTATCTTTAATAGCTGAAAGTAATATGGCATCTTTCGTTGATTCTTTAGTTGCACCATTATCATTAGTTAATGCACTTATTATAGCTGTAGGTATGAGAGAAAAAGAAAACATTGCAAATATATTCGGATCACTTGAATCAATTTGGCAAGATTATAAAATATATCAAATAAATAATAAAACAATTTCCGATTTAGAAAAATAAAAAATTTTAAAAAGCTAAAAGAAGGATTTCTTTTAGCTTTTTAAAATATTATAAAGAAAATATCAAACTACGTAAGTGAATAGGAGAAATAGATGAAAGGTTTATTTTTAGATGTAGGCATAGATAAAATAGATGCTGTATATTTTAGTAAAAATAAATTATTAGAAAATATAACCTATAAAGATGATGAAAAGAATAATATAGATGCAGTTTTTGAAGATAAAGAGATAGATGTGATTATTTTTAAAGATAAGGAATCACTAGAATTCTTTTCGAAAATTAATTTGAAATTAAATAAAACTTATAATTATGTTATTTTAGAAGAAGTTGCTTTTAAATGTACAGGAGAAAAGATAGAGTTAAAAGAAAAAGATAGTATTTTTTGTATAACATTAATTAATTTTATAGAAATTAATTTTGAGTATAATTTTAATGAAGAAAAGTTAAATAATAAGATATACTTAAATAAAGAAAATATATTAGCTTTTAAAAATATTTTAGTAACTGGAAAAATTAGAAGTTTTACAAGAGGAGAAATATTTCAAAAAATTAGAGGGTTAAAAGGAAATCCATGTGGGAGTTATTCAGATAATGTAGATATTTTAGTTAAAGGAAATGTAAATCATAGAACGAATAAACTAAGATGTGTAGAAGAAGCAAACTTAAAAGGAAAAAATATTATCATTTTAAATGAAGAGGAATTTAAAGAAATTCTATTAAATAACGAAGGAGTGTTTTAGTTGAAAAAAGTAGTTGTAATAGGTGCTGGACCAGCAGGAATAATGGCAGCAATAGAGGCTAGTAATAAAGGAAATAGTGTATTATTAATAGATGGTAATGAGAAGATAGGAAAAAAATTATTTATAACAGGAAAAGGAAGATGTAATGTAACTAATAATAGAGACATATCAGAATTTTTTGATTTTATTCCGGGAAATCCATACTTTTTATATAGTTCACTATACACATTCACAAATCTTGATACAATAAATTTCTTTGAGTCTAAAGGAATTCAGTTAAAAGTAGAAAGAGGAGAGCGTATGTTTCCTAAATCAGATAAGTCTTCTGATATATTAAAAGGGCTTAATATTGGATTAAAAGAAGCTGGAGTAAAAGTAAAATTAAATAGTTTAGTTACAGATATAAATGTGAGTAAAGAAAATACTATTAATTACATAGAAGTCAATAATACTGAGAAAATTTATGGTGATCACTTTATATTAGCAACTGGTGGAGCATCATATCCATTAACAGGATCAAGAGGGGATGGACAAAAGTTTAGTAAAGCATTAGGCCATAATATTGTTGATTTAAAGCCATCACTAGTTCCTATAGAAATTAAAAATAGCTTTATTAAAGAATTAATGGGATTATCTCTTAGAAATATAGAACTTACATTATTAGAAAACAATAAAAAGGTATATAGTGGATTTGGAGAAATGCTTTTTACTCATTATGGAGTATCAGGGCCTTTAGTTTTAAAAGGAAGTAGATATATTAAAGACAAAAATTATGTCATAAGTTTAGATTTAAAGCCAGCACTAGATGTTAAAGCATTAGATACTAGAGTTCAAAATGATTTTAAGAAATATATTAACAAACCATTTAAAAATGCATTAGATAATCTATTACCAAAAAAATTAATACCAACAGTAATATTATTATCTAATATTGATGAGAATAAGCAAGTAAATGAAATAACAAAAGTTGAAAGAAAAAATTTAGTTCATTTATTAAAGAATTTCAACTTAGATGTAAAGGGACTTAGATCATTATCAGAAGCAATTGTAACAGCTGGTGGAGTAGATACAAAGGAAATTGATCCATCTACAATGAAGAGTAAACTAATATCAAACTTATCATTTGCAGGTGAAGTTATTGATGTAGATGCTTTCACTGGAGGATATAATGTTCAAGTAGCTTTATCCACAGGATATATTGCTGGAAGTAATATTTAAAAACTTGTTTAAAAAAGCATAAAGCTTTATAATAAATTTGTAAACATAAAAATTGAAAGGTGGATTAAATTTGAGAATATCAGTAGCTATAGATGGACCTGCAGGAGCAGGAAAAAGTACTATTGCAAAACTAGTAGCAAAAAATTTTGATTTAATGTATATAAATACAGGAGCGATGTATAGAACTGTAGCATTAATGGCAGATAAAAATGGATTTAAGCCAGAAAATATAAATGAAATAATTCAAATGATAGATGGATTAGATATGTATTTTGAAAATGATGATTTATATTTAAATGGTGAGAATATTCAAGAAAAATTATCTATGCCTTATATAAATAAAATAGTGTCTGCATATGCATCTATTAGAGAGGTTAGAGAAGCTTTAGTAAAAAGACAAAGAGAAATGTCTAAAAAATTCAATGTAATAATGGATGGAAGAGACATCGGTACAGTTGTATTGAAAGATTCTAAGTTTAAATTTTTCTTAACAGCTACACCAGAAGAGAGAGCAGAAAGAAGATATAAGGAACTTATATCTAAAAAAATAGATTGTTCTTATGAAGAAATATTAAAAGATATCATAAGAAGAGATAATGAAGATAGTACAAGAGAAATAGATCCTTTAAGAAAGGCTGATGATGCTATTGAAATAGATACAACAGGCCTTAATATTGAAGAAGTTACAGAAAAAATTTCATTAGAGATTAGAAAAAATTTAAATTGTTAAATTTACAGGAGAATAATAAATGAGAAATGTATTATTAGCTGAAAGCGCTGGATTTTGTTTTGGTGTTAAAAGAGCTGTAGATAAATCAATAGAGATACAACAACAGTATGGTAAAAAAATATATACTTTAGGACCTTTGATTCATAACAATGATGTAGTTGAATATTTAAGAGAAAATAATATTTTTTCAGTAGAGTTAGAAGACATGTCAAATCTTTGCGAAGATGATATTGTCGTTGTAAGATCACATGGGATTCCTGAAAAAACTTTAAATATCTTAAAAGAAAAAGGATTAACAGTTATTGATGCAACATGTCCTTTTGTGACAAATATTCAAAAGAAGGTTAGAAAATATTCAGATAAAGGATATGAAATAGTAATATTAGGAGATGAAAAACATCCAGAAGTAGTAGGAATTAATGGTTGGTGTAGTGATAAAGCTATAATCACTCAAAATGGAGAGTTTAAATCACAAATTCCAAGTAAAGTTTGTGTAGTTTCACAAACTACAGAAAAAGAAGCAAACTGGAAAAAAACTATTTCTAATTTATCATTTAACACAAAGGAATTACTAGCCTTTAATACTATCTGTTCAGCAACAGAAGTAAGACAAAAAAGTGTGCTAGAACTTTCTAAAAAAGTCGATGCAATGATTGTAATTGGCGGAAAGAATAGTTCTAATACAACTAAGTTATATCAAATAGCAAAAGAAAATTGTGAAAATACAATTCATATAGAGAATGCAAAAGAACTACCAATAGATGAATACGTTAAAAATAAAAACTACAAAACTGTTGGAATAACTGCTGGTGCATCTACACCAGATTGGATTATAGATGAAGTTATTCAAATAATGAAAAGTGGAATAAATTAATACTTATGATAAAAACATTTTAACTGTATAAATAAACTTTGGAGGTATAGATATGATTGAGAAGAATATCTTAAATAATGAACAATTGGAATTTATGAATGCTGTTGATAAAGAAGTTAGAATTGGTGATGAAATAGTTGGAAAAATAATATCAATTAATGAAGAGGGAATATTCGTTTCACTAGTTGGTTACATGACAGATGGAATAATTCCAATGAGAGAAATAACAATAAAAGAAGATACTTTAGAAGTATTAAATAGATTAAATGTAGGTGATGCTATTACAGCAAAAGTAATAAAGCTTAAAAATACAGATAATTTAGTTGTATTGTCTCGAATGGAGTATGAAAAAGAAGAAGCTATTGAAATACTGAAACAATATTATAATGATAATGTTAAATTTAAAATCAAAATTGCAGAAGTAAAAGAAAATGGATTAGTTGGATATTATAGCGGGATAAGAATATTTATACCAGCATCTCAAATAGATATACAATTTATTACAGATAGAACTAAGTTTTTAAACACAGAAGTAGAAATTATCTTAATAGAATTTAAATTAGGTAGACCTAATAGAATTATTGGTTCAAGAAGACTGGTAAAGGAAATTGAACTAAAGAATCTAGAAGATAATACTTGGAATACATTAGAAATCGGACAAGTTGTTTCAGGAGAAGTGAGAAGATTTACTAATTTCGGAGCATTTATAAATGTAAATGGTATTGATGGATTAGTTCACGTATCACAAATATCTTGGCTTCATGTAAAACATCCTAAAGATTACTTGAACATAGGTGATGTTATAGATGTAAAAATAATTGACATGAATAGAGAACAAGGAAGATTATCTTTAAGTATTAAACAATTAAGTCCAGAACCATGGTCTGTAATTCAAGATAAATATGGGGAAGATTCGGTTGTATTAGGTAAAGTTGTTAAAATAAATGATTTTGGGGCATTTATAGAATTAGAACCTGGAATTGATGGTTTAGTTCATATTTCTAAAATAAGTCATAATAAAATAAATAGCCCTAGTGATATTCTTAATGTTGGAGATGAAATTAAAGTAAGAATACTTTCAGTTGACAGTAAGAATAAAAGAGTCAGTTTAAGCATAAAAGATGTATAAATTTTGAAGCTGTATCTATTAGATACAGCCTCTTCTATTTTATATTAGTAGGTGAAGTATGATAAAGTTTGAAAAGCTTAAAATAAAAAATATTGCACATGCGAAAAAATTAATAAATAAATGTCACTATGCACAAAAAGAAAATATTATAATTAAATATGCAGCAGGGACATTTTTAGAAAAATATACATTGAGAAGAACTATATATCTTATTAAATACAATAATATATATATAGGAATAGTATGGATAAAAAAAATAAATAAGAATGAACTTGAGATTATAGATATACATGTAGAATCACAATACTTAGAAAAGATAGACTTAAAAAAAGTAAAAGAAAAACTAGTTGTATATGAAGGTATAAATAATCAAACGTTATTAGATATTATGGAGAAAAATTCATTCATACAAATACAGAATGTTAAATTATTAAAAAAAGACATTGTTTTAGATGAAAATATAAATCAGGATTTATGTGAAACTAATATTAACTTTAAACCGTTCTTACAGAATAGAGATGAAGAACTAAGATGTAGTTTGCAAAATGAAATTTTTCATAATGAAGATAGGGTTCCGTTAGAGGAAAGTGATATATTTTTTGATGAACAACAAAGTTACTATATAGATGAACTTTCTATTTTTATTTATTATAATAATTTATCCGTTGGATATGCTCAAATAATAAAAAAGAAGGGTAGATTTTTTTTGGTTAACTTTGGAATCCTTAAAGAGTTTAGAAAATTAGGACTTGGAGAAAAATTCTTAGCACATATGTGTAATTTAGCTTATAAATATGAAATTAAAGAATTATATATAAATGTAGATGAAAATAATTTATCTGCTATAAACTTATATATGAAAGCTGGATTTATATATGTAAATAATAAGTATGCATGGATTAAGGAGTCTTTATAGTATCTTTATACTTATAATGGATTATGATATAATACACTAGTAAATTTATAAAATGGAGGAATAGCAAATGAATAAAAATAGTTTAAATAAAACATATTTTATAGCTACATATGGATGTCAAATGAATGAAGAAGATTCAGAAAAAATATCTGGAATGTTAAAAAGATTTGGATATTCAAAAACTGAAGAAAGAGATACAGCAGACATTATAATTTTTAACACTTGTTGTGTTAGAGAAAATGCTGAAAATAAAGTTTTTGGTAACTTAGGGGCTGTAAAAAAACTAAAAGAAAAAAATCCAAATTTAATAATTGCCATTTGTGGATGTATGATGCAACAAATTGGTATGGCAGATAAAGTCTTAAAAACTTTCCCATTTGTTGATATTATATTTGGAACACATAATGCATATAAATTCCCAGAATATTTATCAAGAGTTCAAACAGAAGGTGTTCAAATAAAAGAGATCTTAGATAAAGAAACTGATATCGTTGAGGGAATTCCAATAGATAGAGAAAGCAGTGTAAAAGCATTCGTTACAATAATGTATGGTTGTAATAACTTCTGTACGTACTGTGTAGTGCCATATGTTAGAGGAAGAGAAAGAAGCAGAAAATCAGAAGATATCTTAAATGAAATCAAAGATTTAGTGTCAAAAGGTTATAAAGAAATAACTATACTAGGACAAAATGTAAACTCATATGGAAAAGGGCTTGAAGAGGACATTAATTTTGCAAAATTACTTAGAAAGATTAATGAAGTTGATGGATTAGAAAGATTAAGATTTATGACTTCTCATCCAAAAGACTTAACAGAAGAAGTTATATACGCCATAAGAGATTGTAGTAAAATCTGTGAACAAATTCACTTACCAGTTCAAAGTGGTTCAGATAGATTATTAAAAGTAATGAATAGACATTATGATAAAGAAAGATATTTATACTTAATTGATCTAATTAAAAAGGAAATTCCAAATGTATCTATTACAACTGATATAATTGTAGGATTCCCTGGAGAAACTGAAGAAGATTTCCAAGATACATTAGATTTAGTAGATAAGGTTAAATATGATTCTGCATTTATGTTTATATATTCTAGAAGAAATCATACACCAGCTGATAAGATGGAAAATCAAATTCCAGATGACGTAAAACATGAAAGATTTAATAGATTAGTGGCTTTAGTAAATAAAAATATTGCTATTAAAAATAAACAATACGAAGGAACTACTTTAGAAGTACTTGTAGAAGGAATCAGTAAAAATGATGAAACTAAATTATCTGGTAGAACAAGAAATGGAAAACTAGTTAATTTAAATGGTGAAAAAGACTGCATAGGTACATTAGTTAATGTTGACATTGTAAGAGCTCAACCATTTTCTTTAGTAGGTAACCAAGTAAAATAATCCAAAGTTAAAGATAGCATTTTGCTATCTTTAATTTTTATAAAGGGAAGAGGCTATATGATAAAAGATAAATTTTTAAATGGATTTTTTAAAAGTACAAAGTCAAAAAATTCTATTTTAATAAAAGAAATTTTAGAAAATGGTTTAATTGAAAACTATGATTATGAAATATTAGATGGAAGAATTATTTCAATCAATGGAACAGTTTTCTCTGACGATCTTTATAGTTCTTATAAAGTGTTTATTGAATTTGATATGCTTAAACTAGAAGTGGTTGAACTAGGATGTACCTGTTTAGATTTTGAGAAGACATCTGTAAAAAAAGTTAATTATCCATGTAAACATATAAGTGCTTTATTTATAGCAGCAATAGAAAGTTTTGAAAATGATAGCACTATAAATAGGATAGTTTCTGATTATAATGATATAAAGAATATACTTAAATTTACTAAGCGTAATTCTCTATTAGATAGGCTGCTAGATAATAAGCCAAAGCCTGTGGTGGCTTTAGATACTTATATTAATAGAAACGTTTGGTCTAAAGAATTAGAGTTAGAATTTAAGATTGGAATACCAAATGGGAAAAAATATCTAATAAAAGATATTCAGCAATTTATTTTAAATTTTAAAGATGGAATCCCTATGCATTATAGCAAAGACTTTATATTTTCAAAGTATGACTATAGTTTTGATAAAGTTGCAAATGAAATTATAGAGTTTATCCAAACTTTATCTAATTTAGATGTGAATTATGGTGGGTTTAAAAAAAGCCAAGAAGGACTTATAAAGAAAAGATATTTAAAAGTTCCAAAGGGGTTAATTAAAAATTTATTTTTGATTATTAAAGGGTCAAATATCTTTTTAAATTCTGGATTTTATTCTAGAGAGATAAAAACAGAGATTTTAGAGTCAGAAATTCCTGTTCCAATAGAATTAACGGAGAATGATGATTCTATTGTATTAAAGTTTGAAAGAGGTCTTCCAGAGCAGTTAGATAATACTGGTACGGTGTTTTTATACGATACCATAATATATATTACTACTGAATCTCAAAGTGAAAAGTTAAAGCTGTTTTATGAGAATATAGATGATAATGAAATTGTTTTTGAAAAGGATGAGAAAGAAAGAATTTTCTTAGAATTAATTCCATTATTAAAAAGAACATCAGATTATCTAATAATTGATGATAAAATATTAGAACAAATTATAATTGCAGAACCTAAATTTAACTTTTATTTTGAACGTGATGATGAAGAGATATATCTTACAGTAAAGGTAAAGTATAAGGAATATGAGTTTAATATCTTTAGAGACTATAATGGGAAATATATTTATAGAGATTTATTAAAGGAAGAGAATATTAAAGAATTTGTTAAAAACTATAAGTTCCATTCATTAGAAACTAATAAATTTGCCTTTATTGGAAATAGTGATGAAATATTTGACTTTTTTAAATTTAATATAGATGATTTCCGTGATAAAGGTGAAATTTTTTATAGCGAAGATTTTAAAGGGATTTTAAATTTAAATAACTCTAAATTTGATATTAATGTAAGTAGAGGTAGAGAAGATTACTTTGAGTTTGAATATGAGGTTTCTAAGATTCCTAAAAATGAATTTTATAATATATTACAAAGCTTTAAGGAAAATAAAAAATACTATAAATTAGATAGTGGTGAATATTTAGATTTAGAGGATATTAAACTTAAGGAACTTTTAAATCTGTTAAATGTATTAGAAGCAGATAAAAAAGAAGAGGATATAAGTTTTACTAAAGAGAAGAGTATTTATATTTATGAAAAACTTAAAAATATTTCAGATGATTATAAAGGAAAGGATATCCTTAAAAATCAAAGTGAAACTATATTAGAGTTTAAATCTAAAGAGATATCACCTCTTATAAAAGCGGATTTACGAAAATATCAAAAAGATGGAGTGAATTGGTTAGAAAATTTATATGATTTAAAACTAGGTGGAATACTAGCAGATGAAATGGGACTTGGAAAGACTCTTCAAGCAATTTCCTTTATTGCAAATAAGTTAAATAAGGAAAGAAAATTTCTAATAGTTGCACCAACTTCATTAATATATAACTGGAAAAGTGAATTTGATAAATTTTTACCTAAGGCTAAAGTTAAGATAAATAATGACTCAAAGAGTAAAAGAAAAATTGTATTAGAAAACTTAGATAAATATGATGTTATCATAACAACGTATACTATGTTAAAGAATGATCTTGAAATGTATGATGATTATGAATTTGATTGTATGTTTATCGATGAAGCTCAGTATATAAAAAATAGTAATGCTGTAATAGCTAAGACTTGTAAGAAAATTAATTCAAAATGTAAGTTTGCTTTAACAGGAACACCTTTTGAAAATAATTTAATAGAATTATGGTCAATATTTGATTATATTCTGCCAGGTTATTTATGGGATAAAATTAGTTTTAACACAAAATTTAATAGAAACTTATTTGAAGAGAAAATTTTAATTACAGAGTTAAAGAAATTGATTTATCCATTTATACTAAGAAGAAAAAAGGCAGATGTTCTTAAGGAACTGCCAGATAAAATTGAAAAAATAATTCCTGTAGAAATGAGTAAAACTCAGAAAAAAGTATACGGAACTTATATTAAATATATTAATGATATTTTAAATAAGGAAGAGTTAGATCCAGAATTTAAAACAGAAAGTATAGAAATTCTTTCTTATATAACTAAGTTAAGACAAATTGCAATACATCCATCATTAGTAAGTGATGCTTATTTAGGGGATAGTGGTAAAACACAAGCATTAAAAGAATTAGTATTAGATTATGTTGAAAATGGGCATAAGATACTTATATTCTCTCAATTTACAAGAGCACTTAAAATTTTAAATGGAATATTAAGTGAAAATGACATTACATCATATTATATTGATGGAGCTGTTAATAGTAAGAAGAGAATCCAATTAGTAAATTCTTTTAATGAAGATGATACAAATGTATTTTTAATTTCGTTGAAAGCTGGAGGAACAGGTTTAAACTTAACAAGTGCGGACGTTGTTATTCATTTAGACCCATGGTGGAATCCAGCTATTGAAAATCAAGCAACAGATAGATCTCATAGAATAGGTCAAAAAAATGTAGTAGAAGTTATTAAGTTAATCTCTATAGGGTCAGTAGAGGAAAAGGTAATAAACTTACAAAAACGAAAAAAAGAACTTTATGATGCATTATTAAATGATGATGAAATAAGTGAAAACACATTTAAGTTAAATAAAAAAGAGATTATCGAAGTTTTAAAATCAACATTATAAAACTATATATTTTTGGATACTAAAAAGAAGAGGCTTTATAAAGCCTCTTCTTTTTTATAATCTAATATCTCTTTAGGTCTTATAGTTTTTGCACTATCTGCATCTTCTGTACCGTCAGAGTTAATACGATCAACGTGAACATCCATTTGTGGAAATGGAATTGAAATATTTTCTTTATCAAATCTAAGTTTTGATTCCTCTAGTAAGTAAAAATGAACTGTCCAATAATCTTCATTTTTAACCCAAGCTCTTACAACAAAGTTTACAGAACTTGCTGCTTGTTCAGATAAAGCTATAAATGGTTCAGGTGTTTTTAATATAAGATTATTTTCATTTATAATTTCTGATAATATCCTTTTAACTTTAATGATATCATCTCCATAACCAACACCAAAAGTTAAATCTACTCTTCTAAGTTCTTTAGTAGAGTAATTAATGATAGTACCATTTACTAAGCTTCCGTTAGGAACCATAATTTCTTTATTATCTCCAGTTATAATATGTGTATAAAAAATACTTATTTGTTCAACAATGCCTGTCCTACTATTTGCCACTTCAATTGTATCCCCTACATTGAATGGTCTAATTAAAAGAATAATAACGCCACCTGCAAAGTTAGATAAACTTCCTTGTAGTGCAAGACCAACAGCAAGTCCAGCAGAAGCGATTATTGCAGCTAGGCTAGTTGTTTCAATCCCTAAGTAAGATATTATTAAAATAACTAATAATATTTTTAATGCAATGTCTGCAAATCCATGAAAAAATGTAGTAAGTGTTGGATCAATATTTTTCTTAGTTAAAATTGAATTAGTCTTTTTTAATACTTTATTTATTACTTTCCATCCAATAAATAAAAATAGTACACTTAATATAATTTTTATTCCACTATGAGTTATCCATGTGGAAACTAACTTTATTAAATGATCAAAATTAAATGAGTGCATAATTATTTTCCTCCTTTGTTTTCATGTTAATTATACTATTTTAATAATATAATTCAATAATAAAAAGCACAAAATGTAAAAAATTGTGCTTTTTATATTTAGTCACGAATAATTCCCTTACCAGAATCAGAAAAATCAAGGAGTTCTTCAGGATACGGAGAGAGAAGTGTTTGATTTAAAAGATAAGTATTATTAAATCGATAGGAATATCCTTTTAATAAATTAATTAATACACATTGTGGGCATTTCCCGTCTCTATAATTATCAATTAGAAAAAAGAAAAAGTTTTTTTCATCTGCTCGTAAAAATTTAGAAAAATAACTATAAGCATGTGTAAATACATTTATCATAGATGTATACTTTATTGGCTTTGAAATTAGTTTAAGTAAATTAACCTCATAGGATTTAAAAATATTCTCTAAGGATTCTTTTTTATGAGATGCAATTAATTGACCTAAGGTACGTGTAATTGTTTGGTTATATCCCATAAAAAGTAGCTTATTCTCTGTATGAAAGTCTAATAGAGCACTTAAGGTAAATTCAGATTTTACATATTCAAAATTAGAAAGTATAAATATTTTAGTTAAAAAATTATCTCGAATTCCAAAGTTATTTAAGCGCCCCTCATCTTCAATTGGAGTTAAAGGAAAGTTCTTTTTCATAAAATCACTATATAAACCAGCAGATCTTTTAACTTTTTGTGCCGTTTTTTCGGGTGACGAATATATGTTCGCATCTGTAATTCCACAACTGGGAGATTTAGTTTTGAAAATAAATCCTTGAGGATTTATTTTTTTTAACTCTGTATAAGAGTTTTGTGTAAATTGAAGCATTCTTTCTGTATAATCAACTAAATCTTTTGGATCAATTAAGCGAATACTCTCATTTTCTTGAACTAATCGTATAGGGTTTCTAGGGGTTTTTAATCCTATGTCTGTTTCAGGACAAACTTCTATTAGTTGAACATATGGCGTTAGCTTAGTTAGAAATTTACTTTTGCAAGGTTCTCCATTATATCTACAAGATACTCCTGTGAGACATTTACTTACTATTATTATGGGTTTTTTATAAATCTTCATTAATAATCCCTCCTTTACAGTATAGTTTTTACAAGGAATTTAAATATATTCTTATCTTATTTAAGAAATTTTTAGTATAATAAAAATAGATGTTAAATTCTATATTTAATTGATATAATAAAATAAAATTAATTTTTAGACATAAGGAGGATATTAAATGAAAGCGATTGTAACTGTAATAGGTAAGGATAAGGTTGGAATAATAGCGGGCATAAGTGCTGAATTACAAGAATTAAACATAAATATTCTAGATGTAAATCAAACAATAATGGGCTCTAATTTTGCAATGATGATGATGGTTAATTTATCAGAAGAGGAAAACTTTGAAGAAATTAAAAATAAACTTACTAAAAAAGGTGCTAGCTTAGATGTGGATGTAAGAATCCAAAGAGAAGATATTTTTAATTCAATGCATACCATATAGAAGATAGGGGAGCGATATTATGAATAGTAACAATATTATTGAAACGATTAAAATGATAGAAACAGAAAAATTAGATATAAGAACTATAACTATGGGAATATCTTTATTAGATTGTATGGATAGTGACATAGATGTATTATGTGATAAAATATATAATAAAATAACTACAACAGCTAAAGATTTAGTTAAAGTAGGAAATGAAATTGAAAGTGAATTTGGAATACCAATAGTTAATAAAAGAGTTTCTGTAACTCCTATATCTATAATAGGTAGTGCTACAAATGAAGAAAGTTATGTAAAAATAGCTAAAACTTTAGATAGAGCTGCCGATGCATTAGGAATAGATTTTCTAGGTGGATTTTCTGCATTAGTTCATAAGGGATATACAAAAGGTGATAAAATCCTTATAAACTCAATACCAGAAGCATTAGCAACGACAAAGAAAGTTTGTGCTTCAGTTAATGTAGGATCAACACGTACTGGATTAAATATGGATGCTATTAAAGATATGGGTGAAATAATAAGAAAAACAGCAGAATTAACAGCTGATAAAAATGGATTTGGTTGTGCAAAACTTGTAGTGTTTACTAATGCAGTCGAGGATAATCCATTTATGGCAGGAGCATTTCATGGAGTTGGAGAAGCAGAAAATATTATAAATATTGGGGTTTCTGGTCCAGGGGTAGTTCAAAGAGCATTAGAAAAAGTTAAAGGTGAACCATTTGATGTAGTAGCAGAAACAATAAAGAAAACTGCATTTAAAATTACTAGAATGGGTCAATTAGTTGGAGTAGAAGCATCTAAAAGATTAAATGTTCCATTTGGAATAGTAGATTTATCTTTAGCACCAACACCAGCTATTGGAGATTCTGTTGCACATATTTTAGAAGAGATGGGATTAGACTCTGTAGGGACTCATGGTACAACAGCAGCTTTAGCATTATTAAATGATGCAGTAAAAAAAGGTGGAGTAATGGCATGTAATCATGTCGGAGGATTAAGTGGAGCTTTCATTCCTGTTTCAGAAGATGCTGGAATGATTGATGCAGTGCTAAATGGAGCATTAAACTTAGAAAAATTAGAAGCTATGACAGCTATATGCTCTGTTGGACTTGATATGATTGCAATTCCAGGAGACACTACCGCAAGTACAATTTCAGCTATGATTGCAGATGAGGCAGCTATTGGAATGATAAATAATAAAACAACAGCTGTTAGAATTATTCCTGCTATTGATTGTAAAGTTGGAGATATGATTGAGTTTGGTGGATTATTAGGTAGAGCACCAGTAATGGAAATAAATAAATATAGTTCAAATGATTTTATAGCTAGAGGTGGAAGAATTCCAGCACCAATTCATTCATTTAAAAATTAAATGGTTTAAAAATTAGAGAAAGAAGTTGATAACAATATGAAGAAGTTTATATCATGGAATGTAAATGGGATTAGAGCGTGTGTAAAAAAAGGATTTGTTGAATATTTTAATTCTGTAGATGCAGATGTATTTGCAATTCAAGAAACTAAATTACAAGAAGGACAAATTGATTTAGAGTTACCAGGATATCATCAGTATTGGAATTATGCAGTGAGAAAAGGATATTCAGGTACTGCTGTATTTACAAAAGAAGAACCACTATCAGTAAGATATGGATTAGGTATAGAAGAACATGATACAGAGGGTAGAGTTATAACAGTAGAATTTAATGGTTATTTCTTTATAACAGTATATACTCCTAATGCAAAAGCAGAACTTGCTAGAATAGATTATAGAATGGTTTGGGAAGATGCATTTAGAGAATATTTAAAAGAACTTGAGAAAATAAAACCAGTTATAGTTTGTGGAGATTTAAATGTTGCTCATAATGAGATAGATTTAAAAAATCCACAAGCAAACAGAAAAAATGCTGGATTTAGTGATCAAGAAAGAGGAAAATTTAATGAGTTTTTAGATGCTGGATTTATTGATACATTCAGATTTAAATATCCTACAAAAGAAGAGGCCTATTCATGGTGGTCATATAGATTTAATGCAAGACAAAGAAATGCTGGATGGAGAATTGATTATTTTATAATATCTAATTCATTAAAAGATAATGTTGTAGATGCAAGTATTCATTCAGATATTTTAGGTTCAGACCATTGTCCTGTAGAATTAATATTTAGTGGTATTTAAAGAACATGATTTTTCATGTTCTTTTTAATAATATAAATAAAAAAAGTTAAAAATGTTATATTTGTTTATATTAAATGAAAATAAAGAGGAAAAAATCAAAAAAACTATTTACAAAAGTAGAATTTTTTAGTAATTTAAAAGTGTACCGTTTTAGTGAAGTTTGTTTGTATTCATTAATAGGTTTTACTTTTATTAAAGGGGGAGCATATAGATGAATATATCACAAGAGAGTGATTATGCAATAAGAGCAATTAGATCCATGTATAAAATTGGAGAAAGCAATAAAGTTGAAGCGAGAGTTATAGCAGAAAGGGAAGAAATTCCTATAAGATTTTTATTTAAGATTTTAAGAAAATTATGTAAGGCTGAAATTATAAGATCTTTTAGAGGTGTTAATGGAGGATATTTAATAAATAAACCATTAGACACAATAACATTAAAAGATATTATAGAAGCTATAGATGGGCCTATAACAATAAATAAATGTACAGAAGATTCACAATCATGTAATTTATGTATTAGAGGATGCTCTCTCTATAAAGAAATGTTAAGTATGGAATCTAAAATAAAAAAAATACTTTCCGAAAAGACTATTAAGCAAATTTTAGAAGAGGATGAAAAAGTAACTTTTATTCATAAATAAATGAGTAAATAAAAAGTATTTTCCGAAAGGGAAGTACTAAAATTAAAACTGGACTTAAAAGGTATACTTTAAATAATGAAAGGTTGGAATAAACGATGTCAAATTGTAGCAAAACTAGCTGCCAAGTAGGCTGTAACACATGTATGTCAGCTGATAAAAAATTAGAAGGATTTATAAAGGAACTCGATGTAGAAACGTCACATCATAGAGTTGAATCACAAAGTATAAAATGTAAGTTCGGATTAGATGGAGTATGTTGTAGATTATGTTCTAATGGACCATGTAGAATAACTCCTAAAGCAAAAAGAGGGATTTGTGGAGCAGATGCAGACACAATAGTTGCAAGAAACTTTTTAAGAGCAGTTGCAGCAGGATCAGGATGTTATATCCATGTAATTGAAACTACAGCTTTAAACTTAAAGAAAATGGCTGAAAACAGAGAAGAACTAAAGGGAATATCTGCATTAGAAAGATTAGCAGAAACTTTAGAAATCTCAGGAGAAGATGAATTTGAAGTAGCTTTAAGAATTGCAGATTCAGTTCTTAAAGATTTATATAAACCAAGATATGATAAAATGGATTTAGTAGAAAAACTTGCATATGCACCAAGATATGAAAGATGGAAAGAACTTGGGATATTACCAGGTGGAGCAAAATCAGAAGTATTTGATGGAGTAGTTAAGAGTTCTACAAACTTAAGCAGTGATCCAATTGATATGTACATGAGTTCTTTAAGACTTGGAATATCAACAGGATTATACGGATTAACTTTAGTTAACTTATTAAATGATATAATGCTTGGAGATCCTGTAATAAGACAAGCATCAGTTGGAATGAAAGTTATAGATGAAGATTATATAAACATAATGACTACTGGACATCAACATTCAGTAATTGCACATCTTCAAGATGCACTTATAAGTGAAGAAGCTACTAAACTTGCAGAGTCTGTTGGAGCAAAAGGATTTAGAATAGTAGGTTGTACTTGTGTTGGACAAGATTTACAAGTAAGAGGAGAGCATTATAATGAAGTCTTCGTAGGTCATGCAGGAAATAACTATACAAGTGAAGCAGTTTTAGCAACTGGAGGTATCGATTTAGTTACTTCAGAATTTAACTGTACTTTACCAGGAATAGAACCAATTGCAGAAAAATTTAATATTAAAATGATTTGTCTTGATAATGTAGCTAAAAAGAAAAATGCTGAATCGGTAGTTTACTCATATGAAGAAAGAGAAGCTATAACTAAAAAGGTTATGGAAGAGGCAGTAGAAAGCTATAAAGTTAGAAGACCAAATATAACTCTTAATATTCCAAAAGATCATGGTCATGATGATGTATTAACAGGATTAAGTGAATATAATTTAAAAGAGTTCTTAGGTGGAAACTGGAAAGCATTAGTTGATTTAATTGCAGAAGGTAAGATAAAAGGAATTGCCTGTATCGTAGGTTGTTCAAATCTTACTGCAAAAGGGCATGATGTATTCACTGTTGAATTAGCAGAAGAATTAATAAAGAAAGATATCTTAATTCTTTCAGCTGGATGTTCATCAGGAGGACTTGAAAATGTTGGATTAATGTCACCTAAAGCAGCAGCAAAAGCTGGAGATAGTTTAAGAGCAGTTTGTGAAGCTTTAAATATTCCTCCAGTATTAAACTTTGGACCATGTTTAGCAATAGGAAGACTTGAAATGATTGCTACTGAATTAGCAGAGTATTTAAAAATAGATATTCCACAATTACCATTAGTTCTATCAGCACCACAATGGTTAGAAGAACAAGCACTAGCAGATGGAGTTTTTGGATTAACTTTAGGATTACCATTACACTTAGCATTACCTCCATTTGTAGGTGGTAGTGAAGTAGCACTAAACTTATTTAGTGAAGGATTAAAAGACATTACAGGTGGTCAATTAATAATTAATGGTGATGTAGAAGATACAGCTAAAACTTTAGAAGAAATTATTTTAAATAGAAGAGAAAATTTAGGATTATAATAAATAAAAGCCCCTCCAAACCGGAGGGACTTTTTTATCTATAGTCTCTAAATATTCCAACTAACTTCCCAAGAACAGTACAATCATCTACGATTATAGGCTCTAAAGAATCATTTTCAGGTTGTAATCTAATATAATCTTTTTCTTTAAAAAAACGTTTAATAGTTGCATCTTCGTTATTTACTAAAGCTACTACTATTTCACCGTTTTGAGCAGAACTTTTTTGTTCAATTATAGCTAAATCACCATCGTGAATACCTACATTTATCATACTATTACCTTTAACTTTTAATATGAATAATTCATTATCATGTTTTACAAAGTCTAAAGGAATAGAAAATGTGTCTTCAATATTTTCAACAGCAAGAATAGGCATACCAGCAGTGATATTTCCTACAATAGGAATTTCTATCATTTCACGTTTTGGTTGCATAAACTCAATAATTTCTAAAGCACGTGGTTTAGTAGGATCTCTTTTAATAAGTCCTTTTTTTTCTAATCTTTTCAGGTGACCATGCACAGTAGAAGTTGATTTTAAGCAAACTGCTTCGCAGATTTCTCTTACTGAAGGTGGATACCCTTTGTTTTCTGTATAGGTTTTTAGAAAGTCATAGATTTGGCCTTGTTTATCTTTTAAATCTACCATCTTACACCTCTCAAATTTAATATTTTTCTTAATTATAGCATATAAAACAAGTAGAATCAAACTTATGTTCCTATTATTTTTCTACAAAAAATAATAAAATTCGATATTAAAAATAATAAAATTTGATACTATGGATTAATTTTGATATAATATAAGTCTAGTTTATATAGAGGTGGTGTAATTAATGAGTAAAGCATTTATTGTTGATGAATATTGTGACTTTTTAGATCCATCAAAAATTTGTGATAACTGTGGGGCTTGTCTAAATTTAAGTAAGACAGATTTACAAGCTATAAAAATAGAAGAAATAGCTAAAAATATTGATGAAAATGAAATAATAGAAGAAGATTTAGAAGACTACAGTTTATTAGAACATTCAAATATTCCTAAGTGGGAAGAACTTGTAATTAAAGCTCAAAAGATAGATCCAAATACAAATAAAAAAGAAATAGAAAATATGTTATTAAATGCATATTCAGAGTTAAATGAAGATTTTGAAGAGCATTTAAAAATACCAGGCTATGAACTTGACGAAAAAGAAAGTTTCATAGATGCATTTGATAAAGAGGTTATCTATTTAGAAGATGTAAATATTTCAGAAGATGATTTAGAAAATGACACAGAAGAGATATTTCCAGGTGTTAGAAAGTTAAAATAGAATAAATAATAGGAATACAGATTATTTAATCTGTATTTTTATTTTGCATAAAATTAGAATTAATAGTAAAAACTATCTTTGAATAATAAACAAGGAGATGTTTTTATGAGAAGAAATATTAAAAAGGCGTGGCTAGGAATCCTTTTATTAATGATTCCTATTAGCTTTATTTCATGTAATGCAACGAAAACTAATGATATTATTAAAAAAAATAGGGATAAAACATCGGTTAGTGAAGATTTAGAACCTAGAGAGAATTCCAAATATTTCTATAATGCAGAAGAAACTGCAATAGATGCTAATTATGTGATAGGTGGGCTAAAGGAAAAAGGATATGATCCTAAAGTTGCTACAGCTACTCCAAAAGTATATGATAAATTATTTTATCCTGCACAAATGGATGTATTAATAAATCGTGGCGAAATCTCTATTTATCAATATAAAGTAAATGAAAAAATGCAAATGACGGCAGATTATAATGCTATGTATAATTATTCTTATTTATTCTCACAAAACGAAGGGAATTGGGTAGCTAATTTTCACTTATATAGAAGTGGGAGAGTGTTTGTTGTATATGATGGGAATGATTCTAATATAATTAAAAGTCTAAATGAAATTATGAGTAAAGAAAAAAATAAATAAATATAAAAATAAATAAAAAAAATAAAAGCATTTTGCTTTTATTTTTTTTCTCCTAAATGGCTTAAAGGATTTCGTTTAACAGCATCCCTTAAAGCTTCATCATCTACGTGAGTATAAATTTGAGTAGTAGAAATACTTTCATGTCCTAAAATACTTTGAAGTGCTCTAATGTCTACATCTCCATGCTTGTACATCAATGTTGCTGCAGTATGTCTCAATTTATGAGGAGTATACTTTTGATCTGTTAATCCGGCGTTACATGTAGATTTTTTTACCATTATCTCAACAGTTCTCTTATTTATTTTTCTACCTCTATTAGATAGGAAAAGAAAATTTGAATCCTCTAAAGAAGATTTTGATGGATCACGAACTATCAAGTAATCAGAAAGGGCAGAGAGGCAAGCTTCATTTAAATAAACAGTTCGCTCTTTATTTCCTTTTCCAATTATAGTTAAAGTATCATCTTTAATCTTATCTAATTCAATATTGCATAATTCGGATAAACGCATTCCGCAATTTAAAAAGAAAGTTATTATACAAAAATCACGAGGATAATTTTTATTTTTCTTATCCAAGGAATTTAAAAGGGTAATACTTTGATTAAGGTTTAAATAAACAGGGTGACGTTTATTTATTTTAGGGGATTCTAACTCTAAAGTAGGGTTATCATCTATAAGTTTTTCTTTATTTTGCAAATACTTAAAAAAAGATTTTAAGGTTGCAACTTTTCTAGCTCTAGCATAAGCACTGTTATTTCTGTATTTTTCTAAAAAACTCATAAAAGCATATAATTCAGAAAGTCTTACAGCTCTAATAAATTTAATATCTACAGAACTGATATCTATTAGGTCAAATTCAATATTTGAAATTTCTTCTCGATATATTTTTAAAAAGCGAAAAAACAAAGTTAAATCTATTTTATAAGCATCTATAGTATTAGGAGATTTTCCTTTAATAGTTTCTAGATAATTTAAGAAATTTAAAATTAACTCTGGTAGCTTTTCTGATTTTTTCAAATCTGTAAAATCATAAATCATAATACAAACTCCTTATTGATATTATTTCTTTAATTTTAACATATAAGTTTGAAATTTTCATGATAAAATACCTCTATAATTAGTTTGACTTTAACTGACTAAAAATAAAAGGAAATTAACCTTATAATAACCAGTACAAGCTAATTAAGAAAAATAAAATTTGAAAAAATATAAACTATACAATCACATTATTATGAGTTTTTTAAAAAATAATTTTCCTTAAAATACGATTAACTATATAAAATGAATTACCTTAAATATCCAATAAATTCTCAAAAGGACATTATTTCGCTAAATTGTTATTTAGCGAAATAATGTTAGTATAAAAAAGAAGAAAAACTTCCTTTTTATACTAATATTTATAATTTATATCTCTCGTCTTCCATTAAATTTGCTAATTCATCTATCAATTCTTCGTAAGTTAACTTCTCTGGATCTGTAAGATATTTATTTTTTATAATATTTTCAAATACTTTTTCGCCACTTCCTTTAATAAGTGTAACATTTCCGTTAGCTAAGGAGAAAATTTGAGGTAAATAATTTTCTTCAATTAGCCAAATCTTTAATTTTGGTATGTTAAAATTGAATTTTTCCCATTTTTCCTTTAGTTTTGTATAAGAAAATGCTATTTCCTCGTGTGCAGAACATTTGTTCGTATCATCTATTTCTCCAAGTTCACTATAATCATGTAAAGTTAAAATTACTCCTTCAGGAAGAATAAAATCTTCATTTGCAGAATTCTTCACTTTTAAAAGTAAAAGAAGGTCAAATAGATTCTGTAGAGATATTTTTTCTGAAATTGAATTAGAAGTTATTTCGTCTATAAGTAGATTTATATTATTTTCAAAATTTGAAATTTTTTTAAGAGCTGGTGTATCTGTACTCTTCATATAATAATTTTTAAAGGTATTTGAATTAAAAGAAAGGTAAGTTAAGGTCAATAGCATTGATTGACTAAAATAAGTATTTTTATTTTTTATATCTTCCTCTTTAAATAAAGTTACTGGAAGCCAATCATTTTTAGAATTTAAATTATACTTTAAATAGATCTCCTCTTTAATAGATTGAAAATTTAATTTTTCAGATTGTATAGTATCTAAAAGATTAAGGTGTTTATATTTTTCAAAATAAATTTCACTGTCTATTTGTGTATTGATAATAGTATTATTTGATAAATTTAAAAATTCTTCAAAACGCTCTTTATCCTTACTTAAAAAAAGGCTTTTATATTTAATTAAATTTTTATTGCTTAATTCTCCATATTTAATTTGTTTAAAATTATTAGTAGTTATTAAAGTCTCTAAGAGGTTAAGCTTTTTTCTTAGCTTACTCAATGTCTTTCTATAGTCAGTTAAGGACAACCCCGTTAACTCTGCTGTTCTTTTGGCTAGCTTTCTAGTTTCTTTACTAGAAGCATTTATAGACTTAAGCCATTTAGCTAAATTAGATGGATTATCACTTTCTAAATCCTCTTCTAATCTACTTTTAAATAAATCTATTACAGTTTCTTCATTCTTAGAATAAAATAATTCATAAAGATCATCATACCTACCGTATATAGGTATATATGAAATATATTTATTAAAATCTTCTGGATATTCCTCCCCTAGAATTTTTAAAATTTTTCTAAACTCTTTCTTTTGACCTAATCCGTACTTATGATCTCTTAAAAAGAAAATTAATTTAAAAAAGCATTCACTGTCCTCTTCTAAACATTCTTTTGCTAAATTAATGTTTATAGGTACTCTATCATAATGAACGCTTAAAATATGTGCGTAAAAAAATATAGCTTTAGGCTTTTCATGAATAAAAGAAAACTCTCCTTCTTCAAGTGATGTTAATTCATCTAAGTCTGTATCATAATCCTCTGAATAATCTATTTTGTCTAAAAATGAATTTAAAATATCCATTAGTCTCTCCTTTATTTTAAACAAGGCACTTAAACCAAAGTTTACGTGCCTTTAAATTTTTACCAAGATGCATAAGAAATTTTTCTTAAAAATAAGCTTAATCATCTTTATGTATTATATATATGAAGAGACTCTACCTAATTATTACTAAGTAAAAAAAGAAGTTAAGAAATTTAGATTTAATCTGTAAAAGGCACATTAGTTATAGAAACTAATATGCCTTTTACATTTTGAAGAACTAAAAGTTTTTCAGTAACTACGAAAAATTTTAC
>NZ_CAMTIG010000023.1 GCF_947072515.1 uncultured Clostridium sp.
AGTATATTTACTATATTAAGTAACTTTAGAGAAAATATAAATGAAGTATATAAAGAATCTTTAGGAGAAAAGAGGGGAGATTTATTAGCATCTATTGTATTTGGTCAGGATGAGAATTTAAAAGAGTATGATAAAGAGTTAATGAATAAGCTTGGAATTATTCACGCTGTAAGTGTTTCAGGATTACACGTAGGATTAATTTTTTTGATTTTCAAAAAAATTTTTAATAAAGATATTGGAATAATAGGAACCTTTATTTATGTAATTATAACTGGAATGAATTTTTCAAGTATGAGAGCCTTTATTTTGTTATTCTTTATTTATTTAGGAGAAAAAACATATAAAACTCCATATAATATTGGAACATTAGCAGTTTCGGCAATAATAATATTTTTTTATAAACCATATGGAATATTTGATATAGGATATCAATTATCATATGGAGCTACGCTTGGAATTATTTTATTTAATGAAAAAATAGAAGACAAACTTTATAAAATAAACAAATTAGCTAGAGGCCCAATAAGTATAGCATTATCAGCACAAATTTTTGTTTTTCCACTTTTAATAATTTATTTTAAGAGTTTTTCAACAGCATTTATTATAGGAAATATTATTCTTATTCCTATAATAAACCTAATATTAATTTTGGGGATAATAGGAATTTCAACTATTAACATACCTATACTATTTAATTTTATAATATTTTTATTAATGAATACTATAAATATATTTGAAAATTTAAGTAGGATTATTAAATATATAGGTTTTGAAAAAATTTATATGGGAGAAATAGTTGCATATTTTTATTTGTTTGTAATTATGTGCTTTTACTTATATAAAAAAAATATTAAATTTGCAAAATATATGCCAATACCTTATGGAATTTTCTTGTTAATTTCTATATATGGAGTAAATCCTCAAATAACTTATTTAAAAGAAGGTGGAATCCTCTTAAAATATAAAGGTGAAAAAATATTTATGTCTAACAATAAAAAGATTGATGTAGAAGATATATATAATAAAACGGGTGCAAGAATTTTTAGAGGCGAAAACTTAAAGATAGATTCTGAAAAAACTATTAAGACTTATAATAAGGACTTTTTATTGAATATAGATGATAAAATATACTATATAAATATGACAAATGAGAAAAAGGATACAGTATATGATATAATAAATTTTAAAGAAGGAAGAGAAAAGAAAGTAAAGATTTTAAAAAATAAAAAATTAGTTATAGAATAGATTTTAAGGTGATAAATTTGATTAATTTAGAAAATGTATTAAAAGATTTAAAAGACGGAAAAGAGAAAAATTCGTATGTAATATGTGGTCCTGATGAGGAATTAATAAAAGAAGGTATCGATAAGATAGTTAAAAGGTATGTAAGTGGCGAAGATGATTTAAATTTTTCGAAATTTGATGGAGCTACAGTAGAGTTTTCAGAAGTTCAAAATGCTTGTGAAACATTTCCCTTCATGGGAGATAAAAAGGTAGTTGTACTATATAGATGCCCATTTTTAAAAGAAAAGATGGATTCAAAAGCAAAAGCATTTTATAAAGAAATGAAGGAATATTTAAAAGATGTTCCAGAAACTACAGTTTTAATAATGTATTATGTTTTTAATGATAAAAGGGAAAATGTAAAGAAAAATAGAAACTTTTTAGGATTAGAGAAAATAACTACCCTAGTACAAGTTGAAAAATTAAGAAGAGATAGTTTTTATAAAAGGTTAGATGGAATATTTAAATCTCTTGGAGGAAATATAAACACAGTAAACTTAAAGTATTATGCAGAAAAACTTCCTATGAATATGGAGATAGCAAAAAAGGAAGTAGCAAAATTAGTTGATTATACAAATGGTAGGGAAATAACTAAAGCAGATATAGATAAGAATGTTTTAAATAAAAATGATGATGATGTATTTGATTTAGTTGACTTTGTAGCTCAGAAAAAAACTGAAAAAGGGATAAAAATAGTAAATGAATTATTATTTAAATCAGATCAACATATGCTTATTTTAATATCAATACAAAATCAAATAAAAAAATTATATGATTATAAATTATTATTAAAAGAAGGAAAATCTATAGATTTTATACAAAAGCAAACAAGGCTACCTCTTTTTGTTGTTGAGAAAACAGTGAATCAAAGTAAAAAGTTTTCATTTAATCAATTGAAAGAAAGTATGAAATTATGTTTAGAGACGGAAAAAGCATTAAAGAGAACATCTAGAGATAAAAAGATGGAGTTAGAATTATTAATTTTAAATATGGCATTACTGAAAAAATAAAAAAATACCTTACAGTATAAACTGTAAGGTATTTTATTTTTTAAATGATTGAAAAAGTAAATAACCGACCAAAGGTCGGTTTATATACTATGCCATAGCATTTAATTTACTAGCTAATCTAGATTTTTTTCTAGCAGCCATGTTTTTGTGAAGAATTCCTTTAGAAGCAGCCATATCTAAAGATTTAGCAGCAGCTACAAATAAAGTGTTAGCTTCTTCAGCATTATTAGCTTCAACAGCAGTTTCAAACTTCTTTATAGCAGTTTTTAACGCTGATTTAACCATTCTATTTCTTAAAGTTTTAGTTTCAGTAACTTTAATTCTTTTCTTTGCTGATTTTATATTTGCCATTCGTTTCACCCCCTCGAGTTTTTATAGGGTATCGACATAAATTTATATAATTATGTCGAGGTTATATTCAACAAACCATATTATAGCATTGAAAATTTATATATTCAAGTATTAATTTTCAACAAAGAGGAAAAATAAACTTAAATCTATATAATAAAAGGAGAGAAAAATATGATTAACATAAGGACAGACCTAGCTTTAGAGGCTACAGAAAATTATAAAAAAATGAATGAAAAAGAGATGGATGGAATAATTATAGAAGAAAAAGAAACAGAAAATGTGAAGATAACATCTATAAAAGTCGTAAATGAAGAGGGAAGTATAAAAATAGGAAAGCCATTAGGAAATTATATTACTGTAGAAATTTCAGAAAATACTGTGTATGATCCAAAGTTAATGGAGGAAAGTGCGGTTATATGTGGAAAGATATTGAGAAAACTTATAGGAGTGGAAGAAGAAAAAACTGCTTTAGTAGTGGGACTTGGAAATTGGAAGGTTACTCCTGATTCTTTAGGTCCAAAAGTAATGGAAAAAATAATGATAACAAGACACTTAAAAAAAATAATGCCAGAAGAGTTTGATGAAGAAATAAATTCAGTATGTGCGATATCACCAGGAGTACTTGGACTAACTGGAATTGAGACAGTTGAAATTGTAAAAGGATTGGTACAAAAAATAAAGCCATCAGTTGTAATATGTGTAGATTCTTTAGCATCTAGAAAAATAGAGAGAATAAATAGAACTATACAAATAAGTGATGCAGGGATATCACCAGGAGCAGGCGTAAACAATAAAAGAATGAGAATAGACGAAGAGAGCCTAGGGGTTAAAGTAATAGCTATAGGTGTGCCTACAGTAGTTGATGCAGCAACGATTGTAAATGACAGTATGGATTTAATTTTAGAAGAGTTAAGTCAAATGTCAGAAAGAGATGGAGAGTTTTATAAAATGTTAAGTACGATAGATAAGAATGAAAAATCTAAGCTTATAAAATCCTTATTAAAACCTTATTTAGGAGATCTTATGGTTACACCTAAAGAAGTGGATTTAGTTATTGATGGATTTTCAAAAATAATTTCTAAAAGCATAAATATAGGAGTACAGCCAAATTTAGAAATAGAAGAAATAAATAACTTTATGAATTAGAAAAAAACTATAATAATTATGTTAATTCTCTCATATATTGTAAAAGAGATAGGGAGGGATTAACTTGGGTGGAGAAACTAATATAGTAAAAAAGAAGGTATTTGGAGGAATAAATATAGATTTAAGTGTTATGGGACTATTACTAATCTTAATATTATTTTTTGGAAGATGTTTTTATATTATGACTAATAGTTTTGATAGAGGTGCACTTCCTTATGTACAATTATTAAATTATGGATTACCAGTAGTAGAAGAAGTAGCATATAACGAAGAGGACTTTGCAGAAAGTTATACCTCATTAAAATCTGTTGCTTTAGAAGCAATTGGAATTAATGAAGATTATGCATATAAAATTTTAAAAACAGAATTGCCTTATTTAGGTGATAACTTAATTGCAGATAGTGGAGAAGTACCAGGATATGATGATTTTAAATTAGGTGATGATTCAGTTGCAAAATATGATAAAGAAGAGCAAAGTCAATATGAAGAAGAACTAAAAGAAGCATTAAAAACTAAAAAACCTAAAATATTAATAGTAAATACGCATACGACAGAAAACTATGCTGAATCAGGAGGAAAATTTACTACTAACAAAAATCATAGTGTAGTAGGGGTTGCTGAAGTTATAGAGAAAGAATTAAAAGAAAAGTATGGTGTAGATATTATATTTGATAAAACAGTTCATGATGTTTCGTATAATGATGCGTACAAGAGAACACAAGAAACTTATAAAAGATATGTTGAGAAATATGGAAATAACTTTGATATGGTAATAGATCTTCATAGAGATGGAACAAAGAGTACTAATAAAAAACCATTTTATGCAAAAGTAAATGGTGAAGATGCAGCTAAGATAATGTTTGTTAATAGTAAAAGCTCTCCATACTTTGCACAAAATGATAAGATGGCAAGAGAGTTAATAAAAATAACAAATAAATTATATCCAGGACTTAATAGACAAAATGAGCCATGGACGTATAATACGGGAATATATGGATTAGCTCAACAAGTAGCAAAAAATTCTGTAATAATTGAGGTAGGAGCAAATATAAGTACAACTAAGGAAGCACAAAAATCAGGTGAATATATAGCAAGAGTAATAGCAGAATATTTAAAAGAAAAATAGTGGTGTATATAAATAGAAACAGATGTCAATCCTTCTAAAGAGAGAACTCGCTTTAGGAGGATTGATTTATGAAAAAGAAAAAAGTTCTAGTAAGTATATATTTTTGTGCTTTAGTTTTAGTAATGACTGTAGCACTATTAAATATAAATAAAGAAAATACAAGTGCATTATCACCACTTGGAGTATCGGCAGATGAAAATTTCCAAATGGTTAGTGAAGAATTTGGAAAAGATTTTGAAAGGTTTATTCAAGATAAAGTAGCAGTTAAAACCTATGAAGAGGAAGATGGTATCTTGATAAAGTTTGGAGAAGTAAATTTAAAATTAAAGAATAGCTCTAAATTGATAGAAGCTATAGGAGATAGATTTAATAGTATAATAGAAACTATTACAGGATAGAATAAATTTATAAAAATTTAATAGAGCAGTTTCGAGAGTTTAACAAAATACTCACACATTAGAGCTAAATTATGTTATAATTTAGCTTGATTTTATAAATGGGGGTGAAAGAGACTGCTTAATACATAAAAGAAGGGCAGTTTTATATATATATGAAAAATGATAGACAAAAATTTATAAGAAATTTTTCCATTGTAGCGCATATAGACCACGGTAAGTCAACCCTAGCAGATAGGCTATTAGAAATAACAGGAACACTTACAAAAAGAGAAATGGAAGAACAAGTTTTAGATAATATGGAGATTGAAAGAGAAAGAGGAATAACTATTAAATCTCAAGCAGCTAGACTTATATACAGAAGAAAAAATGGAGAAGAATATACTTTAAACCTTATAGACACTCCAGGGCATGTAGATTTTACATACGAAGTTTCAAGAAGTTTAGCAGCTTGTGAAGGTGCTGTATTAGTAGTTGATGCAACACAAGGTATTCAAGCTCAAACATTAGCTAACTGCTATTTAGCTTTAGATAATGATTTAGAAATAACTCCAGTTATAAACAAAGTAGATCTTCCATCTGCAAGACCAGAGGAAGTAAAAACAGAAATTGAAGATGTTATAGGAATAGTTGCAGAAGAAGCACCTATGATATCAGCTAAAACAGGACTGAATGTAGAAGATGTTTTAGAAGCTGTAATTAGAGATATACCAGCACCATCAGGAGATGAGGAAGCACCACTTAAAGCTTTAGTATTCGATTCTTATTATGACACTTATAAAGGTGTTGTATCTTATGTAAGAGTTAATGATGGAGTAGTTAAGCCAGGAACTAAAATTAAATTTATGGCAACTGACAAGGTGTATGACGTAACAGAAGTTGGAGTATTTACACCAGGATTATATCCAATAAACGAATTAAGAGCAGGAGATGTTGGATATATTACTGCATCTATAAAAAATGTAAAAGATGCTAGAGTTGGGGATACAATTACTGAAAAAGGTAGAGAAACTGAAAAAGCACTACCAGGATATAAACCAGCAATACCAATGGTATACTCAGGAATATATCCAGTAGATGGAGCAAAATATGAAGAACTTAAAGAAGCATTAGAAAAACTACAAATAAATGATGCTGCCTTAAACTTTGAACCAGAAACATCAGTAGCATTAGGATTCGGATTTAGATGTGGATTCTTAGGACTTCTTCATATGGAAATAATTCAAGAAAGAATTGAAAGAGAATTTAATCTTGATATTATTACTACGGCACCATCAGTTATATATAAAATAAAGAAAACAAATGGAGAAGAATTAGATATTACAAATCCAACTAACTTACCTCCAATGACAGAAATTGATTATATGGAAGAGCCTATAGTAAAGGCGTCTATAATAACACCTACAGAATACGTAGGATCAGTTATGGAGTTCTGTCAAGAAAGAAGAGGAACATATATTGATATGACATATATGGAAGAGACTAGAGCTGTAATAAACTATGAAATTCCGTTAAATGAAATAGTATATGATTTCTTTGATACTTTAAAATCAAAAACTAGAGGGTATGCATCTTTAGATTATGAATTTAAAGGGTATGTAAGAGCTAACCTTGTAAAACTTGATATTCTTTTAAATGGAGATGTTGTTGATGCACTTTCAATGATTGTACCAGAAGAAAGAAGTTATCATAAAGGTAGAGGAATTACAGAAAAACTTAAAGAAATAATTCCAAGACAAATGTTTGAAGTACCAATTCAGGCTGCTGTTGGATCAAAAATCATAGCAAGAGAAACAGTTAAAGCTATGAGAAAAGACGTATTAGCAAAATGTTATGGTGGAGATATTTCAAGAAAAAGAAAGCTTTTAGAAAAGCAAAAAGAAGGAAAGAAGAGAATGAGACAAGTGGGAACAGTAGAAGTTCCACAAGAAGCATTCATGTCTATATTGAAAGTAGATTAAATAAATTAGAGCCTAAAATTTTAGGCTCTATTTTTTTTGATTCTAAAAGTTACAAAAAGAAGACAAATGTTGACAAAGTATAGAATTTTCACAAATCTTAAAATTTCTATGATAGAATAAAATTAAGGAACTAAGAAAGAGAGGATACGAAAATGTTTTTAAAAGAACTAAATAATGATGAAAAGAGAGCTTTTGCAAATTTAATATATAAATTAGCAGAAATCGATAAGAAACTAGCAAAAAATGAAAAGAAATTAATCAAAGAATATCTAAAAGAATTAGAAATAAAGGAAGATGGATTCTCAAAGTTAAGTTATAACGAAATAATGTTTGTTTTGACTAAATCAACAGATAGAAAAAAGAAAATAATTTATTTTGAATTATTAGGATTAGCTTTAGTTGATGGGAATTATGAAGAAAAAGAAATAGATTACTTAGATAAGGTAGCATCAGAATTAGGACTTACAAGAGTAAATAAAATAGCATTTGCGAACTTCTTCTATAAATTTAAAGTTAAACACAATGTTCCAATTATAAAAACTGAAGGAAAAGAAATTAATTTAGAAAGTGAAGCTGAAAAGCTATTTTAATATGAAAAATCATTGTTTATACAATGATTTTTTTTTGCTTAAATATAAAATTGAAAATAAAGAAATAAAAATAAAGGGTTTTTAGTAAGGAAAATTAAAAAAATAAATTAAGATATAAATACTAAATTTAAAGTGTTTTTATGATAGACTTATGGATAAGATAAGTTTGAAAATATAAGATCATACTTAAAAAATAATAGAAAGAGTAGAGGAGTTTTTATGGAAAAAGATAAATTGTTATATGTACATATTCCTTTTTGTAAGCAAAAATGTTTTTATTGCGATTTCCCATCATTTTCACAAATAGATGATTTAAGAACAGATTACTTAAAGGCTTTAGAAAAAGAATGTGAAGAAAGAGTAGAAGGAGAGTTTTCGTCGCTTTTTATTGGTGGAGGAACACCGAGTTATTTAGAGAACGAAGAACTAGAAATTCTATTTAATATAATAAAGAAGATAGATTTTAAAGAAGGTGCAGAAAAAACAATAGAATGTAATCCAGGGACAGTTACTAGAGAAAAATTAATGATAATGAAAAATGGTGGAATAAATAGAATAAGTTTTGGATTACAAACAACAAATAACAGTTTGCTAAAAGAAATAGGAAGAATTCATACATTTGAAGCATTTGAAGAAAACTTTAAATTAGCAAGAGAAGTTGGATTTGATAATATAAATATAGATTTAATGTTTGGATTACCTAATCAAACTTTAGCGGATTTAGAAGAAACTCTTAAAAGAATAATTAAGTTAAATCCAGAACATATTTCATTTTATAGTTTAATAATAGAAGAAAGAACAGCATTTTATAAATTATATGAAAAAGATTTATTAAATCTTCCAACAGAAGAAGTTGAAAGAGAAATGTATAATATGGGAAAAGACTTATTAGAAAGCTTTGGGTATAAACAATATGAATTTTCTAATTATGCAAAAGAAGGAAAAGAATGTTTTCATAATATAGGGTATTGGAAGTTGAAAGAATACCTAGGGGCGGGATCTTCTGCAAGTTCATTTTTAGATAATAAGAGAATTAAAAATATTTCAAATGTAAAATCATATATAGAGGGAGTATTACATAAAGGAAATTATATTGATGAAATTATAGATAATAGTGAAAGAGAATCTATTGAGGAATTTATATTCTTGGGATTAAGAATGAATGAGGGAATAGATAAAAATGAGTTTGAAGAAAAGTTTTGTAAAAAAATAAATGAACTATATAAAGAAGAAATTATTTCTAACATAAAAAAGGGGTTACTTGTAGAAACTAAGGACAAGATAAAGTTAACTAAAGAAGGCATAGAAGTATCAAATTATGTTTTAAGTGATTTTGTTGAATAGAGAAAATAAGAGAAAAACATAGAAAAAAAGAGTAAATAAAGAATAAATTAAATTAAAAAGCTAAAAGAAGCAATAAGATTATTGACAAAAATTATAGAAAAGAATATATTTTAAATATAGTCATTAGCACTCGAGCTTAATGAGTGCTAACAAAAGAGGTGATGTTATGATTATTGATGATAGAAAAATAAAAATACTTCAAGCTATTATCAATGATTACATTAATACAGGAGAACCTGTTGGCTCAAGAACAATCGCTAAAAAATACGACTTAGGAGTTGGACCTGCCACTATCAGAAATGAAATGGCTGACTTAGAAGAGCTGGGGTTATTAGAACAACCTCATACATCTGCTGGAAGAATACCATCAAGCAAAGGTTATAGAATGTATGTAGACAGTATGATGGGAAATTCAATTTTAAGTAAAGAGGAAGAACTTAGAATAAAAGAGTATGTAATTGATTCTGCAATGCTAGAGGTTAGTAAGATAGTTAAAAATGCAAGCACATTGCTTTCAGAATTAACCAATTTAACCTGTGTTGTAAAAACTCCATCAATGAATATGTGTAGAGTAAAAGCTATACAATTAATGAAAGTTGATATGGATAATTTACTTTTTGTAGTCATTACAAATAGTGAAATGATTAAAAATCATTTAATTAAAATTAAAAAGATGCCTTTAAGTGAAGATATTAACTCTCTAAATAAATTATTAAATCAAAGGTTAAAAGATTTAACTATTGATGAAATAAATTTAGAAGTAATAAATAACTTGAAAAATGATTTAGAAGGTCATGAAGAACTATTTAATGCTATTCTACCAACTCTTTATACATGCCTGAAAGAAGAAGATTCAAAGGAAGTGTTTATGGAAGGAACAACAAATATATTCAATTATCCTGAATATAATGATGTTCAAAAAGTAAAAGAAATTCTTTCACTTCTTCACGATAAGGAATGTGTACTTGAACTCATAGAACCACAAAAAGATATCACTATAAAAATTGGTGAAGAGAATTTCATCCCCGAAGCTAAAGAATGCAGTATAATATCTGCTGAATATTCTTTAGGTGATGGTGCTAAAGGAACAATAGGACTTATAGGACCAAGGCGAATAAATTATTCAAAAGTTGTAGCTATAATGGCACAAGTTATGAAGGAATTAAATAAAACCTTAAGAGGGGATTTAGATAAATAAAAAAAGAGGTGTTAATACGTAGATGAGTAAAGAAAAAGATAAGTTAGAAAAAGATTCAGTAGAAGAAACTGTAGAAGAAACTACTGAAGATGAAGAAGTAGAAAACACAGAAGAACAAATAGAAGAAGAAACTACTGAAGATGAAATTTCATTAGTAAAGAAATATAAAGATGAAAATAAAAAATTAGCTAATGAAAATGAAGCTTTAAAAGAAAGACTTCTAAGAATAACAGCAGAGTATGATAACTATAGAAAAAGAACTGCTAAAGAAAAAGAAGGTATATATGCAGATGCATATGTAGATGTATTAAAGGAAATAGTACCTAATATTGATAATATAGAAAGAGCTATATCATCAGAAGGTGATCTAGAAGCTTTAAAACAAGGTGTTGAAATGACTTTAAAAGGATTCAAAAATTCTTTTGAAAAATTAGGAGTATCAGAAATTGATACAGAAAATGGATTTGATCCTAACTATCATAATGCAATAATGCATGTTGAAGATCCTGAACTTGGAGCTAATGTAGTTGCAGAAGTTTTCATGAAGGGTTATAAAAAAGGCGATAAAGTTATAAGACATTCAATGGTTAAAACAGCTAATTAAAAATAAAAATAAAAATGGATTATAAAGTAGAAAGTTACTTTTAAGGAGGAATATATTATGGCAAAAATTATAGGAATTGACTTAGGAACAACAAACTCATGTGTTGCAGTTATGGAAGGTGGAGAACCAGTAGTTATAACAAACTCAGAAGGAGCTAGAACTACTCCATCAGTAGTATCTTTCCAAGCAAACGGTGAAAGATTAGTAGGGCAAGTTGCTAAAAGACAAGCAATTACAAACCCAGATAAAACTATAATCTCAATTAAAAGACATATGGGAACTGATTATAAAGTAAAAATAGATGACAGAGATTACACACCACAAGAAATATCAGCAATGGTACTTCAAAAATTAAAAGCTGATGCTGAAAGTTATTTAGGAGAAACAGTAACTCAAGCAGTTATTACTGTTCCAGCTTACTTTAATGATGCTGAAAGACAAGCAACTAAAGATGCTGGTAGAATAGCAGGATTAGAAGTATTAAGAATAATAAACGAACCAACAGCTGCATCATTAGCTTATGGTTTAGATAAAACTGATAAAGATGAAAAAGTTTTAGTTTATGACTTAGGTGGAGGTACTTTTGACGTATCTATCTTAGAACTTGGAGATGGAGTATTTGAAGTATTATCAACTAATGGAGATACAAAATTAGGTGGAGACGACTTTGATAATAAAGTTATGGACTTCATAGCTGATACATTTAAAGCTGAAAATGGAATTGATTTAAGAAATGATAAAATGGCTCTTCAAAGATTAAAAGAAGCAGCAGAAAAAGCTAAAATAGAATTATCATCATCAACTCAAACAAACATCAACTTACCATTTATCACAGCTGATGCAACAGGACCAAAACATATTGACTTAAACTTAACAAGAGCTAAATTCAATGAATTAACTCATGATTTAGTTCAAAGATCAATAGAACCAATGAAAAAAGCAATAAATGATGCTGGTATTTCATTAAAAGAAATTGATAAAATAATCTTAGTTGGTGGATCAACAAGAATTCCAGCTGTTCAAGAAGCTGTTAAAAACTTTACAGGACAAGAACCTTCAAAAGGAGTTAACCCAGATGAATGTGTTGCTATAGGAGCTGCAGTTCAAGCAGGTGTACTTACAGGAGAAGTTAAAGATGTATTATTATTAGATGTTACACCATTAACATTAGGAATTGAAACTTTAGGTGGAGTAGCTACTCCATTAATCGAAAGAAATACAACTATCCCAGCTAAGAAGAGTCAAGTATTCTCAACTGCTGCAGATGGTCAAACTTCAGTTGAAATTCACATAGTTCAAGGTGAAAGACAAATGGCTGCTGATAACAAAACTTTAGGAAGATTTACTCTTTCAGGAATTGCACCAGCTCCAAGAGGAATTCCTCAAATCGAAGTAACTTTTGACATTGATGCTAACGGTATAGTTAAAGTTTCAGCAATGGATAAAGGAACAGGAAAAGAAGCTAACGTTACAATTACAGCTTCAACTAATCTTTCAGATGCAGATATAGATGCAGCAGTAAAAGAAGCAGAAAAATTTGCTGAAGAAGATAAGAAAAGAAAAGAAGGAATAGAAGTTAAAAATAATGCAGAACAACTTGTTTATCAAACAGAAAAAACTTTAACTGAACTTGGAGATAAAGTTTCAGCTGATGATAAAGCTAAGATTGATGCTAAATTAAATGAATTAAAAGCAGTTAAAGATGGAGAAGATTTAGAAGTTATCAAAAAAGCAACTGAAGAATTAACTCAAGAATTCTATGCTGTATCATCAAAATTATATGGTCAACCAGGAGCTGAAGGTCAACCAGGGGCTGAAGGATTTGATCCAAACAATATGGGTGGTGCAGGACAAAGCGCTCCTCAAGATGATAATGTTGTAGATGCTGACTTTAAAGTAGAAGACGATAAATAATTCTTGTAACTAAGATGAGTAATCTTATATAATACTAAAGGGAAGGCAAAAAGTCGTCTTCCCTTTTGTTAAATTTAAAAAATAAATTTGGTGGTGGAATAATAAAATGGCAGATAGAGATTATTATGAAGTATTAGGTGTAGAAAAAGGTGCATCTGATGCAGATATTAAAAAGGCATTTAGAAAGCTAGCTATCAAATATCATCCAGATAAAAATCAAGGTAATGATGAAGCACAACAAAAATTCCAAGAGATAAATGAGGCATATCAAGTACTTTCAGATCCAGAAAAGAAATCTAGATATGATCAATTTGGAACAGCTGATTTTGATGGAAGTTCAGGATTTGGCGGAGGTGGCTTCGGTGGAGGCGGCTTCGGTGGCTTTGATATGGGAGATATTTTTGATAGTTTCTTTGGTGGTGGCTTTGGTGGTGGCGGATCATCAAATGCTAGAAGAAATGGTCCAAGAAGAGGAGCAGATCTTGAATATACAATAAGATTGACTTTTGAAGAAGCTATAAGAGGTGTAGAAAAAGAAATTTCTGTAACAAGAACAGAAAACTGTGATACATGTAGTGGTTCAGGAGCAAAAGCAGGAACAAGTCCAAAAACTTGTCCAAATTGTAATGGAACAGGTCAAGTAAGAGTTCAAAGACAAACTCCACTTGGAAGTTTTGTTACTCAATCTGAATGTGATAAGTGTAATGGAACAGGAAAAGTTGTAGAAGAACCATGTCCAGATTGTAAAGGAAAAGGAAGAGTAAGAAAAAATAGAAAAATAAAAGTAAATATTCCAGCAGGTGTAGCTACAGGAAATGTAATGCCACTTAGAGGTCAAGGTGAACATGGTGTTAATGGAGGACCAGCAGGTGATTTATATGTAAAAATCATGGTAACTCCATCAAAAGTCTTTACTAGAAAAGGTGCAGATGTTCATATAGAGACACATATAAGTATGGCTAAAGCTGCTCTTGGTACAGAAATAACTGTTGAAACTATAGATGGAAATGTTAAATATACTATTCCAGAAGGAACACAATCAGGAACTGTATTTAGATTAAAAGGAAAAGGTATAGCTAAAGTTCAAGGTAGTGGACGTGGAGATCAATATGTAAAAATTGTAGTTGATATCCCTAAAGGGTTAAATGACAAAGCTAAAGAAGCTTTAAAAGCATTTATGGAAGCTACAGGAGAAGAAGTAGATAAAGAAGCACATAAAAAGAAAGGCTTCTTTTCAAGATAGCAAAAAAAGGTAGTTAGAAATAACTACCTTTTTTAATGTATAGAAAAATATGAATTTGTTTATTCTTTAATAAGAGAAGCTAGACAGAAAGGGCGCATAAGTGTAAAATAAAGTATTAGTATAATTACATAGATGAAAGGAATGAAGCATTCATGGAAGGAACATGGACTGAGATAAAAATAAAGACAACTAGCGAGGCAATTGAGCCAATTTCAGGTATATTTTATGGCTTAGATTGTAAAGGGGTATCAATTGAAGATCCAAATGACATATTAGGTAGAGAACAAGGTCCTTTAACATGGGATTTTGCAGATATAAATGTATTAGAACATAAAGGTGAATTTGCTGTAGTTAAAGGATATTTTGCAGAAGAAGACAATTTAGACGAAATATTAGCTTATGTAAAAGAAAAAGTAGAAGAAATAAAAGAGTTTGGAATAGATGTTGGAGCTGGAACAGTTGAAATGTCTAAGACTCAAGAAGAAGATTGGGCAAATAACTGGAAGAAATATTATAAACCTTCAAAAATAAGTGATAAATTAGTTGTAAAACCTATATGGGAAGAATATACAGCTAAAAATGATGAACTTATTATAGAGTTAGATCCAGGAATGGCTTTTGGAACTGGAGATCATGAAACTACAAGTATGTGTCTTAAAGCATTAGATAAATATGTGAAAAAAGATAGTGTTGTTTTTGATGTTGGATGTGGTTCAGGAATATTAGCAATAGGAGCTGCTAAACTAGGAGCTAAAAAAGCAGTAGGAGTAGATTTAGATCCTGTTGCAGTAGAATCAGCTAAAGAAAATGTTGGATATAACAATTTAGATAATATAGAAATTGTTTATGGTAACTTAGTAGAAGTTATAGAAGGAAAAGCTGATATTGTAGTTGCAAATATCCTTGCAGAAATAATATGTATATTAGTAGATGATGTAAAAAGAGTATTAAAAGAAGATGGGTTATTTATCACATCAGGAATAATTCATGAAAGAGTAGATATGGTTACATCAAAATTAGAAGAAGCTGGATTTATAGTTACTGAAATCAATAAAGATGGTGAATGGAACTGTATAGTTGCTAAATTAAAATAGGGAGGGAAATTGTATGCATAAATTTTTTACTTCGCCAGACCTTATTGTAGATTCAAGTGCAAGAATTCTTGGTGATGATGTAAAGCATATATATAAAGTCCTTAGATTAAATGAAGGCGAAATAGTTAAGCTAAATGATTGTAATGGAAATGAGTTTTTAGCAAATATAACAAATATAACAAAAACAGAAGTAGAATTAGAAATAATAGAAAAACTTGATATTGATAATGAAAGTGGAGTGGAAATAACTCTTTTTCAAGGTCTTCCTAAAGCGCAAAAGATGGATTTAATAGTGCAAAAAGGAACGGAACTTGGAATAAAGGAGTTTATACCTGTATTAACAAAAAGAGTTGACATTAAACTAAAAGGCGAATTTAAGAAACTAGATAGATTAAATAGAATTGCTTTAGAAGCTGCAAAACAAAGTAAGAGAAGTATTATACCTAAAGTGATGGAACCTATAGAATTTGAAGAATTAATTAAAGGTATTAAAAATTATGACTTAATAGTAGTTCCTTATGAAAATAAGGATAATTTTGGTGTGAAAAAATTAGTATCAGAAATTAAAGATAAAGATTCTATAAAAACTATAGGTATAGTAATTGGACCTGAAGGTGGCTTTGAAGAAAGTGAAATAGAAACACTAGAAAAAAATAATGCGAAAATAATAACATTAGGAAGTAGAATATTAAGAACTGAGACAGCAGGATTTACAGCTACTTCACTAATTCAATATGAGTTTGGTGATTTAGGAGGAATTTAAATGAAAGTAGCATTTGCAACACTAGGATGTAGAGTTAACGTATACGAGTCAGAAGCTATGACTGAAAAATTTATAAGAGAAGGATATGAAGTTGTAGACTTTAATGAAAAGGCTGATGTGTATGTTATAAATACATGCTCAGTGACAAACATGGGAGATAAAAAATCAAGACAGATAATAGGAAGAGCGAGAAGACAGAATGAAGATGCAATAGTTGCAGCTGTAGGATGTTATTCTCAAATCGCACCAAAAGAAGTATCTGATATAGAAGGTGTGGATGTTGTTCTAGGAACAAGAAATAAAGGTGATGTAGTTTATTATGTAAATAAGGCTAGAGATGAGAAAAAGCCTCAAATTGAAGTTGGCGGAGTTTTAAAAAATAAAAAATTCGAAAACTTAAAAATTGAAGACTACAGAGATAAAACTAGAGCCTTTTTAAAAATTCAAGATGGATGTAATAGATTCTGTACGTATTGCTTAATTCCATATACTAGAGGTGCGGTATGTTCAAAGGACTTTAAAGTAGTATTAGATGAAATTAAAAAGCTTGCAGAACATGGATTTAAGGAAATAATCTTGTCTGGGATACATACTGCATCTTATGGATTAGATTTAGAAGGAAATGTAGATTTAATCTCTTTATTAGAGGAGATTGAAAAGGTTGATGGAATAGAAAGAGTAAGAATAGGTTCAATTGAACCAGCATTCTTTACACCAGAAGTAGTTGGGAAAATAAAGAATATGAAAAAACTTTGTCCTCAATTCCATTTATCTCTTCAAAGTGGATGTACAGAAACTTTAAAAAGAATGAATAGAAGATATACAGCTGATGAATATGAAGAAATAGTTAATATTCTTAGAGAAAATATTAAAGATATTTCTATAACTACAGATGTTATAGTTGGTTTTCCAGGAGAAACTGAGGAAGAGTTCAACACAACATATGAATTTTTAAAGAGAAATAAATTAACAAAGACTCATGTATTTAAATTTAGTCCAAGAACAGGAACAAAGGCTTATGATATGGAAAATCAAGTAGATGGAAATATCAAAGAAGAGAGAAGTAAAAAACTTATTGAATTAAATGACTATAATGAAGGGATGTTCAGTAAGTCTCTTGTAGGAAGAGATATGGATGTTTTAATAGAGAGAGAAGTTAAAGGGATGCCAGGCATTTTTGAAGGTTATACAAGAAATTATGTTAAGGTTCATATTAATGGATGCTCTTTAGAAAATGTAGGAAAAATAATAAATGTTAAAATTTTAGAAGATAAGGGTGACTATTGTATAGGAAACGTGGTAGAATAGATAAGTAGAAAAAATTAAGGAGGTGAAAATTGTGGATTGTATATTTTGTAAAATAATAAATGGTGAAATACCATCAAAAAAGATATATGAAGATGATTTAGTTTATGCTTTTCATGACATAAGTCCAGAAGCACCAGTTCACTTCTTAATTGTACCTAAAAAGCACATTGAAAGTGCTAATTTTATAAATAGTGAAAATTCCAAATATATATCACATATATTTGAAATTATAAATAAGATAACTAGTGAGCTCAACATTGGAGAAGGTGGTTATAGAATTGTCAATAACTGCGGAGTTGATGGAGGGCAAACAGTTAATCACTTACATTTTCATGTCTTAGGTGGCAGAAATTTAAAGTGGCCACCGGGTTAAAATGATAAGTTTACTCTTATAAAAAATAAGTTTAATCTTATTGTTGACAGAGGGTATATAACTGTTGTATAATTTAGCGTGTGTTATTAAGCCCGTAGCTGAGTTGAAATTTATTAATTTAAGCTAGCGGAGGGAGGGATAATGAATGTCAGAAATAAAAGTTGGAGAAAACGAAACTCTTGAAAGTGCATTAAGAAGATTTAAGAGAAAATGCGCAAGAGCTGGAGTTCTTACTGAAGTAAGAAAAAGAGAACACTACGAAAAACCAAGTGTAAAAAAGAAAAAGAAATCAGAAGCTGCTAGAAAGAGAAAGTTCAAATAGGATTTCTTTTGAAAGAAGGTATGAAATAGATGCCAGAAATAAAAGTCAGACTTCAAGATGATTGGAAAAATGCTTTAAAAGCAAAAGACAAGTTTAAGTCAAGTGTTTTAAGCACAGCAAAAGCTGCTATACTACAAGTTGAAAAAACTGAAGGTATTACAGTAGATGATGCTAAGGCAATTGAAATACTTGCAAGAGAAGTCAAGCAGAGAAGAGAAGCTATGCTTGAATTTGAAAAAGGTAATAGACAGGATCTAGTTGATTCAAATAATGAAGAAATTAAAATCTTGCTAAATTACCTTCCTCAGCAATTAAGCAAACAAGAAATATTACAAATAGTCAAAGACTCAGCAGAAGAAGCGGGTGCAAATTGCATGAAAGACATGGGAAAAGTAATGGCATTAGTAAGACCTAAAACTTTAGGGAAGGCTGATGGTAAGCTTGTAAGTCAAATAGTTAAAGATTATTTAAGTAATAAATAGCAGAAGGGTTCATTAGAACCTTTTTGTTATGAGTGAAGAAGATAAAGAATTATTCTTTATCTTCTTTTTTTTATTTGTAAAAAACATAGAAGATTAACCTTTGTTATTTTATATCATAAATTTAATTTTTTGAACATAAAGTACTATGATAGAAATAATAAAAGGAGAAAATATGGAAGAGAAATTAAATGAGAAAAAAAAGTCTATACTAAAAAAGATTAATATCCCAAGAGAAGTGTTAACAGGGGAACCTAAAATATCGATAATAGGAAAAGAAGAGATTAAAATAGAAAATCATAAGGGAATAAAAAAATTTGATGAAAATGCAATTATATTAAACTCTAATATTGGAGAAATAAATATAGAAGGGAAAAATTTTGAGATACTTTATATTGAAGAAGAAACAATAATCATTAGTGGAATTTTTATAGGAATTTTTTATGGGGAAATGAGAAAAAATGAATAATGTTAGATATAAAATACGAGTTGAAGTAAATACATTAAAAATAGAAGAGATACTAAATAAATGTATAGTAGATAGAATTCCACTAAATAATATAATAAGACATAATAGAGCGTTGATTACCTTTGAGACCTTCTATGAAAATTATGAAGATCTACGTAAGATTGTAAGGCGATATGGAGGAAAGATAAAAATCATTGAGGAAAAAGGAAACATAATAAAAATAAAAAAAATAAAGAAACGATTTAGTTTATTTATAGGAGCTCTTTTATTTTTAATGTTAATTTTTACTCTTTCAAGTTTTGTGTGGGCCATTGATATAGAAACAGAAAAGAATTTATCATCTTTTGAGATAAGAGAAATTCTAAATGAATTAGGAGTAAAACAAGGAATAAGTAAAAGAAAGATAAATGTATATGAAATAGAAAAAGAAATTGAAAATAAAAGTAATGAGGTGCTTTGGGTAAGGACTAGAATAGAGGGGTCTACTTTGAAGGTGGTTTTAAAAGAAAAAGTTAATCCTCCAAAAGAAGAAAATATACTTGAGGAAAACATCTATGCAAAAATGGATGGAGAAATAAAGAGAATATATTCAGAAAAAGGAATCGCTCTAGTAAATAATGGAGACATAGTGAAGAAGGGAGATGTATTAATTTCAGGTGATGTGCCTTTAGGTGAAGGTGAGGAACGGATAAGTTCAAAAGCGCTGGGGAAGGTAATTGCTAACACTTTCTATACAAAGGAGATAGATGTTAAAGTTTCAGGAATAGAATGGGTAAGGACTGGGGAAATTGATAAAGATATATATATAGAGATTTTAGGAAAGAAAATTTATTTTAAAAAAGCCTCTAAATCATTCCAAAAATATGATAAAATAGAGAGTAATGATGGTATATTAAATAAAACTACTTATCATGAAAAAACAGAAAATGAGATAAAAATTAATAGAGAAGAAATTGTTAAAAGTTCAATAGAATCATTAGAAAAATTGTTAACAAAAGATCTTTCAATAGACGCTAAAATAATAGAAGTGAAAAATCAAATTTTAGATTTAGATGAAGGAAAAATAAAAATAATTGTTGAGTTTACTGTAGAACAAAATATAGCAAACAGATAAACTAGTGTTTTGATGAGAAGGTGAGAGCTTGAAGAAAAAAATAAAGCTAAATACAAATATAAAAGAAAAAAATTTGCGAATAGTGATGTATATCATAAGCTTTATAATAATATATGGAATTCTTATAACAGCTATTGCACCAAAAGAATATGATTTAAAGGTAGGAGATATAGCAAGAGTTACGATTAAGGCTCCTAGAGATACAATAGATCAAATAGCAACAAAGAGAAATCAAGAGGTAGCAGCTAAGAATGTAGATAAACAATATACATTAAAAAGTGAAGTTGAATCTCAAGTTGAAGAATCAATAACAAATATATTAAATAAAGTGATAGATGTAGAGCAGAATGTGCCAAAGGAAAGTGATCAATTAAAAGAACTTTTAAGCCTTCCTAATACAGGCTTAAATTCGAATAATTTTCAGACTTTATTAAATTTATCTCAAAATGAAATAAAGGATTTAGAGTTTAACGTTCAATCAGTTATTAAGTCTGCATATGCAAATAATATAGCAGAAGATAATCCAGCAAGCTTAAATAATGCAATAGATATAGTAGAAGACCAAGTAAATGCATTAAATCAGAGTATAGCTGTTAAGAATGTACTAAAACAAATGATAATTCCTAAAATACAACCTAACTTCTTTTATGACAAAGTAAAAACAGAAGAAGCTATACAAGAGGCTGAAAAAGCAGTTCCTAAAGTTGTGATAAAGAAAAATCAAACTATAGTAACAGAAGGGGAACCAGTTACAGCAGAACAAATAGCAATATTAAAAGATTTAGGATTAATAGATCAAAGTGGAGGAGCAAGTGTAATAATATTATATGGAGTCTTAGCATTGTTTACAGCACTTATATTATTTATAAAACATTTATATATTTATAAGAGTCATAGAAATGTATTTAATAATAGCAAAATGTTAATAATGATAAATACTATAAGTATATTAAGCTTTATATTAGCAAGAATCGTATATGTTATATCGCCCTATGCAATACCATTAGCTTGTGCACCTATACTAATTACATTATTAGTAGATTATAGAGTATCAATTGTGGTAGCTAGTCTAGATGTAATTGTTATTGGAGCAATTGTTAACTTTAATCCACAAGTAATGATGTTAGGTATATTAAGTACTATTATTGGAGCTACTTCATTAAGAAAAATGCAACAGAGAAATGATATACTATATTCAAGTATAGGATTAATTATAATGAGTGCAATCTTAACATTCTCTACAGGATTTTTATTATCAAATAATTTAAGTGAAATATTAATTTTAAGTTTAGCAGCGGCAGGGGGAGTGGTATTCTCTGCAATATTAGCAATTGGAGTATTACCATTTTTTGAATCAGGATTTGATATAGTAACTAATCTTAAATTGTTAGAGTTATCTAATCCTAATAACCCATTATTAAAGAAATTATTAATGGAAGCACCAGGAACATATCATCATAGTATGTTAGTTGCAAATTTAGCTGAAATGGCAGCAGAGGATATACAAGCAAATCCAGTTGTTGCAAGAGTAGGTGCATATTATCATGATGTTGGAAAAACTGTTAGACCATATTTCTTTAAAGAAAATCAAATTGGTAAAGAAAATCCACATGATAAAATTAATCCGAATTTAAGTACATTAATAATTTTATCTCATGTAAAGGATGGGTTAGAGCTTGCAAAAGAATATAAGCTACCAGAAATAATACAGGATATGATAGTTCAACATCACGGAACAACTCTAGTAAAATATTTTTATTATACTATGAAAAATTCTGCTGAAAATCCTGATGATGTAAAAGAAGAAGATTTTAGATATCCAGGACCTATACCAAATAGTAAAGAAGCCGGGATACTAATGCTAGCTGATAGTGTAGAGGCAGCAGTTAGATCTATTTCAGAGCCAAGTAAAGGAAAAATAGAAGAGATGGTAAATAATATAATTAAGGATAAATTATATTCAGGGCAATTAGATAATTGTGATTTAACATTAAAAGATTTAGAAAAAATAAGAAAATCTTTCCTTAAAGCTTTAAATGGGATATATCATCAAAGGATTGAATATCCAACAGAAAAAGTAAAAACTTTAAAATAAACAAAAAAAGGGGGAGGTTTAAAACTTCCCTTTTTATATATAATAAAAGGAGAAAATATGATTTATTTAGATAATAGACAGAATAAAATAGAAGTAGATGAAAAATTTATAAAGGAAATGGAGGAAGTAATTTTATTTGCATTAAAAGAAGAAGAAGTATTAAAAGATTGTGAAATATCTTTAGTACTAGTAGATAATAATGAAATAAAAGATATAAATAGAGAAACAAGAGGAATTGATAAAATAACAGATGTACTTTCTTTTCCAATGTTAGATTATGAAAAAGGAAAAGTTTTTAAAGATATTTATAAAAATTTTGAGTTTGATGAGGTCTATTTAGACGGGGAAGATCTAGTTTTAGGAGATATAGTTCTTTGCTTAGAAAGAGCATTAGAACAATCAAAAGAATATAACCATTCATTTGAAAGAGAAAGCTTTTACCTTATAGTTCATTCTATATTACATCTATTAGGGTATGATCATATGGAAGAGGAAGAAAAGAAAATTATGAGAAAAAGAGAAGAAGAGATTTTAGAAAAATTAGATATAAGAAGATAGAGGGTGGGTTAGACATGAAATTAAAGAAAGTAGTTGATAGTTTTAATTATGCAATAGATGGAATTATATATGCAGTGAGAACACAAAGGAATATGAGAATTCATATGATAGCAACTTTATTTGTTTTGATTTTATGTCTCTTCTTTGATGTATCAAAGATAGAAATATTAATTTTAGCAATAACAATTGTAATGGTTATTGGTGCAGAACTTTTTAATACTGCTATAGAGGCAGTTATTGATATGAATACAAACTATTATCATCCCTTAGCTAAAATAGCTAAAAATGTGGCTGCTGGAGCAGTTGTAATAACAGCTTTAAATGCTCTTTTAGTTGGATATATAATATTTTGGGATAAGTTAAGCCATTTATCATATGTAGTATTAAATAAAATAAAGCAATCAGAACCACATACAATTTTTATACTTTTAGCTATAGTTAGTGTATCAACTATAATAGCAAAAGCTATATTTGGAGAAGGAACACCTTTAAAAGGTGGAATGCCTAGTGGCCATAGTGCATTAGCTTTTTCAATAGCAACAGCAATTTCATTTATTACAGAAGAACCAATTTGTATAATGTTAAGCTTTTTAATGGCTATAATTACTGCGCAAAGTAGAGTGGATGCAGAAGTGCATTCATTATTTGAAGTTATAGTAGGAGCTTTATTTGGAATGTTAATAACGATATTTATATTTACAATACTAAGATAAAACTAAATAAGATATTTATTAAGTATTGTTTAATTTTATATAAATGATATAATATTATGCACAATAGACTAAATAGTTTATACTAAAAGGAATAGGGGAGGGTTTAAAAATGAAAGAAAAATTAATAAAAGAAGCTATAAAAGCTAGGGAAAATGCATATTGTCCTTACTCAAACTTTAAAGTAGGAGCAGCTGTGTTATTTGAAGATGGAGAAATATACACAGGATGTAATATAGAAAATGCTTCCTATGGAGGAACTATGTGTGCTGAAAGAACTGCAATATTTAATGCAGTATCTAAAGGTAATAGAATTTTAAAGGCTATTGCATTAATAGGAGATGTTAATTCATACACGTATCCTTGTGGTATGTGCAGACAGGTAATAAGTGAATTTGCAGAAGATGAAAATATAGAAATATATATAATAAAAAACGAAAAAGATTATCTTACAAAAACTTTTGGGGAGTTAATGCCAGGAAGTTTTACAAGAAAGGATCTTAACTAGGAGGAAATATGTTTAAATCAGGATTTGTATCAATAGTTGGAAGACCAAATGTTGGGAAGTCAACACTTATGAACTATATAATGGGAGAAAAATTATCAATAGTATCAAATAAACCTCAAACTACAAGAAATAATATACAAACAATAAAGACTACAGATGACTATCAAATGGTGTTCGTAGATACACCAGGGATTCATAAGCCAAAACATAAATTAGGAGAATATATGGTAAATGCGGCAAAGGATTCAACTAAGGATGTAGACTTAATTCTTTTCTTAACTAACCCAGATGGGGAACTAGGAAAGGGAGATAATTTTATTTTAGAAAACTTAAAAGGAAAAAAATGTCCAGTATTTTTAGTTTTAAATAAAATTGATGAGTTTACACAAGAAAAAGTAGCTGAAACTTTAAAAAAATATTCTGAAGCTTTTGATTTTGCAGAAATTATACCGATTTCAGCAGCAAAAGGAAAGAATGTAGATAAACTTTTAGAGTTAATGGCTGATAAATTACCAGAAGGACCTAAATATTATCCAGAAGATATGATAACTGATGTACAAGAAAGATTTGTTGTAGCAGAAATCATAAGAGAAAAGGCATTAAGATGTTTAAGAGATGAAATTCCACATGGAATAGCAATAGATATAATAAGAATGAAAAAAAATGAAAAAGGAATATATCATATTGAAGCTGATATAATATGTGAAAAAGATTCACATAAAGGAATAATAATAGGTAAAAATGGTGTGGTTTTAAAGAAAATTGGTGAAACATCAAGATATGAAATAGAAAGATTTTTAAATGCAAAAGTTATGCTTAAGCTTTGGGTGAAAGTAAGAAAAGAGTGGAGAGATAACAACAATTTATTAAAAGAACTAGGTTATAAAAAGGTGAAATAATAGGTGTACTCTAATGTCTCTAGTTAAAACAGGTGGAGTAATTATAAAAGCTATTGACTACAAAGAGCATGATAAGCTTATTTGGATATATACAGAAGAATTTGGAAAAATAACAGCTATAGCAAAGGGCGCAAAGAAAAGTAAAAGTAAATTATTTTCTGTGACCTCGCCTCTTTGCTATAGTGATTATATGTTATTTAAAGGGAAAAATCTCTTTAACTTGCAAGAAGGAAGAATAATAAATTCCTTTAAAGGATTAATGAATAATCTAGATAAACTTACATATGCATCTTATCTTTGTGAATTAGTAGACATAGCTTTAGAAGAGGGAGACTCTAATAAAAATTTGTATATAGAATTTGTAAAAACACTATATCTTTTAGATACAGATGCCATCGATTACGAATTATTAGTAAGGTCATTTGAACTTAAGATTCTTAAAGCAACTGGATATGGAATAAATTTAGAACAATGTAGTATATGCAGGAAAAAAATAAGAACTTCAAATTATATTAATATGAATATATATAGTGGAATCTGTAATGAATGTGATAAAAGAGGTAGTATACCTATTTCAAAAGAAGCATTTGCTGCATTAAAATTTTTAAATAAAATTGATGCAAGTAGAATATATATGATGAAATTAACACCAGAAATAAAAAAAGAAATTGAAAAGATTAATTTGTACTTTATAGAAACAAGTTATTCAAGAAAACCAAAAAGTTTAGAAATGTTAAATTATATTAAGGAGTGATATTTATGAACGAAATTACATTAGAAAAAGTTGATCAAATAGTAACTAGAACTGGGGTAAGCTACGAAAGAGCTAAAGAAGTTTTAATGGAAGCTAATGGAGATGTTTTAGAAGGAATAATAATACTTGAAAAAGCTTCTGAAGCTGGATTTCAAAATAGTGTAGACGAAGAATACGTAAATGTAGAGACTACAGGATGTAAAATGAACTTTGTAACAGGATGCTCAGTAGAAGAATTTAAAGCATGGCTAAAAGAGGTTATAGAAAAAGGAAATGTTAGTAGAATAAAAATAAAAAAAGAGGATACAGTAATAGCAGACCTTCCTGTTAATGCTGGAATATCAGCTATGGTAATAGCTGTTGTATTACCTGCATTTTTAGCATTTGGAGTAATAGCAGCAGTAGCAACAAAAGTTACAATTGAAATTACTAAGGCTGATGGTAGTGTTGAAGTGGTTAATAAATATGTAAAAAAGGTTACTGATGATGTTCTAGAAAAAGCATCAACAGCTTTTTCAGGAGTAAAAGAAATAGCTAATCAAAAAGCTGGAAATGTAAAAGAAAAAATAAGTGACGTAAAAAATGATATGAAAAATAAATCGGAAAATAAGAGTAAAGTATATGGAGGAGATGATACTGTTTATACTTATACAGTTAAATTTGATGAAGAATAGAAAAGAAATAGAGTAAACAGAAGAAAAAAGTATTAATAGACAGATAATTTCTTTTAAAGGGTTTAAATGGCATAAAATGAAACAAAAAGGAAGAATTCAGATATAGAAAAAAATGGAAAAAATGGTATAATTAGAATGTAGAAAGTTCTAATTACTCTGAATTGTCTGAATATTTACTCTTATATTAAAGAAAGAGGGATAGATTTGAAGTTATCAGCAAGGCAAGAAGAAATTATAAGATTAGTAAAAGAAAAGCAGCCAATTACAAGTGAGGCGCTAGCTGAAAAATTAGGAGTTACTAGAGCAGCACTTAGAGCTGACTTAGCCATATTAACGATGATAGGAGCATTAGATGCTAGACCTAAGGTTGGTTATGTATATTCAGATAAGCCTAAAAGTAGCCTTGTAAATGAATATATAAACGAAATAAAAGTCGGAGAGATTATGTCAAAGCCATCTGTTGTAAGTGAAGAAACAACTGTATATGATGCAATTGTATATCTATTTTTAAATGATGTAGGAACATTATTTGTAGAAAATAATGGCTTTTTAACTGGAGCAGTTTCAAGAAAAGATTTCTTGAAAATTGCTATTGGCGGAACAGATATTCATAAAGTTCCTGTAGGAGTTATTATGACAAGAATGCCTAATATAGTTTGTGCATCAAAAGAAGATTCTGCATATGTTCTTGCAACTAAAATAATAGAACATGAAATAGATAGTATTCCTATAGTTGAGAAAATGATGGTAGAAGAAAAGGAACAATATAAAATCTTAGGAAAAGTTTCTAAAACTAATATTACAAAACTATTCGTTAAGCTTGGGAAAAATAATTAAAGGGTAGCTACGAGGGCATTTGCCCTCGATAGTATATATATAACTTAAGTATTGAACGGAGGAGTATTGAGATGGAGAAAAAGTACGTTTATCCTTTTAAAGAGGGTAATGCATCAATGAAAAATCTTTTAGGGGGGAAGGGCGCAAATCTTTCTGTTATGACACAGCTTGGAATTCCAGTGCCACAAGGGTTTACTGTTACTACAGAAGCATGTAATAAATATTATGAAGATGGAAAAACTATAGCATCTTCAATAATAGAAGAAATTGAAAATTGTATGAAAGAACTTGAAAAAGAAACAGGAAAAGAGTTTGGAAGTACAGAAAATCCATTACTTGTATCAGTAAGATCAGGAGCAAGGGTTTCTATGCCAGGTATGATGGATACAATATTAAATTTAGGATTAAATGATGAAGCTGTAGAAGCTATGGCAAGACTTACAAATAATCCAAGATTTGCATATGATTCTTATAGAAGATTTATTCAAATGTTTTCAGATGTTGTTATGGATGTTGAGAAAAGATTGTTTGAAGATAAAATTGATGGAATGAAGGAAAGTAAGGGCGTTAAAGATGATACAGATTTAACAGCTGAAGATTTAAAAGAGTTAGTAAAAGAATACAAAGAAATATATAGAAAAGAAAAAGGTGAAGAGTTCCCACAAGATCCAAGAGAACAGTTAGTAGAATCAATAACTGCTGTATTTAGATCATGGGATAATCCAAGAGCTATCGTTTATAGAAGATTAAATGATATCCCAGGTAAATGGGGAACTGCTGTAAACGTTCAACAAATGGTATTTGGAAATAAAGGAGAAACTTCAGGAACAGGAGTTGTATTCTCAAGAAACCCTGCAAATGGAGATAATGAAATTTATGGTGAATACTTAATGAATGCACAAGGTGAAGACGTTGTTGCAGGAATTAGAACGCCACTTCCAATATCAAAATTAGAAGAACAAAATCCAGAAATATACAAGCAATTTATAGACATAGTTAATACATTAGAAGATCATTATAGAGATATGCAAGATATGGAAATAACTATAGAAGATGGTAAGTTATATTTCTTACAAACAAGAAATGGTAAAAGAACGGCACCAGCAGCACTTAAAATTGCAGTTGATTTAGTTGAATCAAATATGTTAACTAAAGAAGAAGCGATTTTAAAAGTTGAGCCAAAACAATTAGATACATTACTACATCCAGCTTTTTATGATGTAGACTTAAAGAAAGCATCACCAATTGCAAAAGGACTTCCAGCATCACCAGGTGCAGCATGTGGTAAAATTGCATTTACAGCTGAGGAAGCTAAAGAAAGAGCTGCAAATGGAGAGCAAGTAGTACTTGCAAGACTTGAAACTTCACCGGAAGATATAGAAGGAATGATAGCAGCAGAAGGTATCTTAACAGTAAGAGGTGGAATGACTTCTCACGCAGCAGTTGTTGCTAGAGGAATGGGAACTTGTTGTGTTGCAGGATGTGGAGAAATAAAAATAAATGAAGATAAGAAAACTTTAGAAGTAAATGGTAAAGTTTATACTTCAGAAGACTATATTTCAATAGATGGAACAAGTGGAAATATCTATGGAGAAAAAATTAAAACAGTTACTCCAGAAATAACAGGACACTTTGCAACATTTATGTCATGGGTTGATGAAATAAGAAAATTAAAAGTTAGAACTAATGCAGATACTCCAAGAGATGCCAAACAAGCAGTAGAATTTGGAGCAGAAGGTATAGGTCTTTGCAGAACAGAACACATGTTCTTTGCTGAAGATAGAATTCTAGCTGTTAGAGAAATGATTATAGCTAAGACAGAAGAAGATAGAAGAAAAGCATTAGATAAAATATTACCAATGCAAAGAGCTGACTTTACGGCTATATATGAAGCATTAAAAGGAATGCCAGCTACAATAAGACTTCTAGATCCACCACTACACGAATTCTTACCTCATACTGAAGAGGATAAGACAGCACTTGCTAAAGAGTTAGGAGTAGATGTAGAAGAAATTACAAATGCAGTAGATGATAAACATGAATTTAACCCAATGATGGGACATAGAGGATGTAGACTTGCAGTAACTTATCCTGAAATTGCAGAGATGCAAACTAGAGCAATTATAGAAGCTGCTATAGCTGTTAAAGTAGAAAGAGGATATGATGTAGTTCCAGAAATAATGATTCCATTAATAGGAGATGTTAAAGAACTTAAATTTGTTAAAGATATCGTTGTTAAAACGGCTGAAACTGTAATGGCTGAAAAAGGAACTAAGCTTGAATATAAAGTAGGAACAATGATAGAAATTCCAAGAGCAGCACTAACAGCTGACGAAATAGCTAAAGAAGCAGAATTCTTCTCATTTGGAACTAATGATTTAACTCAAATGACATTTGGATTCTCAAGAGATGATGCAGCTAAATTCTTAACATCATACTATGAAAGTAAGATATATGAGCAAGACCCATTTGCAAAATTAGATAAAACAGGGGTAGGGCAATTAGTAAAAATGGCTGCTGAAAAAGGTAGAGAAACTAGAAAAGATATTAAACTTGGAATCTGTGGAGAGCATGGAGGAGATCCATCATCAGTTGAATTCTGTCATGATATAGGATTAGACTATGTTTCATGTTCACCATTTAGAGTACCACTTGCAAGACTTGCAGCAGCACAAGCACAAGTAAACAATAAAAGATAGTTATATAGAAAAAACTTCACCATTATAGGTGAAGTTTTTTTATAGTTTTAAATTATATTCGTTTTCAACTCTAGATTGTATTGTTCTAATAAAATCTATATGTGCAGAAATTTTATCACCAGATTTTAAGATTGTATCAAGAAAAAATTCTTCATTACATTTCTTTCTATTTTTAAAATAATCTTTGGAAATTTTCCAATATTTTTGAGGGAAAGAAATATAGGAAATCAAATATCTAAAATCATCTATAGTCATTTTATTGAAAGTATTGTATTCTCTAAAAAGTCTTAAAGTAAGTTCAACATTCCAAGCTGTTTTTTCACGACGAAGAAGGCGTCTTAAAAAATATCCAAAGTCATTCATAGAATATTCAAGTTTACATTTATCTAAATCGATTAGCCAAATATTATCCATTCTATCAAATATTAAATTCTTACTTACATAATCTCCATGACAAAGAGAACGAGATAAATTGTCATGATTTACACGACTGCTCAATTCAAGGGAAAATTTACTTATTTCTAAATACATATCAAAAAATTCTAAAAAAGTTTCAGAAAAAATATCATTACATTTTATAGCACAATTATAAGAAAGTAATATTTGATTAAAGTGTTTTAATGTCGTTATGTAAATATCAGTAAAACCTTCTCTTTTCTTACTTCCTTTTATTGGAATGAAATTTTTAGAACTTTTATGAACATAAGATAATTGTTTTACAGCAGCTATTATATGGTTTGTTTGATTAGAATTACATTTAGTTCCATCAATCCAAATGGTTAATATAAAAAGCATACCATCTAAACTAACATATTTATCACCTTCTAAAGTATTTAAAAGTTTTGGAGTATTTATATTATTTTTAAAAAGCCATTCTAAAGCAGAATAAACAAAAAGTAAGTTTTCTTCATTAAAATAGACTTTTTTTAGACAGTAAGAACGATTTTTATAGGTAATTTTATATACAACACGCTGTTTATCGGTATCTTTAGCTTTAATTACTTTTATAGTAGCATGCTCTAAACCATAATAGCTTAAAACTTTTTGACGAATAGTTTCTTCAGCGAAAATACTGGGAGTTTTAGAGGATAGCTTTTTCATTTATACATCTCCTAAATAATATTACTATTATAGTCTATGTAGTAAGAGTGAATAAGAGAATTAAAATTTTTAAATAATAAAAAAAATTATTTTGCAAATAATAAATACTAGTAATAATTAAAGATATTATGAGATAAATATAGAACAGAGGGAAAAAATAAACATTTAAAAATTTTAAGGTGAAAAATAACTATTTATTGGAGTTGACAAGGTGATAAAAGTAAAAGGAGTAAATTTTAGTAAATGTGAATAAAAAAGTTAAAATAAGGAAAGATAAATTTATATATAAAATTATCTATAAAAAAGAAGGATTTTTGCGAAGAAAGAAGAATAAGTAAATAAAGAGAAATATATTTGTGAAAAAAATAGAAATAAAGAAGGAAAAGAGAAAAAAATGTCGAATAATATATGAGTTGCAAAATAAATGTGCATGGAAAGGAGGATGCTCCTTGCGAATTTCAGAGGAAATTATTGAAAAGATAAAGAATGAAAATGATATTGTTGATGTTATTTCAGAAAGCGTAAAACTTAAGCGCTCTGGAAGAAACTATATGGGAATTTGTCCTTTTCATCATGAAAAGTCACCATCATTTAGTGTATCTCAAGATAAGCAAATATATAAATGTTTTGGGTGTGGAGAAGCAGGAAATGTATTGACTTTTGTAATGAAACAGAAGAATTTAAACTTTATTGAAGCATGTAAAATATTAGCTGAAAAAGCTAATATACCATTAAATACAGGGAAGAATGAAGATGATAAATTATTAAAAAAGAAAGAAGTTTTATATAAAGTCAATATAGAAGCAGCAAGATATTTCTTCTCTAATCTTCAAAATGAGAGAGAAAAAAAAGAATATTTCATAAGAAGAGGAATAAGTGAATTAACAATAAAAAGATTTGGACTTGGATATGCTAAAGAAGGGTGGCAAAACCTAAGGACATATTTAAATAAAAAGGGATTTAGCGATACCATACTATTAGAAGCTGGATTAGTGCTAAAAAGTGAAAAGAACGGAACTATCTATGATAGGTTTAGAAATAGAGTTATGTTTCCAGTATTCGATTTTAAAGGTAGAGTTATTGGATTTGGAGGTAGAGTTTTAGATGACTCAAAACCTAAATATCTTAATTCCCCAGAAACACTTATTTTCCAAAAAGGAACTAATTTATATGGTTTAAATTTTGCAATAAAAAATAATATAAAAGAGAGATACTTTATTATGGTAGAAGGATATATGGATTTAATAAGCTTAAATCAATATGGAATACATAATGTAGTAGCATCTTTAGGAACAGCATTAACTGTTAAACAAGCAAGACTCTTAAAAAGATATGCAGATAAAGTTATTATTTCTTTTGATGCAGATATTGCAGGGCAAACAGCTACACTTAGAGGATTAGATATTCTAAAGGAAGCAGGATTTGATGTGAGAGTGCTCCAAATACCAGAAGGAAAAGACCCAGATGAATTCGTAAGAAATAATAGGGAAGATTCTTTTTTGAAATTAGTGGAGGATGCACAATCTTTAATTGGTTATAGATTAAAGAGAGCAAAAGAGGGAATTAATTTTAATGATCAACAATCTGTAGTTAAGTATGGAAATAGAGTTGCATCTATAATAAGTGATTTAAATCCAGTTGAAAAAGATATTTATATTAAAGGAATATCTGAAGAGACAGGAATTAAGGAACAATCTTTATACGATTTAATTCAAATGAAGAAAAATATGCAAAATGAAGGTAATATGTATAAAAATGGAGAAAATGGAACAAAATTATATGTGGAGCCTGCATATTTAAAAGCAGAAAGATCAATCATAAAGTTAATGCTAAATAAAGAGTTTTATGACCAAATCATATTACAAATAACAGAAGATGACTTTAATAAAGAAGAAAACAAAAAAATATTTAATTTAATAAAAAATGGCATGAATGAAGCTATTGATAATATGGAAACATATATAGAAACTCATTGTGATGATCCAAATTCATCTGGTGAGTGGGTAAATATAAAAGAATTTAAAATTTTAGAGGCTAATGATAAAAATAAACTTATAATAGATAATGTTCATCAAGTAAAACTATTTAAAGTAGAAGAAGAAATGAAAAATTTATTATTAGAAATGAAAACTTTAGAAAAAGAGGGTAAGCTTGATGAAACTATTAAGTTAGCTCCTAGAAGGATAGAACTTATGGGAAAGATGAAAGAATTGAAAATGAGGTAAAAATGGCATTAACGGAAGGAGGCAATAAACATGGTAGAAAAAACAAAAGTAAAAAAAGACGATAAAAAAGAAAAAAATAATAAAATGACGGTTGTCAAAAATTTGATAGATAAAGGTAAGAAAAATGGATCATTGTCTTATAAAGAGATAATGGAAGAAATTGATAATATAGAATTAAGTACAGAACAAATAGAAAAAATATATGAAGTCCTTGAATCAATGGGAATAGAAGTTACAGGTGAAAGAGCCACTACTAAGAAAGCTGAGGAAGAGGAAGAAGAGGAAGAAGAAGAATTAGATTTAAGTATACCAGAAGGAATTGCAATAGATGACCCTGTAAGAATGTATTTAAAAGAAATAGGGAAAGTTCCTTTATTATCTTCAGAAGAGGAAATTGATTTAGCAAGAAGAATAGAAGAAGGAAGCCAATATGCTAAGAAAAAATTAGCTGAAGCAAACCTTAGACTTGTAGTAAGTATTGCCAAAAGATATGTAGGAAGAGGAATGTTATTCCTAGACCTTATTCAAGAAGGAAATTTAGGGCTTATAAAAGCAGTTGAAAAATTTGATTATAGAAAAGGATATAAGTTTTCTACTTATGCTACTTGGTGGATAAGACAGGCGATAACAAGAGCTATTGCAGACCAAGCAAGAACGATAAGAATACCTGTACATATGGTAGAAACTATAAATAAACTTATAAGAGTTCAAAGACAATTACTTCAAGAGCTTGGAAGAGATCCATTCCCAGAAGAAATTTCAAAAGTAATGGATTTACCAGTTGAAAAAGTAAGAGAAATACAAAAAATAGCGCAAGAACCGGTTTCATTAGAAACACCAATTGGAGAAGAGGAAGATAGTCACTTAGGAGACTTTATTCCAGATGATGATGCACCAGCACCAGCAGAAGCAGCAGCATTTACAATGTTAAAAGAACAACTTATAAATGTGCTTGATACTTTAACTCCAAGAGAAGAAAAAGTTTTAAGATTAAGATTTGGTTTAGATGATGGAAGAGCTAGAACATTAGAAGAAGTTGGTAAAGAATTTAATGTTACTAGAGAAAGAATTAGACAGATAGAAGCTAAAGCTTTAAGAAAGCTTAGACATCCTTCTAGAAGTAAAAAACTTAAAGACTATCTAGACTAAAAAAAGCACCATAAGGTGCTTTTTTAGTTTTTAAATATGATATACAAAAAATAGAAATTAAGATGATGACAGGAGAAAAAAATGGAATTAAGTAGAAGATTAGAAATGATATTAGAAAATATTGATGAATGTAATTGTGTATTAGACGTTGGAACAGATCATGGATATATCCCAATAGAAGTAATAAAAAGAAAAATTTCTAAAAAGGCCATTGCTTCAGATATAAATAAAGATCCATTAGATAAGGCAAAACTTAACTCAATATTTGAAGGCGTAGATGAAGAGATTGAATTAAGATTAGGAAGTGGATTAGATACAATTAAAAAGAATGAAGTTGATTCAATTGTCATTGCTGGTATGGGGGGCAATTTAATTAAAGAAATTTTAGAAAATGGGAAAAATAAAATTAAAGAAGCAGCTTCTATAATTTTATTACCAGCACAAAATCCAGAAGTTTTAAGAGAATATCTTTACGCAAATGGATATGAAATAATAAAAGAAGATTTATGTGTAGATGAAGATATATACTATGAATTATTTAAAGTTAGAATAAATGAATCTTCAAAAACAGAATTAGAAAAAATATATTATGAAATAAGTCCAGTTTTATTAAGAGATAAAAATCCATTAATGAAAGAATTCATAGAAGAAAAAATAAACAAGTATACAAAAATATCAAATCTTATAGAAGATGATAGTGAAAATGCAATAAAAAGAAAAGAAGAACTTACTGATAAAGTAAATATCTTAGAAAATATGATGAAATACTGTTAAAAGGGGAGGGAAGTATGATGAAAAATATACAAAATATTATGGATTTAATGGAAGGATTTGCACCTATTAAATTAAAGGAAGACTTTGATAATGTTGGATTAATGGTAGGCGATGCAAATGAAGATGTAAGGAAGGTTTTATTAGCCTTAGATTGTACAGATGAGGTTATTGAAGAGGCGATAGTTAAGAAGTGTGAATTAATAATAACTCATCATCCATTAATTTTTAGAAAGCCAAACAGAATTATAGAGCAAGATTTATTAGGTAGTAAGATAATAAAATTAATAAAAAATAATATTGCTGTATATTCTAGTCATACAAACTTAGATTCAGTAGAAAATGGAATAAATGATACATTAGTAGAAATGCTAGGATTTAAAGATAGTAAGATAATAGATGAATATAAAGGTGAAGAAAATTGTGGAATAGGAAGAATAATTTCCTTAGATACTGAAATAGATTCAAGAGAATTAATTAAAGATTTAAAAAATATTTTAAAGAATGATTATATTCGTGGGCACATTGGTAAGGAAAAAATAAAAACTATTGCCATAATAAATGGTAGTGGAACAAGTTATTTTGAAGAGGCTTATAAATTAGGAGCTGATTGTATAATAACAGGAGATACATCATATCACTATATATCAGACTATAAAGAACTAGGTGTAACTATTTTAGATGCAGATCATTTTAATACAGAATGGCTTGTATTCTTAGAAGTAATGAAAAAAATTACAAAAGAATTTAATGATGTAGAATTTATAGAATCAGAAAAGACAGAAAATCCATATGAAATTTTTTAGAATTGAAAATAAAATATAAATATAAACATATAATAAGAATGATAATAATTATTTAAGGTTGTATTTATATGGGAAGAAAAAAACATAATGGATTTCAAGGGAATTTCAATAGAAATTTCGAAAATTTAAGGCGAAATTTTTGCAGTTTAGGATGTGTTAGATGGTTTACACCTACAAGAGCATGTGTTTGTAGTGCTATATTTACTATACTTATTATAAGTGGAGTGGGATTATATCAATTAATAATAATCTTTTTATTGTTAATAATAATGCAATTAGTATAAAAATATATGGTTTTTTCAAAAATTTTACTTTGATAAATTCAAAAAATATGGTATCATAGGAAATGCGAGTGAGACGTGTAATCGCTGCTAGTCTTGAACTAGGAGAGGAAAGTCGGAGCTCCATAGGGTAGGGTGCTGGTTAACGGCCAGTCAAGGTGACTTGAAGGATAGTGCAACAGAAATATACCGCCAGAAGCTGTAAAGCTGAGATCACTTAGGTGTCTGGTAAGGATGGAAAGGCGAAGGTAAGAGCTCACCAGCGTAATGGAGACATTATGGCTATGTAAACCCCACTTGGAGCAAGACCGAGAAAGAAACAATAAGGAGTGACCCGCTCCGTTTCATGGTGTGTCGCTTGAGCTTGTTGGCAACAATAAGCCTAGATAGATGATTACTTAATACAGAACTCCGCTTATGGCTTATCTCGTTTTACTATATTACAGGGCTGTAGGGTTTGGTGCTGAAAATTTGCCCCAGTTTTGCCCCAGTCAGTAATTTAGTTGTTTTTAAAATTGAAATTATGATAAAGAATAAATAAAAAAGCTCCCAGTTGTTTGGAAGCTTTTTTTAATGTTTTAAAATATCATGAATAACATTAGTTGCATTTCTATTCATTTTCTCAGTAGTATGTGCATAGATATCCATAGTTGTTTGAATCATAGAATGACCTAATCTAGTAGAGAGAGTTTTAAAATCTATACCACCTTCTAAAAGTAAAGTTGCATTTGTATGTCTTAAATCATGCCAACGTATTCTTTTTTCAATTCCTATATATCCTAAAATCCTTTTAAGTCTTTGTAAAAAAGTTGCTGGATGAATATAAGAGCCATTTGCCCATCTGAAAATTAAATCGTACTCTTTTTTATTCCAAATATTTTTTACATAATGAGAGGAATAATCTTCTTTATGGATTTTTTGTTTAAGTTTGATTTCTTCTAATCTATTTATTAAAAAATCAGAGATTGGAAGAGTTCTATAAGCATTTGCAGTTTTACAAGAACCCATTTCATAAATACCTTCAATTCTAACTAAGTTATTATTAATAGATATAGATTTGTTTTTAAAATCTATATCATCCCAACAAAGTCCGGATAATTCACCACGTCTAAGTCCAGTTTCTAAAGTTAATTCTAGGGCGAATCTAAACATGAAATCTTCAAAATCATTTATATCTAAATAATTATAAATTTTATGAAATTCTTCTACAGTTAAGACATTAGCTTTAAAATTGTCTCTTTTAGGAATATCAGCGAACTTACAAGGATTATCATTAAGCATTTGCAATTTAACAGCTTTATTAAGTGCTGCTCTTAGCGTTCCGAAATAAGTTTGTCGTGAAGTGCCTGAAAGTCCTTTCTTTTTCATATCTTTTAAAAATAATTCAATATGAAAAACTTTTAAATCACATAGTAGGATGTCTCCAATTATAGGATCAATATATAATTCAATAGTTTTTTTATATTTTTCTACAGTGCTTTTAGCTCTATCTTCCATAACGTAATCTGCTATCCAAAGATTTAAAAAATCTTTAAGTTTAGTTTTAGGTGGGACGATTATATTATTCTGAAGTTTGTATAATTCATCATTTAATTTTTCCAAAGCCTCTTTTTTAGTTTTACCACCTACTTTTTCAATTCGAGTAGTACCTAAAAGATATCTATAATACCATTTACTTCCTCTTTTCCTTACTGTTCCTTGCATAAGACTCTTTCTCCTTCTCGTTAGTATATATAATAGTGTCATTTTGTTTAATTTTCTCTATAGAAATTAAAAGTTGAAGTAATTTCAAATAAAAACCTCCTTAAATCAATATAAAAGCAAAAAATTACTTAAAAAATGAAATAAATTACTTAAATTTATTATAAATCTAATAATATAAAATGGAAGTGTCTGTATACCGAACTTTTCGACAAAACAAAAGTAGCATGATTTATGCTACTTTTTATTTTTTATTTCTTCAATTATGGAATCTACATCAAACCGATAGGATTTTAAAAGCTTAACAAGCTCTGAAACTTCTGATGGTGTTAGATTATAAGGATAATCTTTTGAAATATCAATGGTAATATTATCGTTATCTTCAGTATAATTATATACATTTGAATTTGGATTGTTTGTTTTACCATGTAAATAATCTAATGTACAATCTAATGCATCAGAGAGTTTTGCTATAGTCTCCAAATCGGGACTAGAATAATCACGTTCATATTTACTTATGTTGAATTCAGAAAGTAAAACTTTACTACCGAGTTCTTTTTGGGTTAACCCAAGTTCTTTTCTTCTGGTTTTAATTCTTTCACCTAAGGAAAAAGTCAAAAAAACACCTCCCTGAATGTAGTTCATATCTTAATTGGTTCTTAACTAAATTATACAATAATAAAGTCGAAAATAAGTAAAAGTAACCAAAAGTGTCATAAAAGTTTAAAAAAAAGTTACAAAATTCATTAAATGTGTTGACATTGACATAAAGTGTCAATTATAATATAAACATAAACTGACTTAAAAAGTCATTAAGGGGGTAAATAAATGAGTAATTTAATCAAGGGAATAAGAATGATGCGAGGGTTAACACAACAAGAGGTTGCCGAAAAAATAGGAATGTCGCTCAGAACTTTTGGTAGAAAGGAGGCTAATCCAGATACATTTACAGTAGGAGAATTAAAAGAATTAGCAAAATTATTTGAAGTAAAAGAGGAAAAATTTTTTCAAGAAAAACTGACTTAAAAAGTCAGCAAGGAGGAAACTATGGATGAAAGTATAGGATATTTAATAAAAATCAGAAGAATAAAAATGAGATTATCAAATAGAGAGTTAAGTGCTTTATCTCAAGTAAGTAGAGGATATATAAGTGAATTAGAAGAGGATAAATATGATAATCCTAGTTTAAAGGTTATTTGCAGTTTAGCAAAGGCGTTAAACTGTACACCTAATGATTTAATACCTAAAAATATGTACACATAGAAAAAGGGAGTTGAGAATTTATGCAATTGTTAATGGTTACGGAAGTTGCAAAAATATTGAGAGTTAGTAGAAGTGATGTTTATACATTAATTAAGAATGGGCATTTAGGAGCAATGAAGCTTGGAAGTTTAAAGGTTCCTGAAAGTGAAGTGCAAAGATTTATTGAAACTAATATAGGAAATAAATTTATAGACTTTGAAGAAGTTGAAGAAATGATTGTATAGGAGGAAGATGTGAATGAATAAAAAGAAAGTTATTGATAGATTGAAAAGTGGGAGATTTTGTTACAGTTTTAAGAGCTTATTTATAATTTCAAATATTACAGAGGTTTTTGAAAATAAAAAAATAGTGGGAATTCAATTTGAAGCTGGGGATGTGGAAGTTGAGAGCGAAAATATTAAGCTTGTAGAAGAAGAAAAAAATTATGAGTGGCGATATGAACTTATAGATAAAAAAGGGGAACACTTAGGATATATAATTCCAAAGGAATAATATAAAAATTATGAGGAGTAAAATCCTTATAATTTTTCTATTAGAGAAGGTGAACAAGCTTTACTTAATATATAATATGAAATTTATTTATTATATAGAACATGAAAATAAATTAAAAGGAGTTTTGAAATGAATAAATTAGGGATGAGTATAGGGAAACCAGTTATTATAATATGTCTTTTATTTTGCTTGGTAAATGGAGTAATGAAAGTATCAAATAAAAAGAAAGGAAGTTGGAGCGATGTAGTAGTTAGTATTTTAAGTGCTACAAGCTTAATATTTGCAGCATGGATTTAAAAGAAATTGAAACAAAGGAACTTGTAAATGAATTAAGAATGAGAGAGCAAGTAAAGAGTTCTGTAGTTACTAGAGAAGAGAGTGCAAAAATAATTATTTCAGGTCATGGTGGGAGTAGAGAAAGATATATAAGATTTACTGGACCTGGAATAGTTATACAAGTAGAAAAACTAAAGCTGTAAAATAGGACAAGCTATAAGCTTGTTGGAGCATATGAAAGTGTGTTGCAATAAACTTATAGATTGAAAGGAGCTTTAAAGGGGTATTTTAACAAAAGAAAAAACACATTGTTTACAATCTTGCCGGATCAAACAATGTGCTCTATATCTTATAGCGATTTATTTCGTTGTCTTTGTTTATATTTTACATAAATTCCAATAGATAATCAAGTGTTATCTATAATTTTTTTAGCCTTTTTAGTAAGGATTAGGAAGCTTGTATGTAGTATTAACAAGTGAGATATAGAAAGATAAATTCTTTATATATAAAGGGGTAGAAGGATTTATGTTTTATAGAGAACAGAGATGGAGAAGTAGAAAAACTAAAAATTTAAAAGTTAAAGAAAGTATGGAATTTTTAGATGTAAGAATTTTTCCTATAAGTGCAAAAGAGAAAAAGAAAAGTAGGAAAGAAAAAACTAAAGTGTCCGAGCCAAAACAAAAAAAGCTAAATAATAAAAGGAGTATTGAGTGGCATAGAAAAATTATACATTCAAATTTTGATGAAAGTGATTATGTAATTCATGCAACTTTCAATAATAACAATAGACCTGACTCAAAAGAAGCAATAGAAAAAGAGTTTAAAAACTATATTGCAAGGATAAATAGAAGAAGAAAAAAGTTAGGACTTGGAAATACAAAATATGTTGCAGTTATAGAAGGAATAAAAGATAAAAGAAAAAAGGTCCACTTTCACATAATAATTGATGGAGATTTAGATAGAGATACTTTAGAAGAGTTATGGGGAAAAAGAGGTTATATAAATGTTGATAGATTACAGATGAATGAAGAAGGTTTTACAGCATTGGTCAAATATATGGCAAAAGAAAAAGAAACAGAAGATATGAAATATAACAAAATGTGGAGAAGTTCAGTAGGACTTAAAAAACCTAAATTAGAAGTTTCAGATTGTAAGTATAACAAAAATAAAATGAGAAATATGTTAATGCAACAACCAAGCAGACAAGAGCTAGAAGTTATGTATCCAGGGTGGATATTAACGAACTATGAGATAAAGTACAACGAAGAGTATGGAAATATCTATATGGATATAAATATGAGAAGACATTGTAAAAATGAAAAAATACCAGGAACAAAAAATTATAAAATGAAAAGGAGAATTTGATATGGAAGAGGCAATAAAAAAGATTAAAGAGGAAATGGAAAAGAATAAAAGAGATTTATTTGTATTGCAAACAGGTAATCATATTTTGTTACAAATAGAAACTAATGCAGTTGCAGCTAAAGAGATAGTAGAAGGTAAAAAGAGTATAGAGGGTGCTTTAAAATATTTAAGGAATGAAGCTAAGAAAAGAGCTAAAACAATGGATACATGTGTAATTATGACTGATGCCGAGGGATTTGGAATAATAAATAAATACTTTGGATTTGAAGTGATACAACATGAATTTATTGAATTAGAAGAGGAAGAAATTAAAAGTAAAATAACACAAAAACAGAAAGAAGTTAAAAAAGAAATTAAAGAGATAGAATTTGAAACTGATTTAGAAAAGTATTTTTAGGAGGTATAGAATCATGGAACAGTTTAAACATATTGATATAACTGTTACAGAAGAGATAAAAGAATATACAAATGATATTGTGTTAGATAATAAGGAATATTTAGTGGTAGAGAAAGTAAAAATTAAAGCACCTAATATATGTACAATTATGAAAAAGAATATTGAATATCAAGTAGCACATTGTACTAAATGTCACACTGAATATGAAATAGATCATGAAGTAATACACAATGAAAAAACATTATGCAAAGAATGTGGAGCGGTAGTTACAATTAAATTAAAAAGATATGGAAGAAAAGGATTGAAATATTCAGGGTTAGTTTATTCTTTTGAAAAATCAAAAATATCAAATAAACATATAGTATGTAAAGCATATAGAATTGTTAGAGATGGATATGAAAATTATCAAGATGTAAAAACTGAATATAATTTTGAAGCAGGATATGTATTTGGACCTAACTTTAGCAAAATGTATGTAAGAAATTATAAGGGAGAAATCCAAAAAAGAGCAAGTATTTTTAATGTTGCCAAAATAATGGGATATTCATCATATGGGTGTTTTTATGGTGGATATGATGAATATGTGGATTGGAACAGTTATGAGAGAGCTATTAAGGGAACTATATATGAAGGGGCTAATATCGAGAAGGTAAATGAAATCGCAAAGTATGAAAATATGGATATAGCTTTAAAGATTTTATCAGCTTGCAGCTTAAATCCAATGATGGAGTCCATGGCAAAGATAGAATTAATAGCATTATTAAAAGGATTCGTAAAGAAAGAAATTAATATAAAAAATTTAAATTGGAGAAAGAAAAGTATTCCTGAAATATTAGATTTAGATAAAAATGAATTAAGAGAATTTAGAAAATTAAAAGATAAAAGTGCTGAAGCTCTTATTTTATTTAAAAAAATAAGAAAAAGAAAATGTAATCTTACAATAGAGGAAATGGATAATCTTATAAGAGAAATAAGTTGTGTAATGTATAAAGTAGATAGCATATTAGATATTGTTAATATTGGAACATGGTGGAGATATATCAATAAGCAATATAAAAAGTATGAAGATTATGAAACTTTAAAAGAAGTGGCAGTAGCATTCGTTGATTATATAGATGAACTGAAAGTTTTAAAACAAGATATAAATAATAAAACTGTAATTTATCCAAAAAATTTAAAGGAATCACATATAAAAACTACAGTTCAAATTAAAATAAATAATGATCCTAGTATAAATGAAAAAATTAAGAAAAGGGTAAAAGAATTAGAAAATTATAAATTTGAATACAAAAACTTAGAAATAAGAGCAATAAAAGATATGTATGAAATTATTAGAGAGGGAAAAGAACTTGCACATTGTGTTGGTAGATATGCAGTAGATCATGCAAAGAAGAAAACAACTATTTTGGTGGTTAGAAGAAAAGAGAATATTGAAAAACCATACTATACAGTAGAAGTCAGAAAAGATGAAGTGATTCAATGCCAAGGAAAAGCACATTGTACACCAACAGAAGAGGTAAAAGAGTTTATGGAGATTTTTAAAAAAGAAAAATTAGGAAATGTAAAAAATAAAAGGGTAAAGGTGGCATAAAACATGAGCAATGTATTAGTTCGAAATGAGCAACAAATAGCAGATGAAATTTTATATTATGTAGATGATACAAGAAAAAGAATCATAACAAATGCAATAGAGATTGGAAGAAGACTTATAGAAGCTAAAGAGGTAGTGGGCCATGGAGATTGGGGAAGATGGTTAGAAGAAAAAGTAAACTTCAAAAAATCAACAGCAAATAATTATATAAGGTTATTTAATGAATATGCAGCAGATCAATTAAATATATTGGGAGAAAATATAAAGTTCCAAGCGTTTGGAAATATAAGTTATACTCAAGCATTAGAGTTGATTTCACTAGATGAAAATGAACGTCTTGAATTTGTTGAAAATCATGATATGGAGAGTATATCAACTAGAGAATTAAAAAAGGAGATAGCAGAACTTAAGAAAAAGAATAAAGAAAATATAAAAGCTATTAGAGAAGAGAATGAAGCTGAAAAGAAACAATTACAAGAAGAAAGAGATAAAGCCTGGTTAGAGATAGCATCTATAGCAGAGGATAAAAGAAATCTAGAAGAAAAAATAAATGAAGAGGCAGAGGATAAAGAAGAATTAGAGTTAAAGATTGTAGAATTAGAGAAAGAGATTGAAGAAACTAAAAATAGACCAGTAGGAATTGTAGAAGATAAAGAAAAGTTTGAAGAAGAGGCAAGAAAGAGAATAGTAGAACTAAAAAGAGAGAAGGAAGAAGCTTTAGGAAGATTAGAAGCAATGAAAACAGAGTCTAACGAATATATAATTCAATATAAAATACATTTTGAAACAGTAGCAGCAGGATGTAAAAAAATGCTTGAAATGTTAGAAGGAATGAAAGTAAATGATGTTGATTATATAAAATATAGACAAGCAGGACAGAATCTTTTAAATACAATGCTTAAAAGATTAGAATCATAGATTATGGAGGCGGTAAAGCCTTCATGAAACTTTGAAATTGTGAAGAAAAGGAGTGGAGGATTATGAAAATAAATATCGGTGAAATATTAACAGTTGATGAAGCTATAGAGCATTGTAAAGAAGTTATTAATAATAATAGCGATTGTCCTAAATGTATGAGAGAACACGGTATGTTATTGGTGTGGTTAGAAGAATTAAAAGAGTTAAGAAAATTCAAGAGTACAGTTGCTAGAGCATTCTTAAAATAGATAGGAGGAATTATAATGACAAAAAATAAATTTTTAGATATTTTTGAAACTGCAATGGATATTGAAGATATAACACATATATCGGTTAAGGTAGTTCAACCAACTGGAGGGTATGAAGTTATAACTTTTGGGAGAGAGTTGTTTAAATCAAAACATGAGTATTATAAAAATGCCTATGATGATGATATGAAACTAAAAACATTTAATAAAATTGCAATTGCAGAGATAAATTTTAGCAATAATGTTATGTGGTTAGCATCTGAAATGTTTAGGTAATACTATGACAAGAGTTCAAATGGAAAATAAGTACAAGGTTCAAATATTTAAAGATTCATTCTTTGATAGTGGAGTTAAATATTGGGTAGCAATAGATGATAAAGGGTATTATTGTGATGGATATACACTTAAAGAAATAGAAAAAAAGTTAATTAGAGATAATGCACAATACAAATAAATTGTATGGAGGAAATAGGATGTACTTTTATACATTAGTAGGCGCTGGAAAAGTAATAAGTAAAGAAAGTTCTGATAGAACTATTGAAATTTTAGAAGATAATAAAATTGAAATAAGCTGTATTGAAGATTGTGAAGAGTGTGGGATGTGGCTAGAAACAAAGGACGAGATGGAAATAGAAGAAGGCGAAATAGTGAGAAAAAATGAAATTTGCTATATGAGATTAGATAATAAATTGATGAGATTCTATTTAAATTATTAAATTTTGAAATAAAAGGGGAGAAAGTAACGATGGGAAAATTATTAAAAGAAATATTAGAAAAAGAAAGTAGAAGAAGACTAGTTATTAAAATAGTGAATGGAACTAGTTTAAACCAAAAAGAAGCGAAGGAATTAGTAACTAAAATACCAAGTGAAAAATTAGAGTTCTCAGAAGGAATTTATACTGGGTATGGAATAGAGCAACTTCAAAGATATGTTAAATATGTATTTGGAGGTAAGGAGAATGTTTGATATAAAGATAGGTGATAAATTAAGAATAGATGAATTTAAAAGAGAAGGTATAAGAGTTGTTAATAGCAGTATAGGAAAAGTGATAAAAGAATATGATCATCATTTTAGCTTAAAAGGAGTTAATTATATATTTAGTATAAATAAAAACTCAATATTAGATAACAGCTTGCATGTAAGTAAGATAAGAACAAATTTAGTATAAAGAGGTGTAGAAGGTTGGGGAAAACAATAAATGAAATAAGAAAAGTATATGGATTAGAATCAGTAGAAGGTGGAGATGAAATGATATTAAAAAAGATAGAAGTATGCAATGAAAATTGTGCTAATTATCTATTGATTAAATATGAAAAGTTAAATACAAACAATATATGCAATTCATGTACTATGAGAAATTCAGAGGTTATAAAAAGAGTATTAAGACTTAATAAAGAAGAAGAATCCACTAAAGAGGCTATTTATGAAGTGTAATTATTGTTATAAAAATATGAGGTTAGAATTAAAAGTTAAAAATAAATATGGTGTGATTGAAAAGTGGAAATGTAATTGTGGTAAACAAAGTGTAAGAGCTATAAAAGGGAATGAGATAAGAATTAAATAATTTAAAATGGGAGGGTAATATGAGTATTGATTTTAAGAAAATAGAAAATGTTTTATATAGTTACAATGGGATTTTAACAGATATAAAATGTATTGAGATAGATATCAAAAGAGAAGAGGCAGAGTATAGAGGGTGCGGAGCAATTGATTATTCAACAGAAGGTGGAAAAAGTAATTATTTTAATTCAACGGTTGAGAATGAAGTTATAGAAAGAGAACGAAGAATGAATATTTTAAAGAGAGAATTATTAAATAAGCAAACAATTAAAGAAAAAATAGACATTATACTAGAAAGCTTATCTAAAACAGAACGGGATTTAGTACAAGACAGATATTTGAGCAAAAGACCTAAAAGTTGGAATGAAATAAGTGAAAAAATAGGATTTAGTATTAGTCATTGCAGTAAAACTCTTAGGAAAAAAATTATAAGTAAATTTGAAAAGATAGTATGATAATCCAAAGCTAATCTAAAGTTAATCCGAAGTTAATCTAAAACTTTACAGAATATATATTATAATATATGTATACCAATAAAAAATATTACAAAACCCCTCGGAAGTGATTACCAAAAAACAGCTTAGAAAATTCTAGGCTGTTTTTTATTTTACTATGAAAAGAAGGTGAAAATATATGTAATGAGTAAGGCATCAAAACCAATTAAAGATAAAAGGAAAATACAAGATATGCAAGAATATTTAAAAGTGCATAATGAAAGAAATTACATTTTATTTATAATTGGAATAACAACAGGATATAGATCACAAGATTTAGTGGATTTAAAAATAAGAGATATTCAAAAAGCTATAAAAGAAAAAGAGTTTTGTATAATGGAGAAAAAGAGAGAAAAGAACTATAAAAGTAGAGGCTGGAAGAAGAAGCCTAAACCGAGAATTGTTGTAATGCAACCTTATGTAAGAAGACTTTTAATAGAATATATTAAGGGCAAACAAGGGTATGATTATGCGTTTCAAAGTCAAAAAGGTGGACATATTACAGTAGATAGTTATGGAAAAATTTTAAGAGGTGCAGGGAAGTATTTTAAATTAGATCATATAGCAGCTCATACTCCAAGAAAGATATATGCATATAAACTTTATATAGACAGTGGTAAAAATATAGAATTGGTAAGACAAGCTTTGGGTCATTCAACAACATTAATAACGGAAAGATATTTAGGACTGGATAGAGATGCAATAGAAGAATATAGTAAGGGATTAAATGATTTAGTTCTTTACTAAAATATATTTTTTATATAAGAATGACGGAATATGAGATTAAACAGTATTTTTAAAATAAAAAATAAAATATATATTAGTAGAGTTAGAAAAAATGAAATGACGGATATTATATATTATACGGCATTATTTAGAGGGGATTACGAATGATTAAAGTGGTATAAATAATAAAATTCGCATGAAAAGGAGACGATTTATGCGGAAATATATAGCTTTGAAATATGGAGAAAATAAATAATGGCTAGAGAGTTTGCAAAAAAGTTTTATAATAGCAAGAAATGGAAAGAATGCAGAGAAGAAATATTTAATAAGTATTTTGGATTATGTGCTGAATGCGGAAAGCCTGGTGAAGAGGTACATCACATAGAATTCATAACACCATTAAATATTGATAATCCAGAAATTGTTTTAGGGCATAATAATTTAATCTTATTGTGTAAAGATTGTCATTTTGATAAGCATAGAGGGACTAATCCGTTAGCTAAAAGTTTTAAAAATAAAAAGAAATTAGCTACATCAAATGGATATTACTTTGATAAAGCTGGCAACTTACTTCCTATAGATAAGTATATTGTGTATGGTTCACCAGGTTCAGGGAAATCAAAGTATGTAAAAGAACATAGGGGAATAGGGGATTTAGTTGTAGATTTAGATTTAATAAAGCAAGCTGTAAGTATGGCAAATAGAACTAATGATACTGATAATTTGTTGGATATCTCCTTAGAGATAAGAGAATATATATATAAGAGAATAGAGAATAATGAAGTGAATGCTAAAGCAATATGGATTGTAGCAGCATTACCTAAGAGAAAGGAAAGAGATGAGTTATGTGAGAGACTAAGAGCTGACCTAATATTTATAGATAAAGATATAAATGAATGTCTTAATAATGCATACTTAGATATTAATAGAAAAGATAAAACGTTAGAAAAATATATTATAGAAAAATGGTTTGCAGACTATGAACCATAGTCCCCCCTATAAAATAGAATAGGGGTAGGCAAGGAAGACCGTTGGAGAAGGACCTCAATCTTCCTCCGTATGATTTTTTTAAAATAAGAGGGGGGGTGAAATTAAATGATATCCGAACATTTAGAAAGAGAAAAGAAAATTAAGCAAGAAGTAAATAGAATAAAAAAGATATATAGGAATTTAGAAAAAGATAAAGTTAAAGTTTTAGAAGGCTTAATTAAAGATGCAGCTTTTATGAAAGTTACGCTTGAAGAGTTTAGAGAAACATTAATTCAAAAAGGAACCACTAAACTTTTTAAACAAGGAAAACAAGAGTTAGAAGTTGAAAGACATGAATCTAAGATGTATCTTCCTTATATACAAAAGTATTCTCAAGTAATGAAACAACTAATAGATCTTTTTCCACCAGAAGTACAAAAGACTGAGGAAGATGCATTAACAGAATTTGTTAAAAGAAGGAAGGGGAGATAATGACTTATATTGAAGAATATTATGAAAAAATTTCAAATGGAGAAATTATAGCATGTAAAAGAATAAAACAGATATATAAATTATTAGTTGATAAAATTAAGCATCCTGAAAAATATGAACCTTGGATATTTGATGAGTATATTTCAAATGATGCAATAGATTTTATTGAAACATTCTGTAAACAAGCTCAAGGAGATTTAGGAGCTTCATTAAAGTTAGAGTTATTCCAAAAAGCAAAACATCAAGCAGTATTTGGTTTTATTCATAAAGAAACTGGCTTAAGACAATATCAAGAGGTATTAGATATTAGAGGGAGAAAAAATGGTAAAACTACAGAACTTGCAGCTGATGAAATATATATGCTGGTAGGAGATGGTGAAGGGTCACCAGAAATTTACAATATAGCAACCAAATTAGAACAAGCAAAAAAAGGCTTTAATGAATGTTATAAAATGGTTCAACAATCTCCAGATTTAAGTAAGCATTTGAAGAAAAGAAAATCAGATATATATTTCCCTCTTAATTATGGAACATTACAAGCTTTAGCAAGTAATTCAAATGGATTAGATGGATTGAATTCACATATGGTAACTATTGACGAATTAGCAGCAATAAAAAATCGTGATATTTATGACTTAATGAAACAATCAATGTCATCGAGAAGACAGCCATTGTTAAATTGCATTACAACAAATGGTTTTGTTAGAGACGGTATATTTGATTCACAATATGAGTATGCGTGTAATATTCTTGATGGAAAAGTAAAGGATGATAGATTTATACCTTTTATATATGAACTAGATGATAAAGATGAATGGGATAAAGAAGAAATGTGGATTAAAGCAAATCCCGGATTAGGAGTTATTAAGAAGATAGAATTTTTACGAGATTGTGTAAATAAAGCAAAATCAGATTTTGCATTTAAAGCAACTGTAATGGTTAAAGATTTTAACATGAAGGAAAATTCATCATGTACCTGGTTACGATGGGATGAAGTTAATAATGAAACTGAATTTGAGTTAACTAAAATGGGATTTAAGTATGGTATTGGATGCTTTGATTTAGCTGAAACTACAGATTTGGCATCATCTAAAGTTCTATGTATGAGACCAGGAGATGATAAAATTTATGTAATACCGATGTATTTTATACCTGAAGAAAAATTAAATCAAGAAGAGGATAATAAAGAAGGGGATAATGTACCCTATAGACTTTGGGAAAAGTTAGGTATTTTAAGAGTGTGTCCTGGAAATAAAGTTAATAAATATCATATGCTAGAATGGTTTAAGGAAGTTAGGGATAAATTAGATATTTATATACCTTGGATTGGATATGATCCTTGGCATGTAGATGATAGTTTACTTGAAGCCTATGAAAATGAATTTGGTAAAGAGGCAATGATAAAAGTTAGGCAGGGGACATATACATTATCGGCACCAATGAAAGAGATGAAAGCAGATTTATCAGCACATAAAATTATATATAATAATAATCCTATAGATAAATGGTGTTTATCTAATATGCAAGTAAAAACTGATATTAATGGAAATATACAACCTATAAAAGGACTGGATAATAGAAAAAGGATTGATGGTGGTGTAGCATTGATAATAGGATATGTGGTGCTAAGAGATAAGATGTCAGAATATCTAGCGTTAATTTAATTCTATAAAGGGGGTGAAATTAAAATTAATATAGTTAACAGAATAAAATCATTGTTCAATAGCAATGCATCAGAAACTAGATTTAAATTAATACAGGATAGTGGAAATGGATTTTATTGTTGGGATGGACAACTGTATAAAAGTGATATTATACGAAGTTGTATAAGACCCAAAGTTAAAGCAGTAGGAAAGATGGTTGCAAAGCATATAAGAACTGATGAAAAGGGCTTAAAAGTTAATCCAGAGCCATATATAAAAATGTTGTTGCAAGATCCTAATCCATATATGTCAGGACAAATGCTTTTAGAAAAAATGATTACTCAACTTGAACTAAATAATAATGCATTTGCATTCATTAGAAGAGATGAAAATGGTTATCCTATAGAAATTTATAATATAAATACATCTATAGTTGAAGCTTTGTATAATGAAAATGGATTCCTATATTTAAAATTCACACTTAAAAATGGCAAGATATCTACTTTTGCTTATGAAGACATTATTCATTTAAGGCAAGATTATAATGAAAATGATATTTTTGGGACAAGTAGAGTAGAAGTATTAAAACCACTTATGGATATAGTCACAACAACAGATCAAGGAATAATAAAAGCAATTAAGAATGGAGCTGTAATAAAGTGGTTATTGAAGTTCACAAGTTCTTTAAGACCAGAGGACTTAAAGAAAGCAACTAAAGAGTTTGTAGATAATTATTTAGCTATAGATAATGAAGTTGGTGGAGCTGCTGCTGCAGATGGTAAATATGATGCAAAACAGGTTGATCCTAAAGATTATGTACCTAATCCACTATTAATTGATAAAACATTACAAAGAATTTATGGAGTATTTGGAACAAATGAAAAAATAATTCAAAGTAAATATAGTGAAAATGAATGGATTAGTTATTTTGAAGCAGAAGTAGAACCGGTAGGTGTTCAGTTAAGTAATGAATATACAAGAAAAATATTCTCACGAAGAGCTAGAGGATTTGGAAATAGTATAGTATTTGAAGCTGCTAATTTACAATATGCATCAATGACAACTAAACTTGCATTAGTTCAAATGGTGGATAGAAGAGCACTATCTCCTAATGAGTGGAGAGCTGTATTTAATTTAGCGCCTGTTGAAGGTGGAGATGAATATATAATGAGGTTAGATACTGCAAGTGTTAGCAGTGGAAAAAAAGAATCGGATGAAAGTTAAACCTGATATATTTGAAAGGGGGTGAAAAGATAAATGGAAATAGAAATTAAAGGAGATATACTCGATAATGATTGGGGTGAATGGTATGAATGGTTTGGATATTCATGTACTTATCCTAAAAAAATTACAAATCAATTAAAACAGGCTAATGGAGAAGCTATAGTAGTAAAAATTAATTCACCAGGAGGAGATATATTTGCAGGTTCTGAAATTTATACTGAATTAAGAGATTATAAAGGTGAAGTAATAATTAAAATAACAGGTATTGCAGCTAGTGCAGCTAGTGTTATAGCAATGGCAAGAAAAAGTAAAATATCGCCTACCGCACAAATAATGGTTCATAATGTATCAACTAATTCTTATGGAGATTACCGAGAAATGGAGCATACATCAGAAATATTAAAAAATGCTAATGATACTATTGCAAATTCTTATATGTGTAAAACTGGCATGAGTAGAGAGGCAGCGCTTGAAATGATGAACAATGAAACGTATTTAAGTGCAGAAAAAGCACTAGAATTAGGTTTGGTAGATGAAATAATGTTTGAAGATAGTAATAAAGTAAATTTATCTACATTAAATAATTTAAAAATGGATAATTTAATTAATTCAATAGGGAATGCACCGATAGAAGTAATTAAGAATTTTAAAAATAGACTAAAAAATAGTAATCATCCAATTCAAGAGAATAAGGATGATTTTTTATTGGAACAAAAATCAAAGTCAATGATTAATTTATTAAAATTTGGAGGAATAAAATAATGTTTAAGAATAGAGAAGAGTATTTAAATAAAAGAAAGGCTTTAGTTGATAAAGTACAAAATTTACACAATGAAGGGAAGTATGAAGATTCCATTGCAATGGGAAAAGAAATCGAAGATTTAGATAAATCATATGATAATTATGCTAAATCACAAGCTAATTTAAAAGCGTTAGAAGATAATAAACCTGCTATAGATTTAGCTAATGTAGGTAATGGAGATGTTACAGGAGCTGTAGTTGATAAAATTGAAAATACAGCTACACATACTGATGAGAAAATGGAACCTAAAGAATATAGAAATGCTTGGGCAAAAGATATGTTAGGTTTAAAAATGAATAATAAAGAATCAGAAGCATTTAAATTAATGAATACTTTTGTACATGGTACAGGTAATACTGGGGTTGTTGTACCTGAAACAGTTATGACAGGAATATGGAAGGAGGTTGGAGAACAATATCCATTATGGAATGATGTTTTTAAAACACATATTAAGGGGAAAGTAACATTATTAAAATCAGAATCTTCTGCAAGTGCTAAATGGTATGATGAAGGAACTCCAGTTGAATCGGGTAAAGAAACATTTATAGAAGCATCACTAAATGGGTGTGAATTAGCTAGATGTGTTACTGTAACATGGAAATTAAAAGAAATGGCAGTGGATGATTTTATTCCATATATTCAATCACAATTATCTGAAAAAATAGGAGAAGCGTTAGGTTATGGAGTTTCACATGGAAGAGGAACACCAGCAGATGGTGATAGTTGGAAGGAAGAACCGATGGGAATAATTACAGTTTTAAGTAAAGCAGATAATGTATCGCAAGTAATAGAGTATGAAAATGCACCAACATATAAGCAAGTTACAAGTGCAATGGGAAAAATAAAAGGTATATATAAAAATGGAGCAGTAGTATATGCAAATAGTACAACTATTTGGGATGAAGTTGCAAATATACTTGATGGTACAGGAAAACCATATTTTATAGCTAATCCTATAGTTGGCGGTGTTGGAACTATATTTGGGAAAATAGTTAAGGAAGATGATGGACTAGAAGATGGAGAAATTTTAATAGGAGATGCTAATAAAGGATATCATGCAAATATTAATAAGCAAGTTTTATTAGATAGTGAAGATCATAAAAAGGAAAGAACAACAGATTATTTAGCTTATGGAATAGTAGATGGAAATGTTAGAAGTGTTAAAGCTTTTGCTTTATTAAAAAAAAAGAAGCTTTAAATTTTGAAAAATATACATTAACACAACTTAAAGAATTAGCAAAAAATAATAAAATTACAGGATGTTCTACTTTAAGTAAAGAAGAATTATTAGAAAAATTAAGAGCTATATTATAGTAGCTCTTAATTTATATGGAGGATTAAATGTTATTAGATAAAATTAAAATGCGTCTTAGAATTAGTCATAATAAATTAGATATAGAGATAAATGATTTGATTGAAGCAGCAAAGCTTGACTTGAAAATATCAGGAGTGAATAAAATAATTGAACATGATCCATTGATTATTCAGGCCATAAAAGTATATTGTAAAGCTAATTTTGAATTAGATAATAAGGATAGTGAAAAATATTTGAAATCTTATAATTTACTTAAAGAACATTTAGCTTTGTGTGGTGATTATAAATGAATGAACTAGTTTTATTGGGAAGTTATTTAGAAGATTCAACTGATGATATAGGGGATCCAATAAAAAAAATTAATTATTCAAGTGAAGTTTTTTGTGAAGAAAAATCAATTAAATATAATGAATTTTATCAAGCGCAAGCTCAAGGGTTTAAGCCTGAAATAATTTTAATTCTTTGGTTAGATGATTATAATAATGAAAAATATTTAAAATATGAAGATGTTGAATACACAGTATTTAGAAAATATAAAATTGGAAAAGAAAAGATAGAGCTTACATTAACGAGGGGGATTGATTAATGGGACTGCCTAAGAGCGTTGTTAAGTTTAAAAAAGGTAATGTAGAATATATTAGTAATGTAGATAAAGTTAACTACACTTTAAATGAGCTTACTAGAGCAGCACTTAGAGATGTAGGGAAATTTGTTTGTAACAGATTCAGAAGTGGATATTATTCAGTTTTTTCAAGAAAAAAAGGAAAAGTTGGACGGTATGTTCAATATTGGGTAAGAAGAAAAAACTGTGATTTACAAGTAGGTATTAAACCGTCAGCTTTCTATGGAGGATTTCAAGAATTTGGGTCAAGTAAAACAGCTAAAGTTGGACTTTTGCAAAAAACGGTAAAAGAAAATATCCCTAAAATTGTAGAAATTGAATCTAAATATTTAAGTGCTTTAGAAAGTGAAGCACAAGCATTAGCTATGATAGCTGAAGAGGAATATCAGGGAGGTGCTGAAGATTAATAAAAGGCTAGAGCTTAGAAAATTAATAAAAGAAAATTTAAAAACTCTAGGAATTGAAATTTTCTATGAAAAAAACAATAAAAAAGAACCTAAGTATCCATACATTGTATACGAAATAGAAGAAAGTTCATTTATGTATATAGAGAGAGAAGATAGTATTCTAACTATTAATGTTTGGGATAAAAATGATTCAACTCAACAAGTTGAAAATTTAGCAAAAGCAGCAAAAGATATGTTTTTATATGCAAATATTCCAACTGAAACTATACTTCCAACTTTCTATTTAGAAAATATATTGTCTATTCAAGATGAAGACAAGCAAATAAAAAGAAGACAGTTAAGAATTAAAGTTGAAATGTATTAGGAGGTAAGAACATGATACTTTTAGGAAAAGGAACGTTTTATATTAATGATGTTCCAATAGGATTAACTAGGGGTGGCGGTCAATTTGTCGTAGAAAGAGAAACTAGACCTATTGCAGCAGATGGAGATAAAGGAATTGTAAAAGGTAGAGTAGTTATGGATTCAAGTGTACCAAAGCTAACAATGAATAGTTTAGAAGTTATAAATGAAAATATTGATAAAATGTATTGTGCAATAAAAAAAATAGTTGATGAAGCAAATACAAAAACTAAAGTAACAGGTACAAGTAAAATAACTGAAAAAGATTTTAATGCTACTTGTAGTTGGATAGGAAAAACTAAAAATGGGAAAGAAGTAATAATAACTATTCATGATGCTATAAACCTTGAAAATCTTGATTGGGGACTTGCTGATAAAGACGAAGTAGTAGGAACACTAACATATACAGCTTGTTATGATGATGCTATGACCGAGGCAGAGAAAGAAGAATATGAACCATGGGAAGTGGAATGGATTAATTAATAAGGGAATAGAGAAAATCTATTCCTTTTTTATTTTTAAGGAGGATTTAGAAATGAGAAATTTACAGACTAGAGATTTATTTGATTTAGCTAGATTAGTTAAAAAGTTAGATATAAAAAAGGATTTAAATGAAATTGATTTAGAAAAAGGACAAGAAAAAGTTGGAATAGATATAATTTTTACTGTATTAGAAAAAGCAAGCGATAAGGGAATTGAAAATTCTGTTTATGAATTTTTATCAAAGCCTTTTGAAATTACTAAAGAAGAAATAGCATGCATGGATCCTATTGAA
>NZ_CAMTIG010000024.1 GCF_947072515.1 uncultured Clostridium sp.
ATTTCCTCTATACCTTTTTACTTTTACCTCTTATCTATTAACTACAAAGAAGTCCTTTCAAGGTTAATATTTAAAAAATTATTATCATAAGTAATATCTACTTTATCCGTCATCATACCAACTAAAGTTAATTCGGAATCGAATTCACATTCACCACCGATTTGCCAGTAATATTGTTCTACTTCACGTTGGCGTGGGCTATTTAAAGAAGATAAAAGCTTTTCTAAGGCTGATTGAGTGAAATTAGGAATATTAGCCTTAAGTGAAATAAAAGTAGTTTGTTGATCAGATTTTATATTTACAGTAATATCTTTAGTACTGTAATGATAGCAATATGCCATTAATTCGTTTATTATCTTTAAATCTTTTTCAGTTTTAAAATTCATCTTGTCTAACCTCTCTTCTAAATGTTGTTATTAAAGGAACTAGAATCATAGCAACTAAACCACCAGCTAACCCGTTATTGTATAAGTTTAGTCCGCCATGAAGATAACCAACATTCATGCATAAGCAAACATGTAAAAATCCTGCAATTATACCCATCCATACTCCGAATTTTCCTGCAATAGGTGCAAGACAAGAGCTAAATAGGATAGATAAAATTATACCGGGATTAGATAAAGGATTTACGTTTAATATTCCTGCTATAAGGGCACCTATTAATACTGGAATAATATTTTTTAGATGCTTTCCAAAAGCACCAAAGCCAATAATAGTGAATATTGCACCCATAGTAGGTCCATTTAATGGAGCTTGAATTAAACATAGAAATAAAGTCGAAAATAATCCTAGAATTCCCATGTTTATATATGTAGTATCTCCATATAAAAAATAAAAATCCGTAACTAGCTTCCCAGAATGTTTCGAAATTTTTTGTAGCTTGTCCCTTTTGTTTATACCAAAGTAAATTCCCATTAAAATAAGATATAAAGAAACAGCAATCATAAAAAAGAATAATGCTGGATCTTTTCCAGAATACCAAATAAGTCTCGTCTCAAAATCAATCCCAAAGGATCTGAAAATAGACATTAGTAATGTAGCGATTAAGCCTCCTGCAAAGCCGATATTGTATAAATTATATCCAGAGTGAGCAAGAATACAATGACTTGCAATAGGAGCTAAGATAAATCCTGTTATTATACCTATGACTGCACCTAAGATAAGACCTAAGTAAATATTATCAGAAGTAAAACTAAGTTGACTTACTGTAGGGGCAAGGGCCGTAGATAGTAACATAACAAGACTATAGTTTAATAATGGCTCTTTTTGATGTTTAGAAAAAAGGTATACACCAAACATAATAGGCCAAATATTAAGAAGATTTTTACCAAAGAAAGAAAATCCAGTCATTAAAAATAAAGCCATGATAGTAGAACCATTGGGTTTGATTTTTAAAAGGATTAAGATAAAAATACTTATAATACTAGTTAAACCTGCATTAAAAAGAGTAGCACCAATTCCTCCAATGGCTACATAATCAGTAATTAAGATATCGGGTGTAAGTAAAATATTTTTTAATCCGATTAAGATTTCTGAGGGAGTTGAAGTGAAGAGTCCTCCTAATAGAAATAAGGAATAAAGAATAAGTAAAACCTTATAGGGTCGAAAAAATTTTTCTTTTTTGAACAAAAAATTCACCTCTCAAATAAAAATGTTCATTATACGTTATAATAATAAACATAATATTCATTTTTATTTTATTATAGTATATTTTCCATAAATAGTGTTAAAAAAAATTTTTTTTCTAATAAGTTAAATATTCTCAAGAAAGGATAAAGAATATATAATATTAATATGTATAAAATGTTGGGAGGAGGAAAGCTATTAAAATAGCGAAAGATTATGAGTGATAATGTAAAATTTGTGCCAGAAGTGATGGGGGTACTGAGAAGTCATATAGTAAAAGTACCTGATGTAATAAGAAATTGTTCAGGAATAAAAATATTTGGTAAAAGAATAAAAAGTATATTGTTTTCTACAGATGTAGCAATGATAAAAAATACAAATGCAGATGCAATAATGGCAGTATATCCTTTTACGCCACAACCTAAAATAACAGAAGCAATAATAACAGCAGCAGATGTACCAGTTTTTTGTGGTGTTGGTGGAGGAATAACTCAAGGAATAAGAGTTGTAAATCTAGCCTTAGATGCGGAATTTAAAGGAGCAATAGGAGTAGTTGTAAATGCACCGACTTCTAATGATATTGTAAGGAATATAAAAGAAACTATAGATATTCCTATAATAGTGACAGTATGTTCAGAAGAAGAAGATATTGAAGAGAGAATAGAGAGTGGAGCAACTATACTGAATGTTTCAGGTGGGAAATCTACAAGCACAATAATAAAGAATATAAGAGAAAAGCATCCAACATTCCCTATAATAGCAACAGGAGGGCCAACTATAGAAAGTATAAAAGAAACTATAGAAGCAGGAGCAAATGCCATAACATATACACCGCCAGCTGGTGCAGAAATTATGAGTGAATTAATGGACATATATAGAGAAAGAAAAGGACAAAAATAAAATGTAACACTTTTACATGAATAGGAATAAAAATAAGAGTAAAGAATAAAGATGGTATTATAAGGATATAAATGGTAAACGGAAGATAGAGGAAAAAGAATAAAAACTGCGATAAAAAAATGAAGAAGAAGATAAATATATATAAATTAGGAAAAAAGCATGAAAATGAAGAAAAAATAGCAAAAATGAAGACAAAAAAACAAAAATGAATAAATGTATAAAATTTATATCCTATTATTGTAATTTCAGAATTTTATGATATTATTAAAAATAAGCAAAATAAAAAAAATAATAGAGAGACAAAATAAAAGGGTAGAGGAGCTAGAGTAAATAGTACTTATTAGGAGTTGCAAACTGTGATTAATAAGGAAAGGTGCAATGGCCGAAGTTAGCCGACCGCAAGAAGGCTTTCTGGGGATATGTAGAATATACATATCACTGTCACATAATGTGGAGTGCTACAGAGATAGTTTTTTTTGGTGTACCCAAAAAAGCTATTAGACACGAACCAGATAAACGCTATTACCCGTCACAGATTAAAACTGTGGCGTTTTGTTTTACCTAAAATAGTGGAGGAATGAATATGAAATTATTTGGAACTATGAATGTAGAAGAAAACATGCTAAGCGTTGGGGGAATAAAAGTAAGTAAACTAGCGGATAAATATGGTACACCATTATATATAATGGATGAAGTATTATTAGAAAATAATTGTAGAGATTATTATGAAAATTTTAGATGCAAAGAAAATGGAAATAAAGTTGCATATGCTGGTAAAGCTTTTTTGACTCTTGCAATGTGTAAAATAATCCAAAAAGAAGGTTTATACTTGGATGTAGTGTCAGGCGGGGAATTATATACAGCTTATAAAGCTGGATTTCCTGTAGAAAAATTATTGTTTCATGGAAATAATAAAACATTAGATGAAATAGAACTAGGTATTAGATTAGGTGTAGGAACATTTGTTGTTGATAACTTTTTTGAAATTGAACATCTTAACGAGTTAGCTAAGAAATATGGGAAAGTTCAAAATGTATACTTAAGAATAACTCCTGGAATAGAAGCTCATACACATGAGTATATAAAAACAGGTCAAATCGATTCAAAGTTTGGATTTGCACCAGTAGGAAATACAATAATAAATGCAATAAAAGAGGCAATAGAACTTGAAAATATAAATCTACTAGGATTACATTGTCATATTGGTTCACAAATATTTGAAATTGAACCTTATGAAGATGCAACTGAAATAATGTTAAAACTTATAAATAGAGTAAAAAAAGAAACTGGATACCTAATAAAAGAATTAGACTTAGGTGGCGGATTTGGAATATTTTATAGTGATGAGGATAGTCCAAGAGAAACTAGAGAATATTGTGAAGCTATATTAAATAAAGCAGATCATGTATGTAAAGAATTAGAATTAGAAATGCCAAAGTTAGTTATAGAACCAGGAAGATCTATTGTTGGGAATGCAGGAATAACACTTTATACTGTAGGATCAATAAAAGATATTCCTGAAATAAGAAAATATGTATCAGTAGATGGCGGAATGACTGATAATATAAGACCAGCTTTATATCATGCAAACTATGAATGTATAGTGGCAAATAGAGTTATTCATGATTCAAGTGAAGAAGTAACAATCTCAGGAAAATGTTGTGAATCAGGGGATATTCTTTTAAAAGGAATTAAATTACCTGCTGTTTCAAGTGGCGATTTATTAGCTATAATGTCAACAGGAGCATATGGGTATTCAATGTCAAATAACTACAATAAAATACCTAAAGCTGCAGTAGTTATGGTTAAGGACGAAAAAGAAAGACTTGTGTGTAAAAGAGAAAGTTATGAAGATATATTAAGAAATGAAGTAATTTAATGTAAAAAACTAAAACCTTTCTATAGAAATAAATTACAAAATTTGGTAAAATATTCATAGAAGGGTTTGGGTGGTTTTATGAAAGAGGAGTTAAAGGATTCAGGTAAAGAATTTGCAATTGCAATAATTGGTGGAATAATTCTAACTATACTAATAAATAAGTTTTTAATTTTTTCAATTTATGTACCAAGTGGTTCGATGCTACCAACAATAGAAGTAGGAGATAGGATGGTAGTAAGACGAATATATAATTATGAGAATATTAAAAGAGGGGATATTTTAGTTTTTAACTTTAAAGAAGATGTAGAAGATACATTATTTATAAAAAGAGTTATGGGATTACCAAATGATAAGATTAAGTTTGAAAATGATAAACTCTATATAAATAATGAAGAGATTAAAGAAGACTATGTAAAATATCCAGAAGAATTTTATGGAGAATATACTGTTCCAGAGGGAGAATATTTTTTCTTAGGAGATAATAGAGCAAATTCCAAGGATAGTAGAGTTTGGGAAAACCCATATATTAAGCAAAGTGAGATAAAAGGAAAGGCTTTTTTTAGGTTTTATCCATTTGATAGAATAAAAATTTTAAAATAAAATTCATTAAAAACTAGGCTAAGTCTAGTTTTTTTTCGTGAAATTAGATAAAATTTGCTATAGAAGTATTTTTTAGTATATAATAATGTAAATTTGTAGAGTAATAATTAAAATATTTTGAGTTTTAATTGATTGTATATTGAAAAAAAGGGCAATATATAAAGAGAGAGATATATTCTATTAAGATATAATTAATTTACATAAGAAGTAAAGAATTTTATATATTTTTTATGATATACTAATAGAGAATACTTAGTTATAAAAAGGAACGTGGGTGGATAAATGACAGAAGAGAATATGAATGGAGTAGAGAAAATAACTTCAGAGTCCAATAGAAAAGTACAAGGTTCTAATAAAGTAAAAAAAATTAAAAAAAACAATATATTTTTTGATTGGATATTACCAATCTTAATTGCACTTGCAATTGCCTTTTTAATAAATAAATTTCTTATATTTAAAGTAAAAATTCCAAGTGGTTCTATGGAACCAACATTAAATGTAGGAGATAGATTATTTGTAACTAGAGTATACGAACCACAACATTTAAAAGAAGGCGATATTGTGGTATTCTATTCTCAGGAGATCGGAAAAGTTTTAATTAAGAGACTTATAGGACTTCCAGGGGATACAGTAAAGATAGTGGCAGGGAATGTATATGTCAACGGAAAGGAAATTGATCAAAGCTATGTAAAATATCCAATGTCCACATATCAAGAGTTTAAAGTGCCAGAAGGGGAATACTTCTTCTTAGGGGATAATAGAGCAAATTCATATGACTCGCGATTTTGGAAAAACCCATATATTCCAGCAAAGGACATTATGGGAAGAGCTGTGCTCAAAATATATCCGTTTAAAGACATTGAGTTCTTGAAAAGATAGAGAAAGGTGAGGTGGAAGAATGGACCCAAAAAACAATTCAAATAAGGGGAATAAGGATCAAAATCCTAATAATATGATGAAGGGACCGGGAAAGACTATTCTTATATACATAATAATAGCTGTTGCCCTAGTTTTATCAGCAGGATATATTAGAAATACGTCATTAAATGAAAAAATAACATACACACAATTCCAAGATTTACTTCAAAAACAAGAAATATCGAGTGTAACTATATCAACAGATAACTTAATGATTACACCGAAAGATACAAGTGAATATAAAGGTAAGACATTAACAACAGTTAATATACCAAACCAAAACTTATTACCAGAGCTAGAAAAAGCTAACGTTAACGTTAATGGAGAAGTTTCAACATATTCACCACTTATGAGTACTATAGTAAGCTATGCAATAATGGCTATTGTATTAGTTCTTATGTGGAAATTTGTATTTTCTAAAATGGGAAGTAAAATGGGCGGCGGAATGATGCCTTTTGGAAAAAATAATGCAAAAGTTTATATGGAAGATGAAATCGGAGTTACATTTAACGATGTAGCTGGTCAAGAAGAAGCTAAGGAATCCTTAGTGGAAGTAATAGACTACTTGAATGATCCTAAAAAATACACCGAAATAGGGGCAAAGCTACCTAAGGGTGCACTTTTAGTAGGACCTCCAGGTACAGGTAAAACTCTTCTTGCAAAAGCAGTTGCAGGAGAAGCAAAAGTTCCATTTTTCTCAATCTCAGGTTCAAGTTTCGTAGAAATGTTCGTAGGAGCTGGAGCTAAGAGAGTTAGAGAATTATTTAAAGATGCTGCTGAAAAAGCACCATGTATCATTTTTATCGATGAAATTGATGCTGTAGGTAAAAGTAGAGATAGTCAATTACAAAGTAATGATGAAAGAGAACAAACTCTTAACCAATTACTAGCTGAAATGGATGGATTTGATTCAACTAAAGCTATCGTAATACTTGCAGCTACAAATAGACCTGAAATCTTAGATAAAGCATTATTAAGACCAGGAAGATTTGATAGAAGAATTATAGTTGATAGACCTGATTTCCCAGGAAGAGAAGCTATATTAAAAGTTCATGCTAAAGATGTTAAATTAGGACCAGATGTAGATTTAGTTGACATCGCAAAAAGTACTCCAGGAGCTGTTGGGGCTGACCTTGCAAACATAATGAATGAAGGTGCTTTAAGAGCTGTTAGAGAAGGAAGAAAAGAAGTTTCTCAAGATGATTTAAGAGAAGCAGTTGAAGATATAATTGCTGGTAAAGAAAAGAAAGATAGAATTCTTTCAAAACAAGAAAGAGATGCTGTTGCATTCCATGAAGTTGGGCATGCTTTAGTTGCAGCATTACTTGAAGATTCAGATCCAGTACACAAAATTACTATAGTACCAAGAACAATGGGAGCATTAGGATACACTATGCAATTACCAGAAGATGAAAAGTACTTAGTATCAAAAGAAGATTTATTAAATCAAATAACTGTAATGTTTGGTGGAAGAGCTGCTGAAGAAGAAGTATTTAACCTTGTATCAACAGGAGCATCAAATGATATAGAAAGAGCTACTCAAACAGCTAGAAGTATGGTAACTGTTTATGGTATGACTGATAGATTCGATATGATGGCATTAGAATCAGTTCAAAATAGATACCTAGATGGTAGAGCAGTTAGAAACTGTAGTGAACAAACTTCAACTCTTATAGATGAAGAAGTTTTAAATATAGTAAGAAGCTGTCACGGAAAAGCAAGACAAATATTAAATAGCAACAGAGATCTTTTAGATGAAATCGCTGGAGTATTATTAGAAAAAGAAACAATCTTTGGAGATGAATTTATGGATGCAGTTTATAGAAAATATCCAGAAATGAAAATCAAAAAAGAAGAAAAAGATAAAATAAGAGAAGCTGCTAAAAAAGAAGTTGAAGAAGCTAAGAAAAAAGCAGAAGAACTTAGAAAAGCTAAGCTAGAAGAAATAGCTAAGAAAAATGAAGAAAGAGCTAGAATTGAAGCTGAGGAAAGAAAAGCTAAATTTGCAGCTCTAGATGAAGCATTAGAAGAAATGCAAAAAGATAAACAGTTACATGAAGGTGAAGTTTCAGGTGAAAACAATGAAACAGAGGTAAAAGACTTAGATTTAGAAAAAGGAAAAGTAACTGTAAATCTAGATAAATTACCAAAGAATGATGGAGAAAAGTCATCAACTGAAGAAGGAAAATCATCAATTGAAAAAACTGAAAATTCTACAGAAGTTGAAGATAATAACGAAAATAAATAAAAGCATAAAGGAGATGTCTACGTGGAAAAAAGCATAGATTTCTCATTAGAGAGAGAACATTTAGGGGAAACCTTAAATGTTCTTAATCGTGAGATAATAAATTATATTGAAAAAAGAAAATATATAACAGAATTTATAGTAGATTATAGAAAAAAAGTAATCGAAGAGTATAGGGATGATGAAGATAAAGTATTAGAATATTTTGATCATGAAGCTTATGTAAAAGAAGAAGCTTTTAGAACTATTGATAGAAAGCTTAAAGAGTTTACGAAGTTAAAGGAGAGTCCTTACTTTGGAAAAATAAACTTTATTGAAGATGACATGCCAGAAGAAATGTACATAGGAAGATTTGGATTAACACCAGAAGAAACGTATGAGCCGGTAATAGTTGACTGGAGAGCACCTATAGCTTCACTTTTTTATAAAGGAAATTTAGGAACAGCTACTTATGAAGCACCAGAAGGTGATATTGAAGCAAATATAATTGGTAGAAGACAAATCATAGTTAAAAAAGGTGAGTTAAAAGGAATTTTTGATTCGGCAGTAGATGTAAAAGATGAAATTCTTCAAATGGTTTTAACTAATAATTCAAATGATAAGCTTAAAGATATAGTTATGACTATACAAGAAGAACAAGATGAAATTATCAGAGCACCAAAAGAAAAAGTGATAGTAGTAAACGGAGTTGCAGGTTCAGGAAAAACTACAATAGCACTTCATAGAGTATCATATCTTTTATATAACTATAGAAAACAGTTTGGAAATAAAGTTTTAATTTTAGGACCAAATGATATATTTATGGATTATATAAGTGGGGTATTACCTTCACTTGGAGAAGATAGAATAGATAATATGACATTTGAAGCTTTTGCAAAGGATGAAATAAATTTAACTGAAGAAGTTAAAGGTTTCGCTTATTATATGGAAGAAGCTATGAATGGGAAAAAAGAAAATTTAAAAGACTATAAAGAGAAAAGTTCTAAGGAATTTATTCAAAAGCTTAATGATATAGTTTTAGATATGGATAAAAACTATTTTAATCCAGAAGATGTAGTTTTCTTTGGAGAAACTATAATGACTAAAGAGGAGATAAAAGATTTATTTATAGATTACTATAAAAATATGCCTCTATTTAGAAGAAATGAAAAAATAAAAAGAATAATAGTTTCTAAGATTAAAGATAAAAGAGATGAAGCAGTTTGGAAATTAAATAAAGAGATTGAAGAAAAATTAAAAGAAGTTAAAGAAGATGAATTAATCTTTGAAAAAAATAATTTGGATTTCCAAAGAAGAATAAAAATAAGAGAAGTAGTAAGAGAAGTTATAACTGCTAGAACTATTTTAAATAAATGGATAACTAGAGAAGAAACAGTAAATGTCTATAAAAAAGCTCTTAATATTGAAGAGTTAACTTATATGGACTTAGCAGGAATATTATATCTTATGGTAAAGCTTGAAGGAAAGAAGACAACAAAAGATTATAAGCATGTGGTAATAGATGAAGCACAAGATTATAGTTATATGCAATATGAAATAATAAAAGAAATGACAGGTTGTCAAAGTATGACTATAGTTGGAGATAGTAATCAAAGGCTTATAGAAACTGATGAATCGGTAGCTATGGTTAACTTAGATAGAATCTTTGGAGATAAAGTAACTAATTATAATTTAAATAAAAGTTATCGTTCTACACAAGAAATTATGGAATATGCAAGTAAATTCTTAAAAGAAGATAGAATAGTTCCATTAGTCAGACATGGTGAAAAGGTACTAGAAGAAAAGGTTGAAAACCTTCAAGATAGTATAGAGACAATACTTTCAATTATTGAAGATTATGAAGAAGAAGGATTAGAAAGTATTGCAGTAATCACAAAAAATAAAGAATCATTAAAAGAAATATCATCTAAATTAAAAGAAAAAACTAAAATTTTAACTTTTGATAGAAGTGATATAATTTATAATGGTGGTAAGGTTATAATGCCTGCTTACTATGCAAAAGGATTAGAATTTGATGGAGTTATTATTTTAGATGAAGGTGATTCTCCAAACTTAGTTAAATATATAATGTGTACTAGAGCACTTCATAGACTTTCTGTTATAGAAAAGAAATAGTTTAGAGAATAGGTAAGAAGTAATAGAGAAGAGATAAAAGACCCCTGGTAGTTAAAATTAAACTATCAGGGGTTATTTTTATTTAGCCATTTTTTTAGTATAAATTAATTTAAATTAGTGCTTCAACTTCTTTTACTATTTCATCAAAAATATCATTAATTTTATTGAAATCCATATTTCCTACATAGTAAGTTTCCAGTTTATCATGAAGTGATTTAGCTTCTGTTATTAAAGAAAGGCCTTTATCTAGAAGAAGTTCAAATTCAACTTTATTAAAGTCTATTTCTTCTTTTACAGCTATTAACTTTGATTGATCACATAAATTTGTAAGATTAAAAATAGTTCCTGTAAAGTTTAATTTAGAAATTTCACTTTCAGAGAATATACCAATATTCAAGTCAGGGATTATGACATGAGCAAGTTTTTCAGGCAGAAGAGTATTATGATATAACTCTACATTATAACCATATTCAATAGCTGTATCTGAAATTTGTGTTAGTAATTCACTTTTACAAAGTCCAGGCTCACCTTTTAAAATATATATAGAATTTAAGTCGGAAGCTAAAGTATCAAGATAAGATACTACGCCATTAGGACTAAAAGCAGTAGCGAATAAATGACGTTTTTTTCCGATAGGAGCTATTCTACAATTAGGAAAAATTGAATCATTAATAGAAAGATTTAATTTTGCTAAGTTATTTTTGTCTAAAGTGCTGTAATTTAAATCAGCCCAATCTTTATATAAAACACTAGCAGCATTAAAATATTTATAAGCTCTTTTAAAAAGGTTAGATATTGACGCATTTAAAGCCATAATTTCATCCTTATGAGGAATCATATTTGGCTTATTTAAAGCAACTGCTAAATCAACTATTTTATCTAATGCGCCAGGATATTCAGGATCAACAATATGAGGTGCAGTTCCATCAACAATGGCAAATCCCAATTCTTGAATAGCAACACCGTCTAAAGAATGGTCATCTGAAGAACAATGAAATTGTTCTATGTTATAACCTAGAGTATTAAAATGAAAAGCAATTTTTTTCATTAAAGAAGATTTTCCAGTTCCAGGCCCGCCTTTTAGGCAGATTATTTTTTGTGCTGATTCTCTATCGATTATATGATCAAAGAAAGAACAGAAGCCCTCCGAAGTATTTCCACCAAGAAAAATGTGACGATCTTTATTTTTATCCAATATAAATCACTCCTTTGATATAAGTTAATACAATATATACTTTTAAATGGAAAAAGGTTCATTGGGTATACGTCTACAAAAAATAAGATTATAAAAAATAGGAAATATATAAATATGTAATGCATAAATATATATGAGTAGAAGAATAAATACATATAAAAACCTTCGATATGTACGTGAAATGCAGACAAAATAAATAAAATTAAAAAAATATAAAAAAAGCTTGCATAAAAATGAATTTTAAATGTATAATTATACCAAGTTATAAAAAGTAAAAAAAGTAATAAAATTGAAAAAAGAGGGGGAGCATAAAATGAAAAAGGGATTATTAAAAAAAATATTAGTAGTAGCAGTTACAGGAATAATGATGTTTAGCTTAGGAGCTTGTGGAAGCAAGTCTGATAAAGATGGAGAAACAAAGGGAGAAAATAAGCTAGAAGAAATAAAGAAGAATGGAAAATTAGTTGTAGGACTTAGTGGTGACTATGCTCCATATGAATTTTATATTATGGATAATGGAGAAAAGAAATTAGTTGGATTTGATGTAGATTTAGCAAATGAAGTAGCTAAGGACTTAGGAGTTAAATTAGAAATAAAAGATATGTCCTTTGATTCACTTTTATCAGCAATAACGGCAGAACAAATAGATATGATAATTTCAGGAATGAACCCTGATCCAGAAAGAGAAAAAGTAGTTACATTTTCAGACATATATTATGAAGCAAAACATGGAGTATTAATAAATAAAAAGGATGCAGAAAAATTTAAGAAAATAGAAGACTTAGAAGGTGTTAAAATAGGTGCACAACTAGGATCAACTCAAGAAAAACTAGCAAATGAAAAGGTGAAAGCGATAAATCCAACACTTTTAGCAGATGTAAATAATTTAATTTTAGAACTAAAAACAGGAAAAATAAAAGCATTAATAACAGAAGAACCAGTAGCAAAAATGGCAATAGAAAAAAATCCAGAAATGATGTTAGCACCAATAGAATTTGAAGCAGATGGTGGCGGAAACTCAATAGCAGTTAAAAAAGGTGAAAATGAGTTAATAAAAGAAGCTAATAAAACTATAAAAAGATTACTTGATAGTGGAGAACTTGAGAAGTTTATAATAAATGCAAATAAAATAGCTAATTAAGGAAGAGGGAAATATGGGGTATACATTAGATTTTAGTTTTCTTTCAGAATACTTTCCAGTATTTTTAGAGGGAGCTAAATTAACATTAATAATATCAGCAATAGCGGTTCTATTTGGAACAGTAATGGGGTCAGTTCTATATTTTTTCAAGTCAATAAATTTTAAAATATTTGGTATAAAGCCATTAAATATAATAGCATCTACTTATGTAGAAGTAGTTCGTGGAACTCCTATGATATTACAAATAACTATGGTTTATTCAGGTAGTGCATTATTTTTAGGGATGGATATAGAAGCACTTTATGCAGCAATAATTGCAGTATCATTAAATTCAGCAGCCTATGTATCAGAAATAATTAGAGCAGGAATTGAAGCTGTTGATAAGGGGCAAATGGAAGCAGCAAGAAGTTTAGGGATGAATAGAGGACAGGCTATGAGAATGATAATAATACCTCAAGCAGTTAAAAATATTCTTCCTGCCATAGGAAATGAATTTGTAGTAGTAATAAAAGAATCTTCAATGGCTTCTGTAATAGGAGTACATGAATTAATGTTTACTGCCAATATAGTAAAGGGAGCAACATATAAGCCTTTTGAACCATTAATTGTAGTTGCAGTATTTTATTTTGTAATGACTTTTACATTAGGACGTTTAATGAAGTATATTGAAAGGAGGATGAAGGCAAGTGATATCCGTTAAAAATTTAAAAAAAAGTTTTGGAAATAATAATGTTTTATGTGGAATAGATGAAGAAGTAAAAAAAGGTGAAGTCGTAGTTATTATAGGGCCTTCAGGCTCAGGAAAAAGTACATTTCTAAGATGTCTTAACCTTTTAGAGATACCAACAGATGGAGAGATAATATTTGAGGGAGAAAGTATTACTGATAAAAAAACAAATATAAATAAAATAAGAGAAAAGATGGGAATGGTTTTTCAGCAGTTTAATCTTTTTCCTCATAAAACTGTATTAGAAAATTTAACCTTAGCACCTATGAATGTAAAGAAAAAGAGTAAAGGGGAAAGTAAAAAGAAAGCTTTAGAATTATTAGAAAAAGTAGGACTTTCTGAAAAAGTAAATGCTTATCCTAATTCTCTTTCGGGAGGACAAAAGCAAAGGATAGCTATCGCTAGAGCATTAGCTATGGAACCAGATGTAATGCTCTTTGATGAGCCAACATCAGCTTTAGATCCAGAAATGGTAGGAGAAGTATTGTCGGTAATGAAATCTCTTGCAAATGAAGGGATGACTATGATTATAGTTACTCATGAAATGGGGTTTGCAAAAGAAGTTGGAGATAGAATACTTTTCATAGATGAAGGAATAGTTATGGAAGAAGGAAATCCAGAAGAGATTTTTAAAAACCCTAAAAATGAAAGAACAAAAGCTTTTCTATCGAAAGTGCTTTAATTAAAGATATAAATTTAAATATAGGCTATATTTCAATTTGATTGGAATATAGCCTATATTTTTGCAACTAATAAAATAAAGTGTGAAGTAGTATTATTTTGCAATAAAAAAACTAGCATTAAGCTAGTTTTTAAGTAAAATCGTGGTCTATAGTTATAATACAGTTGTATTCTGGGTGAAGTTCTTTTATTGAAGAAGTTATGTCAGATTTTAAATCTTTCTCATTCATTATTTTGCTTAGATTTTTTGAATCTACAACAACATCAAAAATAAGATTTTTAACATTACCTTCACCGACTACTCTAAAGTCATGCATTGATTTTATTAATGGATTATATTTTATAATCTTTGATACTTCAGAATGAGCAACTTTAATTTCATCTGTTTCTAAACAAATAGGATCCATGTGAATTACAAGATATAGTTCAAGTTTTTGTGAAATTTCACGTTCAGCTTTATCTATAATATTATGAATTTCCATTATATCTATATCTGATGGAATTTCTGCATGAACAGATGCCATACAACGTCCTGGTCCATAGTTATGGATAATTAAGTCATGAATTCCTGTAATGTGAGGATATGAAAGTAAAAGTTCCTCTAACTCACTAACAAGCTCTGGGTCTGGTGCTTCACCAAGTAATGGATTTAAAGTATCTTTAATTAATGAATATCCAGAATAAACGATAATTAATGCAACTACGACTCCTACATAGCCATCAATAGGAAAGTTAGTGAATTTAGATGCTAAAAATGAAATCGCAACACAGCTTGATGCAAAAACATCACCTAAAGAATCAATAGCTGCAGCCTTTAAAGCATTAGAATCTATTTTATTTCCGATATATTTATTAAATCCAGCAAGCCAAACTTTTAAAAGTATAGAAACTATTAAAAGAATAAAAGGAATAACTTCAAAAGTAACTTTTCCAGGATGAAGAATTCTATCAAAAGAAGTCTTAATAAATTCAAGCCCAACTAAGATTACTAAAAAAGAAACTACAAGTGCTGAAATATATTCTATTCGACCATGCCCAAAGGGATGTTCTTTATCAGCTGGTTTACTAGACATTTTAAATCCAACTATAGTAATTATAGAAGAACCAGCATCAGAAAGGTTATTAACTCCATCAGCAGTTATAGCTACACTTCCAGTTACAACACCTACTGAAATTTTTATAGCAGTAAGAACTAAATTAACTATAATTCCAACTACACCGCCTAGTGTACCAAAGTTATTTCTAACTTTTTTATCTTTAATGTTAGTATTATCTTTTACAAAAGTATTTACTAAAAGTTTTGATATCATAAATTATGCCCCCTCTAAACTAATATTACTATTGTAGCTTAAATATAGAGATTAATCAATCTATATAATAATAATTATTAAATAATAAAGAATGATTATTATTCCTAAGAGATAGAGTTTCTAATTGGTAACTAGAGTGGAAGTATAATCACTAATAAATGATATATTTAAGTCCAAAATATATCATCTAAAGTGACATCTAAAGCTTTGCAAATTGATATACATAGATTAATTGTTGGATTATAGTTTCCACTTTCAATCATACTAATTGTTTGTCTTGTTACACCAACGATGTTAGCAAGGTCAGCTTGAGACAAATCTTTACCAGCACGTGCTGATTTTAATTTTAAATTTTTTGACATAAGATTATTCCTCATTTATATTTTCTAATTTAGTATTTCTCTTTTTAGCAAATTTTAATAATAAGCTTGTAAAAACATAAAACATAATTCCCCATGAAATTGAATTTATTAGAAAGAATCTTAATAAAAGGAGAGGGGTATGATTTCCAGATATAAATTGAAAAGATGTCATAGTAGCACCAAAAACCAAAGTAGCAAAAAAAGTTCTTTTTTCTAAAGACATTTTTTTAGAGTTAGTTTGAGTTGTAGTACGTCCTAAAATACCTTTTTTATATTGTTTAATGCTAATATAACAGCAAGGAATAATAATAGCAAGAAGATTTAAAGTTGAAAATAAGAGATTGAAACCATTAAAAGATTTTGTAAAATAAAGGCTATATAAAGCAAGAACTCCAATAAGCAGATCATATCTAAGAATTAGATAGAAGGCTTTCTTAAAAAACGTATTTCTAAAGCTAATTAAACATTCATCCTTGGGATTTAAAATATTTAAAATATTCAAACCAGCAGTACGTGCTTTAATAACTATATATAAGTTGCAAATAATTAAAATAAATGCAGTTTGGAATATTAAAATAACATTAGTTTTAAAAATAAGTTCTAAAATAAATAAAATTAAGGCAAAAATTTGAGTATAGATATAGCCTTTAGCAGTTAAGATAGCATCTTCTTTATTTAGTCTTTCGTCTTGTAAAGTAAAGTCATTAATTAATTTCATAAATATTCCTCCTTAGTATAATAAAATTGTAAGATATAAAATGAAATATGTCAATTATATATGATATATAGAACTAGATAGTAATTTAGAGATAAATATAAATTAGATTTGTGGTAAAATGTTTTTATATAAACTAGAGATTAGGAGTGATAATGATGGAAAAGAAATTAGCAAAAGAATTAATGGAATTTATAGATAATGGAAAAACTGCTTTTCATGCAACTAAAGAAGTTCAAAACATGTTAGATAAAGAAGGATTTAAAGAACTTTTAGAAAGTGATGCATGGACACTTGAAAAAGGTGGAAAGTATTATGTTAGAAAAAATGATTCAGCTATAATTTCATTTGTAGTGGGAAAAGGAGAGCTTGAAAAAGACGGATTTAGACTTATAGGAGCTCATACTGATTGCCCTGGATTTAAAATAAAACCAAATGCAGATATGAAAAGTGAAGGACAATACGTTAAATTAAATACTGAAGGATATGGTGGAGCTATACTTAGTACTTGGTTTGATAGACCTCTTAGCATAGCAGGTAGAGTTACATTAAAAGGAGAAAATCCTCTTAAGCCTACAGTTAAATTAGTAGATGTAAATAAGCCAGTTTTAATAATTCCAAATTTAGCTATTCATATGAATAGAACTGTAAATGAAGGATTTGCTATAAACAAGCAAAAAGATACATTACCTTTATTAGGATTTGTAAATGAAAAGTTAGAAAAAGAAGGATATTTAATAAGCTTACTTTGTGAAGCTCTTGGAGTTCAAAAGGACCAAATATTAGATTTTGATCTTTTCTTATATGAATATACTAAAGGATGCTTAGTTGGAATGGATGAAGAATTTATTTCAATTGGTGGACTAGATGATAAATGGATGGTATATGCAGGAGTTAGAGCATTACTAGATAGTAATGAAATAGATAGTACAAAGGTTATGATTGCTGTAGATAATGAAGAAATAGGAAGTTTAACTGCTCAAGGAGCACATTCAAATCTTATAAGAAGATTATTAGAAAGAATAGTTATATCAACAGGAAAAGGAACAGAAGAGTTCTTTAGAGCTTTAGCAAATTCAGTTATGATTTCAGCAGATTTAGCTCATGCAGTTCATCCAAATGTTCCAGAAAAACACGATCCAACAAACAGACCATTACTTGGAATGGGACCTGTATTAAAGAAAGCTGCTTCAGGAAGTTATTCAACTGATGCATATTCAGGAGCAATATTTAAAGCAATCTGTGAAAAAGCTAATGTTCCAATGCAAGAATTCGTAAATAGATCAGATGTAAGAGGTGGGACTACTATAGGACCAATGTCAGCAGCGGATCTTTGTATTCCAGTTGTAGATATGGGAGCACCACTTATAGGAATGCACTCAGTTAGAGAATTAGCTTCAGTTAAAGATAACTATTATACAATTAAAGCTTTCACTGAATTCTATAATTTATAATAAAAATAAAGAACTCCCTTAGAGGGGGTTCTTTTTTTGTGCATAAAAGAAATCACTTGCACCAAAATGATACAAGTGATTGCTTTTGTTAAAATATTTCTAAAGGAGAGATTTCTTAAAAATCTCACTATAAATTTAACATATTTTAGATAAAAATACAAGCTATAGGATATTAATGGATAAGCCTTGTAATAAATTTAAGTTTTCTTGGAAAGACTATTTTTAAGAATTTTAAATTGAAAAGAGAGGCTTTTTATATGGGTAAAAATGAATTTAAAAAACATAGACGAAACTTATTAAAAGATTTAAATATTGCATATAACTCCCTTAGAGAAGGATATAAAAGAATAAATATTTGTATAAAAAATGGTGGTGTAAAAACTACAGCTAGTGAGTGGATATTAGATAATACATATCTTTTAGAAAGAGAGTTTAATTTCGTAAAGAAAAATATGCCGGAAAAATACTTCTTTAAACTACCTACAGAGATAGATTGTGCAAAGGATTGTTTACCAAGGTCATATTTATTAGCAAAGGACTTTATGGAAAGTTCAAATAAATTAACGGAAGAAGAGTTATGTAAATTTATATTATCTAGAAATATTAAACTTTCTTATGGGGAAGTGGTTTCATTTCCAATTATGCTTAGAATATTTCTACTAATAGATATTTGTGGAATTGTTCACCAAATTGAGGAATTTTATTTAAAAGGAAATTTAGATGACCTTTTTATAAGTGAAGAGCTTGAAGAAGATATAGAAAAAAGAATAACAGAATTAAGAATAACAGATAATTTAGAATGGAAAATATTTTTTGATAATGTATCAGAAATTGAGAGATATCTCTTAAAAGATCCAAGTGGAACATATCCTTATATGGAGGAAAAGTCAAAGGACTACTATAGACATAAAATAGAAAAAATAAGTAGAAAGTTTGATATTTTAGAGGAAAGGGTTGCAGAAAAAGCTTTTGAACTTGCAAGAGAAAAAAGGATTGAGGGAAATTGGGATGAAAGGACACATATAGGATATTATATAGTTGATTCTGGCTATGAAGAACTTTTAAAAAGTTTAAATTTAAAGGGCCGTGATAAGAATAAGAGATCAGAAGGTGGATTTATTTTCACAAATATAATTCTTACGTTGATATTAGCTTTAATTATAATAGGGATAGATTATCTATTTGAATGGGATTATGGAAGCTTTAGTGATTATGTAGTAGGCTTTTTTATAATTCTTGTGCCTTGTAGTGAGATTATAGTTGGGCTTATAAATTATTTTATACCTAGACATATGGAGATGGCCCATATACCAAAAATAGATTTTAGAAGTGGAATAGGTGAAGAAAATAAGACTACAGTAGTTATTCCTACAATAATAGAAAATAAAGAAAAAATAAAAAGTTTAGTAGAAAAACTAGAGGTTTATCATTTAGGAAATAAAGATCCAAATGCATATTTTGTTATATTAGGAGACTTTGTAGATAGTAAAAATCCAGATTTAAAAAAGGAAGAAGAATTAAATATATATGGTAGAGAGGAAGTCCAAAAATTAAATGATACATACGGAGAAGATAGATTTTTCTTTTTAACAAGGGAAAGATTATTTAATAAAAGTGAAGGAATGTATATAGGCTGGGAAAGAAAAAGAGGAAAGCTTATGGAGTTTATGGAGCTTTTAAGAGGAGATACTTCTGGAAGCTTTAAGTTTTTTTCAAATGATATAGAAGTATTAAAAACATCAAAATATTTAATTACACTAGATACAGATACATTTATGAAAAGAAATACTTTAAGAAGATTAGTTGGAGCTATGGCACATCCATTAAATAATCCAAAAATTTCAGTAGATAAAATAATTAGAGGATATGGAATGATGCAACCAAAGGTTTCAATATCTCTAGAAAGTAAAAATAAAACTAGATTTTCAAAGATATTTGGAGGAGATAGTGGTGTTGATGGATATTCAACAGCTTATTCAGATACATATCAAGATTTTTTTAAGAAAGGGTCTTTTACAGGAAAGGGAATTATTCATATTGATGCCTTTTTAAAAACTATAAGTGGGAAAATAAAAGAAAATAGAATATTAAGTCATGATCTTTTAGAAGGAGAACTTGCTAGATGTGGATTAGTTACAGACTGTGAGCTTATTGAAGAGTATCCTAGTACATATATGGGTAGCATAAGTAGATTACATAGATGGGTTAGAGGAGATTTTCAAATTATAAACTGGCTTTTTTCAAAGGAATTAAAGGGGATTTCAAAGTGGAAAATCTTTGATAACTTAAGAAGGAGTCTTTTAGCACCATGGCTTTTAATTGGACTTTGGCTTGCATTTTTACTTCTTCCAAATGGTAGAGGAATAGTAACAGTTTTATTTTTAACTTGCATTACTCCTTTAATATTCAGAGTAACAGATTTTGTTGTAACACCTAAAAATAAACTAAATGGAAGTGGAAAAACACTAATTACAGTTATGCTTATAATAAGTTTTATACCTTATCAAGCAGTAATAATGTTAGATGCAATAATAAGAAGTCTTTATAGATTAGGGATAAGCAAAAAGAATTTGTTAAAGTGGAGAGCGTCTGATATTGAAGATAAAGGAAGGATGGAAAACTTTGGATATTATATAAAAAGAATGTGGTTTTCAATTATTGCAGGACTTATAACAGTACTTTTAAGCTTTTATGCAAATGAAATAGTTTCTGTTTTGGGAGTAGTAGTTGGAGTCTTATGGGTATTTTCACCTTATGTAGCTTGGAGTATAAGTAAAAGTGAAGAAAAAGAAGAATTTCTAACTTCTGAGGAAAGAATATATTTATTAAAAATAAGCAAGGACATGTGGGGATATTATAGTGATTTAGTAAATCTAAAAAATAATTATTTACCACCAGATAATTATCAAGAAGATCCTTTAGTTGGAGAAGCATTAAGAACGTCTCCAACTAATATTGGACTTTCTTTGATTTGTAATATAGTTGCATATGATTTAGGATTTATAAATTTAGAAAATGCTATCTATAGAATTCAAATGACATTAAAGTCTATGGAAGATTTAGAAATATGGAACGGCCATTTTTTAAATTGGTATGATATAAGGAGTAAAATGCCACTTCACCCTAAATATGTTTCAACCGTTGATAGTGGAAACCTTCTTTCATATTTAATGATAGTAAAAAAGTTTATGCAGAAAAACTACAGAGAAGACGAACTTTTAAATAAATATATAGATGAAATGAATTTTAAACCACTATATAATGAGCGAAAAGAATTATTTTATATTGGATATAACATGGAAGAAGATAGTTTAGGAAAAAGTTATTATGACCTTTTAGCTTCAGAGGCAAGAATAGTTTCATTTTTAGCAATAGCTAGAGGCGAGGTTGAAGAAAGTCATTGGTTTAAGCTAAAAAGAAGTTATAGAAATGTAGGAATACATAAAACACTTCTTTCTTGGAGTGGAACAATGTTTGAATATTTAATGCCTTCCTTAATAATGAGAGCATTTAATGGAAGTGTTCTATGGGAAACATATAAAGGAGCGGTAAGGGCACAGATAAGATATGGAAGAAAGAAAAAAGTTCCTTTTGGTATATCAGAATCAGCTTTTTATAGATTTGATAATGAAAAAAACTATCAATATAAAGCTTTTGGAGTACCAAAATTAGAAATGAGAAGAGATAGTGAAGAGGAATTAGTTATATCTCCATACTCTACAATGATGGCACTTCAATATTGTAAAGAAGAAGGAATAAGAAACTTAAAAGCACTAGAGGATATTGGAGCATATGGAAAGTATGGATTTATAGAAGCTGTAGACTATACGCCAAATAGAATAACAAAGTTGTTAAAAGAAGAAGTAATAAATGAGTATGAAGCAAAAGAAAGAAAGGGATTATTAATTAAAACCTATATGGTTCATCATATAGGGATATCTCTTTTAGCATTAGATAATATTTTGAAAGACGATATTATGATAGAAAGGTTTCATAGCATTCCAGAAGTAAAGACAACTGAAATAATATTAAAAGAAAAAATGGAAAACTTAGTTTTAGCTGAAAAAGAAGGCTTTATAAATGAAGAATTTAAAATGAAAAGAGTAATATTTAATACTAGAGTTTTAAATGATAAAAAAGTATTGGATAAGGGAAGTAATATTTTATCAAATGGAAAATACTCTGTAATGATAAATAGCCTTGGTGGAGGATACTCTAAATGTGAGAAGAATATGATTTATAGATGGGGTGGAGACTTTTTATCGGAAGAAGGTGGAGTTTTATTCTACATAAAAGATAAAAAAGGGAATAAGATTCAAAGCCCAACATATTATCCATTTAACTCGCTAGGAGAAAGATATAAAGTTAAGTTTTCAGAAGATAGAAGTGAAATTCAAAAAATAGAAAATGGAATAGAAACAAAGCTGAAAATTTTAGTTTCACCAGAAGAAGACTTAGAAATAAGAAGCTTAAAAATAAAAAATTTAAAAGAAAGAGATGTAGAGCTAGAAATAACATCTTATTTAGAACCTATAATAACAACATTAGAAGCAGACTTAGCTCATAAAGCCTTTTCAGATCTTTTTATAGAAACAGAATTTATAAACGGAGAAAATATTCTTATTGCTAAAAGGAGAACTAGAAAAAAAGAAGATAAAGAAAATTATATTTTTGTAAGTTTAGTTGAGGGAAATAATGAAGATGATAGAAAATTGAAATTTACAACAAATAGAGAAAACTTTATTAAAAGAAATGGAACATTTCAAAACCCTATAGGAGTTGAAGAAGATTTAAAAAATAAAAGTTTTCAACCCTTAGATCCATGTATAGCTATAAGAAAAGAAATAACTTTAGAAAAGGGAAAAGAAAAGGTATTGAATTTAATTATAGGCTTTACAGATGATAAGAGAGAAATAATAAGAATGGTAAGAGAAAATAAATATTTAAAAGATATCGTTAAAATAGAGAGAAAATATAATAAAATGGCTAGCCTTCTTTTAAATAGATTATCTCTGCCATCAGAAAAAAGTAATGAATATCAAAAGGTTTTAAGAGAGATTCTTTACATAGGTGAAGGAAGAAAATTTAGAGATAATTATATAAAAAATATTAAGGGGTCACAAGAAGATTTATGGAGATATGGGATTTCAGGAGATAAAAAAATAATTCTTTTAAAATCAAAGGAAGATAAAAAGTTATTAAAGGATGTTATAAGATTCCATTACTATATGGAACTTAAAGGCATAGAGCTAGATTTAATCATATATAACGAAGAAGAGATAGATTATAACGTAAGAAATAGAAAAGATATAGATAAGCTTTTAAATAACTTTAGAGGTGGAGATAGAACAGGAGTATTTATATTAAATAAAGGTGATATTGATGAAGAATATCTCCATTTCCTTACAGGTATTGCAACTATTTATATAAATGAAGATGGAGACAGTTTTGAAAAAAAATTAGAATACTATGAAAAGATGCATAAGCTAGATAGTGATATAGAAGAAGACTGTAAAATACTACTTCATTTAAATGATAGGAAAGAAGAGGAACTAGAAAAAGATCCAATATACATAGAAAAAGAAGAGGGGAATAATTTAGATTTCTTTAATGGATATGGTGGATTTAATAAGGAAGATGGAAGTTATAATATAATACTAAAAAATAAAGAATCTACACCTAGACCTTGGATAAATGTTTTAAGTAATAAAAACTTTGGAACTCATATATCAGAGTCAGGTTCAAGTTATACATGGTGCGGGAACAGTAGAGAAAATAAAATAACACCATGGAGTAATGATTATATAAAAGACCCTATGTATGAAGGAATATGGTTTAGAGATAATACAGATTTAGAATTATTTTCTATCTATAAAAATCTCTTTGATGATGGAGGGGTTTATAAGATAAATCATAACTTTGGATATTCTACATTCTGGCATAGAAGTAGAGGAATAGAAGGTAATATAACAGTTTTTGTTCCTTTAGAAGAAGACTTGAAGATTCAAATAGTTAAATTGAAAAATCTAAGTGGAGAAAGCAAAAGTATCTCAATGTTTAGTTATAATGAACTAGCTTTAGGAGAAAATAAACGAAAAGATAATGAAAAAATATATACGGAGATAGGAGAAGAGTTTGCTTTTGCTAAAAAGACATACTCAAAAAGCTTTAAAGAAAAAATAGCTTATGGAACAATTCTTGGAGAAGGGGTAAATCATTATACTTGTGATATAGATGAAGGAAGAGGAATGTTGAATAAGGCTATAGAAGAAAATATAACTCCAAAAAGTGGAGGAGGATATAAACCTTGCTTATGTACTCAAAAGGACATAATACTGGCCGTAGACGAAGAGATAACCCTTATAAGTATTTTAGGTCAAGAAGAAAGCTTAGAGGCTATAGAAGGGAAGATAAACAAATATAAGGATATAAATAATGCGTTTGAAGAATTAAACCGTATAAAACTAGAGATGGATAGCTTTTTAGGTAATATAAAAATAAATACAGGAGATAAATCATTTGATTATATGATGAATGGATGGCTTTTATATCAAAACTATAATTGTAGATATTTAAGTAGAACAGCATTTTATCAATCAGGAGGAGCCTATGGATTTAGAGATCAAATGCAGGATTCATTATCTCTTGGAATAATTAAACCTGAAATATTAAAAACACAAATATTAAAAAATGCTAGTAGGCAGTATATTGAAGGTGATGTACAGCATTGGTGGCATCCTATCGTAAATAGTGGAATAAGAACAAGATTTTCAGATGATTTATTATGGCTTCCTTATGGAGTTATTGAATATATAAATTTAACAGGAGATTATAGTATTTTAGATGAAGAGGTTCCTTATTTAGATGATGCACCATTAAATAAAGGTGAGGATGAGAGATATACGATAGTAAATAATATTACTGAAAAGGATAGTATCTATAATCACTGTATTAGAGCTATAAATAAGGCTTTAAAATATGGAAGTCATGGAATTCCTCTAATGGGAAGTGGTGACTGGAATGATGGAATGAGTACTGTAGGGAATAAAGGAAAAGGGGAAAGTGTATGGCTTGGATGGTTCTTAGCTAAAATTCTTAAGGATTTTGAAGAACTATGTATAAAGAAAGGTGAAGATTCTAGAGCAAAAGAATTTGAAAAAGAAAGAAACTTTATTATAGAAAATATAGAAATAAATGCTTGGGACGGTGCTTGGTATAAGAGAGCCTTCTTTGATGATGGAACTCCTCTTGGTTCAAGTGAAAATGATGAATGCTTTATAGATTCACTTCCACAAAGTTTTTCAGTAATAACAGGACTTGGATGTAAGGAGAGAAGAAAGAAAGCTATGGAATCAGTAGAAAAATATCTTGTAGATCGAGATATCTCTGTAATTAAGCTTCTACACCCACCTTTTGAAAGTTCAAAGTTAGAGCCAGGATATATAAAAGGATATGTTGCAGGAGTTAGAGAAAATGGTGGGCAATACACTCATGCAGCAGCTTGGGTCATATTAGCATATAGTATGCTTGAAGAAAATGAAAAAGCATATGGTTTTTATAATATGATAAATCCTATAAGTCATTCTAATACAAAAGAAAAGGCTGATACATATAAAGTTGAGCCTTATGTAATAAGTGCAGATATATATATTAGACCACCTTATGAAGGAAGAGGAGGATGGAGCTATTATACAGGAGCTGCAGGATGGTTTTATAAAATAGGTCTTCAGAATCTAATTGGATTAAATAAGGTAAAAGGGAAAGGATATACTATAACTCCACACATGCCAAGTTATATAGATTCATTTTCTATAGAAATAAAAGATGAAAAATATAAAATAAAGGTTTCTAGAGGTGAAAAAAAGATACTAATAAATGGTAAAAAAATTGAGAATGAAGTTATTCCAACAGGTTTAGGGGAAAGTTATATAGAAGTTTGCTATTAGAAACCGCATATAAATGCAAAAATGGTGAATTTTTATAAATTAAATTGTAAAAATGAGAAATTTTTTGAAATTTTATAAATAAATCATAAGTTTAACTTTGAATTAAGTGATATATTAAAGAAAAAACATTAGATAAACAAACAAAATGATAGTACATATATTTAGAAATGTTATAAATATTGGACAGAAAAATGAGAAAGTGTTAAAATCTCTACGTAAAGGTTCAACCAAATTAACCAAATAGTGTGTATTAATATTAAGAATTGAGCAATTTCTGTTTACTTATAGAAATTGTTCTTTTTTCGTATATAAAAAAATAAAAAAGTAAGAGAATTTAATGAAATAAATAAATTAGAAAATAAACTATAATATAAGAAAGCAAATTAAAAAGCAGCGTAAAGCGTTGATAATATCAACTGTTCACAAAAAATTGAAAAAAAGAAAAGTAAATAAACTATTTAATATATGAACATGAAAATAGACGTTAAATGCACTATTTTGAGGGGGTTTTCTTAGGAAATGAGTAAAATAGAGGTATATGTTAATGAAGTATTAAAAAAAAACTAAAGAATAGAGACTAGACTTAGTTGATAAAAATGGGTAAAAATAATATTCTAGATTAGAATTTTGATTTATTTAGAAGGGAAAAACAATGAAAAAATATTTAAAGATATTATACTTTATAGTACCTATATTAATTGGAGTTTTATTTGCAAATGGACTTAATATGTATTTAGACCATGAGATTCCAGTATTAATGAAACAAAAAGACTTAATGCCAATTAGAAATAAATTCGGGGATGACCTAAAGTCTAAAGGTGTAGTTGCAAATGATTATTTTTTAAATCAAGGAGATATAATGTTTTTAGGTTCATCAGAACTTAGACATGTAACACTTCAACATCCAAGTTATTTCTTTAACTCAGGAAAAAGTAAAAATGAAGCATTTATAGTAGGTAAAGAATTTAATCAAGACTTACAAGCAGCCACAACAATAGGAAGTTTAGATCCAAAAATAAAGGATAAGAAAGTTGTATTTACATTTTCATTCCAATGGTTCTTATCACAAGCAGGAATTTCAAATTATAATTTCTCGGTAAGATTCTCACCAATACAGTTTTACCAATTTTTAGATAATCCAGAGATAACACCTGCTACTAAAAAGCAATTTGCACAGCAAGTGTACTTATATTTAAGAGGATCAAAAGATTATCAACCAGAAGTTTTATATGCAAAAATGTATGGATATGATACTATCTCATCAAAAATAGAAAGAGTATTATTCTATCCTTATTATGTAGTGCACAAATTTATGATTCAATTAAATGGAAAAGGTCTTTTATATAAAGAATTAAAGACATTACCAAAATATAAACCAGAATCAAAGAAAATAGTGCCATGGAATTGGAAGAAACAACAAGAATTAGCTTATGAAGATGGTAAGAGATTAAGTACAAATAATCCATATGGAATGTTAAATTCAGAATATAATCAAGGGTTTGTAGATAGCTTACCAATATATAATAAAGCCTATGCATCATCAGATTTAATGACATCAAATGAAGTAAACCAATATAAATTATTCTTACAAGTATGTAAAGAGACAGGAGTTAAGCCAATAATAGTATTAATGCCTGGTATGAACTGGTTCTATAACTATATAGGAGTACCAAAAGAAGAAAGAACAAAATTCTTCGATTATATACAAAAGCTTGGAGAAAGTTATGGATTTACAGTGTTAAATTATGAGCAAGATGATACAAAAAAATACTTCTTAAGAGACGTAGCTCACTTAGGAACAGAAGGGTGGACTGATGTTTGTGAAAAAGTTTATAACATTTATGATCAACAATAAGCTTTTAATAATGAGTATAATATTAACTATTGCAATAATAATTGGAATATTAATAATTACATTTACACCATATAAACAACTTCCATTCATTTATAGTGAGTTCTAAGAAGATATAAAAAAGGCTCAAAGGAAGTTTAAAATAAAAATATAACTTTACGGAAGAAGAGAGTAAGAGGAGGAAGGAGTTAAAAATGCAAATATTAAAAGGAATAAAAGAGTATTCAGCAACTGGAAGAGTTGCATTAACATGCGATGGAGAAGACCTTTTATACAAAGATTTAGAAAACTATTCAAATTCAATTGGATGTTTCTTAAAAGAAAAGCATAGTGATAACACTCCAATTATGATATACGGAAACAAAGAAAATTTAATAATGGCATGTATGATTGGGGCCTTAAAATCAGGGAGAGCTTATGTACCACTAGATATAAGTTTTCCAATTGATAGAGTTATAACTGTTAAAGAAGAAGTTAAACCAAAAATTCTTTTTAACTTTAGTGACTGTGAAAAAGAAGTATTTGGAGAAGACATAACTGTTATAAATAAAGAAGAATTAGAGAAGATTTTCTTTAAATATAATGGAGTGCTAAATGAGGACTCTTGGGTAAAAGGAGATGAAAATGCATATATTCTTTTTACATCAGGAAGTACAGGAAAGCCAAAAGGCGTTCAAATAAGCAGTAACAATCTAGATAACTTTATAGATTGGATAAGTCCAGAGTTAAATATAGATGGTAGTGAAAAAGTAATAATGAATCAAGCAGCTTATTCATTTGATCTTTCAGTAACAACTATATATCCAGGGCTTTCACATGGATGTACATTATTTTCATTATCAAAGAAAACTTTAGCTGATTATAAAGAGATGTTTAATCAGTTCGAAGAATCTAACATGGGAATATGGGTATCTACACCATCTTTTGCAGGAGTATGTGTAACAGAAGATAGTTTTAACTCAGAAATGTTACCAAAGCTAGAGTCTATGATATTTATAGGCGAAGTGCTACCAGTAAAACTTGCAAAAGCGTTAAAGGATAGATTTAAAAATACAAGAGTTATAAATGGTTATGGACCAACAGAAGCAACAGTTGGTGTAGCTACAAATGATATAACTTATGAAATGATAGAATCAGGAAAAAATCTACCAGTTGGAATTCCTATGAAAACATCAGGAGTTAAAATAGTAGATGAAAATTTAAATGAAGTTCCTGAAGGAGAAAAAGGAGAAATAATCATAATAGGTAAATCAGTATCAAAAGGTTATTTCAAAAATGAAGAAAAAACAAATGAAGCATTTTTCTACAGTGAGTTTGAAGGAAAAGAATGGAGAGCTTATAAAACAGGTGATATGGGATATTTCCAAGATGGAATGATATATTATTCTGGAAGAAGAGATTTCCAAATTAAATTAAATGGATTCAGAATTGAAATTGAAGACATTGAAAATAACTTAAGAAAAGTGTTAAATGTAGAAAATGCAATAGTTTTACCAGTATATAAAGATGAAAAAATAGCTTATCTTCAAGGTGTTGTACAGCTTAAAGAAAAAAATGATTTAAGTAATCTTAAGAATGGAATGGCTATTAAAAAAGAATTAGGGACATATATACCAAACTATATGGTACCTAGAAATATAAAAATTATAGATGCATTTCCAACTAATATAAATGGAAAAATCGATAGAAAAAGACTAATGGAGGATATGTAATGTTCCCACTTATACAATATGGTACATATTTTTATATGTATCTCCTATTCTTGGTTACAATACCAGCCTTTATATTAGGAGCAATGGGAAAAAGAATAAAAGTTTATGGAATGGTTGCAACTATCTTTATGATATTTGTAATCTTAGGAACAGGTCTTCACTTATTATACTTTGCAGTATTTATAATATGGGAAGTTCTAATAGTATTTATTTATTTAGAAATAAGAAGGAGAACAGACAGTATAATAAAATATAGAATATGTCTTTTCTTATCTTTAATACCAATGCTAATATTTGAATACACAGAAACTATAAGAGTAAAATTACCTATAGGAAACTTTGCTTATAATGGACATAAATTAGGATATACTAATGAGATATGGATAGGTGTAGTAACATTTATGGGACTTGCATATCTAAACTTTAGAGTATTACAAATGATTATAGAAATTTATGATGGAACAATAACAGAAGTAAAATTAGGTGACTTTTTATACTATGTTACTTTCTTCCCAGCATTAAGTTCAGGACCAATAGATAGAAGCAGAAGATTTGATAAAGAAGCAAATAATAGAATTCCAAGAAATATATATTTAAAAGAGTATGCTCTTGTAGGTATTAGAAAATTAATTTTAGGTGTGTTTTATAAGTTTATATTATCTTATTTAATTTATACATACTGGTTAATGAAAATACCACATGAACTTACATTCTTACATGCAGCAGCATATGCTTATGGATATACATTCTACTTATTCTTCAACTTTGCAGGATACTGCTTAATGGCAGTTGGGACAAGTTATTTCTTTGGAGTAAAAACACCAGATAACTTTAAAATGCCTTTCATAAGTAAAGATATGAAAGAATTTTGGACTAGATGGAATATAACACTTTCAAAATGGCTTGGAGATTATCTTTATTCAAGATTTGTAATCTCATCAATGAGAAAAAAGAGATTCAAAAGTAGATATACAGCATCACATATAGCACAGTTTATGACAATGCTTATTATAGGATGTTGGCATGGTATTACATGGTATTATATCCTTTATGGATTCTTACAAGGACTTATGTTAGTTTTAACTGATATATTCCAAAGAAAATCAAAGTTCTATAAGAGAAATAAAAAGAAAACATGGTTTAAGATAGTTTCAATTATAGTAACATTCAATATAGTTGTATTTTTATTATTAATATTCTCAGGATATTTCTCACACTTTGGAATAGTTCATCACTTTGTACAACATATATTACATGGAATAAAAAGTGTCATTTAGATTAAAAAACTATTAAATATAAATAGAAATATAGAAGAAACTAAAGATATAATCTAAAATAGAAGATATATGTATAAAACAAAGGAGGAATTGTAATGAGAGAAACAGTTTTAGAAATTTTAGAAGAAGTTACAGGAAATGATGAAGTGAGAGAGGATTTAGATTTAAATCTTTTTGAAGCAGAACTTTTAGATTCATTAGCAATAATCGAAATATTAATTCAAATAGAAGAAAAGTTAGGAATGAAACTTCAACCAACAGACATTGAGAGAGAAGATATGTCTACAGTAAACAACTTAACAAACTTCTTAGAAAAATTAAAAGCATAAAATAAAGATACACCTAAGCAAAATTGCTTAGGTGTATCTTTTTACTTTTCTTTTTTTTCAGTTAATGGATCTTCAGTATTATCAAATTCTGAAGTCGCAATATTATTAACTGCAATATCATCCGTTACAGGACTAGTTGCTCTAGTTGGAGTAGTAGATTCATAGAAATTATTTAATTGTGAATTAGATGGATTGTAGTCAGTTCTCTCCTTTGGAAGATAACTATCTACAGAAGCTTGAATATTCTTATCACAATTACAATGCTCACAACTACTAGCTAAATTCTGAATTTCTGCATAGTCATTCATAAGGTTAGACATTTGAGTATTATCTCCATGTTCAGAAACTTTTGTAGTAATCTGTGGAGAAGTACTTAAAGATTTATTTTTCTTATCATTCATAAAAATCATCTCCTCCTAATTAGTTTGTCTTGAAAAAAAAATTATATACCTTTTATCTATTCTCTCTTACCTATTACCTTGTGCACAATGGACATCTGAATGAAAGATTGATATAATTAAAAAGTATTCGGATTTTGTCGAAAAATCTGAAGAAATGTCTGTGTAACGATAAAGGAGAGAAGATTATGCCAACAAGAATAGCTATATTAGGTGGCCCAAGATGTGGGAAAACAACACTTATCCAACAATTATATGTAGATTTAAAAATAAGAGATTTAAATGTTGGAGCAGTAACAGAATATAGTACTGATTACTTAAGAGATAAAGGAATGATAGAAAATATCTCTGAACAATATGGTATATATTTAGGACAAGCACAAATTGAAGCATCGTTAAATGATTTTGATTATGCATTAACAGATTATGCAACATTCTTACCATACATATATGGTAGATTTATGCTTGGAGAAAGAAAGAGAACTAAAAAAGAAATTGAAATATTAAAAGATCTTTATGTATTAGCATTAAGAGATTTACAAAATTATGATCATATATTCTTCGTACCAAGAGAGTTTGGATATGAAAAAGATGGAGTAAGATGGCAAGATGAAGATATTGCTATAGCAATAGATAAAGCTATACTTACATTCCTAGAATCAGAACATGTTAAGTTCACAACAGTTACAGGATCAACAAAAGTTAGATCAGAAGAAATATTAAAAGTTGTTGGACTTGATAAGAAGAAAATAAAACTAGCTAAAGTTGAAACAGCAGCAGTTTAATTTAGTGAAAAACTAAAAGTAAATAGTCAAGAATTAATGAAGAAACTAGCCTGAGGGCTAGTTTTTTTAAATTTGAAAAGAAGTATATGTTATAATAAAAGTAAAAAAGGTTAATAATTTAAACATAAGAAAAAATGTAATTTAGTAGGAGTAAAAGATGGAAATAGGATTATTAAAACCAGAAGTGGACTTTGTTTTTAAAAAGATTTTCGGAAATGAAAAAAGGCCAGAAATATTAATATCATTTTTAAATGCAGTTATGGAATCAGAAGATAAAATAATCTCAGTAGAGATTCAAGGAACTGATATAAACCAAGAACATATAGATGATAAATATAGTAGATTAGATATAAAAGCAAGGACAAATAAGAATGAAAAAGTAAATATAGAAATTCAAGTTAAAAATGAATATAATATGATAAAAAGAAGTCTCTATTATTGGAGTAAAATGTACGAGGAAGATTTAAAAAAAGGAGAAAACTATGATAAGTTGAAAAGAACTGTATGTATAAATCTTTTAAGTTTTAATTATTTAAAAAATGATAGATATCATAATGGATATAGATTAAAAGAAGTGGAAACTAATGAAGAGCTTACAGATATTCAAGAGATTCATTTTATAGAATTACCAAAACTTAAGGAATCGGATGAAGTGGAGGTAAGTAATCTTTTAGAAGCTTGGGTTTCCTTTATAAAAAATCCAGAGAGTAAGAGGGTGAAGGCTTTGGAACGAAATATTGATGAAATAAAAAAAGCAAAAGAAGAATTAATAAATTTAAGTAGTGATAGAGAACAAAGAGATATCTATTTGCAAAGAATGATGGCAATATCAGATAGAGTAAGTGATTTAGAGAATGCTACGCAAAAGGGAATAGAAGAAGGTGAAAGAAGAGCTAAAGAAAAAGCTGCTAAAGCGCTAATGAAGTTAAATACACCATTAGAAACTATAATAATAGCCACGGGGTTATCAGAAGAAGAAATAGAATATTTAGCGAAGAATAAAGAATAGGTTTAAAAAGGAATTTCTTAGTTTTTATTTAATAAAAGTATATTGTTAATTAAGGGTTATCGTGCTATAACTAGAAGTGTATAGAAAATTAATTTATGTAGAATTGTGGGGAAAAAATATGATATATGAAATTTGTGTAGGAAATTATATTGAAGCAATAGATGGATTAAAAAGAGGTGCTCATAGAATAGAGCTTTGCGATAATCTAAAAGAAGATGGGACAACACCAAGTTATGGAACGATTAAAAAAGTAGTAGAAGATGTAGAAATCCCTGTAATGGTTATAATAAGACCAAGAGGTGGAAATTTTACATATTCAAAAGAAGAAATAGAAATCATGAAAATGGATATAGATATGGTGAAAAAAGCAGGAGCTCATGGAATCGTTATAGGAGCTATAAAAGATGGTGATATAGATTACGATTGTATTGAAGATCTAATGGATATAAGAGGTGACTTAGAAGTAACCTTCCATATGGCTTTTGATGAACTAAGTGACTTAGAGCACATGAAAAATGCTATAGACAGATTATTTTTACTTGGAATAAATAGAATCCTAACAAAAGGTGGAAAAGGAGATGCATTATACAACTGGAACTCATTAAAGAAATTAGTTGAATATGCAGAAAACAGAATTATAATAATGCCAGGAAAAGGTGTTAATAAAAGTAATAGAGATTATATCTTAGAAAAAACAGGAGCTACAGAAATCCACGGAACAAAAGTAGTTTAATGTTAATAAAGGCAGAAAAACAATTTATAAAAAATCTTTTAAAATAGATAAAGATATCTCAGTTAGATGAAAGTTTAACTGAGATATTTTTATTATTCAGATAATCCTTTTATAAATGCAATTTATAAGAGAAATTATGTTGAAAAAGCTTTGCTACAATATAAGAAAAAGATTAGTGGAGAGCAAGGAATGAAAAATAAAAAAGAGACACGGTTAAAGAGTTTAGTAATAGCCGTAATAGTAGTAATATCAGTAGGAATAATAGTTGTACATCAATTAAGAAAACCATTTGATAAAGATATAGAAAATATGAAGAAAGCTATTTCAAGTTGCAATTTAAAAGAAGCGGCTAGGTACTATGAAAAAGCTGCAGAAGAAAAATTTAAAGATAAATCTGCCTTATATGAAGCAAGTATATGGTTAGGTGAAGGACAAGAAAATGAAATACAATATAATCAAGGTTTACAAGTGTTTAATAAGGGAATAGCAGCATCAAATGAAAAGGACTATAAACAAGCAATTGAAGATTTTCAATTTCCTAGAACTAATGGATTTGCTAAAAAAGGCAAAGAAGATTTAAATATAGCCACTACAAAATTTTTAAATGAAAAGTTTGAAAAATTAGAGCCAGAGATTAAGGCGAAGCATTATATGGATGCTTATAATGAATTACAAAATGAAAGTGCTTTTATAGTGAATAATTCAATAGTGAAAGAATATTTAAATAGGATAAAAGCATTAGAAAATGAGAATAATTTAGATTTATATAAAGCGACAGGGATTGCATTAAAGAAAGTAAATGAAATTGAAGTAGATATTCAAACTATGGTGGGAGTAGTGAGTAATAACTATATAACATATAGCTATCCAACAGGGAAAATTAACTTTATTACAAAAGAGCAAAATGGAGTTATAGATGGTCAAGAAGGATTTTTATTTTTAGTAAAGCAGGTGGAGAGGGAAGGAAATAGTTTAAATTACTTAAATGGATACTATTATATATTTGTAAATATGGATTCAGGAAAAGTAAATATATATGATAAAAGTATTTTAAATAATTTTAAGCCTACATTTAAGGTTATAGAATTTAATGGGGGGAATCCTGTAGCAAGTTCATATATGAAAGAGTTTAATATACCAAATTGCTTTATGGCTCTTCAAGATTTATTAAGAAAAAAAGATATAAATAAGATAACTCACTTAGAAAGTCTTTATAATGAAACTAAATTTATAAATGAAGTTAAGGGTTATAAAGAATTATATAATAAGCCACATCAATTATTTTTAGTCTATGGAAATGAATATTATTTAGTTACACCAGAAGAGATATATATGGTTAAAGGAAATAAATTAATTAAAGAAGGAAAGACAATATTAAATCCTAAAATACAGACAGAGGAAGTATAAAAACTATATTAAATAAATGCAATGTATGAAAAATTTTTATAGGTAAATATAAATATTATATAAAAAGGATTATTTATTTAAATGGTTATTAATTTAATGCAGAAAAAACCGTATAACTAATACAGAAGAAAAAGATGGGTTTGAAGCTTTTGTTAGAATATAAGAAAAGTAATACGGGAGAAACGTATATGAAAAATAGAAAAGAAGCTATATTCAGCATAATTATATTAGCGCTTGTAATTGGTGGAAGCATTTCATTTTTATGTATAGAAAATGCCTTAGAGCCCTTTGAAGATAACATGAATAACATGACTATAAATATAAATAATGGGAATGTACAGGGAGTTAATGAAGAGAATAAGAAAACAGAGCAGAGTAAATCGAAAGATACGCAGCAGGGAAATATATCAGAAGTAAATATGGAAACGGAACAATCAAATGAAAGATATTATGAAGATGGAGTAGCTTTTTTTAATGCAGGTAGATATAAGTATGCAATAAAAAATTTAGAATTGATAAAAAGTGGTTCATTAAAAGAAAAAGCAGAAAAAGATTTAAACTTAGCAAGGGGATTTGTAACATTACAACAATGTCTACAAAATGAGAATAAAAATAAAGCATCTACTCCTAATATAGAAGCTATTTATAATGAAGGAGAATTTATAAATGATGTACAAGGGTATAAAAAGTTGTATGATGAACCACATCAATTATTTCTAGTAAATGGAACGGATTATTATTTGGTTACAGAAAATCAAATTTATGAAGTTAGGGGGAGTATATTAGAGAATAAAGGGAAGCCGACTTTATAAAATAGCATTCTTTAAAATTGTTTTATGGTGTGATATAATGAGGGATAGTGAAAATATAAGAGAAAACTTAAATTTATTATAAATACACTTTTAGGAGGAATAACGTTGTCTGATTTAAGAAATGAAATAGAAAAAAGAAGAACCTTTGCCATCATATCTCACCCTGATGCTGGTAAAACAACATTAACAGAAAAATTCTTATTATATGGAGGAGCTATAAGACTTGCAGGGTCAGTAAAAGCAAGAAAAGCTTCAACACATGCAGTATCTGACTGGATGGAAATAGAAAAACAAAGAGGGATTTCTGTTACATCATCAGTAATGCAATTTAACTATAGTGGTCACTGTATTAATATTCTTGATACTCCAGGGCACCAAGACTTCTCAGAAGATACATATAGAACTCTTATTGCAGCAGATTCAGCAGTAATGGTAGTAGATGCAGCTAAAGGGGTAGAGGACCAAACAAGAAAATTATTCCACGTTTGTTCTTTAAGAGAAATGCCAATATTTACTCTTATGAATAAGATGGATAGAGAAGCTAGAGATCCATTTGAACTTATGGAAGAAATAGAAAACGAACTTGGAATAAAAACATATCCAATGAACTGGCCAATAGGTTCAGGTAAAGACTTTAAAGGTATCTATGAAAGAGATAACAATAGAGTAATTCTTTTTAATGGTGGAAATCACGGGCAAAACGAAGTTGAAATGATAACAGGTGAAGCTAGTGACCCAAGATTTAGAGAAATCTTAGGATCACTTTTACATGATAAACTTATGGAAGATATAGAACTTCTTGATATAGCTGGAGATGAGTTTGATATAGAAAAAGTTAGACTTGGAGAATTAACACCAGTATTCTTTGGATCAGCTTTAACAAACTTTGGTATTGAACCATTCTTAGAGCATTTCTTAGAAATGACTACATCACCACTTTCAAGAAACTCAAATGCAGGAGAAATAAATCCATTCGATGAAGAGTTCTCAGCATTTGTATTTAAAATACAAGCAAACATGAATAAAGCTCATAGAGATAGAATAGCATTTATGAGAATAGTTTCAGGTAAGTTTGAAAAAGGAAAAGAATATTTCCACATGCAAGAAAATAAAAAAATAAAACTTGCACAACCACAACAATTCATGGCTCAAGATAGAGAAATTGTTGAAGAAGCATATGCAGGAGATATAATTGGGGTGTTTGATCCAGGTGTATTCTCAATAGGAGATACAATCTGTTCACCATCAAAAAAATTCAAATTTGAAGGAATTCCAGCCTTTGCACCAGAACATTATGCAAGAGTAAGACCAGTTGATACTATGAAGAGAAAACAATTCGTAAAAGGTGTAACACAAATAGCACAAGAAGGAGCAATCCAAGTGTTTAAAGAACTACACATAGGAATGGAAGAAATCATAGTTGGGGTTGTAGGGGTACTACAATTTGAAGTATTAGAATACAGATTAAAAAATGAATATAATGTAGATATAAAAATGGAAAGACTTCCATATAGATTTGTAAGATGGATAGAAGACGATAGTAATATCGATATAGATAAATTAAATCTTACATCAGATACTAAAAAAGTTAAAGACGTTAAAGATAGAAACCTTCTTATATTCCAAAACACATGGGGAATCACATGGGCTTTAGAACATAATAAAGGAATAGTTCTATCAGATGTAGGTAAATCAGAAGAATAAAATAAAGTTAAGAGAGCTAGATACGAAAAAAGTATCTAGCTTTTTTTATTTGAAAATGAAATATAAAAACTCTTAGATTTACTGTAGTATAGAGAATTAAATGATAAAAAAATAGAATTTAAGTATATTAATTTTTTTTAGTTTAATAATAAAAGAAAATAAAAAAGCAAAAATAATTTAATATAGTTTAAAATAGATAAAAAAACTATTTTAAATTTACAAAAATAATAAAAATTGGATAAAAGATGACAAAGTATTCAAAAATTATTCAAAATTTATTAATATTATGTTACAATTATTCATGAAGTGGGGAAGAAATTTGAGATTTAAATGGAGGGGGAAGCTTTGCAAAGTATTATGGAAAATGAAGCAGAAGTAAATGGGAAAAATTTAAATGAAGATATTATAGAAGAAAAAATTATATATGAAACATTAAAGAGAGGAATGGATATATGTCTTTCCTTGATAGGAATTATATTATTAAGTCCAGTATTATGCATAGTAGCAATATTTATAAAAAAAGATTCAAAAGGGCCAGTAATATTTTCACAAAAAAGAGTTGGATATAAAGGGAAGGAATTTAAAATGTATAAATTCCGAAGTATGGTAATAGATGCAGAAGAGATAAAAAAACAGTTAGAAAAAGAAAATGAAATGTCGGGACCAATGTTTAAAATGAAGGATGATCCTAGAATAACTAAAATAGGAAAATTTATAAGAAAAACAAGCATTGATGAATTACCACAATTATTTAATGTATTAAAAGGGGAAATGAGTCTAGTTGGACCACGTCCAAGTCTTCCACATGAAGTAGAAGAGTTTGAAGAGTGGATGTTAATAAGATTAAAAGTAAAACCAGGACTTACATGTTATTGGCAAGTAATGGGTAGAAATAATATAGAGTTTGAGGACTGGATGAAATTAGATAAAAAATATGTAGAGAAGAGAAGCTTAGTATTAGATATAAAATTAATATTTAAGACTTTTTTTGTTTTATTTGGAGACAAAAACGCTTACTAAAGAGGGGGAGAATTAAAGATGTTATGTGGGTTAATTATGGCAGGGGGAAAAGGAACGAGGTTTTGGCCTCTATCAACAGAGGAGAAGCCAAAGCAATTTTTAAATTTAGTTGGTAATAAAACAATGATACAAATGACTGTAGATAGGATTTTACCACTAATACCAATAGAGAGAATTTTTATATGCACAGGTGAAAAGTATGTTGATTTAGTAAAAGAGCAACTACCAAATTTGCCTGAGAGAAATATAGTGGTTGAACCAGAAGGAAGAAATACTGCACCATGTATAGCATTATCAGCTTTAGTTATACAAAGATATTTTAAAGATTCAAAAATGGTGGTACTACCATCAGATCATTTAATAGAAGATGAAGAATATTTTAGAGGAATAATAAATAGTGGAGCAGACTTTTTAAATAATTATACTGATAATTTAATTACCTTAGGAATGACACCTAATAGAGCAGAAACAGGATATGGTTATATAAAGTATTCAAGTGAAGAAAAAGAGTTTAATGGGGAAAAAGTCATACAGGTAGAAAGCTTTGTTGAAAAACCTAATATTGATAAAGCTAGAGAATACTTAAAAGATGGTAGATATTTATGGAATGGTGGTATGTTTATGTGGAAAACAAACTACATAATACAAGAAATAAAAAAATACATACCAAATACTTATGAAGCTATTAAGGGAATTGAAGAAGTAAAAGAAGAGGATTTACAAGATTTAATCAGTAAACGATATGGATATACAGATAGTATTTCTATTGACTATGCAATCTTAGAAAAATCTAAAAATATAAAAGTTATTCCAAGTAACATAGGTTGGGATGATATAGGAACATGGAAATCAGTTGAGAGATATAGAGAGAAAGATGAATGGGATAACATATTAGGACATAAAGCTAAAGCTATAGAAAGTAAGAGCAATATGACTATAAATAATAAAAAAGAAATAATAATGATTGGTATGGAAAATACATTAACTGTAGAAACAGATGAATCAATATTTATAGTAAATAAGGATTATATGGAAAACCTAAAAGAATATAAAGAATGTGTAGGGATGGGAGATAAATAATATGAGATTAGCATTAATACATGATTGGCTACCTTTTATGGGAGGAGCTGAAAGAGTTCTAACTAATTTTGTAGAACTATATCCTAATTCACCAATATATACAACAATATGCAATAAAGAAAAAATAGATGGACCTATTAGAGATACAGAGATAATAACATCAAAATTACAGAAAAACAAACCTATAGAAAATCATAGAAAGTTATTTCCTTTTATGTTAACAGCCATAGAGGAATTTGATTTAAATGAGTTTGATGTAGTGTTAAGTAGTAGTTCTAGTATTGCAAAAGCAGTAATTACGAAACCAGAAACAATGCATGTTTGCTACTGTCACTCACCAATGAGATATGGATGGGAATTCTCACATGAATATGCAGGGAAAATGGCAGGGAAAGGCAGTCTTAAAAGTAAATTACTAAGTTACTTTTTAACAGGGGTAAGAGTATGGGATTATTCTAGTGCTGCGAGAGTAGATTACTTCATTGCAAATTCAGAAAATGTAGCGAAAAGAATATGGAAACACTATAAAAGAGAATCTGTAGTAATCCATCCGCCAGTAAGGTGTAAATTCTTCCAGATATCAAAGGAAAATGAAGATTATTTTTTAGTTGTATCTAGGTTACAAGAATATAAGAAAATAGATTTAGTAGTAGAGACATTTAATAAATTAAATTTACCATTAGTAATAATTGGAGATGGACCAGAAAAAGAAAAATTAATGAAAATGGCAAATAAGAATATAAAGTTCTTAGGAAGAGCAAGTGATGAAGTTATAAAAGAACACTATGCAAAATGCAAGGCATTTATATTCCCAGGAGAAGAGGACTTTGGAATAACACCTTTAGAAGCTCAAGCATCAGGAAGACCAGTTATAGCTTATGGAAAAGGTGGGGCTTTAGAAACAGTAGTAGATGGAGTAACAGGGCTTTTCTTTAAAGAGCAGAAGGTAAAAGATTTAGAAGATGCTATTCAGAAGTTTGAAAAAACTAAATTTTGTAAAGAGACAATAAGAAAAAATGCAGAAAAATTTGATGAAGAAATATTTAAGGCAAAAATTGAAGGTTTTATAAAAGAAAAGAAACATGAATTTGCTAATCAAAAAAAATGGAAGGTTATAGATTATGTACAGGTGTAAATAATGATAGGGAATATTGGGGTAGTTGGAGTATTGTGCTCTGCTGTAGGGATATACATAGGGATAAAAGAAGATTATGAAAAACTAGTATTATTTTTATTTGCAACATCTATATTAACTACAACAGCAGTAATAACTCTTGGTGAAAAAAGTATAACAGTTCCAAATGTAATGGCGTTAATATATTTTGCAAGAATAATCCATGATGTACTTAAAGGAAAGTTAGAAAAGTTTGCTTTAAATAAATGGTTAATAATGTTTGGAATATATAGCTCTATATCAATAATATTCCCACTAATATTTTCAAGTGGAGTCCAGATTGTAGGAAAAGAAGGACTATCAAAATTTAGTATGGGAAGCATTATACAAGTTGTGTACTTAGTAATGTCTATATGCGTATTTTATGGAAGCTATATATTAATTAAAAATAAGAAGATTGACTTTAAAATGTTAGATAAAGGAATGAAAATTACTACATTATTATTATTTGTATTAGCCATATTTCAATTAGTTTTTACTAATATATTTAATATGTTACTTGTAAATCGTAGTGGACATGCTTTTATTCAAACATTAGAGAGTGGAAAGTTTAGATTAACTGCAACATTTAATGAACCATCAATGTTAGCAACATTTTTAGCCATTGCTATAGCATATTTTTCAATTAAATCTTTTAGAAACTTTAAAAATCTTATTTATGTAGGAGGATTAATTCTAATTGGATTACTTTCTAGAGGATCAACATTTATATTAGCAATAATGTTTGATAGTTTAATTGTTCTTGCATATATGATAAAAGAAAAAAGATTTAAAGAAATAAAAATAATGGTGGGAGTTTGTTTTGGACTAGCAGTTATTTTAGAAGTGGTATTCAAAGGAATAATTTCAAATGAGATTAGTCAATTAATTTATAAAATAAGTGGTAATGGTGTTTCAGGAAGTCAAAGAGCTAGCCAGTTTGAAGCATGTTTAAATATCTTTTTAAGATATCCATTAACAGGAATAGGGTATGGAATAAATAGAGGATCAGATTGGATAACTACACTTATGGCAAATGGAGGAATCATATCACTTTTCCTAATAGGAAGATTCTTCTATGACGTACTATATATAAAGGATGTAGATAACATAAATACTATTGCATATAAAGCAAGTGTAGTAGTATGTTTAGCTATTCTTTTAATATCAGTACCAGAGCCATATTATAACTTCTTTTGGATAGTTATAGCAGTGGCTTTAACTGGTGAAAGTAGAGAAACATACAAGATGAACTTCAAAGGAAAAATAAATGAATTTAATGAGGTGAAAAATGCTTAAAGAACCATTAGTATATATAATCTTAGTTAATTATAATGGCTTTGAAGATACTAAGGAATGTATAGCTAGCTTAAAGAAAATAGATTATAAAAATTATAAAATAATTTTAGTTGATAATGCTTCAGTAGAAAAAGCAAATTTAAACTTTGATGGAGTTATAACTATAAAATCAAAAGTAAACTTAGGTTTTGCTGGCGGAAATAATTTAGGAGTAAAGAAAGCTTTAAAAGATAAAGCTGATTATATCTTACTTTTAAATAACGATACTACAGTAGAAAAAGATTTCTTAAGTGAATTAGTTAAAACGGCTATGAAAGACAATAAAATTGGAGTAGTTGGTGGGAAGATAAATTACTTCGATGAAAAAGATAAGATTTGGTATGCTGGTGGAAAAGTAAATAGCTTTACAGCAAGAACTAGACATATAGGTGTAAATGAAATAGATAAAGGTGAGTACGATAAAGAATCAGAAACAGAATATGTAACAGGATGTATGATGTTAGTTCCTGCAAAAGTAATAGAAGATGTTGGAATGATGGAAGAAGATTATTTTTTATATTATGAAGAAACTGATTGGAACATGAAAATAAAAAATGGTGGATACAAAATAGTATATAATCCTAAGGCAAAAATATATCATAAAATTTCTAGTAGTACTCAAAAAATAAGTGATATCGTCAGTTATTATTACGATAGAAATTCCTATTACTTTATAATGAGAAACTTTGGAACAAAAAATAAAATGTTTATGTTTTGCTACATGAGAACAAGGCTTTTAATGAAGTTTGCACGAGAAATATTGAGAAATAATAGTGTAAGAAAAAAGATAGTAATAAACAGTTATAAAAGCATAAGAAAAGAGGCTATGGGGAAATATGAAGCGTAAAGTTTTAATGATAACAGGAAGTTTCCCAAAGGATAAATGTGGAGTTGGGGATTACAGTAGTTTATTAACGGAAGAGCTAGAAAAGAAAATAGATGTAAAAGTACTAACTAGCACAAAAAATATAATGAAAAAAGATATAAATAATTCTATTGATAGCTGGAAACTTAGTAACATATTTAAAATTCTAAAAGAAGTTCATGGAATGAAAAGAGAAATAGTTCATATTCAATATCCAACAATAGGATATGGCAAATCTGTAGGAATAAATATATTGCCATTATTTTTAAGGATAAAAGGATATAAAGTTATTACAACAATCCATGAATATAGTGATAACTCAAAATTAGGGAAAATAAGAACAGGATTAAGTGCATTATTTTCAAATGAAACAATAGTTGTTGATGAAAGATATAAAGATGATATGCTAAAAAGCTTTTGGCTAAAAAATAAGAAAATAAATTATGTGAATATAGCATCTAATATACCTAAGAGTAAAAAGAAAAAAGAAATCCATTCAGAAAATAAAGTTATGGGCTATTTTGGATTTATAAATGAATCAAAAGGTATAGAAACAATATTAGAAGCTATGAAAAAGCTAAAAGATAGAAATGAATTGAAAACCAAATTTTTAATAATAGCAGAGCTAAATGAGAAGAATGAATATCATAAAAAACTATTAGAACAGATTAAAGAATTTGGATTAAAAGAGTGGATAACTATAACAGGGTATTTAGAGGCAAATAGAGTAGGGGAATACATAAAGGATACAGATTATTTTGCACTACCTTTTGTAAATGGATACTCTCCTAAAAATGGAAGCATGTTAGCTGCATTACAAGAAAATAAAATGGTAATAACAACAAAGGCAAAATATGATTATAAAGACTTTGAAGGATTAATACTTTTAGAAAAATATAATGATGTAGACAAGCTAACAGAAATAATAAAAGATATGCAAGAAGAAAAATATAAAAATCACAAGATAAACATAGAAAAATTTACATGGGGATATGTAAGGGATGAACATATAAAAATATATGAGTATATATAAAAGGGGAAAAGAATGAAGGGAATTATTTTAGCAGGTGGAAGTGGGACAAGACTTTATCCAGTAACAAAGGCAATGTCAAAGCAAATGGTACCAATATATGATAAGCCAATGATATATTATCCAATGTCAGTTTTAATGCTTGCAGGGATTAAAGATATATTAATAATATCTACACCAAGAGATATAGTAAATTTCAAGGAACTTTTTAGAGATGGAAGTGAGTTTGGATTAAATATAGAATATGCAATTCAAGAAGAACCAAATGGACTAGCAGAAGCGTTTATTATAGGTGAAGAGTTTATTGGAGATGATAATGTTGCAATGATACTTGGAGATAACATCTTCTATGGACAAAACTTTTCAAGTCATCTTTTAGAAGCAGCAGAAATGAAAGGTGGAGCAACAGTATTTGGATATTATGTACAAGATCCAAAAGCTTTTGGAGTAGTTGAGTTTGATAAGACTGGGAAGGTTATTTCTTTAGAGGAAAAACCAGAAAATCCAAAGTCAAAGTATGCAGTTCCAGGTCTTTATTTTTATGACAACACAGTTGTTGAAAAGGCAAAGAATCTTAAACCTTCTGATAGAGGAGAGCTTGAAATTACAGATTTAAATAGAGTTTATATGGAAGAAGGAAACTTAAAGGTAAATCTTTTAGGAAGAGGAATGGCTTGGCTTGATACAGGAACTCATGAATCAATGTTAAAAGCTTCAAATTTTGTAGAAGCAGTTCAAACAACTCAAGGAACATATATTGCATGTCTTGAGGAAATTGCCTATAGAAAAGGTTGGATAAATAGTTCAGAAGTAATAAATTTAGCAAAACCTTTAATGAAAACAGGGTATGGAAAATATCTTATGGATATTGTAGAAGAAAAGGAAAAAGGAAGAGCTGAAGTAGCAGCTACATTATAGGGGGGATATGGTGAGTAACTTTAATTTTATAGAAACAAAAATAAAAGATTTATATATTATAGAGCCAAAATGTTTTGGAGATGATAGAGGATATTTTATGGAAAGCTATAGTAAAAAAGCATTTAATGAAGCTGGACTTACTATGGAATTTGTACAAGATAATGAATCACGCTCTAAAAAAGGTGTTTTAAGAGGAATGCATTTTCAAACTAAGTATACTCAAGGAAAATTAGTTAGGGTAACTGATGGAGCTGTTTATGATGTAGCAGTTGATTTAAGAAAAGGTTCACCAACTTATGGTGAATGGGAAGGAATTCTTTTAACAGCAGAAAATAAAAAGCAGTTTTATGTTCCAGAAGGGTTTGCACATGGATTTTTAGTAGTTTCAGATTATGCAACTTTTAATTATAAATGTACAGATTTTTATGCACCAGAATATGATGGGGGAGTTCTTTGGAATGACCCAGAAATCGGTATAGAATGGCCATTAGAAGGAATAAAAGAAGTATCACTTTCAGAAAAGGATAAAAATCAAAAGACATTAAAAGAATTAGATTTACCATTTGTATATAAGGAGGAAAATTAATATGAAAATTCTTATAACAGGTGGAAAAGGACAACTTGGAAATGAACTTATTAGCATTATAAAAACAGGACAAGGTGAAATTGGAACATTAGAAAGGGCTAAAACATATGAAGCCCTTTCATATGATGTAGATAAACTTGATATAACAAATTTAGAAAAGGTTAAAGAAGTTCTAAAAATTGAAAAGCCAGATGTAGTTATAAACTGTGCTGCAGCAACAAATGTTGATGGTTGTGAGACTAACGAAGATTTAGCATTTAAGGTAAATACTTTAGGAGCTAGAAATTTAGCCATGGTTTCAGAAGAAATTGGAGCAAAACTTGTTCAAGTTTCAACAGATTATGTTTTTAGTGGAGAAACTAGAGAAAAGCCATTTAAAGAATATGATTTAGCAGCACCATATAGTGTTTATGGAAAAACAAAGCTTATGGGAGAAGAGTATGTAAAACAGTATTCAACTAAGAGCTTCATAGTAAGAACAGCATGGCTTTATGGATATATAGGACATAACTTTGTTTACACTATGAGAAAACTTGGAGAAGATAGAGATTTCTTAACAGTGGTAAATGACCAAAAGGGAAATCCAACATCTGCAAATGATTTAGCGTATCATATATTAAAACTTATAGAAACAGAAGAGTATGGAATATATCATTGTACAGGAAAAGGTGAGTGCACATGGTATGATTTTGCTAAAAAAATAATGGAACTTTCAAATATAAACTGTGATGTAAGACCATGTACATCAGAGGAATTTAAAACTCCAGCAAAGAGACCAGAATATTCATCACTTGATAATATGATGCTTAGAAATACTATTGGTGATGAAATGAGAAACTGGGAAGATGCAATAGAAAGTTTTATTAAAAAACTAGATGTAGAAAAAGAAGCAGATATAAAGGTAGTGCAAAAGGTTTAAAACAAGAGGATATAAGAGGAGAGTAAAGATATGAAAACTTATTTAGTAACAGGTGGAGCAGGGTTTATAGGATCAAACTTTGTTTTATATATGCTTAATAAATATAACGATATAAAAATAATAAATTTAGATAAATTAACTTATGCAGGAAACTTAGAAAACTTAAAAGAGATAGAAAATGATGAGAGACATATCTTTGTTCAAGGAGATATTTGTGATGGAGAACTAGTTTCAAAACTTTTTGAAGAGTATGAAATAGATTATGTAGCTCACTTTGCAGCAGAATCACATGTTGACAGAAGTATAAGAGAACCAGAAGTATTTGCAAAAACAAATGTTTTAGGAACTGTTAATCTTTTAAACTGTGCAAAAAATGCATGGGAAGTGGATGGAATGTGGAAAAAAGGAGTTAAATTTCTTCATGTTTCAACAGATGAAGTATACGGTTCTTTAGATGAAACAGGATTCTTTATGGAAACTACACCACTTGATCCTCACAGCCCATATTCATCAAGTAAAGCTGGATCAGATTTAATGGTAAAAGCCTATGCTGATACTTATAAAATGCCAGTTAATATAACAAGATGTTCAAATAATTATGGACCATTCCAGTTTCCAGAAAAGCTTATACCACTATTAATAAACAACTGCTTAAGTCATAAAGACTTACCTGTTTATGGAGATGGAATGAATATAAGAGATTGGTTATTTGTAGAAGACCATGCAAAAGCAATTGATATGGTAATCAATAATGGTAGACTTGGAGAAGTTTATAACGTTGGTGGACATAATGAAAGAACAAATATTCAAATAGTTAAGACTGTTATTAATTACTTAAGTGAAAATGTGGATAAAGAAATAACTGAAAACTTAATTAAATATGTAGAAGATAGAAAAGGTCATGATAGAAGGTATGGAATAGATCCAACAAAGATAAAAGAAGAACTTGGATGGTATCCAGAAACTACTTTTGAAGTAGGAATAAAGAAAACAATAAAATGGTACCTAGATAATAAAGAATGGATGGAAAATATAACTTCAGGAGATTATCAAAAGTACTATTCTAAAATGTATAAATAGGGAGAAGATATGATAATATTTAATGCGTTGCAAACTTCACTAAGTGGAGGTATTGGAAGATATAGCTTTGAGTTATCAAAGGAATTATATAAGCAAAAAATAGATATGAAAATAGTTATTCGAAAAGAAGACTATAAAGATTTTTCCTTTGCAAAAGATGAAGATTTAATAATAGCAGAAGGAATAACGAATAGTATTCAAAGAAATCTATACGAGCAAATAAAATTGCCACGTATGATATATAGAAAGTATCCAGATGCAAAAATACATTATCCAGATTCAATGGCACCGATTTTTGCTAAAAATTATAGTATTATAACGGTACATGATATAGCATTTAGAAGTTTAAAGAAAGTATTTAAACTAAAAACTGTATTATGGAAAAACTTTATAACAAAGATTTCATTAAAAAAAGCAGACAAAGTTATAGCAATAACGGAGTTTACAAAAGATGAGATAAACAAATACTACAATTTAAAAGATAAATCAAAAATAGATGTTGTATATAATGGGTTTAATGATTTTAGTAAGGACAATATTGAAGAAAAAAATATAAGAGATGAAATTAAGAACATTAAAGGTGAATACATTTTTACTATAAATACAATATCACCTAGAAAAAATGTAGATGGAATAATAAAGGCATTTAATGAAATTAAAGATAAAACAAACTTTAAGTTAGTTATTGGTGGAGCTAATGGATGGCTTTATAATGAAGTGCATGAATTAGTGGATACTTTAAAAATAAGAGATAGAGTCATTTTTACTGGAAAAGTAAATGATGATGAATTAAAATTCTTATATAAAAATACAAGTTTATTTATCTATGCATCATTTTATGAAGGTTTTGGATTATCACCATTAGAAGCTATGAGTTATAAAAAGCCTTGTTTAGTATCTAATGTAACATCTATGCCAGAAGTTGTAGGAAAAAGTGCAATATTAATAGATCCATATAATATTAAAAATATGGCAGAAAAAATGATAGAAACTATAGATAATAGAACTATAAGAGAAGAAATGAGTAAACTTGGAAGTAAGAGAATAGAGTTTTTCTCATGGGAGAAATGTGCTAAAGATACTGTTAAGACATATACACGGTAAAGAAAGATTAAAAAGGAGTAACTATGAATATAAAAGGAAGTATAGCAAGAGTTTTTTCAGCAAATTTACTAACTATGGTGAGTGGGATATTAATTGGGTTTATAGTCCCAGCAGTTTTATCATTAGACTCATATGCATACGTAAAGACTTATATGCTATATGTTGGTTATATAGGTTTTTTACATTTTGGTTTTATTGATGGAATGTATATAAAATATGGTGGAAAATCAATTGATGAAATAGATAAATCAGTTTTAAAGGCAGAGCATAATATTTTTATCATTATGCAAACAATAATGACATTAATAATTGTTACTATAGCAATAATAACAAAAGATTTTATTTTAATATTATTTGGAATAAGCATATTGCCAATAAATACAGGATCCTTTCATAAACTATTTTATCAATCAACAGGGCAATTTAAAAGTTTTGCTAAAACATCATATATTTACTCTATTATTTATTTAACTATAAATATGATTGGAGCATATGTATTAAAGTCTGATAATTACATATTCTATTGTTTAGCAAGCTTAATTGGACATATTGTGGTATTTTCTATTTTAGAAATAAAGATTTGTAAAGAATTTAGAGGCATAAAAGCAACTTATACTAAGGATTTGAAAAATAATATTAAAGTTGGAGCTGTAATATTAATTGCAAACTTAGGAGTTATGATATTTAGTGCAGCAGATTTATGGTTTGTAAAAATAGGATTGTCAAAAGAGAGTTTTGCATATTATTCTTTTGCAATATCAATGTTAAATATAATAAATGTAATGATAATGTCAGTATCAATTACTTTTTATAATTTTTTAGCTAAAGAAGAAAATGAAGAATTAGTATTGAAATTAAAAAATTACTTTATTTTATTTGGTGGTTTGTGTAGTTTTGCATATTTTGGATTTGCAATGATAGTAAATATATTTATAAAAAAATATACACCAGCTTTAGAAATAATAGCTATATCTTTTGCAGGATTTCCTTATATTATAGTTATAAAAGGGTTATTAGTAAACTTATATAATGCAAGGAAAGATGAAAAAAAATATTTAAAAGTTATGCTCAGTATGGTAGCAATATCAATAGTATACAATCTAATTGCAATAATTATATTTAAAACAATGGAGAGTATAGCTATGGCTACATTATTATCATTTATTACATGGTATATATATTCAAGTTATGATTTAGGATATACAAAAGTAAGAAAAAAAGAAATTTTATACTTGGCAATAGTATTAGTTGCATTTTTAATCACAACTAATACAATGCATTGGATTGTAGGGGCAGTAATGTATTTGATTATATATACGTTAGTAAGTTTTTGTATGTATAACAAAGAAATAAATGAAGCAATTGGATTTATTAGTAGTAAATTAAAAGCAATCAGAGTATAAGATAAAAAATTAGAAATAAGAACTATTGCAGAGAATACTAATTAGTATTTAAGAAACAAAAGGACAAGCTAAGAGAGAATTAAAAATATAAAGATTATAGGGTGAGAAGATGAAAAAAAGAATATTAAGAATTAGCATGACCGCAATAGTTATGATGTTGAGTTTTTCAAATGTAGCAATGGCAAGTGAAACTAAAGAGGAGTCTTTAAATAAGGCAGTAAAAATTGAAGAAAACTTAAAGGGTAAATCTACAGAAACTAAATTTGCAGATGATGATAAGTTAGAAATTTCACTAGAGGATTACTTAGAAGTAAAAGATAAAGTAAAAGGCTTTAGTGAAGAAAAAATGACTCCTAAAAAGAGCACAGTAACACCAAATGGAGTTACTATAAATGAAACAAACTTTAAATGGGCAGGAAGTTTAGATTTAACGAATACGCCTAAAAAAATGATAATGCATCATATAGATGCGTCAAGACCAGGTTCAACAATACCAGTAACAGATATTCATAATTGGCACTTAGCAAATGGATGGTCAGGAATAGGATATCATTTCTATGTAACAAAAACAGGACAAGTTTTTAGAGGAAGACCAGAAGAGGCTATAGGAGCTCATGCATCTGGATATAATGTTGATACTATAGGAATAGCAGTTGAAGGAAAGTATCAAACTGAAAATATGCCAGAGGCACAAAGAAAGGCTGTTATTAAATTAGGACAATATGTAAGGAGTAAGTATGGAATGAATGAGATTTTAAGACATAAAGATGTAAATTCAACTAGTTGTCCAGGAAAGAATTATCCTCTTGACCTTATAAAAAAAGAGATAAACTCTTATGAGCATGGAAATTTTAATAAACTTGTTTATAGAACACATGTACAAGATAAGGGATGGCAAGAGTTTAAAATGGATGGTCAAACTAGTGGAAGCGTTGGAGAAGGAAAAAGACTAGAAGGAATAAGAATAAAGTTAAATGGAGCTATTCCAAATGGAAATATAAAATATAGGACACATATAGAAGATATTGGATGGCAAGATTGGAAAAGAAATGGAGAACTTTCAGGAACAGAAGGACAAGCTAAAAGATTAGAAGCTATAGAAATACAGTTAGAAAATACAGGAAAATATGATGTTGCATATAGAACTCACGTAGAAGATATCGGGTGGCAAGACTGGAAAAGAAGTGGGGAAACAAGTGGAACAGAAGGCCAAGGAAAAAGATTAGAAGCCATAGAAATAAAAATAGTAGAAAAATTACCGGCTAAAGTAGAATATAAAACACATGTAGAAATTGATGGTTGGCAAAACTGGAAATCAAACGGTGAATTAAGTGGAACTGTATCACAGGCTAAAAGATTAGAAGGAATTCAGATAAAGACTCAAAATTTACCTGCAAATGCAAGTATAGTGTATAGAACACATATAGAAAATATCGGATGGCAAGATTGGAAAAGAAATGGAGAATTTTCAGGAACGGAAGGTCAAGCAAAAAGATTAGAAGGTATAGAAATAAAATTAGAAAACGCTCCAGGATATAGAGTAGAATATAGAACACATGTAGAAGATATTGGATGGCAAGGCTGGAAAAAGAATGGAGAAATGTCAGGAACAGAAGGTCAAGCAAAAAGATTAGAAGCAATAGAAATAAAAGTAGTAAAAAATTAGTATTTAAAAAGAAAGCTATGGGGTTTTATATAAATAAAAGTAGACTCTATAGCTTTTTTATAAAAAAATACTGTAATTTAATGTAAATAATACAAAAATAATACAAAAGTAGAAGAGTATATGTTAAAATAGAACATATATTATATTTTGTGGGGGATATAGGGAGTATGAGAAGGAAAAAAATTGATGTATTAATTAAAGGTGCAGTGGGAGTAAGTTTGGCAGCATCACTTATAGTGGGTGGAACTAATATCAAAGCAGAAGCAAATGAAGTTGCCAATACAACAGTTACAAACATAAGTATAACTACAGGAAGTGTTAGAAATACTTCAAGGAACATAGTTAGTGGAGCTACTGCTAGTGTAGATGAAATGAGAGAATGGGCGAGAAGTAAGGGAGCAACAGAAACTTTTATTTCTTTAGCGCAAAAATATGTAGATTTAGCCGGAAGTCATGGTGGAATAAATCCAGTAATGGCATATGTACAATCAGCTGTTGAAACAGGTTATGGAAAATTTGGTGGAGTTTTAAATGAAAGTTATAATAATCCTTGTGGATTAAAAACTAAAGACGGTGGAAGTAATAGTGATCCAAATGCTCATCAAAGATTTGATTCTTGGGAGGATGGAGTAAGTGCTCATTTAGATCACTTAGCTCTTTATGCAGGAGTTAGTGGATACCCAAGAGCAGATACAAAAGATCCAAGACATTTTCCAAGCATATTTGGAAAAGCAAAAACAGTAAGTGGATTATCAGGAACATGGGCGACTGATAAAGAGTATGGAAATAAAATATCAAGACTAATGAGTGAAATAGAAAAATCAGATGGGAATAATGAAGAAGTTAAGCCACCAGTAAAACCAGAAGAACCAACGCCACCACCAGTAGAAGGTGGAAAAACAGGAACGGTAACAGCATCAAGCTTAAATGTAAGAAGTGGTGCAGGAACTGGATATAAGGTAATTGGTTCATTAAAAAATGGAGCTAAAGTAACAGTAGTAGAAACTAAAAATGGATGGCATAAAATAAAATATGGAAGTGGATATGGATATATTAGTTCTGACTATGTAAAATTCACATCAGGAGAAACTACAAATCCAGGCCCAACTAACCCAGGACCAATAAATCCAGGAACAAGCTCAAAAACAGGAACAGTAACAGCATCAAGTTTAAATGTAAGAAGTGGGGCTGGAACAGGAAATAGAGTAATTGGTTCATTAAGAAATGGAGCAAAAGTAACAATAGTAGAAACTAAAAATGGATGGCATAAAATAAAGTTTGGAAGTGGATATGGATATATCAGTTCTGACTATATAAAAGTAACTGGTGGTTCAACATCAGGAGGGGGAAGCAGTTCAAGTGCTACTAAAACAGTAACAGCATCAAGCTTAAATGTAAGAAGTGGAGCTGGAACAGGATATAGAGTTGTAGGTTCATTAAGAAATGGAGCAAAAGTTACTGTAGTAGAAACTAAAAATGGATGGCATAAAATAAAATATGGAAATGGATATGGATACGTGTCAGCAGAATACGTAAGGTAACACTGGAAAAAGGCTGGCTTAGAAAAGTTAGCCTTTTTCTTGATTTAAAAGAAAAATTGAGTGGGAACAAAAATGTCCAAAACATACCCTGGGCACAATGCTATCAACTTAAGAAAAAAACACTGAAAAATCTATAAATTTTCAGT
>NZ_CAMTIG010000025.1 GCF_947072515.1 uncultured Clostridium sp.
GAACCGTACCATAAGTAAATGAGGTTTATAACCTTAGGCATTGATATAACTTGCCTAAGGCTATTTTTAAGTAAAAATACTTTATCATAAGTGCTATAGTAATTAAAAAAAGTTATATTTACTGATAAGGATTTAGATTAAGATAATAAAATAATAAGTTCTTAGTATTTATTTACACAATATATTAATATTCCTTTTATGGTATAATATGTAATGAATTAGAATGATAAAAGTATACAATTTTGGTAATTTGGAGGGGTAATATGCCTAGAGTATTTATTAGTTATAGTCATGATTCACAGAAATTAGAGGAGAAAGTTAAAAGTCTTTCAGATACATTAATAGAATATGGAGTTCAAACTGAAATAGACCAATATACTACAAATCCTGCACAAGGATGGCCACAATATATGTTAGAGAATATATTGAAGTCAGATTACATATTATGTGTTTGTACAGAAAATTATAAAAAAAGGTTTGAAAATGAAGAAAAAATAGGCGTTGGGCTTGGAGCAAAATTTGAGGGGAAGTATATACAGCAGATATTGTACAACGAAGGATATAATTCAAAAGTGTTACCTATACTTTTTGCAGATAATCAGCCGATTCCAACAGCGCTACAACCATATACACATTATAAATTATATCAAAATGGAGAATTTGAGAAGTTATATAGATATATTACTGGACAACCACTCATAAATAAACCACAGTTAGGTAGTATAGTTTCGTTAGATGGTAATAATGTGAGTATGTTAAGTGATATTGCATTTGGGAATAATAATAATAACTTAAATAAAGATAAAGATAAAGAAAATACTGTATTAGTTAAAAACACAGAAGAAATTCAAGAAAGTACTGATATTGATCAGTTTTCATACTCAACTCCATTTTTTGATTACAGAATGGGGAAGGCATTCCCAGGAATTAGGGGAGGAAAGTGGTTTACTAATCCTGAAGAAATTATAAATCGCTTAAAAATACTTTTAAAGGAGCCACTTAATAAAAAGGGGATGACAAATCCTATTTGGTGGTTTAGAGGAACAAGTTGTCTTGATATAAATAAATTTGAAGTTATCAATACAGAAAAGTGTATAATTGAGTGTAAGGAATGTGCAGTTGATAAAATATATGTTTATAGAAGTAGTGATTATTATCGTAGTTTTATTTATGTTGAATTAAAGCCTGAGAATCCTGTGGGAGTTTATGAAAATTCTGAAGAAAATATAAAATTGCAAATGGACTATTATGGCTATGCAAATGAAGAATATGCAATATATAATAATCATCCAATAACTCGTAGTGAGTATGATGATGGAGCAGGGGTTATTAATGGTGAATGTGTTGATTTTGATATGAATGCAAAAATACGCATAAGATATTTAACAAAATACAATTTTATAATTTGTGCAAAGTTTAATCCTATAAATTCAAATGAAGGAGATAGTACTACCAAAAAGATTTTAAATTATCTTCTTAAAGATGAATGCAATATTGAAGATCTTGTTAATGCAATAGAAAATTTGCCTAGAAACAGAAGTGATTATTAGAAACATTTTTACAGCTAAATAAAAATAGAATCATGAAGAAATTAGAACTAAGTAAGTGATAGCTTTATAAAGAAACCTCACTTAAAAGAGTTACGGAGAACCATATCACAAGTAAGTGATATGGTTTTTTAGCTATAGATATAAATGATGAGTAGCTTAGAAAGAATCAAATAGGTATACATATTTATGTAATTGCTATATTCCATTAATCAAATTAGATAGATAATAAAGTGTAGGTGGAAGCGATAAACATTATTAATAATAAGATTTATGATTGTAGACGATAAAGTTTTAATATTCAGATGATTTAATAAGTATTTAATTTATGTCTAAATACAAGATAATTAGTATTAAAATGGGTATTAAGGTATAATATTGGATAAGGAAAGAATTAAATAAGATGGGAGAATTAGAATGAGTTACCCAGTAGAGTTTAAAAATAAAATAGTTTTAGCACTGGAAAAAGATGAAGACATTAGTAGAATGATAAAAGAAGGAAAGCCGACATATAGAACCATAAGAACATGGTATGAGATATATAAAGAGTATGGATTATTTAAAAAGGAAAGTAATAATGATGCAATACCATCGTGGAGTGGATATAACTATCAAGGAAAAATGATGTTACTATTGACATTGCAAATGATAAATAAATTAAGTTTTGATGGCGAAACTAGTTTTAATAACTGGAGTGTAGAATTAGAAAAAAAGCAAGACTTTGTATTTATAAGAGATGGTATAGTAGATTCACTATATCAAGTAAAGGCTTGTTTATCTAAAAAAACTATAGGTGGTTATGAGGGAGCATTGGAAAAGTTACTAGAAGATAGAGATTTTAATAACAATCAAAATGCTAAATGTATATTGATATCAGCAGAAAATATAACGGACTGGGATATTGATGACAATAAGTATAAGAATGAAATTGAATTATATATGTATAGAGATAAGATTGTGTCTATATTGGATGTGATTGAATATATTAAGATGGAATTAGAAAAGTTACTTAAGAGTATAAATATAACTACTTCAAAGGAAGATATTTACTTTATTCTTTGTGATTTTATTGATAAAAAAATATCAAAGTATCATAATGAGGGAAAGAAAAGTAATTATAATATATTGTTTAGTGAAATGATTGATTATATTAAAAATATTAGTATATGTAGGGATGAAATAAAGAGATTAGAAATTAAAGAGTGTATATATAAATACATAAATAAAAAAATAAAGAGTGATACTGTAGAAGCCTGTGACGAGTGTGAGGGAGATTGTGACGAAAAGTGTGGAGTATCTAGAAATTATGAATTAACAAAGGCTGTATCATTAGATAAATATATCAGTTATATTAATCCAATGGCTAGTAAAGAAGAGCCATTAGAAAGCATATTTACTGAGCATATATATACAGATAATATATGTTCAGTTTATAAGGTAGTTGATTATAATAGTATAAATGAAGAAAAAGATTTAATATTTTTTATTCATTTTGATAGAGAATTGAAAATTATTCCTACTATAATACAAATTAGCAATACAAATTTAAGGGCATCTAAAGCTTTAATTAAAATTAATCAAAATGAAATATATAAAGATCTTGAAGGAGATTTTATTTTATCAGGAAATATTGGATGTAGAGTATTGCAAACAGAGGGTGATAAGTTTACTAATACAGATGGAGAGTATCTTATGAATAATGGGAAGATAGTTATAGAAAAAGAAATAGGTATGAAAGAGATATTAGATAATATAAATGTAAAAAATAAGAAAATAACTTTTTCTCAAAATATAACAATAGTTAATAATGAAGATTTAATTACATATTTTAATGAAGGGAAGAAAAATAATTTATGAACAGAATTTTAGAAATTATAAAGAAGTACAATGGAAGTTTAATAAGTGGCATGCAAGATTCTGAATCGATTGTTTATAATGAGGAGTTTACAATTTTAAAAAATAGAATAAAGAATCATTTTTGTATATTTGAGTTTGATTATAATAAGATAAATACAGAAGAAATTATGACATATATAGAGACATGCTGCAATGAAAATGAAATCTTAAGAAAGATTAAACCACAATTTATTTATGCAATAATTATTTTAAAGATACCTAATATAGAAGCAGAGATGAATAAGGAAATAATTGAAATAGAAGAAAATGAATATTTTTGTAAAAAGTGTGTTTTTTATTATAATGATAATGAAGTAAATGCATTCGAAGATTGGGTTAAAAAGAATAGAGAAACTAGCTTTAATAAATTAGTTAGAATTGAGAGCAATAATGGGATAATCAATAAAAAAAATAAGGATTCCATGGCATTAAAATTCATGCTTAGAATTTTAATAAAATTTACGTTTATAAAGGTGGATTTAGGATATAAAAGTGGAATAAGTTTTGAAAATGAATTACTAAAACAATTAGAAAAGATAAGGACGGATTCTATAAAAAGTAATATATATAAATTAAATGAAGAAGGACTTGATAAATTGATGGCTATGAATTTAGATGAGGCTGTAAATTCTTATTTATTAAGTTTTAGAGAGGAATAATATGGGATATAGAGTTGAAAAAATATGGATTAATAACTTTAAGTTTATAGAATATAGTGATGAATTAGGAGTGGAGATTAACTTTCAAAAAGCTAATTTAGTACTTCTAAATGGTCCAAATGGATATGGTAAAACAACTACATTTGAAGCTATAGAATTATTATTAACAGGAGATATTAAGAGTTTTAATTCAACACTTTTAAATAGAGGAAATCTATCTAAATCAATTTTAGCTAATGATTCTTTGAAGGATATTAAAATTACTGCAAAACTGGTTAATAAAAAAGGAAATATTTTAATTGTTGAAAGAACGATTAAGTGTAATGATGGATGTACATCTATTATAAAGGTTAACGAAGAAGAATATGATGAAAATAAATTGTGGGAGTTATTAAAGTTTAATAAGAATATTTTTGATATTGGTATGTATATTTCACAAAAAGAATCTTTAGAGTTTCTCGAAAAAAAATATGGAGATAGAAAGAGTATAATTTCAGGAATATTAGATAGCAATAATATTAAAGAAAAAAGTGAGTTTATAAAGAGTTTTGAGAGAGGAGTTAAAATTAAAGTAGAAGAAACTAAAAAGATATATGAAGATGAAATAAATAACTTAACTATTAGTTTAAATCTTTTAGTGGATAAAGAGAAGAATGTATCTAATTTACCTAAGGAAGTTGGATATAAAAGACTTTTTCAAGATATGGAATATGAATTTGATTTAGAGAAGCTAAATTATAATATAGAGTACGATATGCAGATTGAACCATTAAATAAAATTATAAACGTTATTAGAAATGAAAATAAATATAAAAATACTAAGAGGATAGTACACTTAGAAAAAGTTGAAAATTTAGTTGATAATAATTTGAGAGCTATATATTATGATAATATTATTAAAAATATTAAATCAAAGGTAGATATTTTAAGTAATATAAAAAATATAGATAACATGTTAAAAGAAAGAAAATATAGTGATGCAGTGGCAATCGGAAAGTTGGCTAGTATTCCAAAGGAAAAGATAATTCAAATAGAATTATCTATAAGAAAATATAATGAATTAGTAGCAGATTTAAGGAGTAATCAGAGGGAGAGAACTGATTTTATTACTAATAGAAAAAAACTAATAGAGCTTTTTAATAAAAATGTTAAAAATAATAATCTAGATAAAAATACATGCCCTTTGTGCGGAAGTACATATATGGAATTGGAAAAGTTATTTAATATGACAGAAAAAGTGTTAAAAGAAAATAATACATTGGTAGAAAAAGACTTGGATTTAATCAAAGAGAAGATTGATAAATATTTTGATGAGGTTAAATTGATAAATGAAGAAACTAGGCTTTTAAATAATAAACAATATCTTGTATATTTAGAGATAGAAAATTTAATTAATATTGATACATCTAAATATATAGAAGAAAAAGAAATAATGGTTGAGTTCAATTTTATTAATAAAAAAGATTATGTAAGTGAAAAGTTTGATAGTGAGTATACTTTGTTTAAATTAAATATTGGAAAGGAAATTAATAGATTAGGCGAAAGATTATCTGATAAGGAATTTAAGGATTATGAAAATTTAATCAATAAGTATTATAAAGGTAAAATTAATCATAATGAATCTGATATAAATAATAAAATAGCATTTATTGCTGACAAATATTCTACAGGATATTCTAGACAGATATCAATGGAAAAAAGGAAACTTCAGGATAAAACTATTGAATATGAAAAAATAAAGAAGGAAAATGAATTAGCAGAAGTTACAGTTAGGGAATATAGAAAGAAATATGATGCTGCTTTTAAAACATATCAAACAAATTTAGTGGAAAACATAAAGATACCATTGTATATAATTTCAGGTAAAATAATACAAAACTATCCTATGGGATTAGGGATAAATGTAAATATAAAGGAGAATCAAGTTGTTTTTCAAACTGATGGTAAAGAAGAGGATATTTTTAATTATTTAAGTATGGGACAATTAAATGGAGTGGCACTGTCAATTATGTTATCAGTAAGAAGCACAGTTGATTTTGAGGATGGGTTAGACTTAATATTAATAGATGATCCACTCCAGTCAATTGATGATATAAGTGCATTTTCTTTTACAGATTTATTAGTAGATTCATTTACTGATTCTCAAGTAATAATGTCTACCCATGAGTCGGATAAATCTGATTTATTAGAGTACAAATATAGACAGCATAATAAAAATGTTAATATATTGAATATGTATGAGAAATATATAAATAGTTAAATTATAATAAGTAAGAGAAAATTCTTACATAAAGAACTCTAAGAGTAGACAAGCAGTGAATATAAAATAAGAAAATTAAAGTAAAATAGATTGAATATTTAATTTATAAAAATAATAGCCTTTAATAATAAATTGAGGCTATTATTTTTTTTATCAGTTTATTAGTATATGACATGAAAGCTGTAGGGTAAATAAGGAGTATGATTTTTAGAAAATAAAATAGATTACATAAATTATAAGATATAGAACATACTAATAGCAAAGTAAAAAAGTCCATGATTTATAGGTGCGACCAACACCTGTAAATTCAATAGATACCTTAATTATCTAAAGAATTCTAAAATCAAAGACTTCTACTGTATTATGTACAGTTTATAAGTTTTTTATACTAAGAGGTTTTGATAAATAGTCTATAGTATTTATGTAATAGATATTAAAATAAAGCTTTTTAAGATAATTTGGGTTAGTACTAAATATCTTAGAAGGCTTTTTTATTTCTTGAAGTTTAAAGGAGGTTAAATATGAATGATATTTTGAGAAATAATTTTAAAGGGAAAAATATATCTGTATTTTTATGGAGAGATAAAATATGTTTTTTACCTTTTGAAGTTGCAAGTGCTTTAGATTATGCAGATGAAGCTAAAAGTATACAAGATTGTATAAAGAAAGAAGATTTTGAAGAGGGGGAGGAATTCTTTATATTAAAGGGAGAGGAACTTAAAGTTTTTAAGGGGAAAGTTGGAGAAAATAATTTTATTAAATTAAAAAGAGTATCAAAACTTATTATATTTACTGAAATTGGAGTATATGGTTTTTTACAATATTCCCAAAAGAAACTTGCGATAGCATTTAAAAAGTGGATTAGAAGTGAAGTGTTACCTAGTATTAGAGAAAAGGGTTATTATAAAAGTGAAAATTATAAAAATGTGAATGAGATATATCAGTTGGAAAAGAAATTGGATGATAAATTTAGTCTGATAGAAGTGAAAGATGATAATAAAGAAATTTCAAATTTAGAAAAAATAAAAGTTGTAAATGAAACATTTAAATTAATTAAAGAAATTAGAAATAATAAAAATAATGACGAACTTGAGATTTTGGAATCTTTATATAATAGTGTAGGATTAGATTTTAAAATTAAGCTAAAGGAGGAAATATTCTTAGATGTATTTCAAATTGCAGTAGAGCTTGGAATATATACGGATAAAGGTGAAGTAAATACCGAGGCAATAATTGAGATTTTAAAACGGATAAAAGTGATAAGCAAAGAGAAAAAAATTATACATATAGAGTACCATGGGAAAAGTGAAAGTATAATTAAATATTCTAGAACGGTAATAGATAAGATAATAGAGTGGATTGTTGAAAATGATAAGCCTATATTATTAGAGAATGAAAAAGAAGAAATTTTTATTGTATATGAGTAATTATTTAAGAAGAGTTTTTAAAGTTATAAAAAATAGTCTGAATGAAGAAAATTGCTAGTGTGAGAGATAATTTATAAAATTTTAAAAGTAATCAGTTAGTATATATTTATTTAAGTGATTACTTTTTTGGTAATCACTTATTATATTATTAAAAGTTATCCACAAGCTAATAGCAAGTATATAATGTATAAATACAGGAGTATAAAAAGTTAATGTAATCTATTTATGCTACTACTTTTTTAGTAGTAGCATGGGGAATTTATTTTTTTAATTATAGATCATACTATATTTAAAGTAATATAGATGGGAGTAAATTCTTTCGCAAAGAACCATTAGTAAAGATAAACTTTATAGCCTTGGGTATTGGTAAAGATGATATATTATGATATTTAGATTTTGAATTAAATGAAATATATAGATAAAGAGTTAAGAGTGATATATAATTATATGGTAAAATAATGAAAATGAGATATGGAGGTATTTATGGCAAGAAGAGGGTATGGTCTTATGGGAATGGCTAGAGAAATTGAGAGGGCAAATAAAAGAGCAAATGCTGAAATGGCAAGAAGAGAAAGAGAAGAAATTAAGTATCAAAAAATGATAGAAAAGCAAAGAAGAATTTTAGAAAAAGAAGAAGCTATTCAATATGCAAGTGAGTTAACAGAAGAAGCAGAAAATGAAAGAAAAGAATTTGTAAGTTTGTTAAATAATATAAATATAAAAAAGAAAAAATTTGACTGGGAAAAATTAAAAGATAATTCAGTATTTGAAGAGAGATTAGAAGTTGAAAAAATCCCATTAAAACCTGATGAAGAGAATTATAAAATTAAATCTTCAATAGTAGATATAATTTTTTCTTCTAGAAAGATGAAAAAAGAAGAAGAGATGAGAATTAAATTAGAATCTGATTTGGAAGAATGGAATAAACAATGTGAAAAATATAATGAGATAAATAGAAAAAAACAAGAAGAATGGGATAAAAGAAAATTAAAGTTTGAAACTGAACAAAAAGAGTTCAATAATGAAATGAAAATTTTAGAAGAAAAGTATGTAAAAGGTGAAAAGGAAGGTGTTGAAATTTTCTTTAATGAAATGTTATCTAATAGAGAATATCCAGCTTATTATGGATTAGATTGGGATTTTCAATATAATAAAGAAAACAAAATGGTAGTTATAGAACACACTCTTCCAAAGAAAGATGAGATAAATAAAATTAAACAGGTTAAGTATATTCAAACAAGAAAAGAATATAGTGAAACTTACATAAGAGATTCAGAGATAAATAAAATATATGAAAATGGAATATATCAGTTATCGTTAAGAGTTACTAATGATATTTATGCTATTGATGAATTAAATAATGTTGAATCAATAGTTTTTAATGGATATTTGACAGATATAAATAGGAGTAATGGAAAAGAGGAAACAAAATGTATTTTGTCATTACAATCTACTAAGGAAAAATTTTCACAATTAAATTTATCAGAAGTTGATCCAAAACAGTGTTTTAAAAGTTTTAAAGGTATAGCAGGAGCTAAGTTAGTGGAATTAATACCAGTTGCACCAATAGCAAATATTAATAATGAAGATAGAAGGTTTATAGAATCAAGAGAAATTGGAGAAAAAATTAGAGGGATTAATTTAGCACAAATGCATTGGGAAGACTTTGAGCATTTAATTAGAGAATTATTTGAAAAAGAGTTTTCACAAAATGGATCTGAGGTAAGGATAACTCAATCGAGTAGAGATGGTGGAGTAGATGCTGTTATGTTTGACCCAGATCCCATTAAAGGAGGAAAATATGTAATTCAAGCTAAAAGATATACTAATGTTGTTGGAGTATCAGCAGTAAGAGATTTATATGGAACAGTTTTAAATGAAGGTGCATCTAAAGGAATATTAGTTACAACTTCAAATTATGGAGCAGATTCATATGAGTTTGCAAATGATAAGCCGATAACATTACTAAATGGGGCAAATTTATTGCATATGCTAGAAAAACATGGGTATGAGGCAAGAATAGATTTAAATGAAGCAAAATTAGAAATAAATAATAAGAGAGAAGTAAATTAGTTAAATAAAAAAATTATATTTATTTTAAAAGAAAATGTTTTTTAGGGCTTCTATAAAGAACCCTGAGCAAAGAGTTTTTTGTATTATGAATAAATTAAAAGAATTTTATACAAAGAAGGTAGTAGATTATTAATTAGTAAAATTATAAGAGCTTGTTAAAATAACTCCTCTTAAGATACTCTAGTTTAGTTTGTATCTTAAGGGGATTTTATATTTTAAGGAGAGAATTAAGTTAATAGTGAACTAATAGTTAAATACTCAAAATCAGATCTAGATAAAATAATAGATTGGATTGTAGAAAATGAAAAACCAATATTAGTAGCTAACAATAGAAAAAATATATTTATTATATACAAATAGAATTGAGATGTAGTATGTTTATTTATGATACTACTTTTTTGGTAGTATCATGGGAAAGTTACCTAAGAAGTTATATGTGATAATACATTTAAAGTAGTATCATGCATAGCTATTTATAAAGTGACTACTGAAAAAGTAGTCACTTAGTGTAATCATTAAAAATTATCCACAAGTTAATAACAGAGATATTAATTAGAAATCTAGAATCAAAACTAAAAAGAGGTGAGAATATGAAAAACTCAAGAGAGCTAGTATTAGTAAAAGAATATGAATATTGCCCTATAAAAAAATCCATGAGCATCATAGGGGGAAAGTGGAAGATATTTATAATATGGATATTATTGCAGAATGAAGATGTTCGTTATGGAGAACTTAAGAAAAATATAAGTGGAATAACAGATATGATGCTTTCACAGTGCTTGAAAGAACTTGAGAGGGATAATGTTATTAGCCGTAAACAATATAATGAAGTTCCATTAAGAGTTGAGTATTCATTAACTGATAATGGGAAAAAACTATCAAATGTTATGGAAGAGCTATCTTTATGGGGAAGAATACAATAATATATTACTAAATAAAAAAGTTAAGCAAATAAAAGTGAATTTTATTTGCTTAACTTTTTAACTTTATAAAATAAGCTAAAATTATTTTCTATCTTTTATAACTTCAGAAAATAATTTAGTACCATTTCCAATATTATCGTAGTCATTTTCTTTGATAATTGTTAGAAATGCTTCTTCTGGAATATTACATATTTCACCTGCTTTAGTTACTAACTCTTTAACAAGTGCAGCTTTTTGCTCTTTTGAGATTTTTCCAATTTCAACTGTGATTAATGGCATAATAATACCTCCTTTTAAAATAATATTTATATAATCTATATAGATAACTTAATTATCTATATGTAATTAACATTTGTATCTATATACTCTCTAGTTTTTATGCTTGTATCATTAGTATATCCAACACATATACAAAGATACGGCGTAAATCCTTCAGGCAGATTTAAGTTGTTTTTTAAATCCTCATTCATGTTTATAGCATAAAGAGGTGCTGTCATTATAATTGAGTTTAAACTCATATCTGTTGCAGCTAAAGCTATATTTTGTACAGCTAAAGCACAATCAAGTTGTTCAGCTCCATATTGATTTTTAGGTGCTGAAACAATTATAAGTGTTTTAGCATTGTAAAGTGCATTTGGTAGTCCAATAGATTTTTCTATAGTAGCATTTATAGAATTAAGAACATCTAAATTTTGAACTACAGTTATCTGTCTAGCAGAATCAGAATCTGGTCTACCACCACCACTTATAGCAGCAGTATTTGCAGCATGTATAAGAGTCTTTAATTTATCTTTTGATAGTTGTTCATCTGTGAAATTACGAACCCCTTTTCTTTTAATAATTGCGTCTAATGTATTCATAGTTATTCTCCTCGAAACCTTTATTTGATATGAGTATAAAATAGAAATAATTAAAGCGCAATAATGCAGATTTTTATTAGTTACTTAGAAAAACCTTAGTAAAACATTAAAATTATAGATAGATTATTTTATTGAAATGAGAGTGATTTTTACACTTAAATCACCAGAATAATAACAAATAGGTTTTACATTTAAAGTGGTAGAATATTAATTTGTTGAGCTAAATATAAATATTGATAATAAAGTTTATATTTAACAGATGTGCTGTAATTTTGAAAATAATAATTAGATTTGAAAAGAAGAGGAAGAAATATTGAGTGGTATGTTACATAATAGTTAAATATATTATCTAAAGGTAAAGTGAAAGGGATAAAAGTTTAAAATAAATTACTTTACGAGGCCGAAAGATATCACTAAAATAGAATAAGGATAAAAAGATAAAAAGAAAAATGAGAGGAGCTTTGGATGAATTTAACAAATGAAAAAAGTAAAAGGGAAGGATTATCGCTTGTAATATTTATTGGATTTTTAAGTGCATTTATACCAATGTCAACGGATCTTTATTTACCAGCACTTCCTGATATGACGAAATTATTTAATACAACACCTATTGTTTTAAACTTAACTATAACGTTATTTTTTATATTTTATGCAATAGGAATGCTTATATGGGGACCACTTAGTGATAGACATGGAAGAAAGCCTATCCTTTTAGTTGGTATGATTTTATATGCTGTAGCTAGTGTATTTTGTGCATTTTCCTTTAATATTTATATGCTTATATTCTTTAGAATAATTCAAGCAATAGGAAGTGCAGCAGCAGTAGCAGTAGCAACTGCAATATTAAAGGATATTTATAAAGGTGAGGAACTGGGTTCTAAGTTAGCGATTGTACAATCAATATCGATGACTTCGCCAATTATATCTCCAATTATAGGAGCTTTTATTTTAAAGTATACATCATGGCACGGAATTTTTATTATATTAACTTTAGTAAGTATAATAGCAATTATAGGTACTTTATTTTTTAAGGAAACACATAAAGAGCGTAGTGAAGGAAACTTTATAGAGGTATTTTCTACTCTTAAAACTGTAAGTGAAAACAAGAAGTTTTTATTAGTAGTAATAACTTTTGCATTAACACTACTACCTCTTTTAGCTTATGTAACAATATCATCTTACATATATATAAATGGATTTGGAGTATCAGAAGAAGCATATGGATATTTCTTTGCAATAGGAGGAATATTTTTAGTATTAGGGCCACTTATTTATATCAGACTTTCAAAAATGATAAGAGTAAAAACTATAATAAAAGTATGCTTAATAATTCTTATTATATGTGGACTTTTATTAATAGGAATTGGATGGAAATCAAAATATTTATTCTTAGTTTGCATGATATTTGCACTTTTCTTTGGAAATATGCTTTACCCAATAGGAGTAAATATAGCACTTGCACAGCAAGATGACCATATAGGAGCATCATCGTCAATGATTAACTTTATAAATACAATGCTTGAGAGTATTGGAATGATTGTTATATCTTTAAATTTAGGTAATAAAGTTATAATGCTTGGCGTGATGTATGTTATTTTTGTATCTGCATCGTTAATTTTATGGTTTAGATGTAGGAAAATAGTGAAATATTAAGTCTTAAAAGAGACAGCAAAATATATTGAATGAAAAACTTAAAAAGATGCTAATCCTATGTGAAGGGAGAGCATCTTTTTATTATATAAACTTAGGAGGAATTGTAATGAAAAAATTTATAATTGAAGAAGAATTTTGGAGTCTATTTCCAGAAGCTAAAATAGGGATTATTGTATGTCATGGAATCAATAACAATATAGAGCAAGAGGATAAGTATTTAGATATGATTTCAGAAGCACAAAAAGAAGCTACTAAATATTTACCTAACAGTGAATTTAGTAGTAATGCAGTGGTTAAAGTATGGAGAGATGCTTATAAAAAGTTTAAAACAAAAAAAGGAGCAAGATCGTCTATTGAAGCAATGTTAAAGAGAGCTGCGAATGGAAATGGTGTTGGAGCTATCAATCCTTTAGTTGATATTTATAATGCAGCTTCATTAAAATTTGCATTACCTTGTGGTGGTGAAGATATATCTACTTTTGATGGAGATATTAAATTAACTAGAGCTACTGGTGAAGAAGAGTTTAGAACATTTGGTTCAGATGAAAATCAACCTCCATATGAAGGTGAAGTAATATATAAAGATAATTCAGGTGCTATCTGTAGATGTTGGAATTGGCGTGAATCTACAAGAACTATGCTTACTGAAAAAACAAAGGATGCATTCTTAGTTATAGAATCAATAGATGAAAAGAGAGTGAAGGATTTTGAAGAAGCATTACAATTCTTATCAAAAGAAGTAAAAGAAAATTTAGGTGGAACAAGTGAAATAGTTATTTTAGATATTAACAATAAAGAAATGGAAATTAAATAAATAAAGAAAGAGATAGTAGCTTAATTAAAAATCCGGCTACTATTTTTAATTGGAGAACAATCATAAATTTCGGTAGAGATAGGCTTATATGTTATAATTATGAAAGTAAAATTACTTTAGGAAAAAGCATTAAAAAAATGCTAAGGAGGAAGATAAATGACTTTAATGAAGAATATGACATGGTTTGAATTTAACGAAAGAAAAGATAATGATGTAGTAATACTACCAATAGGATCTGTTGAACAACATGGACCACATTTACCACTTTACACAGATACAATAATATCAGAAGGGTTTGCGACTCTTTTAGCGGATAAAGTAAATGGTATAGTTATGCCATCTGTAAATTATGGATATAAGTCTCAACCAGCATCTGGAGGGGGACCATTATTTCCCGGGACAATAGATTTAAATGGAGCAACATTAGTAGCATTAGTAAAAGATATTATAGAAGAACTAATAAGAGATGGAGTAAAGAAAATAGCTTTAGTAAACTCTCATTTTGAGAACCAAGCATTCTTATTAGAAGCAATAGATTTAGTAAGTAGAACAATGCCAGAAGGAACAAAAATTTTAATGATGAGTTGGTGGGATTTAATAACTCAAAAAACTATAGATAAAGTTTTTGATGAAGTGGAATTCCCAGGATGGGCATTAGAACATGCTGCAATTACAGAAACATCATTAATATTAAAATTTGCTCCAGAAATGGTACACATGGATAGATTAATAGATGAAAAAATAGAAGAAGTTCCAACTTATCAAGTGTATCCAATACCAACTGACTTAGTACCAAAATCAGGTCTTTTATCATTAGGAAGAACTAGTTCAAAAGAAAAGGGTGACTTAATAATAGAAGAAGCTTTAGAGGGTATGGTAAAAATAATAAATAAAGAATTTTAAAGCTGAAAATAGTAGTATTCTAATTTAAAGTTGGAATACTACTATTTTTTATTACACATAAAAATGTTTCTCGATAAACATTTTTTGGAAATTAAACTATTATAATAGAAAAACTGAAACTAAAAAATCTATATTTGAATATACTAAGGGTAACTATTAGTTTTGGAGGAGTATAGATGACAGAGGAAAAGTATATAGATTCTTTAATTTCAATGCTTAGAAAGAATATGGAAAATGATTATTTAAAGGGTACTACAAAGAGGGATGCACATCCTAAAACTTTAGGATTGCTTAAAGCAGAGTTTAAAGTGGTGAAAGATTTGCCTGAATTTTTGAGAGTTGGATTATTTAAAGAGGCAAAATCCTATAATAGTTTTATAAGAATATCCAGTTCATCACCTAAGGTAGAGGGAGATGATAAGAAGGATGCTAGAGGTTTCGCAATTAAGCTTATAAATGTACAAGGAGCAAAGGTTCTTAAAGATGAAAAGAATACACAAGATTTTATTCTTTTAAGTAATGAAGTGTTCCCTTTTTCTAGTTTAAAGGCTTTTCATGATTTAGTTTATGCAAGAGATAAAGGAAAACTACCATGTTATGTAGTTAAAACTATTTTAAAGGGAGATTTGCCTAACTTAATTAAGCTTGCAGTAATTCCTAAAAATCAAACTAGTCCTTTTGATATAAGTTATTTTAGTACAACAGCTTATAAATTTGGAGGAAATGTTGTACGTTATTGTATTGTTCCAAGAAATCATCAGATGAGTAAAATGCCTAAGGACATGACAGCATCATATTTATCTAATAATATGCAGAAACAATTGGATGAAGAAAAAATAATATTTGATTTTAAAGTACAAATTCAAAAAGAAGGAATGAAGGATGATCCATCAATTATATGGAGTAAAAGAAAATCACCATATATAAAGGTTGCAGAAATTATAATAGATAAACAAAATGTTATGGATAAGAAGAGGAATGACTTAGCAGAATTATTATCTTTCAATGTAGGACATTCTTTGATTGAACATACACCGATAGGAGAATTTAATAGAGCAAGAATGAAGATATATACTGAATTATCAAAGTTTAGACACCTAAGAAATGGAGAAAAACTTTTAGAGCCAACAAACAGTGACTTTAATTTAATATAATAAAAACAGTAGCTTTCTTATGGATTAGGAAGCTACTGTTTTTATAGCTATTCATTAGAACAATACTCTGACATAACTTTAATTCCATTAATCATTAAGTTACACCCTATTTCAGCAATTTCATTGAGAGGAAGATTCATATCATTTCGTATCCATTCAAAAATCACATTACAAAGAGCACCTGTTAAGTAGCAGTTAGAATAATATTGTTGAGTATCAGGAGTAAGGTCTAGGCTTATTCTTTTAAAAAATTCAGAACGTATATGATCACCATAGCCAACGTCTAAAAGAAGTTTGAATTGCACATAAAAAGGTTCTAGAGATTCTAAAAGTGCAATCCAACATTCCTTTGTCTCTGTCAAAGGGCTGTATTTGCATAAGGCAGAAGCCATTTGAGATAGAATATTTTGTAGATATCCTGATAAGATATCTTCCTTAGAAGAATAATTACGATAATAAGCATTTCTAGAGACACCAGCTCTTTTTGCAATATCAGTAATTGAAATCTCTTGGAAAGACTTTGTTTTCATAAGTTGAATTAAGGCTGATTCAATGCATTCACGAGTAATTGCATTAGATTCCTCATTGTTTTGACGAAGTATATTTCTTCTTTGTAGTTCTGTGTTATTATCCAACGTAACACTTCCTTTCTATTTGTGACATCCGAGGTTGAGTATATTGAATTGCATAAAATTTATTGATACACTTGTTAAGACGTCACATATGTTACATCGATTTTATAACAAATTTAAATAGATAACAAGTAGAGATTTTAAGGAGTAGGTTTATATGAAGATATTTTATTTTACGGGAACAGGAAATAGTTTAGCAGTTGCAAAAAGATTTGAAGGTGAGTTAATTTCAATACCACAAATAATAAATGAGAAAAACTTAAGTTATAAAGATGAAGTTATAGGAGTTGTTTTTCCTACTTATGGATGGAATGTACCTAAGATTGTAAGAGAATTTTTGAAAAAAGCAAAGCTTGAAGCAAATTATATATTTGCTATAAATACTTATGGAATGGTAGAGGGAGGTACAGGAAAAGTAGCTGAGACTATTGCTGAGGAATGTGGATACCACTTTGATTATATAAATTCAATAATGATGCTAGATAATTATCAGCCTTCTTTTGATATTGCGAAAGAAAAAGAAAAATTACCTAAGAAAAATGTAGAGGAGAATTTAACTAAGATTGTTGAAGATATAAAAGGAAAAAAGAAGCTTAAAGCTAAAAATGGATTAGGAAGAAAAGCAGGAACTTGGATTATGAGTAATGTACTTAATTTTGAGAAAAGTGATTATGCAAAGCAATATACTGTAGATGATAATTGTGTAAAGTGCGGGATATGTGCTAAAGTTTGTCCAAAAGGTAATATTAAAGTTACAGATTATGTAGAGTTTTTTGAAGATTGTGTATGTTGTCAAGCTTGTATTCATGCATGTCCAAAGAAAGCAATTCATCTTAAAAAAGAAAAAAGCATTGAAAGATGGCGTAATCCAGAGGTAAAGCTTAGTGAAATTATAGATGCAAATAATCAAAGTAAATAAAAAGCAAATTTAAAATATGAATATAATATAGGAGAAATAAATGGGGAAAAGTGATTGGAAAATGCTTGATGAGAGGTTTGAAGTTAAGAAGTATAAGCACTTTATAGAAGGATCAAAGGATGCCGAAATTATTCCACCTTTAATGCCAAGAGAAGGTGAAAAATTAGTGATAAAGAATAGATGGAATGCTTTTTTCAATACAAATCTAGATGAAATATTAAAAGAAAATAATATAAAAAATTTAGTTATAGTAGGGGCAGCTACAGATGTTTGTGTATTAGAAACTTGTAGTTATGCATTTTCATTAAATTATAATTGTGTAGTTCCAATTGAAACAACAGCATCATTTAATTCTGAAAGAAAACAAATGGGATTAGAAATGCTTAGGTTTGGAAGAAGTAATGTAGTTAATATTAAAGAAGTATATGAAATGTTTAGATAATATAAATTGAGGTGATAGACGTAATGTCTATCACCTCAATTTTGTTAATTATAATGTAAAAGATAGTTAATGAGCAGAATAGATTTAGGAGTTAGAATTAAAATATAACGATGAATTCAAAAGTTGGATTTAGAGAAGTATTAGATTTTAAATAAAAGAAGTTTATATATAAAGGAGTAAAAGGAAATGGAAAATAAGAGATTAGATTATGTAGCAGCATGCATAACTTTACTTAATGGATTCATTTGTATTATGTATGGAGAAAAATTGCTTCCGATAGTACCAATAATTTGTGGCGGTACTTTAGTTATAAAAGGTATTGTTAAGGCGATTGAAGGTATTAAAGAAAAAGATTATCTTAGTCTTGAAAGAATGGATTTAGAAAATTCTTTTATTTTAATTGCAGTAGGAATAGGTATTTTAATTAGAAGAAATGATGCACTATTTATTGTTGGAGCTTTTTGGGGACTTCACGGATTAACAAAAGCAGCTCAATATTTAAATATAGCTTCATATAATATTTTTAATAAACAAAAATGGATATTAAAATTAATAAGAGGTATAACTGAATTCATACTTTCAATTATTTTAATATTTGATCCCTTTGGAAGTATTGGACATCATATTATCTTTTTAGGAATAGAATTGATTTTCACAGGAGCAATGGAGATATCAACTCAATATAAAAATTATAAAAAATTTCTGTTATAAGGACAAGCACAGGGCTTAAAAGAAAATATAAATGTATTTGATTTTAATTTAGATAAAAGTATTATTGAGAGATAATATTAAATATACCTGTTAAGTAGAAAAAATCGAGAATGATTTTTATAAATCATTCTCGATTTTTTCTACTATTCTTTTTGTTTTATCAAGATATTATGAAAGGTTATTTTTATTAAAAGTATTTGTGATATAATATTGCAAAAGTAATAGATAGAATATGAGGTTTAGATTTAAAAAGTTTAGTGAAAATTTAATTATAAATTTGATAGATTGGAGTATAAATCAAATTTATTGAATTAGGAAATGATATAATTAAAATAGATATGTAATTTTACTAACATAGAAAATCTGGAGGTGGAAAAATGAGTCGAAGAAATTTTTCAGATTTGGAAAATCAAATTACGTCTATAGTTAATAAAGCACTTAAGGCAGTAGATTCTGTTAATTTAAAGGGTGATCTTAGAGATAAACGTGATTATACAGTAAATAAGATTAAAACAAAAGTTGATGAATATAGTGATAGATACAGTGTCGCAAAAAATAAAAGAGATATAAAAAATTATATTAACAAAAAGCCAAATGGGCAGGTAAAAGGATATGTATATATAATAATTGGAATTTTAGGAGTAACTATTTTTAGTTTCTTACTAGTAATTTTTTCAATGTTTAGCATGGTAATTAGTAATGTATTTACTTTAGGAACCTATATTGGAATAGGAATGTTATTGGCATTCTTAGGTGGTAGTGCATTATTTTTAGCAAGAGGTGTTACTTTAAGAAGTCGATTAACACGATTCAAGAAATATATAAAACTTATGAATAATAAGAGTTATATTTTAATTAGTGATTTGGCTAATTTATCAGGACTTAAAGAAAAATTTCTTATTAAAGATTTAAAGAAAATGAGTAATTCAGGAATGTTTTTAGAAGCACATATAGATGAAGAAAAAACTCATTTTATGCTAAGCGATGATGTATATAGAGATTATATAAATTTAAAAAAGCAACAGATGAATGATAAGGTTGAAGAAGAAGAAGAAAAAGTAAATGTTGAGGATGAAGAGGAAAAATCAACAATTGAAATAGGAAGAGATTATATTGAACAAATAAATTCAATAAGGGCTAAATTGTATAAAACTGATTTAACAAATAAGCTTGAAAGGCTAGTAAATATAGCAAATCAAATTATTAATTATGTTGAAAAAAATCCTAAAAAGATAAAGGATATCAATAAATTTGTGATACATTATCTTCCAATAACTATAAAATTAATAAATTCATATAGTGAGCTAGACAAGCAAGAAATTCAAAGTGATAATATAAAAAATGCTAAAAATGAAATCGAAAATAGTATAGATACTATAAATATAGCATTTGAAAGATTGTTAGATGAATTATTTGAAGAAACTGCAATGGATATTTCTTCAGATATTTCTGTACTTGAAACTTTATTTAAGCAAGAAGGTTTAGGAGAAAAGGATTTTAAAAAATAAAGGTGGAGTTTAGGAGGAATTAAAATGAGTGAAGAATTTAATAAGGTACCAAGTTTAACTTTTGATTCTTTTGAGGAGAATGAAGTTGAGACTAAGACAAATGATAATAAAGTAAATGAAAATATAGTAGATGAAGTACAATTAACAGATGAAGAGAAAAAAATAGTAGATGATTTTGTTGAGAAAATAGATATAAATAACTCAAATTCTATCCTACAATATGGGGTAGGAGCACAAAAGAAAATTTCGAATTTTTCTCAATCAGCCTTAGAAAATGTGCAAACAAAAGATTTAGGTGAAATTGGTGAGATCTTAACGAATATGGTATATGAATTAAAAACAGTTGAGGAAACAGATGATAAAAAAGGTGTTTTAGGATTCTTTAAAAAAAGTAAAGATAAGATTTCAAAAATGAAAGTTAGTTATGAAAAAGTTGAGGGTAATATTCAAAAAATGAGTAATGTCTTAGAAAAGCATCAGATACAATTACTAAAAGATATTGCTATGCTAGATAAAATGTATGAAACGAATAAAGTATACTTTAAAGAACTTACGATGTATATTTTAGCAGGAAAAAAGAAACTTCAAATATTAGAGCAAGAAGAGTTACCTAAGTTGCAAGAGAAGGCAAGAAATAGTGGAAACCCACAAGATGCTCAAGAATTGAATGACTTTATTTCTCTTTGCAATCGCTTTGAGAAAAAGATACATGATTTAGAATTAACAAAAATGGTATCATTGCAAATGGCACCACAAATCAGATTAATTCAAAACAATGATTCCTTAATGTCGGAAAAAATACAATCTACAATAGTAAATACAATTCCACTTTGGAGAAGTCAAATTGTTTTAACTCTTGGAGTTACTCATGCAAGTGATGCTGTAAAAGTTCAAAGAGAAGTGACGAATATGACAAATGAGCTTTTAAAGAAAAATGCAGAAATATTAAAGATAGCAACTATAGAAACAGCTAAAGAATCAGAAAGAGGAATTGTTGATATAGATACACTTAAAACAACAAATGAATCTTTAATATCAACACTTGATGAAATTCTTAATATACAAACAGAAGGACGTCAAAAACGTAAAGAAGCGGAAACTGAATTAAAGAGCATTGAAGAGCAATTAAAGAATAAGCTTTTAGATTTTAAAAGATAAAAATTTTAGCCTTAACTAAAGATTTAGTTAAGGCATTTTTTAGTTTCAAATTAGAACGAATAAATTTATTGAATATTTAAAAAAGAGAAGAATTGTACTATCTTTTTAGTTCAGGATGAACAGATTTTTCAATGTTATAATATTCAATTTTCTTATTTATTTTATTTAAGTTAGACTGCAAGTCAGCCATCTGTTTAATAACATTTTCTTTATGAGATAATAAGAGATTTTTTCTATCATCAAAAGTATCAATTCCAAGAATATACCAGTCAATATATTGTTTAATTTGTTTTATATGCATACCGGTGTTCTTTAGGCATGTTATTAAATTAATCCATTCTAAATCAGTATCAGAGAAATTTCTTATACCGCTTTCTTTACGACTTACAAATGGAAGGAGACCTTCTTTATCATAATATCTTATTGTATAAGGACTTAAATTAGTTATTTCAGAAACTTGCTTTATTGTATACATAAAAATTACTCCTAAATTATTTAATATAAACAAATTATACTACATAGACTATAAAGTAATAAAATTATTTTAAAAATACTTATTGACTTAGAGATTACTCTAAGGTTTAACATGAGGTCAGAAAGATTTTTAGGAGGAAATATAAATGAATTTTAATTACTATATGCCAACAAAACTTTTATTTGGAAAGGGTCAGTTAGGGAATTTGCATAAGGAAAATTTACCGGGAAATAAAGCTTTAATAGTAATATCAGCAGGTAAATCAACAAGAAAGTTTGGATACTTAGAAAAGTTAGAGAATGAATTGAAATTAGCTAATGTTAGCTATATTGTTTTTGATGAAATTCAACCAAATCCAACCCTTGAAAATGTTAGAAATGGAGCTAAAGTTATTCGTGAAAATAATTGTGATTTTGTTATTGGTTTAGGAGGGGGTAGCAGTATAGATGCAGCTAAAAGTATAGCTGTTATGGCTACTAATGAAGGTGATTATTGGGATTATATAAGTGGAGGAACTGGAAAGGGAAAACCTGTTTTAAATAATCCTTTACCTATAATTGCAATAACTACGACAGCAGGAACAGGAACAGAAGTTGATCCTTGGACTGTAATAACAAATGAAGAAGCTAAAGAAAAAATTGGCTTTGGATATGAAAAAACATTTCCTGTTATAGCTGTAGTTGATCCAGAATTAATGATGACAGTACCAAAAAATCTTACTGCATATCAAGGGTTTGATGCATTATTTCATAGTACTGAAGGCTATTTAAATAATACAGCTTATATAATGAGTGACATGTATGCTCTTAAAGCTATTGAACTTATAGGAAAATCTTTAAAAGTTGCAGTTAATGATGGTGAAAATGAAGAAGCTAGAGCAAATGTAGCACTTGCAAATACTTTATCAGGATTAGTTGAATCAACATCAGGTTGTACATCAGAACATTCAATAGAACATGCATTAAGTGCATTCCATCCAAATATTACACATGGTGCAGGACTTATAATGATAAGTGAAGCTTATTATACTCATATTGCTAATAGTGGAATTTGTGATGAAAGAATGATAGAAATGGCTAAAGCACTTGGAAAAAAAGATGCGACAAAAGCGATGGACTTTGTCCGTGTTTTAGTAGAATTACAAAAAGCTTGTGATGTAGATAATATAAAAATGTCAGACTTTGGTGTGAAGTATGATGAACTAGAAAAGTATGCAATAAATGCAAGAGAAACAATGGGTGGATTATTTGTAGTAGATCCAATAGAAATAACAAATGATAATGTTGTTTCGATATTACAAAAATCATTTAAATAGATGAAGTTAAGAGGGAGTACTTTAAATGAGTACTCCCTTTAAAATTAAATTATTTAAGATTTGGATAATAATATATTTAAAAATAAACTGTATAAATAGGAACGCCATTTAGTTTTCCATGGATTTCTTTACTTTGCATTAAAGAGATATTATTTATGATAATATTAGATTTTTCAAAACTAGAAAATGAATTAATATCAAAAGAATCTATAAGAGTAACCTGTCTACCAAGTGTTATGTGAGGCATAAAACCTTTATCATAAAAATGAACTTTATTTTGCTGAAGTAAAATAGAAAGTTTAGAGCAAATAGTAGAAAGTATTTGATTTTCATCAATACCAAGCCATAAAATATTAGTCTTCTTTCTAGAAAAGATGCCTAAGCTAGATATTTTTAAAGAAAATGGCTCTATACTGCATGTAGCTGAATCTATTACTTCTTTTAATTTAGGAATTTCTAATTCATCTACGTCTCCTATAAAACGAAGTGTTAAATGAAAATTATTTACTTCGGTGAATTTTCCTTCTAAACAGAAAGGTTTAATACTATTACCTATGGATTCAAAATATTTTTTTGTGGAATTATGGAAATCTATAGCGATATAAACTCTCAAATAACTTCAGTCCTTTCGTAAAAACTTATCTTAATTATATGAGAAATATTAAAAAGAAAAAAGAGAATTATTATATAAAAGAAAGTAGATAAATTAACAAATGAAATTCTATTGAAAATGTTTTCTTAACAGTATATAATACCATTAAGAAAGATTGACATATACATGAGGTAAGACGAATGAAGAAGATATTAGAGATGATAAAAAATAAAAGAATGATTAACTGTATAGATACAAGAAATGGTGAAAGTTTTAGACCATTAGAATATAGAGAAGTAAAAGAAGGAGTAGTTGTAGAAAACTATTCAGCACATAGATTTTATTAGAAATTGTAGCCTTAACCAAAACTTTGGTTAAGGCTATTTTACTACTCATAAATATAAAGAATATATTCATTTGGAAGCAAATGAATATATTCTTTTGCGTTTTTATATGCTATTTTCACATTAAATATATTCATTTAGGGGTAAATGAGTATATTTATGATAAAATGATAATAATAAATATATAGAGTGAGAAAGGAGAAAGTAAAATGATTTCATTTGAAAATAATAGATTAAATAAATTAGCATTGCCTATGAATATAGTAAGATTATTAACGACTATAAATGAGTATAAAGGAAAGCAAGATTTATATAAAAAGCAGTCGCCACAAATACTAAAAACACTTAAAAATGTTTCTATAATACAAAGTACAGAATCATCTAATAGAATAGAAGGAATCTATACTTCTAATAAAAGATTACGTGAGATAATGAACAATAAAGTAGAACCAAAAGATAGAAGTGAAAGTGAAATAGCAGGATATAGAGATGTGTTAAATACCATTCATAGTGCTTTTGATGCAATTCCTGTAAGATCATCTGTATTATTACAACTTCATAGAGATTTATATAAATACTCTTCATTTAGAGGAGGAATCTATAAAAATACTGATAATGTAATTGAAGAGATATTACCAGATGGAACTAGTTATGTTAGATTTAAACCTATAGATGCATTTAGTACTCCTGATTATATGGAAAGACTTTGTGAGGAGTATAGAAAAGAGATTGCAAAAGAGGAAGTAGAGCCATTAATTTTAATAGCTACATTTATTTTAGATTTTCTTTGTATACATCCTTTTAATGATGGAAATGGAAGAATGTCAAGATTATTAACTTTATTGCTTTTATATCAAAATGGATTTGAAGTGGGTAGATTTATTAGCTTAGAAAAAATAACTGAAGATAGTAAGGAAACTTATTATGAAGCATTAAATAAATCATCTATGTTATGGCATGATGGGAAAAATAATTTATATATCTGGATAGAATATTTTCTTGGTGTTATTGTAAATGCTTATAAAGAGTTAGAAAGTAGAGTTGGATATATTGAGAATGCTAAAGGAAGTAAAAGCGAAAGAGTTGAAAATGCCATAGAAGGAAAACTTGGATATTTTACAAAAAGTGAAATAAAAACTATTTGTCCTGATATAGCTGAGTCAACTGTAAATAGAGTTTTTGAAAAGATGAAAGAAGAAGGAAAAATACAAAGTATTGGAAAAGGCAGAAATGCAAAGTGGAAAAAGATATAAAATTTTAAGTATTTAAAATTGATAAGTCTATAGAGAGATTCTATAGGCTTTTTATAAAAACTAAAATAGGATTATGAAATAATTGTAATAAAAAGGAATTAAAGTATTGTTTTAACATCTACAATGTATTACAATATAGATGTAGTAAAAAGAGATAAAATTTTTTAAATATACTACATTGCTATACAATGTAGAGAAGTTGGTGAATGAGATGTTAAATAAGACACAGCTAATGAAAGGTGTTATGGAGGGGATTATTTTAAAAATAATTTCTATGGAAGAAACTTATGGATATGAAATATATCAAAAGCTTCAAAGTTATGGGTTTGAAGAGTTTGCTGAAGGTTCATTGTATCCACTTCTTTTAAGGCTTGAAAAGAATGAGATAATAAAGTCGAAGAAAAAGAAATCACCTTTTGGACCTGATAGGAAATATTATAGTTTAACTGAAGAGGGCAAGATTGAAGTAGAGGAATTTAGAGAAGCTTGGGATATTATAAATGGGAATATTCAAAGATTATGGGCAAATAATTAGTTAAGGGGAGCTAAAGGGTATGGGCTATGAGCAAAGATTAAGTGGGGAATATTTAGAAACTTTTAAAGAGATAATGATTGAAATTGATATTGAGGAGATAAATAGATTTAATCAGGAAGAGATTAGACATGACATATTAGATATGTTTCTGTCAGCACAAGATGATGGAACATCCGCAAAAGAGATAGTTGGAGATAATCCTAAAGAATTTATCCAAGATATCTTAGGGAGCTTTAAGAAAAAAGATTCTTTTGCTTTTAGAGGTGGACGGATATTATCAAATTTAATTTTGGGGATGGGAGCAATAAGCTTAACAAGAATTAAAGGTGGGGTATTAGAGTTTACTATAGATATAGTATTTTTAGCAGCAGCTTTAATAATTGGAGAGATATTAGGAATAGTATGCTCGAAAGGGTATAGTTTAGGAAAAGCTAGAAGAAGAAAGAAAAGACAAATTGAATGGAGTTTTAATATAGCATTTATAGTGGTAAGTGCATTAATAGTAGGATTTTTAATATAAAATTACCGAGCTTATTTGTTATTAATTCACCATATATTTTTATTATAGGGTGTGTAGTAATTAGTTTATTAATGTTAATGACAGTTGATATCCTATTTAAATAATAACACCAAGATTTTCAGATAAAAATTTATTTGAAAATCTTTTTTTAGGTCTTTTATAAAAGGGAAAATAGTAATACAATTTAATTAACTATATTTGGAATAAATATAAGGAGAAGAATGATGAGTGTAATTGAAATAAAAAATCTTACAAAGGATTATGGAAATAATAGAGGGATTTTTGACGTTAATCTTAGTATAAAGCAAGGCGAGGTTTTTGGGTTTTTAGGACCAAATGGAGCAGGAAAAACTACAACTATAAGACATCTTATGGGATTTATACATTCTGGTAAAGGAAGTTGTACTATAGACGGAATAGATTGTGGTAAAGAGAGTAGTAAAATTCAAGATAGACTTGGGTATCTTCCTGGAGAAATTGCATTTATGGATGATATGACAGGGATGGAGTTTATTCATTTTATTGCAGATATGAAAGGATTAAAAAACTTTAAAAGAGCAGAAGAGTTAATTGAGTTATTTGAGCTTAATCCTAAAGGAAAAATTAAAAGAATGTCTAAGGGAATGAAACAAAAGATAGGGATAGTTTGTGCCTTTATGGGGAATCCAGAAATTTTAATTTTAGATGAGCCAACTAGTGGATTAGATCCGTTAATGCAGAACAAGTTTGTTGAACTAATATTAGAGGAAAAAGCTAAGGGAAAAACTATATTTATGTCATCTCATATCTTTGATGAAATTGAAAAAACTTGCGACAGAACGGCTATTATAAAAGATGGACATGTTGTTGCAATAGAGAATGTAAAAACATTGTCGCAATCTAAGCATAAATCTTATGTAATTAAGTTTAAGGATAAGAATACAGCATTAAAATTTGCAGATGAAAGATTTAAAGTAGAAGAAATGAAAGAGGATATAATAACTATAGCTGTTGAAGGAGATGTAAATGAATTTATAAAAACTCTAGGTAAATATGAAGTGAAGAGTTTAGATGTAAAAACTCAAGGTTTAGAAGAACTGTTTATGCATTTTTATGGAGGTAAGGAAAATGATTAGTTTAACTCTTTTAAAAAAAGAAGTAAAGTCAAATTATAAGATAATACTTATATTTTTAGTTGTATTAACGCTATATTCTACAAGTATTGTTTATATGTATGATCCTTCAACTACTAATGCTTTTGAGGAAATGGCTAAAAGTATGCCAGAGATGATGAAAGCCTTTGGAATGGCTGCTGTAGTAACAAATATAACTGAGTATATTGCAAACTATTTATATGGATTCATAGTGCTTATGTTTCCTATACTTTGCATTATAATTCTTGGGAATAAATTAATAGTATCTTATGTGGATAAGGGTTCTATGGCTTATTTATTAGCAACACCAAATAAAAGAGCTAAAATTGCATTGACTCAAAGTGTATTTATGTGGATAGCTAGTGGAGTATTGCTTTTATATACTTCAGGATTAATTATAATTTTAAGTAATATGTTGCATCCAGGAGCTTTAGATATTGAAAAGTTTATCCTTTTAAACTTAGTATTATGGTGCTTGCAATTAGCTATAAGTGGAATATGCTTTTTTGCATCTTGTATAAGTAATAATCCAAAGCTTTATTTTATGATAGGAGCAGGAGTACCAATATTATTTTACTTACTACAAGCGTTAGCACAGATGGGTGATAAACTTGAAGGATTAAAGTATTGTACACTTTTCACTTTATTTAATCCATCGGATATAATAGCAGGAAAAAGTATTGCGACACCTATAGTAGTGTTTTTAGTTGTCGCAGCAGTCTTTTATGCTATAGGAATATATATATTTTCAAAGAGAGATTTATCTTTATAAAATTAAAAGGATGTGATTTAAAATCACATCCTTTTAATTATTTTAGAATAAAATCAGATGGAGTTGATGTAAAAATAATACTTTAAATATTAAGAAATCTTAAAAATTTTATAGGGTATTACTTAAGCTTTAATTTTTATAATAGTAAAAAAGAGAGTGGAGGTAATACAAAATGTTTGTATTAGAATATATAAAAAATCCAAGGACTGTAGGAGCGATTGCACCTAGCAGTAAGTATTTAGCTGAAAAAATGATTAGTGATATTAATTTTAAAGATGCAAAATGCATTATTGAATATGGACCAGGAACGGGAATATTTACAGAGAAGATTCTTTCAAGAGTTAAAGAAAATACTACAGTTATATTGATAGAGATTAACAAAGAGTTTTATAATATTTTAAAGGATAAATATGGACATAAAAACAATGTGATAATTCTTAATGAGAGTGCTGAAAATATTGATAAAATATTGAAAGAGTATAGTATAGAAAAGGTAGATTATATTTTATCAGGATTACCTTTTACATCACTACCGAGTGATGTTTCAAGAAAAATTTTGACTAAAACAGCAAAGATATTAGAAGATGAAGCGGGATTTATAACCTTTCAATATTCTCTTTTAAAGTTAGGTTTTTTTAAGAAGTATTTTTCTAAACTTAAATATAAAAGAGTGATAAGAAATTTACCACCAGCTTATGTACTTGAATGTAGAGGAGAGAAAGATGAGGAAAAATATATTAGTTGTAGATGATGATAAGGATATAAGAGAGCTTATAGAAATTTATTTACAATCGGAAGAGTTTATAATTAGCAAAGCTTGTAATGGAGAAGAGGCTTTAAAGTTAGTAGAGAAAAATAATTATGATTTGATTATTTTAGATATTATGATGCCTAAGGTTGATGGAATAGAAACTCTTATTGAGGTTAGAAAAAAGCATACAATGCCAGTAATTTTTTTAACTGCAAAAACTGAAGAGATTGATATGATAAAGGGATTAACATTAGGAGCAGATGATTATATAGGAAAGCCATTTAGCTCTATGGAGTTAATTGCGAGAGTTAAATCACAACTTAGAAGATATACAGTATTTAATAATAAAGATAAAAGAGTAATTAATATAGGGGATTTAGTTTTAGATGTAAAAATGCATAGTGTGACAGTTTTAGGTGAAGAAGTAAATTTAACACCGACAGAATACAAGATACTTGAACTTTTATGTGAGAATAGAAATGTTGTTTTTAGTGTAGAGCAAATTTATGAGATTATATGGAAAGATAAATATGCAGTAGGAGATACATCTATAATGGTGCATATAACTAAATTGAGACAAAAAATTGAGAAAGATCCCAAAAACCCTGAATATATAAAGACTGTTTGGGGAGTTGGGTATAAGGTATGATAAGTAAAATAAAAAATAAATATAACTTAATAGTGGGTGCAATTGTAGGATTTATTTTAGCTCAATTAGTATTAGCAGAAGGGTACGCAGTTTCGGTATCTATACAGCAAAAGCAAGGGATAATTGACTATGGACTGCCAAGAGAAAATATTATATGGGTTCAGATTTTAGCTTTTATAATATTTATAGGAACAATAGTAATTTTTAATATAAAAAGAATGAGAAGGCTTAATTTAAATAGGTTAAATATATATTTGCTTATAGCCCTTATAGTATCAGTATTTGTAACCGTTGAAGCAGCAGTTATTGTGACAATGATTTTAGGACCACATATTACACCAAAACTTATAGAATATATGCAAAATAATTATTTTATGGCTTTAAATATAGGCTTAATAACTATTGGATTAGGTATAGTTATTTTTGTTGTTATATTTACTTTATTTATAAATAAGAAAGTTAAATATATTACATTTTTAACTAAGGAAGTAAAAAAAATTAAAGATGAAGGCTTTGGAAAAACTATTGAAGTAAAAGGAAATGACGAAATTGCAGAACTATGTGAAAGTATTAATCAAATGTCTTTAGAGTTAAGTGAGAAAATAGAAAATGAAAAGAGAATAGAAGAGACTAAAAATGAGCTTATAACTAATATTTCACATGATTTAAAAACTCCTTTAACGTCTATAATAGGTTATTTAGAGCTTATAAATAGAGAGGATATTCAGTCTGAAAAGAAAAAGTTATATTCAAAAGTAGCTTATGATAAGAGTTTAAGGCTTAAGGGATTAGTAAATGAATTATTTGAATATACAAAATTAACAAGTCCTGATATTAAATTAAATAAAATGAAATTTAATATATCTAATTTATTAAATCAGATTGTTGGAGAAAGTATTTTAGGATTTGTAGAAAGAGATATTGAAGTTAATTTAGATAATCCATATAGGGAGATATTATGTAGTGTAGATATAAAATTATTTACACGAGTTTTAGAAAATTTAATAAAAAATGCAGAGAAATATAGTGATAGAAATTCAGTGTTTAAAATACAGGTTTTAGATTTTGAAGATAAAACAGAAATTAGTTTTATAAATAAATGCGAAAAATTAGCGAAAGAAGATTTAAATAAGATTTTTGAAAAGTTTTATAGAGCTGATATAGCAAGAAGTGATGAAATTGAGGGATCGGGATTAGGTTTAAATATAGCTAAGAGAATAGTGGAATTACACAATGGAAAGTTAGAAGTAGAAAAGGATGAAGCAAATATAAAGTTTAAAATAGAGATAAAAAAATAAGAGGGTAGATGAGAAGTTTATGAAAGAAAATGGTTTTGTAATAATAATAACGGTAATATCTAGTGTTAGTGCATATTATATTTTTAGAAAAAGAGAAAAACAAAGAAACTAAAAGAAAGTGTGAAACAAATGAAGAAGACATTATATGATTATAAGGAAGTTATAAGAAAGCTTCCTTTAAAGGATAAGTATGAAAAAGATGAATTATTAATAGAGGATTTATTGGTAGAAAGAGATGGTAATATTGAAATATATTATGCACCGCATAATGAGTATTTAAATGCAAAGGCAAAGATTTTTATTGTTGGAATAACTCCAGGGTTTCAGCAAATGTCTAAGGCTATTTCTACAGCAAGAATAGATTTAGAAGAAGGAAAGAGTATTGAAGAAATTCAGTATGATTGTAAGGCAGCTGCAAGGTTTAGTGGTAGCTTAAGAAAGAACATGATTAATATGTTAGATAGTGTAGGCCTTAATAAAATTTGTGGAGTGGAGAGTTGTTTAGAGCTATTTGGAGAGAAAGATAACTTATTACACACAGTATCATTAATTCCATATCCTGTTTTTGTGAAGAAAAAAAATTATACAGGACATACTCCGAAATTATTGAAGAGCCAGTTTTTAATGAAATACGTACAAGGTAATTTTATGGATGAGTTAAAGAGGATTGAGAACTTTAAAAGTATTCTTTTAGTGCCACTTGGAAAAGCTGTGGAAGAAGTTTTATATAAGCTTTCAGAAGAGAATATAATAGATGAAAACCAGATATTAAAAGGGTTTCCACATCCATCAGGAGCTAATGTAAATAGATTAAAAGATCTTGAAAAAAATAGAGAAAGTTTAGAGAAGAAAATCAAAGAATTTGGTAATAAATAAAAAAAGATTGCGACAGCAATCTTTTTTATTTACAATGAATTTCAACTTGAGTAACATATTCGTCTACATCAGAAATTGCAAACTCATTAATACCTCTTTCAAAAGCGTATCCTGTTAAAGTTAGATTGTTATCCTCTGCAAATTTAAAAAGTTTATTATAAAGAAGAGGTAGTCTATTCCAGTCACCAATTAAGAAACCACGAATATAAGTCCCTTTTGGTTTAAGAAAAAGATTTGTTCCTTTTATATCAATAACAGTAAAAATACCATCATATTCATCAAGTTGATTTTTTCTTACTTTTTCTAATGAAATAAAGCTTCCACAACTTTTTTTATAAGAACACAAATCCCAAGCTTCTTTTAAGTGTTCCATTATAGGAAGGGCATTTTGTTCTATATGATCAAAGTTTAAATTTAGTGGAGTTGTAAGGAGATACTCTTCGTTAAGTTCAACAAGCTCAATTTTACAATCATAAATTTCGTTAGATAAACTAAGCATTTCTTTTCTTTTATAAAGAACATTTTTTAGTTTTTTTAATTTTTTTATAGTAGTATCTATTTCTTCAATCTTTAAGTTAGCTATTTTAATAAAATCAGCACTATTTGGTTTTTTAGTATAGTCTTTTATTTCATTAATTGACATATTTAACTCTCTTAAAGCAAGTATATTTTCTAGCTCTATGCTTTGCTCATAAGTATAATATCTGTAGCCATTATCCCCTTTATGCCTAGGTGAAAATAATCCTATTTCATCATAATAATGTAGAGTTCTTTTATTAAGATGGTGTAATTTAGCAAATTCTCCAGCAGTGAAGTATGCAATATTATTTTTCATTTGACCCTCCTATTGACCTTACAGTTACTGTAAGCCTTATAATAATTATAACATAAGATTTTAGAAAAGAAGGAGTGGATGTCATATGAAAGGAAAAATTGAGTTTAGAGAATATAGAATAGAAGATCGAGTATTTCTTGAAAATATAATAAGAAAAACATGGCAATATGACTTGTTTTGTTCAAAAGAAGTGGCAAGAAATATGGCGAGTTTATATCTTGCAAGTTGCTTAGCAAATCAGACATATACAAAGGTTGCGTTAATAGATAAAGAACCTGTTGGAATTATTATGGCAAAAAATATAAAAGGATATAAAGGAAAAGTAGGACTTATGTTCAATCAGTTCAAGAAAGGACTGAGATTATATTTGAATAAAGAAGGAAGAGAAACTTTAAAGGTTTTTTCAGGTATAAGTGATTTAGATAAAGAATTATTGAAACAACGAAATAAAGAATATAAAGGTGAGATAGCTTTTTTTGCAGTAAATGAAAAGTGTAGAGGAACAGGAGTAGGAAAATCTTTATTTAATTTTGCTATGGAATATTTTAAAAAAGAAAAAATAGATGACTTTTATTTATATACAGATGATACTTGTAACTATGGATTTTATGAGCATCAAGGACTTTTAAGATGTGGAGAAAAAGTACATGAAGTACCTATTAAGGTAAAAAATGAAATGAAATTTTACCTATATGAAGGTGTCGTATAGTGAAAGGTAGTATTAGAAGATTAATTTACTTCTAATACTGCCTTTTTTAAATGTGATAAAAAGTCTTTAGAAAAAGTTTGACCTGAAAAATCAGTAGATTCTAAAAACCATAAACTAGGATTAATAAAATTTTCTTTTTTTTCTACATCTATAATTTTAATGTTTGATGAGGTATTAGATAGAAACTGTCTTGTAAGATAATTTAAAGTTGGAGCAATAGCCATATTCTCTTCTATTGCATTTAAAATAAAATTTATGTTATTACTTTGCAAAAATATTTCTGCTTTTTTAGTACAACAATCTTCAACATAACTAATATAGTTTTTGAGAAACTTATCGTTATATACAGCAATATTTTCTTTAATGACATCATTAAAAGATAAAGAATTTTTTAATGCTAATGGAGAGGCTTTGCTTATCATAAAACAAAAATCTCCTTCTATTAATTTATAAGATTTATAGTTTATATTTTGATTCTTTATAGTGTCAGCAAAGGAAATTATAGCAAAGTTATATTTCTTACTTTGAAGTCCTTTTAAAAGTATTTCAGTATCATGTTCCTCAACAGAAACCTCTAAAAATTCATACTCTTCTTTTAACTTTTTTAAGGCTTTCATTAGAGGATAGCTTACACCTGGAATAATACCAATTTTAATTTTTAATTTCCTATTTTCTTTATCACTTGAGTACTTATAAATTTTTTCTTGAATAGATAAAATTTGCATGGCCTCTCTTAAAATATATTGTCCTTTTTCAGTAGTAAAACTACCAGATTTAGAACGATTAAAAAGTTTGATATCTAGTTCTTTCTCTAGGGATGAAACAGCTTGACTGACAGCTGAAGTAGTTAAATTTAATCGATTGGCCGTACGAGAAAAATTCTTTTCTTCTCCTAAAGCAACTAAAATTTTAAGTTGTTCAAAATTCATAATAACTCCTTTAGATATAAATAAAATATATAAAAATATAGCATACTCTAAATTAGAGTAAAGTTTTATAGTTAAGTACAACTTAACTATAGTTTAAGTTTATTTAATTTTACTTAATAAAGCAAGATATGTAAAATTAGATTATAGAGATTATTTAAATTAGAAGGAAGTGGTTAATATGTGTACTAGTTTAACTTTAAAATCAGAAGATAATAAGAACTTTTTAGCACGTACAATGGATTTTCCATTAGCATTTGATGAAAGTGTACATTTAATTCCTAGAGATTTTAAATGGTATAGTGTTGCAGATAAAAAGGAGCAAAAGAGCAAATATGCAAGCCTTGGAATGTCTGTAGTTATGAATAATCATCCAATACTTGCAGATGGAGTTAATGAAAAGGGGCTTTGTGTTGCAACTTTATATTTTCCAGGCTTTGCACATTATGAAAAGAATTTAAGCGAAGATAAGATAAATTTAGCACCATATGATTTTGTTTATTATGCTTTAGCAAATTGTTCAGATTTAGAAGAAGTTAGTGAAATGGTGAAAAATGTAGAGTTTATAGATGTTTCATTATCATTTTTAGGACTTACACCACCATTACATTGGATAGTTACTGATAGAAGCGGAAAATCAATAACTATAGAAAATACAATTGATGGACTTAAAATTACAGATAATCAAATAGGAGTAATGACTAATAGTCCTGAAATTGGTTGGCATTTTACTAATCTACGTCAATATATAGGAGTTAAACCTACTCAAAACAATCCTGTAAATTGGGCAGGATTAGATTTAAGTGCATTTAGTCAAGGTGGCGGAACATTTAGTATTCCAGGAGATTATACTCCACCATCAAGATTTGTTAGAGCAGCGTACTTAAAGAGTGTATCTGTTCTTGCTAAAGATGAAATTGATGGGGTTACTTCACTTTTTCATATTCTTGCAAATTGTGAAGTTCCTAAAGGTGCAGTATTAAAAGATGGTAAGGAATTAGACTTTACTTTATATACAGCGGCAATGTGTAGTGAAAGCTGTACTTATTATTATAAAACTTATGAAAATTCACAGATATCAGCTATAAGCATGAGCAATGAAGATTTAAATAGAAAAGATATAAAGGCATTTGAAAATAAAAGAAAACAAAAAATAGAATGTCAAAATTAAAATTAACCACCAAAAGTTTTTTTGGTGGTTTTTATCTTATATAAAGTTAAAAGAGAGATTTTATAGTAAGTTGCCATCGGATAATAAAAATAGAAGTGTTATAATAAAAATAATATTAGAAATTTTATAGGTAGAAAGGAAGGGTTTACTATGTCAGAAAAAATAGATTTTGATTTTATAAAAAATGCAGCATTTCCAAAGGGAGATGGAGGAACTCAGATTTTAAGTAATATGAATGAAAATCATGGAGACCTTACTAGTTGGGGATTTGAGCATATAAACTTTGGTAAGAAAGTTTTAGATATTGGATGTGGAGGTGGAGGAGCTATAGCTCGTCTTGCAAAAATGCATCCTGAAACTATAATATGTGGATGTGATATTTCACCTACATCTATAGAATGTTCAACTGAAAAAAATGAAGAAATCATAAAGAATGGAAGATTAAGCTTAAAGGTAAGTAATGTTTCAAATTTAGATTATTCAAATGAAGAATTTGATTCAGTATATTCAGTTGAAAGTTTATACTTCTGGCCAAATCAACAAGAAGATTTAAAAGAAGTATTTAGAGTTTTAAAAACAGGTGGAAAGTTCATGACTGTTTTAGAAATGGTTGGAGGAAGCTTAAGTGAAAAAAGTTCAGCTATAGCAAATCATTTAAATATGAATTGTCCATCACCAGAAGAGCTAGAAAAGTTATTAAAGAATGCTGGTTTTTCAGAAATAAAAGTAGATTACAATAAAGAAAATTCATGGCTTTGTGCAACAGCTATAAAAAAATAGATAATGTGTGGGATAATATGGTAATATGAAGTGAGAATTTATTTATACAAGGAGAGAAGAATATGAGTAATAAAACAGAAAAAGAAAAGATGTTAGCTGGAGAAATGTATAATCCACAAGATGCAGAATTAAAGGTAGAATTTTTAAAGGCAAGAAAATTAACAAGACTTTTTAATAATACGACGGAAGAACAAGTGGATTATAGAGGACAATTATTAAAAGAACTTTTTGGTGCGACAGGAGAAAATATTTATATAGAACCAACTTTTAGATGTGATTATGGATCGAATATTTATGTTGGAGAAAACTTCTATGCAAACTTCGATTGTATTATATTAGATGTTTGTGAAGTGAAAATAGGTAAGAATTGTATGCTTGCACCAAGAGTATGTATTTATACTGCGACACATCCTATTGATCCAATTGAAAGAACATCAGGAGTAGAGTTTGGAAAACCTGTCACAATTGGCGACAATGTTTGGATTGGGGGAAGTGCAGTGATTACACCAGGTGTCACAATTGGTGACAATGCTGTTATTGCAGCAGGAGCTGTTGTGGTGAAAGATGTTCCTGATAATGCAGTTGTAGGTGGGAATCCAGCAAAAATAATTAAATTTATAGAAAAGAAAAATTAAAGAATAAAAATTTAAAGATAGCACAAAATTTATCAAATAGATTTTGTGCTATTATACTTAAATAAAAAATGATATATTAAAAATAAAATCAAATGATAAAATGAGAGATTAACTAAAGAGAGGAGTGAATAGATATGAAAATATTAAAAAATATTGCAATGATTATATTTGTAGTATTGTATGCACTAATGAATGTTTTCATAGCTGATACAATTAATAGGGCATTAATTAATGCCTTTGATATAAATATAGAATACATATTATTGATTTTAGTAGTAATAGGAACTATAGTAGCTGTTATAACAGTTGGATTATTATCTAAAAATGTAGGGGCAGTAACAGGAAAGATAGGGTTATACTCTTTTGGATTTTCAGTGATGGCTTTCTTTACAATCTTGATTACAGATTTAATTGGGAAAATTGTTCTTGGAGGAACAACTCATGAAAAATATTTTGGGGTAGTTCAGATAATTATTATACTAATAGTATTTTTATATGGAAGATATAATGCTGGTAAAGTGAAAATAACTAATTATGATATACAAATTGATAAAGAGAGCAGTTTAGATAAACTAGAAGTTATTTTAATTAGTGATTTGCACTTAGGATATTTTAATGATAATAAAAAATTTAGAAGAAATGTAGAAAAGATAAATAGTTTGAAACCAGATGTAGTAGCTATTGCAGGAGATTTGTTTGATGAAAACTTTAAAGCACTGCAAGGTGAAGATGAAGCTATAGAGATATTTAATAAGATAAAAAGTACTTATGGAACATATTTAAGTTTTGGGAATCATGATGCAGGAAGAACTTTTGAAGGTATGAAAAATTTTGTTCAAAGTACAAACATTAAGTTGTTAGAAGATGAAACAGTAACTTTTGATAAAAAGTTTGCAATTGGAGGAAGAAGAGATTTAAGTCCTATGGGATTTAGTGGAGGAACTAGACATAAGGATTGGAATAAAGATGGAGTAAAAGATATTCCTATAATTCTTTTAGACCATCAACCTATATTCAAAGAGTATAACAAAGAAGATGTCGATTTGATTCTTTCAGGACATACACATAAAGGACAGATATTTCCTTTTAATTTAATAACTAAAATGCATTTTGAAAATCATTATGGTTATGTAAAATTAAAATCAGGAATACAAACTATAGTAACATCAGGACTTGGTACATGGGGACCACCTGTAAGACTTGCATCAAGAAATGAGATTGTTAAAATTAATATTAGATTTAACCAAAAGGAGCAAAAATAAGAATGTTAGAAAAAAAATTAACAGAAGAGATTATAAAGAATTGTGCTGTGGCAGAAAAAGATTATGAGTGTAAAATGACTCGTCTTCTTCAGACTATAGAAAGATTTGGGGCAGTTAGAACTATTCAAGAGATATTAAGAAAAGGTAGAACTTCAGATTGTTTTGAAAAGTTAGCAAAAGTAAAAAGACTTGATTTAACTATGGAAGCAGTAATAGTTAAGCCTAAGTACGGAGCATTATTTACTGATGAAGAAGTAAATGCTTGTTACGATTTATTATGTGAAAATGGATATTATTAAGAAGGTCGGCATAGAGATATGCCGGCTTTAAATTTTATTAAATTGTTTTTTAATCTAATTTTAATCTTTCTTATATTTTAGATTAATTTTGAAAAAGTATTATATAACCATGATGAATGAGAAAAACAAATTGTGGAGGTAATATAATAATGGATAATAAAGAAAAAATTGAATTATTAATGAAAAAAACAAATGTTAGTTATGAGGATGCAAAAAGAGTTCTTGAAGAATGTAACTGGGACGTTTTAGATGCTGTCGTAAAGTTAGAAAGAGAGGGGAAAGTTGAAAATAATGAGGTAACTACAATTATTGAAGTAAAAGAAGAGAAACAGAAAGAAGAGAAGTTTGGCGGTGTAGGTGAACTTGTAGGAAGAATGTTTAAGTTCTTAGGAAAGTTTATTAAAAAGGGAAATGAAAACTATTTTGAAATTAGAAAAAATAATGAGAAGCCAATTAGAATATCATTAACAATATCGATTTTATTATTAGTATTTTTATCAGTTCCAACAGTAGTTTTATTAATAGTAGGATTATTCTGTGGGTATAAGTACTCTCTTGCAGGAAAAAAGGTTAACTATGATGGAGTAAATACTGTTTTTGAAGAAGTTTCTAAGTCAGCTGACTCTGTAAAAAAAGACTTTAAAGCTGGTTATGAAAGTTAATATAGATTAAAAAAGGCTGTTACTAAATTAAGGTTGTGTAACAACCTTTTTTGTATTTAATTATATTTAGAAATATGTGGGTAAATGATATAATTTAATAATTGAAGAGTGTATTAAAGTAAGCAAAGATAAGGGAAAGGATTATTTATGGAGAATCTTAAATTAGTAGAAAAATTAAGAGAAAAAACTGATATAAGTTATGAAGAAGCAAAAGATGCTTTGGAAAATAATGATTGGGATATATTAGATGCAGTACTTTCTTTAGAAAGGCAAGGGAAAATTAAAAAGCCAACTATAGATATATTTTATACTAATGAAGAAATAGTTAGGGAAAATCTTGATTTATATAAAGAGGAAAATTATAAAGAGGGAGAAAAAAAGAATAATCCGACAGGCTTTTTTGAAGCGATATGTAGAGGGATAGATACTTTAAATAATATATTTTTTGAAATAAAAAAAGAAAATAAGGTATTATTAAAAGTCCCATTAACAGTACTTTTAGTTCTTTTGTTCTTTGGATTTTGGATTTTAGTTCCAGCTATAATAGTTGGATTATTTTTTGATTTAGAGTTTTCAATAGAAGCTAAAAATATTGATAAAACTAAGGTTAATCAAACAAATGAGGTTTTTAAGAAGATAACTAAGTATGTGAAAATTATAAAAGAAAAAATTAAAAAGGAGTTTAAGTAATGGTAAGTATTTTAATTGTTGAAGATGAGAAAAATATAGCAAGATTTTTAGAGCTAGAACTTACTCATGAAGGCTATAAAATAATAAAAGCTGATAATGGAAGAGTTGGACTTGAAATCGCAGAAAAAGGAGAAGTTGATTTAATTATTTTAGATGTAATGCTTCCAGAACTTAATGGATTAGAAGTGTTGAGAAGGCTTAGAAAAATATCAGATATTCCTGTAATAATGTTAACTGCAAGAGATGCAGTGATGGATAAAGTTTCAGGACTTGATGCAGGAGCAGATGATTATATAACTAAACCTTTTGCAATTGAAGAGTTGCTTGCAAGAATAAGGACAGCATTAAAGAAAAGAGTTATTATAGATAAAAAAGAAGATAATGATAAATTAGAATGTGGATTATTATCTTTAGATAAGCTAAGACATAAAGTTGTTTATGGAAATAAAGAGATTGAACTAACTAATAGAGAGTTTGTCCTACTTCAAGTGTTATTAGAAAATAAAAATATAGTTTTAACTAGAGATGTGCTTATGGAAAAGGTATGTGGATACGAATATGCTGGTGAAACAAATGTAATAGATGTATATATAAGATATTTAAGAACTAAAATAGATGATGCAGTAAATGAGAAAATAATTACTACGGTTCGTGGTGTAGGATATGTAATTAAAGATGAGTAAGAAGAAGCATAAAAATGTATCATCTATTGCAATAAAGATTAATTCCATGTATGTGAGAGATTTATTTTTTAAATTTCTTTTTCTAAATATATGTTTGATAGTTATTATGACTGTATTATGGTGTGCTCAAAATGAACGAGATTTTTATGGGAGCTTAGTTCAAAATGCAAAGAGAAGTTTTGATTTCTATCCAATACAAGATGCTAAATATATAGTTGTTTGGCCTGATGGAAGAACTATGGTAGAGAGTGCTAGTTTATTTTTAAATAATGTGAAGAATATCATAATAGGAATAAGTATAGTTGAAGTAATATATCTAATACATCAAATTTTATTCGGAACTGCAAAAGCAAGGAAAGTATTAAAGCCACTTAATGAAATTGTAGAAACTGCAAATAGGTTAAGTGAAATGGCAATAAATGAGGAAAAATTTCATAGTTTAGAGGAAGCTATATCTAAGATAGAAACAGTAACATCTAATGAGAGAGTTTATATAGGAGATAGTGAACTTAAAGGCTTAGAAGAGGCTATAAACAATCTTTTAGATAGAATGAGAGAAGCATATAGACAGCAAGCTAGATTTGTTTCAGATGCATCTCATGAACTTAGAACACCTATATCTGTAATTCAAGGTTATGCTAATATGTTAGATCGTTGGGGAAAAAATGATGAAAGCATATTAGATGAATCTATTACTGCAATAAAAAGTGAGTCAGAAAATATGAAAAATTTAGTTGAGCAGTTATTATTCTTAGCTAGAGGAATTAATGGAAAGATGGGACTTACAATTATAGAGGTTTCACTTAATGATATGATGAATGAAGTTTTAGAGGAATCTAAAATGATAGATAAAAAGCATGAATATAGATATATAGAATCAGAAGAAATATCCATTAAGGGAGATATAGGGCTTCTAAAGCAAACTGCTAGAATATTAATTGAAAATGCAGCTAGATATACAGATGATAATGAAGAAATAGTTCTTAGAACAGGCTTAAATGAAAAAGGAGAACCTTATTTTTCTGTACAAGATAATGGCATAGGAATGGAAACAGAAGATTTACCACACATATTTGAACGATTCTTTAGAGCAGATGCAGCAAGAGTGCGTAAAGATGGTGGAACAGGACTTGGACTTTCAATAGCTAAATGGATTATAGATAATCACAAAGGGTACTTTGGAGTTCTAAGTAGAAAAGAAATAGGAACAAGAATAACTGTATATTTACCACAATAGAATAAGAATATTTAAGATAAATTGAAAAGAAGCTTAGTAGAGAAAAACTACTGAGCTTTTTTTGTTTAACTTTTTGAAATATTAAAAAGATAGTACCTTAAAAGATAAGTTTTAATAAAACAAAATTTAGATATTGACTATACAGTAACTGTAAAGTATATGCTTATTATATTGAATAGGAAATATTATGAAATTTATTTAGGTAAAGGGGAAAGAGATGGATAATACAGCTATTTATACAAAAGAGCTTAATTTAAAAAGGATTTTAATTTTTACAATTCCAACAATTTTAATGACATTGATTCAGTCATCATATTCAATGATTGATGGAATGTTTATTTCAAATATTTTAGGTGATGAAGCATTGTCGTCATTAACTTTAATTTCTCCATATTTTAGTTTGTTTATTGCAATTGCAGCTATGTTTGCATCTGGAGGGAGTGCCGTTGTAATGAAGAAGATGGGAGAAGAAAAGCAGGAAGAAGCACGATCTGATTTTACTACATTAACTTTAGTTGTCGCAGGAATCGGAATAGTTTTAAGTACAGTATTTTTACTTTTTACAAAATATCTAGTAAGTATTTTTGGTGCAAATACTGTTGTAACTGAATTATGTAGGGAATATTTATTTGCATATAGTTTTTTTATAATTGCACAAGTTTTATTTTCTGTATTACAGATTTACACTATAGCATCAGGAGATTCAAAACTTGCAATGGTAAGTGCTTTGGCAGGTGGAGTTATAAATATAATTTTTGATGCAATTTTAATAAAAAATATGGGAATGACAGGGGCTGCAATTGCTAGTGGATTAGGAATGCTTGTGCCGTGTATTATTTTAGGGGCAAATTTTTTAAATAAAAAGAAATTATTATATTTTTCAAAAATTAGCTTTAACTTGAAAGTAGTTATAAGAACAATGACGAATGGAGTATCAGAGTTTTCATCTAATTTAGTAAGTGGAGTAGTTATTATGTTGTTTAATAATCGAATGCTTGCAATAGCAGGTCCAAGTGGTGTTGCAGCAAGTACTATAACTTTTTATGTATTTGGATTTATGAGTGCATTATATATGGGATATATGTTTGGTGTTTCACCTCTATTGAGTTATTTCTATGGAGCTCAAGAGACTTATAAACTTAAGAAGATTAGAAAGATAAGTATAGGGTTTATTGGGACAATAGCAATGTAGGTTCAGAAATATTAGTGTCAGCATTTACGAGTGTTGGTTCAACATCATATAACCTTGCAATAGGTGGAAATAAATTATTTTCTATAGCTTTATTATTCGTAGGCTTTAATACTTTTGCAAGTATGTTATTTACAGCATTATCTAATGGTAAGATTTCAGCGATTATAGCATTTTCAAGAACATTTATTTTCTTAGTTGCAGCAATTCTTTTATTACCATTAATATGGGGAATTAATGGATTATGGCTATCAGTTCCTATATCAGAAGTGTTAGCGCTTATTCTTTCAATCTATTTATTAAAAAAATATCAAAAAAAATATAGCTATTAATATTAAAGGGGGAAGTAAAATGATAAAAAAAGCAAAACTTTTATATAGATCTTTAAAAGCATTTAAAAAGGAAAATCTAGCTGATAGTTTTCAAAGAATGTATGAGATTCAACCATCAAAAAAAATTAATAGAGGTACCAGAGTTTTTGAGTTTAAAAAAAATATAGAAGAGTTACCCAGATTATTTGAATTTAATGAAGAAAAGAAGTCAGTTGCACAATTTATTAAGGATACTAATACAACAGGATTATTAATGATAAAAAATGATGAGATTATTCATGAAAAGTATTATTTAGGAGCAACAGAAAATACATTACTTGCATCAAACTCAATCTGTAAATCATTTGTTTCAGCATTATTAGGAATAGCTGTATCTGAAGGGAAAGTAGAGAGTATAGAGGATTCAGTAGGGCAATATGTATCAGAATTAAAAGGAACAGAAGTGGGAAATGTATCAATAAAAGATTGTTTGCAAATGTCTTCTGGAATTGATTTTGATGAAGATACAGATATGAGTAAAATGTCAATTTCTATGCTACTTGGAAAACCGGCAATCAAATATATTTCAAAATTAAAAGTTAAAGATGAAGAGGAAAAGAAGAGAAAATATTCAAGTATTAATACAGAAATAATTGGAGAGGTTATAAGAAGTGCGACAGGATATACTTTAAGTAAGTACTTAGAAGAGAAGATATGGAAGCAGATTGGTGTAGAGAAGGAGGCATACTGGACATTAAGCAATGATAAAGAACTAGCTATGGGTGGTTTAAATATAACTTTAAGAGATTATGCAAGGTTTGCAAGATTATACTTAAATAATGGGGAATGGAATGGGAAACAAATAATTCCGAAGAGATGGATAAAGGATACTATAAATATAGAAGAAAAACATTTAAGACCGAGAGCAAATAATGACTCGTATAGTGCATTAGGATATGGATACAAATGGTGGATTCCAGAAGGAGATGAAGAAGAATTTCTTGCTATAGGTATTTATAGTCAATGGATTTATATAAATCCTAAAAGAAACACAGTAATAATAAAAACTAGTGCACATCCAGGTTTTATGGATGAGAATCATGAGTTAGAAACAATTGAATTTTTTAGAGAGATGAGTAAAGAAAATATTTTAATTTAAACTGAATATAAAAAGTCCCTCTTTAATATATTTAATAAAGGAATATTGAATTAAAGGGGGACTTAATATGTATTGTAAAGAATGCGGAGCGGAACTTGGTAGTGATGAAGCTAAGTTTTGTACGAGTTGTGGGGTAAAAAAAGAAAATGGTGATAAGTTTTGCCAAGCTTGTGGCACAGCAAGAATAAATCCAAATCAAGAAGTCTGTTTAAATTGTGGAATAGAATTTAAGAAAGTTGGGAGTACAGGAAAGAAAAAAATGCCAGCGTTATTATTAGCATTATTTTTAGGAGGATTTGGAGCACATTTATTTTATGTAGGAAGAATAGGAAAAGCTATCTTATATATAGTTTTAACATTAAGTGGATTTTTAACATGCGGAGTAACAAGTATTATAGCTTTAATATTAGAAATTATAGATATAGTATTTATCTGTACTGATAAGTTTAAAGATTCAGAAGATAAAGTTTTAAGTGAATGGTGATAAAGAACTGGTACAAATATAAAATAGTAATACTTATAATTGCAATAATAGTTTTATATATGGTTCCTTTAGAGTATGTTGAGGGAAGAAGCTTTTGTATGCTAAATAATATATTTGGAATAGAATGTATAGGCTGTGGTTTTAGTAGGGCTTTTTTTAATTTATCACGATTAAATATTTTAGAAGCAATACAATTTAATAAAATGATAATTGTATTGGGACCATTATTTATTTTAGGATATTTGTACGAATTTTTTCATGCTATAAAAAGTATTATAGAAGTAAAAGAAAAAAGTATAATAGAAAAATGTATTTTAGCATGTTTACCATATAAAATTTAACTTTAGAAAATCCCATAAGAATATCTTATGGGGTTTACTTTGTTTATATGTAAAGCTTAGAGAAGTTATTTTATATAAAATAAAAAAATTTAAAAAAGGTATTTACAATTAATAATTATTATTATATAATAATAAATGTACCAAAGAGGTACACAAAAAAAGAATATAAACTAAGATATAAAAGCTTAGCGAAATAAATAAAATGTGTGTAAATAAGAGGAGGAAATTTATTATGAAAAAATATATTTGTACAGTATGTGGATACGTTTATGAAGGGGAATCTGCACCAGAAAAATGTCCAGTATGTGGTGTTGGAGCTGATAAATTCAATGAACAATCAGGAGATATGGCTTGGGCTGACGAACATAAAGTAGGAGTAGCACAAGGTGTTGATGAGAGAGTAATCGAAGGATTAAGAGCTAACTTCATGGGAGAATGTACTGAAGTAGGAATGTA
>NZ_CAMTIG010000026.1 GCF_947072515.1 uncultured Clostridium sp.
TTCCTGGGTCTCCATCCCAGGGTGCAATCCAGCACCCTTTTTGGATTTTTATAACATATGACATTATTTAATCACCTCTATTAAATAAATTTTCACACTGCTTTTATGTGTTCTAATTACCTTCCACTCTTTCAAAACTCTTTCTATTTCACGTTTCCACCAACCTATTTCTTCTAATGAAGCGCTTTGATTATTACCAAACCCACAATTTATGCATTTGAAATTATTATCAGTTTTAATTCTAGTATCTTTTTCTAGGTTATGTATTTCTTCAAAAGTTCGCTCACCACAATTACCACAAATCCAAGGCACAGTATTCCTCCTATTTATTTTTTAAAATCTCGATAGTTTTTTTGTTAATTTTTTTTATTATATCTTCTAATGGTTCAAACACCAATATTGTTTGGCCATCACCTTGTTTATCTAAAACTCTATATTTAATTCCTGCTAAATTTAAAATAGTTGCCCTGTTGGTAGTTCCATATACTTTTAAAGTAGCGTTACACCAAGAAGTTTTACAAAATTTTCCATTACCTAGAATTCCGGCAATGAAAGCTTTTTTTGCATTTGCCAAGTGATTTTGTGTAGATAAAACCCAACCTGATTCTTCTTGTTTTTTATCGAAGACAATTTCTATACCTTTGAGTTTTGCAATCGTATTTATAAATTCTCGATTTTCTCTTATAAACTTAAACTGTTCTCTAAGTTCTTCTCTTTTCTCTTCATAATTCTTGAAGTTGACATTTATAGAACATTCTTTTTCAAAATTTCCAATTTGTTTATCTTTCCACTCTACTAAAAGATTATCAAGAATCTCTTTATCCACGCCCTTGTTTGTTAATAGTTCTTTAAGAGTGACATGTCTATTAAAAGTTAATTTCCCAACTGCCTTTTCATATTCTTTTAAATCAAATCCTAAATCAAACCCTCTAAGTAAAGCGTTGTATTCATTTATTATTTTCTCTTGAACCTCATTCACGATATAAACAGTTTCCTTTTTATTAGTAAGTTCTTTTATTTGCTTAGTCTGATTATCAATAGTTTCTTTTTTTTCAGTCAGTTCTAACTTTAATTTTCTTATTTCATCATATAGTTCTGTGTTTTTTATTTTTGATTCATTTTCTTCAAATAAACCTAATATATCTTTTATGCTTTTTGTAGGATCTAATTTTAATGCTCTTGTTTTTAAGTTTTTTAAAAAATCCTTTTTGTTAGTTTCAGAACTCTTAAAACTTACATTTTTAAAATCCTTCTCCATTATTGCTTCATAATCCATATTCTTACCAACCCATTGCTCAAAGTTAGTAGCTTGAACCAAATCTATTTCATAATCAGATATTAAAATTTTCTTTAAATTAAATTTTCCCATTATTCCCCCACCTCTATCAATTTTTTATATTTATTCAACACATTTTCTAATCTAGTAACAGTAGATTTAAAGAATTTTTTATCTTTTCCAGCTTCTATACCAGGTAAAGTTGTTTCAAATTTTTCAATTGCTTTTAATCCGTAATCTTTAAAAATTCTAAGCTTTGAGTAAATCTCATTCCATAGAAGTGCTTCGCCTTTGAAGCACTCTGGAAGAGTTTCATTTTCCCATAATGTGCTGTTATCTGTTTCATCACAATATTTTTTAGATAATGAATCTAACTCGTTTTTTAAAGTTTCATGATTGTACATATATTCATTGTATTTATAAGTTTTAAATAGCATGCTACCTAACCAGCTCATGCATATATTTATCTCTTCTTTAAATTTACCAGTAAAAACAGGCTCGTAATCTAGATTTAAATTTAAATCATCCTCTCCCATCATAACGATTAATTTTTCATAATCATCAGCGGTTTTAGCATGGAATGTTCTACACTTTTTAGCAAAATAACTTTCAATTTCAAACAGTTTACAAAGTATCATTTCAAGTTCTATACCCATAAAGAAAGTTATTAAGTTGTCACTTGGAACTATATCTAAACTAAAATCTTTTAAAAATTTAGTAAGTCTACCTTTTAATTCCATTCTTTTTTTAAATTTCATATTTCTAGCTTTTGTTCTCTCTACCTCACACATTGTAGTAACAAAAATTTTAGCTTGTTGATTATAGTAAGGATCATTGCTGCATAACAATTTTTCTATTAATTGCAAGTTTCTCTCTCCATATATATTTTCAAGATATTTCAGTTCTTTATTCATAGCTCTCCCATGTCCTTTAAATCTTTAAAAGCTTTTTGTATTGTGCTTTCGCTGCATTTGAAATATAGAGCTACCTCTGATTTTGGAACTTCATTCCTTTTAAATTCTTTTAAAATTTCTTTATTTTTAGAATTTGCAAGTATACCTTTTTTTCTAGGATTTAATTTGCCTAATTCAATGCTCTCTTGAACTTTTCTGACAACAGTAGCAGTACCGCAACCGATTATTTTTGCAATTTCCTTATAGTCATATCCATTGTAGTACAACTCTTCAAACCCTTCCCAATTAACTCTCTTTTTTCTATTTTGCTTATTTCTAATTCCAGAATCAGAAATTATATTTTTTAATTTTTCCCCATAATATTTATCTTCTATTTCATTGAATTTCTCTCTAGACATCTTAATATGAGCACACACACCATCATTAAATAAGAAAATACCTTTATGACCATAATCCCAGTAACTCAAATCTGTGACATTATTAAGTTTATCTAATAGTTCCATAATACCCTCCTTAAAATCTTGGTCCTCTAACAATTAAGTTATCTGCTACTACATTTCCAATTTGTGATCCTATTCTGTATTTAATTTTTGAATTTGTACCTCTACTTTTAATAGCTTTTTCTCTAATCTCTTTAACATTAAGCTCTATATCCGTTTCTCTATTAGCTCTCTTCATTTTCTTAACTTCTTTTCTTCTCTTAGCATTTCTCCCCATTGTTCCCCCTCCAGTTTATATTTTTCTTTATCAAATGCTTGAAAATGATTTGGGTATACTTTTTTTAGTGCTTCTACTAAATTTGGATTTAACCAAACAGTTTGAATATGCCATTTCTTTTCAAAAGCTTCCCATGATGTACCATGTCTTTCAGTATGATGTTCTCTACACAATGGTATAAATCCAGTTTGTAATCCATCGTCTAGCTCATATTCAGTTCCCAGAGGTGGCTCATGGTGTAAATCCACGTTATATGTTGTTCCACAACATGCGCACGTTTTGCTGCTTAGACAAACTAACCCATATCTTCGTAAGTCTGGAACTACCTCTCTAGCTGTTTTTATAGTCCTCTTCTCTCCATAACCTTCGTATAAAATTAAGTTATAACCATTTTGGATAGCCCATTCTATAATGTATGTTATGAAGTCTGTAGCAATCTCTTTGCTAGCTGCATTAGTTTTACTAGGAGAGAGAGAAAAATATTCAATCTCCCTTAGCTTACAGAACTCATTTTGAAGTAACACTCTCATTTCTTGACCTGTATATCCAATTAGTTCTCCAAGCTCTTTTAGTAAAATGTGAGCTAGTTTCATTTGCTCTAAACTTAAAGTAGTAATCGTTTGAATCTCCCATTTACAATTTTGTAAAAATTTTTTTAATCTAATTACCTGATCTGGTTTTAAATTATCTGAAATTTTTAGAGTGCATGTATTTTTCTCTACATTTGTGATTAATTCATGCATAAAAATACTCCCCCTATATTTTTATTTAGTTTTTAATTTTATATCCATTCTATGAGCTTTTCTAAGAACAGATTGCAATGTTCTACCAAGTCTATCCGCTGCATTTTGAGCTGTATCTTGTGTAACTTTTAAAAACTCTTCTTCTTCTGTAGTCCATCTCTCAAACATTCTTGGATATAAGGTTCTGTTATAAGTTTCATCAAATTTTGACTTTATTATATATTCCAAATGCTCATATAACTTTTTAGTAGCTCTAATGTCGTTCAATGCATCGTGAGCACCATCAAGTTTAATTCCAAAAGCTTCACAACAAGTTTCAAGTTTATTATTCTCTAAATAATCTATAACTTCTAACAGTTGCAAATTTTTCATCATTGACAAAGTGTCAAAGTTGTATTTGAAATCTACAAATGAACCTAGATATTTATTTCCAATCCTGTTGTACCACTCCATCAATTTAGTAAAATCGAACTGGATATTGTGGCCATAAAGAGTAAATTTATCTCCTTTTTTAAAAGGATCTACAAACTCAGATAAAATTTCTTCAAATTGTTTTGCAGCTTCCTCTGGAGATTGGTAAGAGTTTATTTCTTCTAAAGTTTTTCCAATTATTTCCAGAGCTTGTGGAGATATATCTGCTCCATCGTGAGGTCTCATATTTATATCAAATTCCTTTTCTACTCCACCTACTTCCATAATCCCAGCTATCTGCACGATAGCTGAGTTTGGAGTTGTTCCAGTTGTTTCTGTGTCTAAGAACAATTTTTTTAATTTCATTGTTTCCCTCCTGTTATATATTTATGTATAAGTTTCAACTGCTTTATATTTGCATCCTCTAACTTTTCAATCTTATGATAGGCAAGTTGCTTTTTAAGTTTTTCTTCATCTTCTCCAGTTGCCTTTAGAATACGATTCCTATATTCTTCAATGCTTAAATTATCATAAATAATACCTAAAGCTATATCACTTGCTTCACCTAATCCCTTTATTCCATAAGGCTCTAACTGAGCATTAAGTCTATCTACATCTTCGCCAACAAGTTTAAGTATAAATTCTATACATTTTTGTCTGTCAAAAGGCTTTTGTTCTGGTTTTGATTGCTCAAACTCGGAGTCAACCTTAGTATTCCTATTAGGTTTTTCTTCCTTTTGTTGTGTTTTAGGTTGTAAATCAACTGTGTCTGTTTCAGAAATTTCATAAGCGTTTAGATATAAGTATCTTCTTAAATAAGTTTGTTCTCCGCCAAGATTTTGTATATTGGCTGCTCCCTTTATATTCACTTGGCATCTATCTATAGAAAACTCTATTGACTCTTCGCTTTCGCAATCATAAAAAGTTAGAGTTGATTTTTCTGCGCCTGGAATAAATATAGAAACCATTTTTAATTCAAAATTTATTTTATTTATATGAGGTAAAAAATCTCCTAATTCATAATATTCGTAATTTGAAAATTTATTATATCCAGTTTTTTTTAATTCTATTTCTAATAACTTCACCCTTGCTTCGGCTAATTTTAAATGTATTTTTCTTCCTTCCATATCTCCTCCTTTTAACTACAAACTGTTTGAAACATCCTCAAAATATTGGTCCTCAGCTTCGTTTTCAGCTAGGACCATTTCTAAATCTTTCACTATTTCTATTACAACTGCTCTTGCCGCAGTGTTCAAATTATCGTTATCTAACATTGCTTTATATTTATCTAGTAACATCATAGATAAACACCAAACTTTTTACTTGAATATGTTCGCTCCACTTTTCTCCGCTTCTTCCTGGAGTCCTTAACTCCGGTTTCTAGCTCTCTAAAACATTTTCTAGCATATTCCCTCTGAGATTCCATTAAATCATCATTTTGATTAAGGAAATCTCTCAACATCTCCCATTTTTCTAATATCATTTCTCTTATTTTGTTTTTAACAGCTTTATCAAGGCCATTTAGCAGTACCCCATCTGCACCAAAGTATATTTTGCTCTCTTTCTTACTATCCCACTCCATAACTGCATACACAGATTGAGCATAACCGAATCTTTTTATTTCCATTTTTTTAACACCTCCGAGATTAACTTTTGAAAAACTACCCCTTTTTTCAAAGAGGTTAGTTTCCTAAAAACTAATCTAAATCCCCTTTTAAATCAGAAATAACAAACATCCAAATAGATTTTTTCTCAGGATCTTTTTCCCTCTCCATCATTTCCTCGTAAATTTTGATTTTCCCATCCACTATTTCTCTTAAAACCATTAACTCACCCCTTTTTAGTTTTTTCAACTAGTCCCACCTAACGAGGATGGGACCGTTCAACAACTAAAAATCTCCGCCAACCATTTGAGCCGCTTCTTCATCGAAATTTTCTAAGCACTTTAGTTCTAGAGACATTTCTTCTAAATCGGCTATACACTCAGTAGCATGGTTAAAGTTATTGTTTTCTAAAGCTATCCTTACCTGATCTCTTACCTCTATAATTTGAGCTTTTATTTCTTTTATTTTTTCTAATCTATCCATTTTTACATCACTCCTTTTAAACTTGTAAATTGCTGATTCATCTCGTACCACATCTCCCAATTCTTATCAGCTACTTTTTCTAAAGGTTTAAACTCTTCTGGATGAGTCGCTTGTATTCCTGAAATTTCCATAGCTATACCAATCGTGGCCATTTGATTTTTTAAATTTATCGGATCTTGTTCATTGATGATTTGCTTTTGTAAATCTAGCATTAATGTAGCTCTCATCATATCTATCTCGACTTTTGATAAAACTTTTAAAAAATCTCTAGCCGCCATTTTTTCTTCAATCGTCATCTTTAAAACCTCCGTTTATATATTTTCTAATATTTCTACTGCTCTACCCTGTTCCCTAACTCTACAAAACCATAATGAGTTTTTATAAACCTCTTCATTTTTCAACTCCGGATTAGCTTTTTTCAGTTCCTCGAATTTCTTTTTAAACTTCCTAACCTCTTGGTTGTATTTCACTCTGTGTTCAACCAACATAGTTTTAACTAGCTCCATTAAAATCTCCCCTTGTACTTTATTTTGAAGTTCAATTTCCACTTGATCCAATCAACCAAGCTTAACATTTTGGATTTCCTTAAAGCATTGTTCTTCACTCCCGATGAAGATTGTTTTCCATTCGTTGTCTTTCTTTAATTTTAATTCGTAATAGCCGTTATTCTTAACAACTCTCATTTCTCTTCACTCTCCTAAACTCCCTCTACATGAGGGTTATTTTATTGTTTATTGTGCAAAGTGTGGTATATTATGATGTGTAATTTGTTAATGTTAAATAAATCGGAATTAATCTTTCACGTTTTAAACGTTTTTTAGATTCAAAATTTTTTAACTTCCAAATTATAATAACATTATACACGTTAAATTCGAGAAAGTAAACATTTTTTTTTAAAATATTAAAAAATATTTACTTTTATTGATATAATTCACGTAATAAACGAAAGGTGGAGGAAGTTTTATGGACACGTTGGGAATTGCAGTTAAGAAACTAAGGGAAGAGAAGGGCTACACACAAATTCAACTAGCTAAAAAAGCCGGTATAGGGAGCGGAACTCTAGGAGATATAGAAACAGGTAAAAACAAAAGCACTGTAAAGACTATTAACAAAATAGCGAAAGCTCTAGAATTAAATCCTCAAGAAAAACTAAAATTAGATGAAGCTTTTTTAGGTAGAAAAATCCCAAAAGAAGATAATATAGTGGCTCAAATAAAAGACCCTATGAAAATGATGGTTATTCCTGTCTACTCAAGTGTAGCAGCAGGAATGGGATATATACCAGATGCAGAGCCTGTGGACTTTATAACTATTCCAGAAACTAGTGGAGAATGCATAGGAATTAAAGTTCAAGGCGATAGTATGGAACCAACATTTTTTAGTGGCGATATCGTAGTTCTAAAGAAAGATATAGAAGTCGGACTGGGAGAAATAGGTGTATTTATGAATAAAACATCTGGTGAATCACTCGTAAAAAGATTAAAAAAGAAAAATGGAATTTTTATTTTAGAAAGTGATAATCACATTTTCAGAGATATAGAGGTAAAATCAGATGAAATTTGTTGCTGTGGAAAAGTTATAAATGTTGTTAAAAAAGATTTGAAAAAAAGAGTAAATCCATTACAGGAATTATTAGATGATATTCCAGCTGATAAATTAGCACTAGCAGAAAAATTATTGAAAACTTTGATACCAGATGAGGATAAAAAATAGTAAAAATAAAATATCCGACAAAATATAACAATTAGTTTTAGTATTCCGACAAAATATGTTATAATTTTATTTGGAAGGTGATAAAATGAAATTAATTGGAGAAAATATAAAAAAGTATAGGATAGAAAAAAAATTAACTCAAAAAAAATTAGCAGAGAAATTACAAATTTCTCACAAATATCTTTCAGATATAGAAACAGGTAGAAGAGTTCCTTCTGAAAGTTTAATAAAAAAAATAAACAATTTTTTTGAATTGCCTAAAAGTGATGAAATAAAAAAAGATGCTGCAGAATATATTGTATTTAAAACTGAAATTTTGAGAGAAATTAATAAAAAAAATAAAGTTTTAAGTGATATAGAGCAACAGATAAAAATAAAGAAAAGTCAGTATGAAAAACTAGAAAGAACTACTGGTGTTAGAAGTAAAATTACTTGGCTTTGTATAGAAACTCAGAAAAAAATAGCAGAAAATATGACTGAAATAATCGCCACGTACAATTTAGCAGATTGCGAGAGTCAAAAATTAACTATACCAGCACTGAAGCAGTTAGTATTTCATTTAAAAAATATCGAAGAAAATTTAATAAAGATAATAAATAATGATACTTTGGAGGTAAAATAAAATGAGTTCAAATGTTTTTGAAAAATATAATATTCCTATTCCTAAAAGAGATATTACGGAGTTTCAAGAGGAAGATGTTACTAAAATACTAACATTTAAAGTAGGAGTGATGGTTCCTAGAGTATTGCGTGAATTAGATAAATTTATAGATAAAAAAAATCAACTCAGCGCAAGACAAGCTTCTTTGATTTATAATGGAAAGAATGACAAAAGAGAAAATTATAGAATGGAAAATTACATAGGAAAGTATGGTAAATTTTTTACAGATATTGAACTTAATATAAAAATTGCTTTAGAAGATATTTTGGAACAAGTTATAAGTGATATGGCTAATTACGATAAAAACACAAATAGAAAAGAAAAATTTTTTAATACAGTAGATAGTGTTCCTGGACAAGTTTTTATATTCATTATAGGAACTATTTCTATTGGACAATACATGTTAGATCGTTATGGATATATAAAAAATGGTAGATATTTAGAACAAGTTTTACTAGCTAAAGAAGATTTAGCCAATAAATCAAAACAAATATTCAAAGATACAAATAGAGGAAAATATACTTATGAAGAGGCAACTGAAATTTTCAAAAAATTAATAGATGAAAAAATACAAAAACAAATGAAATTTGATATTGAATTATATGAAGAAATAAAATTTGAGAATGATTTATTTAATTTGTGTACCGAAGAAAGTTTAAACGATTTAGTTTATCAATTAGTTGATGGTGCGCGACAGAAGGTTACAAATCAAATGAGATTAATAGAACTAAATGAATTTTGATTTTATAAAAATATTCAAGCGAAAAGCACCCAATAAGGGTGCTTATTTAAATTAATCCATCTGTTTTTTGTCTTAAAATTTGAATAGTTTTAGGTCCTGCTATTCCATCAGGAGTAAGTCCATGATCTCTTTGAAAATAGATGTGATGATAAAGAGAACCCAATATGGGTGGATGGAAAAATAACCTTTTATGAACTCTAGAGAAGAGTTTTTATTAAAGCGCAATAAAAAAATAGAAATATAAAAACCACTAATTTAATAGTGGTTTTTATATTCTTAAACTAATCTGTAATTTAATTTGGTCTTGTTGCAGACACTTCGTATTTTTCTAAAATTTCATTTTGGTTGTAATAAACAGTCAAGAAATACTTCTCGCCTTTCATCCCCTCTAAAGGAGTTCCAACGACTTCCCAAAGCCCTAAAGTGAACAATGATAACGCTCCATTCGCAACAGCTCTTCCTGTACTAGGTTCGTTCCCTCTTTCTAATTCGTATATTTCTATAACACCATTCGAATTATTGATAACCCTTGCAGGTTGCTGACCAACTTTTGCAAAAACCATAGATCTGGTATCTCCTTTGTTTATTGCACTTAAATTAGCCTCTTTAGTTCCAGACGCTGCCATGACAGCTGAACACCCTTGTAGAGATACTAAAGTTCCTAAGCATAATAAAAAAATAAAAATTTTCTTTTTCATAAAACAATCCCCCTGGTAAATCTTAGTATATAACAACATAAAAATAATACCCTAGCAATAATAAAAAGTCAAATTTGTTTAATAAAAAAATAAAAAATATTTACTTTCTCGTCTAAAACATGTATAATTTATTTAAATTTTATTAAGGAGGTCCTAGTATGTTCGATGAAAAAAAAGAAGCCTTAAAAATTTCTTCGAAACTCGAAAATTTAATTAAAACAAAGAGGATAAAAGCTGCAGATATATGCACTTTTTTACATGTGAATAAGCAGACTGTAAGCAACAATAGGCAACTATTAAAAAGTGGTAAATTGCCAAACGGCAGATTTTTAATTGGTATAATTAGATTTTTTAATGAAAATTTTTTGTAAAATCTACACGTTTAAAAAGTGAAAAAAATCAATACACAGGAGGTAATTATGAATAGATTATCAAAATCAGAATTAAAAGAGATGTTTAGCAAAAACGAGAATGTGTCTTTAGTGGAGGAGAATAGTCCTCAATTTGTTACTAACGGTGCAAGTGACAACTTAGTTGTATGGTTCAAGAATGTTCAAAGTAAAAAAAGAGTTATGAGAGCTGGTAGAAAGGTGAATTCAAGTAAAAATTATTTAAACTTTAAAAAATGGAGCAAACTGAGCGGAGAAGAGTTGTTTGTAAATATCTTAGTAAATTGTACAGGCCATAATAATTTGAATGGGTTGGCGTTTGGAGGACCTCTCGATAAAAACAAAGGTAACGGAGGTCCATTAGTATTGCAATATTATTAAATAATTTTTTTACCTAACCAACCTTTTATAAGTACTGTTTCACTGTCGGGTGTTTCTTCAATATCAAAAGTAAACCATAAATTTTTATTAGTGAAGCAGTCAATATTACAAGTGAATAATGTTTCTAAATAACCTTCGATACCATAAACAGTGTATTCGATAGTTGTTTCTTTAGCGAGAGTTAATATTGTAGAACAATCAAAATCATCTTTTGTTTCAAAAACTGCAGATACTCCATAGTTAGGAAAATCAAGCTTAACTACACCATTGCGTTTCTTGATGATAGCATCCTGAGATTCAAGTATCTCAAAATCTTTTTCTAAAACAGAAAAAATGTTACTCATAGTAATAACCTCCATAAATTTATTTTTGTTTTGTGGTGATTCAATTATAACTTTTTGAAGGTTCATATACAAGTCAATAACAAAAAGAGCCGCTAAATGAATAGCAGCTCTCTCGCAGTCAGTTACATAAGTAACTCCAACCAAGTTAGTATTATTATATTTTGTTTATTATTAAATGTCAATTTAATAAATTTTAAGGGGTGGTAATTTATGAAAAACAAACTTTTTATTGATGAAAGCAAGGGTAAAGTTTTTTTAAACGGAGAAGAAATCGAAGGTGTACACAGTGTTGAAATTAAAACAAAGCATACACCACAAGATAGATTTCCAATTAAAACAGCTATTATTGAAATTGAATTTAAAGATTTAGAGATTCTTGGAAATGAGTGCAGCGGCGATTGAAGCAGCTATGTTAGATAATACCTCCATTAAAAATATATTTTTCTCGACAATTAATATATACCTTCCTGGAGGGAGAAAATCAAATAAAAAAAAGCCAGAGTGGGAGCTCTGACTTTTTGAGAGTGTTAAGAACCAAGTACACCTTGACATTGACATTAACAACCCTACTACGAATACTTAAATTATATAAGGGTTTGAGCATAATGTCAAGGGGCTAAAAATTAAGGAGGACATTATAAGTATGCAACAATTTAAAAGAATAGAGGGGGAACAAGAATGAGATTAAAAGCCGAAGATTTAGAAAGAAGAGAGTTTCTACAAATGCCAAAGTGGCTATACGAGCTAAAAGGGCTTAAGTCTATAGATAGAGAAATATATATGCTTGGTTATAACAACTGGAGATTATCTGAGCAAAATAATTGGATAAATGAAAAAGGGGAAATCTATTTTTTATTATCTCTTTCATCTTTAGAAGCTGCCACTGGAGAGACTAGAAAAGCTATAATAGCTTCTTTAAAGACTTTGGTTGAGCATGGTGTATTTGAAGCTGAGAAAGCTAATGGTAAGGCAACTAAATATTTTTTAGTTGAGATGAGTAGAAAAGAAACTTCAAATTTAGTTATTAACAGAGCAAAAAGTGAAACTAGGAAAAGACAAAAAAAAGAAACCGGTGTGGAAATCGCTACTGGTAATACCGGTGTCGAAAACCACACTGGTACCAGTGTCGAAATCGCTACTGCAACCAGTGTCGAATTCGACACCCTAATAAGAACTAATAATAATAACAATATAATAAGAACTACTACTAATATAAATAATATAGATTATAAAGAGCCAGAAATTGAAATCGAGACCAAAGATTCTAGTAGTAGTTTTCTTTCAGAAAATTTAAAAGAATTAAAAAAATATCTAATGGAACATATCCAGGATATACCAACATGTAAAAACATAATGTTCCTAGTAGAAAACAGAGGATTAACTTTAGAGAGAATCCAAACAGTTGTGGAATATTCTAAGAAAAATAAAAAAGGGAATGGATATATCTATTCAGCTTTAGAAAATAATTGGGATATATCAGAAAAGAAAGCAACCGTTCCCTCTCCAGTGCCAACTAAGAAAAAACAAACACTAGGTGAGGAAGAGTTAAAAGATTCTTTACTACCAGAGGAGAGAGAATATGAGGAACTGGAGTTTAAAACACATAATATTATCAAAAAACAACCTGATCTAGTAAAAGAGTTTTATAAAATTAGAAACTTGGAACAACTAAAACAATTTATAGATAAAAATAATATAAAAGTTTCATAAATTTTCAAAACACCGTAGCGTATACCAAGTTTAAAATCAAATTAAACTAGGTCAATTATATCCTAAAAATGATTTTAAGTATATTTCATGAGTATTTTAACGTCAAAAAGTTAAAAAGGCTTTAAAATTAATTTTAGAGCTTTTAAATAAAAAAAGGGAGTGAGTGTTATGGAAAGATTTATTAAAAATTTTCAAAGGGTTAAAACAGAGGTTGAAGGGCTTGGAGCAACAGGGGAACAAATTTTAGTTGAATTTGTAAAAAATTATCAAAATTTGAAAGATGAAAAATCAGAGTTTGGAGCAACAATTATCGATGTTGATATTAAGCTTAATAAAAACGAAATCACTTTCGAAGCGAAAACAAAAAATGGGAATATGGAGATTATAGCAAGTACACCTAAGACTTTTTCTTTGATAGAGGATGATAGGGAAGTAAGTATGTCCGGTCAGATTTTAGTTAGATAACAAATCCAGGCAGTAAAATTTATTATAAAAAATTTTGGAGGTATAAAAAATGATTACATTCGAAAAACTATATGTTTCTTACGAGAAAAAAGTAATTTTAGGGGCGTTTACTAGCGAGGAGTTAATAGACGAACTTATGTCTAGAGACAAAGACGCAATAGCGATTATGTTATTTAAGCTTGCAAAAGATTATGATGAACTAAAAAAAGAGCAAGAAGGGAGATACGTTCCACCTGGAGCAAGAAAAGATGAAAAATAATTAAACAGTTGTCGCCTATTTAGATTATTTTACTATATCGCTTTATTTAGAAGCTTGATGTTGATATTAAAAGTTTGGTCGCTGTTCAATATAACTTCTATGTCTTCTTCGGATATTGTATAAGAACGATAATTGGTATTTAAAACATGACTCGGAATTTTGGTATTTGGTATTTTCAGACCAGGGTATAAAAAAACTTTGTATATACCCTTAGCTAAAATATCCATATCATAAGTCAAAGAAAAAATTGAAAAAGAATCGTCTACAGAGAACACTTCAACGGACTTATGAAATGTTGAAGCATAATCATTATCACCACTTATAAGCGGTGACGATAAAAAAATATTTTTAAAAAAATCAAACTCAAAGTCACTCAATTTTGTGACTACAGAATTCGGTAATATAAATCGACTTTTCACTAAAAACCCCCTCCGGATAAATAGGCGACAATTAATATATACCTTCTTGGAGGGAGAAAATCAAATAAATTTAAATCATGGGGTGAGTTTATGTTATTTAGACTATTTACAAGATCATGGATTAGAAAAACTGAAGTAACATCAAAAGGTGTGCCTGGAAGTTATAAATATAGGAGAGGGGGCAAATAGAATGGAAGTTTTATATAGTTTGTTCACAGCTTTAGCTTCGCTAATGGTAACCATGGTTATGATTATTGAGCAAAGACGCCTAAAAGAAGAAAATAAGGAATTGAAAAAAGAACTGTCTAAAAAACAAGACGAGAACAAGAGAAGTGCACTGGAAGTTGCAACAGACTTTGTTGAAATTTGGGATGGATTGTCTATAGACGATGAAAAATTAAAAGCTGAATTAACCATAAAATTATTAAATGGTGAAATCAGAGGAATTGAAAAATGAAATGTACCATGTTTTGTATTATGATATTTTGCTACTATCTGTGGTTTAAGTGGATAGCCGGCGGTAAATGGATAAAATAGGAGGGGTAGCTATGAAACAAGTTGAAGCAGCTGTAAAAGGTGAATGTGAAGGATGTTTTTATCATGAGAACAAGATTATTTGCATACATGTACCTTGCTCAGATAACAAAATATGGGTGCAGGAGGATGAGAAGTGATGTTTATCAGAAAAAAAGGTGGATTTGAGTTTGCAATAATGACAGACTCAGAGTTAAAGGATCATCACAAATTGTGTCTTGATGAAGGATTAACTTTAGGTATTTATTTAGAAAGAGAGTTTCAAATAGTCAAAGTGGAAGATGAGTATACATTGTTTGAGGTAAAAGAAGAACTGTTTGATATGATGCCAGAGTGGAAAAGGGCTGCAAAAAGTAAAGAATTTTCAAATTTCAAGTTAAAAGTACAAGAATTTTTTAGAGGGGTGGAAAATGAAACAGTTTAAGTATATGGATGAATATTATTTTGAACCACAACAAAGTATCGTAGGAAAAATGGAAAAGATAGATGAGGAATATTTAGAGGTAAAACAAGCCCAAGAGTATGGAGGAGCTGAAACAACTAGTGAGTTAGCTCAGGAAGTATTAGATTTAATATTGGTGAGTTTCAATTTCTTAAAAAAATTAGAAGCTGAAGAAATGATAGATATACCCAGTGAACTGTTTAAACATCAGGTTAAATTAAATGGATATTTGGAGACAGGTAAGTATAAAAAATAAAAAATGGGGGTTACCGAGTGACTAAAAGAGAAATAGTGCAATTTATGGCAATTGCAAATGGAGTACCGGAAGTTGATTTATCAAAGATAGAAACTAAAGATTTAGTAGCAGAGTTAAGATCTAGAGAAGAAGTGAAGTTTCATTATGTTGAGGAAGGTATGGAGTGTACTTTAGAAACAAATGAATTTGATGGAGAGATAGAAGGTCCGTTAATTTTATTAGAAATAGAAGATTGGGAGTTAAAAGGGGAATAGTACAAATCAAGGGGGAATATTATGAAAGAATCAGAAATTCAATCAGGCATAATAGATTATCTACAAATTTTAGAGAACAGGGGAAAGATATTCTTTCAAAGGGTCAATAACACTCCGGTGTATGACCCTATAGGAAAGAAGTTTAGAAGTATGCCTAAAGGAACTAAAAAAGGGTTTCCAGATATATTGGTTTTAATGAATGGAAGAACTATAGGATTTGAAGTAAAGACAGCAACAGGAAAACAGAGTAAAGACCAAAAGGATATTGAGAGTAAATTTAAGCAACATGGACAAGAGTATTTTGTGGTTAGAACAGTTGAGGAAGTAATTTGTATATTATCTAAGTAATGGAGGGGTTAACTTATGAATTTAGTGCAAATAGAAAATAAAAATGGAAATTTGGTTGTAAGCAGCAGGGTGGTAGCGGAGCAATTAGGAAAAGAACATAAAAGAATAATGCAGGATTGTAGAGACAAGCTAGAGGTCGGTGCTGAATTCGTGCAGACCTCTTATATAGATTCTTGCAATAGAGAACAGCCAGAGTTTATGTTAACTAAGGATGGATTCATACTGCTTTGTATGAATTACCAAGGATACAACGATTTTAAAAGAGCTTATATAAATGAGTTTAACAGAATGGAGAGAGAACTAACTCTAAAAAAAGATTCATACATGATAGAGGATCCAGTAGAAAGAGCTAAAAAATGGATAGCTGAACAGGAAGAGAAAAAAGCATTACAAATAGAGGTGCAAGTAAAAGAACAAGTAATCCAGGAGTACAAACCAAGAATAGAGTATCTGGACACTATACTAAATTCACAGGACACAATGACAGTAACTCAGATAGCAGCAGATTACGGAATATCAGCCAAGAGATTGAATCAAATATTACATGATGAGAAAATGCAAAGAAAAGTTGGTGGCCAGTGGTTGCTTTATACAGATCATATGAATAGAGGATATACTAGGTCAGAAACAACAGAGATACGTTTAAAAGAGGGGAAAAACAAATTAGTTATAAATACTAAATGGACCCAAAAAGGAAGAGTAAAGATACATGAAATTTTAACAGAACTTGGAATAGTAGCAAATATGGATAGAGAAAAAATAGCTTAAAGGGGGAATTAAAATGTATTTTATGATAGGAACTGGAGTATTAGCAGTAACAACAGTAGGATTTGCAAGAGAAGCATGGAAATTACATAAAAAGTTAGTAACAACAGAAAAAGTATTAAATCGTAGAACAGATGATGTTGAAGCAGCATTATATCAGATGAAAGAAAAACAAACAAAGTTAAACAGAACAGAGACAGCGCTTGGAGCTGTAAAAGTATCTCTGAAAAAAGCAGAGGAAAAAGTGGTTATCCTGGAGGGAGAAAAGAAAAGAATAACTAAGGAAATAACAACTGTTAAAAATACTGTTCAAGAAGCTAGAACAGAAATAAACAGTTTAAAAATAGATAAAGAAGATCTAGAGAAAAAATTAAAAAAAGCTGAAGATTATCACAATAAAGTTAATGCTGAAATAAAAAAAGTAAAAGCAGAGTCAGAGGCAGTAAGTAGAAATATGGACTTAATATTAAATGGATCTAGAAATGTTAGAAGAGATTTTGTAAAAAATGGAATGAAAAATATAGAACTGTATAGATAATTGGAGGGGGAACAATGAATATATCAGATAAAATGGGGTTGTATTTACTGGAGAAGATGGATAACGATTTAGAAAGCAGCAAGAATCAAATAAAAGTTAAAGAAGAGGTTATTGAAAAAATAGGAGTATGCAACGCACAGTTAGCAGAACAAATAGAAAATTGGAAGTATAAATATTTGAAATTAGATGAAGAGTGTTGCGAGTTAAAAAAGAGAAATAAAGCTCTTGAAAACGATAAAGTGTTCCATGTGAATGAGATTCAAAAAAGAAATAGTGAAATGAAAGTTTTGGAAAATAAAGTAAAGGAATTGAAAGGAAAATTAGAAGTTGCAACAGCTATGGTAGGCATAAAAAATGAAGTAATTCCAACTCCTGTTCCAAATAAAAGGGGAAGAAAAAAAGGTGTTGCAAATGGACAATGAGAAAGCACTAGATAGAGTTGAGGTGTTATCTGAAAAGATAGCATCCAACTGTAAAGCATATAAAGAAACCGGAAATTTAAACACATTGGCCACGCTTAAAAGTGTTGTTGAATTGACACTGAAAGAGATGGAGGGATTTGTAGCTAGTTTTGATTAGTGAGGGGATAACATGAAGATGTATTATAATTCTGATAGTGTTAATAACTGTACAGAAAATGATAGTATATTTGCACATAGGGATGTAAGTATATTGCATGAAGAACGAGTAGGAGTTAAAAATGCTGTAATGGATACAATTATAGATGATGAGATAGAATCTCTTTCAAAATCAGAAAAAAAATACTGGTCACTATATAGGAGAGGGATAAAAAATAAAATTATTGCAGAAGAGATGGGGATAAGTCTAGTAAGGTGCAGACAACTAAAATTTAGAGCCACTAGAAAAATTGAAAAAATAGCTAAAAAGCTAAAAGAAAGATTGGGTTAAAATATTATTGAGAAGGTTTAAAAAGCCTTCTCTTTTTTTATTTGTAAAAAAAATAAAAATATTATTAAAAACGTTACCATGTGTGGTAACGCTAGAGTAAGAGTGAGGAGTGGTGTTTAAAACACATGTAAAAAAGATACTCTGGGGAAAATGGCGGGAGGGTAAAAAATGAAAATGGTCAGAGGACCAGCCTTGAAAGAGGGTGGTTAAATGAGGGGAAAAGCGAAAGAATTATACGAAAGTGGATTCGGAAGTTTGAAGAAAATAGCGGAAGAACTGAACATTTCTGAGAACACTGTAAAAAGCTGGAAATCTAGAGATAAATGGGTGCAACCAACATCAAAAAAAGGTGCACCCAAAACAAAAAAGGTTGCACCCAAAAAAATCAGAGAAGTTGCCAAAGTACTTATTGAAGAGGGGTATAGCATAAGTGAAGTAGCGAAACAAATCGAAACACCTAGAGGGACTATAGGAAGATGGAGTGCAGAAGAAAATCTTCAGCAATCTCAACTTGAATATTTGAAACAGTTTAGAGAAAAGTACAAAGAAAAAGTTGAGAAAAATAAGCTTAAAAGATTGGAGATAAATGAGGTTGCATTGAAAGCTATTGTTTCTGAAATAAGAGGGTGGGAAATGACTGAGAGTATATCTAAATCATCTCTAGAAAAACTCATGTTAAATGAGCAAGTCGAAAGGCTGATACTAGATATAGATAGAATAGATAAACTTGAACGATTTGAATTAGATAAAGAAACTAAGCAACTTCAGAATCAGAAACTTGCAAAAGAACTTAACCCAGATGATGAAAAAACTGAGGAAAAGACAATAACTGCAGTGAGGAAAAAATATGGGTTGTAAAGATTTGATAGAAGAAAGAAAAAAGTTATGGGGGATAACCAAGGACATAGATGCGGATCTAGAGTGGAGGGTAGCTTCTTGGAGAGAGATAATCTCTGATAGAAAAATATTTGAAGAGTTACTGGAAAAGCCTTGGTTGTTAATAGAATTACAATTTGTAGTTATAGATAAGGATTTTAATGAAGTGCCTTTTTTCTTGAATGAAGTCCAGAGAGATTTTCAAGATAATACATTAGGGCCACTTTATATCAAACAACTCTACAAAGAGGTGGAGCAGATAAAAATTAAAATCTTAAAAGGTAGACAACAGGGATTTACAACTTATATAACAGCATTCCAATTATGTTTAGCTTTAACACTACATGGATTCAGAGGGTTTACTATGGCTCATGATTCAGAGTCAACGGGCTCTATATTTACAGATATTTCAAAAGGTTTCTACGATTCCTTGATAGATGAAATTAGAGAAGAGCCTAAAAGGTCAAATGCTAGAGAGTTAGTTTTAGAAAGTAATAAATCAGCTTGGAGAGTTGCTACAGCCGGAAGTAAAAGAGCCGGAAGGGGTAAAAAGTTAAAAATGTTGCATAACTCAGAAAAAGCCTTCTGGGAAAGTATGAGAAAAAATGCAGCAGCAATATCACAAGCACTTACTAAATACTCTATAGAAATTGATGAAACTACTGCAAATGGATTTAATGAGTTTAAAGAGGATTGGGATGAAATAAGAGAGGGGAATTCAAAGTGGCTAGGCGTATTTTATGCATGGTATAGAACAAGTGAATATAGAAAAAGTTTTAAAGGTACAAATTACACTGAGTATGAATTTCTTGAAGCGGTAGAGAATGGAGAGAGATTCATGGGGGTAGACTCTAAGTTTATGAAACTTTTAAATCAATTACTAAATACTGCTGGATTAGATAAATATCAAGTTCATTGGTACTTTGATAAAAGATTGGAGCTTAAAGACTTAGTGTTTCAGGAGTATCCTTGTACAGAGGAGCAAGCGTTTCTATACTCTGGTAATCCTTATTTTGATATAGAATTACTAGATTTACTGCTTATGAAAAAATACAAACCTTTGGAAGTTTTAAACAATGGGGAAATAGAGATATATGAATATCCCTCTCCTGGAGAGAGATATGTAATAGGTTCTGACGTTGCTGAGGGATTAGAGGAAGCTGATAGCTCAACTTTCTTTATATTAAATGTTAGAACAGGGGAAGAGGTGGCAAATGGGGAATATATAATGACACCAGATAACCATGGAAGAATTTTAGATAAATACTCTAAGATGTACAACAATGCTTTGATAGCGGTTGAAAGAAATAACCATGGACACTCAGTGTTAAACACTCTTGAAAATGAATGCAAAGCTTCTTTGAGGTTATACATCACACAAGCTGATGCAACTTCAGTAAGGAAAACTCAAAAAGATAAATATGGTTGGCAAACAACAGAGCCTTCGAAATATTTTATGTTAGATGAGTTAGATACAGCCATTAGGAGAGAGTATATAAAAATTAAATCAACAAGAACTTTAAAACAGCTTAGATCAGTTATAAAAGAAAATGGAAAAATTAGTGTTAATGGAAAAGACTTAGTTGTTGCAGTTGCAATAGCTTGGGCTGTTAGAAAATCAAGACCGGTTGCTGCTATGTGGTAATGCTTGGAGGGGGTGATAAAGATAGACACAAAATCAATTGTTATTGATAGTATAGATATTCCTAGTATTTCTAGACAACAAGAGGGTTTGGATGTTGAAGCTATAGAATCGCTTATAGGCAATTTAAGTGTATCTACTCCGTTAATGTCACTTACGAGAGGAGTTACATCTAGAATACTTAGGCTAGTTCCTATGCATCCAGAAGATGAAGAAATAGCCAATGAGATACAGATGAGAGGTGCTAAAACTGAAAATTTTAATGATTTTCTTAATAAATTAGCATTAGCTCCATTTTTCGGCTATGTAGTGCATGAAAAAGTTTACAACGAAGATTTTACTATAAAAAGATTAGAGTTTGTTCCGTTTAAATGTTTGAAGTATGACAAAGAAAAAGGATTGTTACTAAAAGCTAAAAATGGGGAGATACCTATAACTGAGGATAAATTCTTGGTTTCTGTATTTGATAAAACTTTAGATAGACCTTTAGGTAAAAGCTTATTTGATTATGGGCTTAAAGAAGTATATGACGATTTAGCAGATGTTGAAAAAAAAGTTCGTGGATTACAAAAAAAATACGGAAATATTGTTAAAGTATTTGGTTATCATGCTGAGGAATTGGAAGGGAAAACACCAGAACAAATATTTGAGTATTTAAAAGAAAAAGCTGAAAAGTACAACAACATGCTTGGGACTACAGATGCAATGGCTGCTCCAATAAATCCAACTGTACCACTAGCTAATCAAATACACTTTATATCTTTAGCAGATTTAAAGATAGATATGCACAAAGCTCTCATGATTAGGTATGAAAATAAGATAGAAAAATTTATCAAAGGTTCAATTTATTCAGAGAGTACAGCGGGATCACAAGCAAAAGATAGAGTGCAACAAGATGAAAAAGAAAAAATAGAGGACCACATAGCTAAGTTTATGAGTTCCGAATTAAAAAAACTTTTAATATCTGATGCATTATTCTTTGGGTATCAACCAGAATGTTTCTCATTTGTATTTGAGCTGGACCAAGGGGAACTTGCAACGGAAGAAGTTATGCAAGCTAGGGAAAGAACTAAAAAAGAGAAATTAGGAGTTTTTAGAGAATTGATCTCTTTAGGGTATAAAGTTAAAGCTGAAAGAATAGCTGAAGCAGCAGGACTAAAACTTGAAGATATAGAAGAGTGTGATATTCCAATAGTAGAGTTTAGCAAAGATAAAAAAAAAGATTATCTAGAAGCTAGAAAGCAGTTTAAAAGAGATTTAGACAATAAATTTCAAAATGTTTTTGAAAACAAGTGGGGGGCATTAGCTACAATCATAAATGAAAGCTGTAAAAAGGCTTTTAAGAGCTTTGATATAACTAACCCAACTATTGTGTCGATAGATATGGAGGAAATGGAGAAATTCTCTCTCCTATCGATTTTAAATGGATATTACAATGCAACTTTAAAACCTATTTACGAGTTTAATGTAGAAAGTGAGATAGATCCTTTTGAATTACCTTTTGAGGAAGCTATAAATTATTTTCTAAATAAAGTTCCTGTTCTCTATGACCATATAGAGTACATAACTGAAATGAATAAAACTAATTTTTTCTGGCTTAAAAAGAGCACTGAACTTGAAGTTACAAATAGAATAATGAAAAGTTTATCTACTACACTAGAGAATGGCCAAACATTCAAAGAGTGGTATAGCAAGCTAGATAATGAGTTAATCACTTTAGGGCTTGGAGATAATGGTTATTATGCAAATTTAGTATTCAGAAACAATATGACTACAGCTTATAACGTAGGAAATTGGATGCAATATACTGACAACTTAGAGAATTCTCCATATGGATTATACGACGGAATAGACGATGATAGACAATCGACTATTTGCAAGTTGTTAGATGGAAAGGTTTATAAATTAACTAATCCTATATGGAGTAGTATTTATCCTCCTAATCATCATTTTTGTAGATCATCTGTAATATCTTTATCAGCAGAAGAACTTGAGTATTATGGTTTAAAACTAGATAGAGTTACAGCAGATGTTAAGAATTTAGATTTAGGAACATTCAATACTAACCCAGCACTAGGATATGCCAAGACACTTGAAAAAGGTTATAAGAAAAAAGAAAAAGTATTTAATCAACAATCAGAACAATTAAAACTTTTGTAGGAGAGGGATAGATGATAAAAAAAGTATTCCAAGCAGGAGACTATGGGAAAAAGGGAAAATACACACTTTCAGACCTTCAAAGCTGGGCTGATAAAGAATTCAGTGTTCCTATACTTGCAGGACATTTACAAGATTATAAAACATCTGGTTATCCAATGACAGCTATTCCTAAAGCTGGAGAAGCAAAAGTTGTAGGAGTAGATGAAGAAGGGTATTTACTAGCAGATGTTGTTTATAATGAATTTGGAAAGAGTTTAACAAACTCAGGAGCATACAGTGATTTTTCATTAGGTATAGATATACTTAAAAATCCAAATCACTTAGCTTTATTAGGATATATGCCACCTCATATAGAGACACTAGACTCAGCCTTTTCTGAGTTCAGTAAATTCGAAGATGGGGAATTGCAATATATTGAATTTAATCAAGGAGGGAATATGACATTAGAAGAATTATTAGCAGCGTTAGAAGGGCTAAGTTCACAAGAAAAATTAACGTTAGTTTTAGCTGCTTTGAACGGGATTGATGTAACACAAGTTTCAGATTTACAACCAGTGTTCACTAAGCTATGGGAGCTAGACGACCAAAAATGGTATATAAATAAATTGGTTGCAGAAGGTTATACAGTTGAAAAAACAGCAGAATTCAATAAAGATAAAATAGCTTTATTAGCTGACCCACTTGGATTTATATTAACTGAAAAACCAAAACCAGTAACAATGACACAAGATGAGTGGAAAGCTCAATATGCAGCAGAATTTGCAAGAACACAAGAATTAGAAGGATGTAGAGAAAAGTTTATAAATCTATTCCCACCTACTATGAAGCAGTTCGCAGAGTTCTGTGTAATACAAGCTTTTGAAGAAAAGAATTATGGAAATATTATAGAGTTTTCAGCAGAGAATAAAAAATCTATGGCTGAATTTATAAAAGAGTCAATAACAACCGGAGGACCATTTGCACACTTAATGCAAGAGTTCTCTAAAGGTCAAGTTGAAATAAAAGATGAAACAGATCCTTATGAAGCCGGTAAAAAGGCAGCAGGATTATAGGAGGGGGAAATTATGAATAGTCATGTAACAGGAAAAGGAATGGGGTTGTCACAAAAATCTTATGAAAACACTAGTGCTATTGTTAAGGCTGGTAAAATGGTGATTTTTGTAGCTGGTGCAGTAATTCCAGCAAAAAGTATTTGTGGTGTTAAATATGCAGATGGAAAGATTTATCCTCATAATCCTTCAGCAACAGATGGAACAGAAGTTCCTAGATATTTCTCAGATGATGGATGTGCTTTAAATGATAAAGTCCCATTTATGAGAGGAGGATCACTTGAAGAAGGTAAACTAACTGGAATAACAGTTGAAATTAGAGAAAAAATGATGGATTGTGGCTTTGAATTTATAAAAGCTAACAAACAATACTAAGGGGGAATGTAAAATGGCTATACCAAAGGAAGCAACACCTAGATTAAAATACTTTGCAGGATTATTAGTGAACTTACAAGCAGAAGTTAATACACCATACTTAAAATATGTTAAAGGTAGAAAATTAGGTCCTTTTGCAACTAGGACAGTAGATTACAGAACTGTAGCAACAAAGAAACAGGCAGCTTCATTATTAGGATTTAGAAAAATAGAAGGGCAAACTCTTAGACCTGTTGGATTTGATGAATATACATTAACTCCAGGAATGATAGTTCAAACTGAAACTGTAACTGCAGCAGATGCAGATTTAATGAGAACTGAAAATATCATATATGTTAATCAGGGTCAATTAGATGCTGAGGAGCAAATTTTTAGAGATAAAGCATATAACATCAAAACTGCTATAGAGCTTAGAAAAAATATAATGGTAGCACAATTGATACATACTGGAGGATATACATCATTTGAGGGCAGAAAGGTAAATTTCCCAATTAGACCAATTGATACTCTTGATTATAAAGTGCATGGTAATTTCTTAGTTGAATATAAAAAGCAATTAAGAGCATTTATAAAAGTGCATGGTAAAAGACCTTCTAATGTATTAGTTGGAGAAGATGTTGTAAATGAACTTTTAAGGGATAAAATTTTCATGGATGAAATATATAAGCTTGGGTTAGCTGGATTTACTCAAGATGATAAAGAAGTTGTTATAGCTAGAGTTTTAGGAACTGTTTTAGAAGAAGAGATGCCTGCATATGATCCAGATTTAGAAATAGACTCAGCTGTTGGAAATAGAATAACTTTATTAGAGACAAGCAGAATCCATGAAGCTTATGGAGGAATAGAAGTAGTTCAAGGAACAACACCTAAAATAGTACCGTCAGAGTATGTTGCTTATGAGGATGTAGATACTAAAAACCAAACTGTTGACTTTATTGGAAAAAGTGCATTCTCTCCTGTTCTAGCTGATGCTAATGCAATCTGGAGAATAGAAGTAGATTTACCTACTCCCTCTCCAACATCTTTTGATGCTACACCAGAAGTAAGAAGTTTTAGAGCTCCTGGAATGCCTACAACTCAAGAAGAGTTAGATGCAATTGTTGAGGAAGCTGTAAAAAATGCTATTAAAAATACAGCACCAGAGGTAAATTTAGATGCAATGACTACAGAACAGTTAAAAGCATATGCTAAAGAATTAAATATAGAAATAGTAGCTGGTATGAAAAAAGAAGAAATTATAGCTGCTATTAAAAATGGGAATTAAAAGTAATGTAGATGATCTCATTTTAAAACTAGAAAAAATAAAAGATAAAACAATAAATTTGGAGCCTGTCATGAAGCAAATAGCTTCTGACATGGCTTCTACTATCAGGATGAATTTTAGAAATGAAACTACACCTGATGGAGTTCCATGGGAAAAATCAGATAGAGCTATAAAAGAAAATGGGAAAACTCTACAAGATACAGGAAGACTTAGAAACAGTATTACTTATAAATATACTGGAACTAGAGCAGCTGCAGGAACAAATGTTAAGTATGCTCGTAGTATGCATTTTGGTGTTACCAAAGGAGCTTATGGAAAAAGGAGTGTAACTCAAAAAGTGAATGCCTTTACTAGAACAAGAAAAGGTAAAACTGAAAATGTTAAATCCCATTCTAGAAATAGAGAAATTGAAGTTCCTTGGGGTAATGTTACTGGTAGGAAATTTGTAGGAATAACAGAGAGAAAAAGAGAGAGATATTTAAGAAAAATATTAGAGCATATAGGAGGGGGAAATGTATAACCCTAAAGAAAGTATTCCAGCATTTATACATGACACTGTAATGGATGCTATGGGAGTATCTCAAGAAGAGTATGATAGTTATCTAAAGACTTTAGAGAATGAAGCTAAAACTTATATAGCTATGAGGTTAGTAGACGAAATAAAACTAACTGAAAATCAAGAAGAAATTGCTATAGGTTTTTATGTAGAATACACTCTTTTCTCTAAGATGAATACTCACGAGGTGGCAAAAGATAAGATAGATTCATTAGACGGACTTTTAAGAAATATGAACTCTAAATATAGAGAGAAGAAACAAGAAGCTAAAACAGGGCTCAAAGGACTTGTGATACTATGATGGATTTTATTGAAGCTTTAAACAAAGAAATAGAAAAGAACTATAAAGGTCATAGAATTGACATTAGGTATCTTATTGATGATATAGGTGGTAAGTATCCAGCTATATTCTTAGAACCTGGAAGTGAAAGTTCTGGAATGAATTCTATTTCTAAAACAGGGAAAAAAATATCTTTTACAGTTTACTATATAGATTCATATACAAGTAGCAAAACTGAGAAAGTGGTTAGAGAAGCTCAAAAATTAAGAGATTTTATAGTCAACAATCCAGAAGTTAGAAAAAAAATTGTAAATATAAATACAAATTTAAATACAAAAACTGAAAAAGTAGGAGAAAGTTTAATGGGAGCATTCTTTGGAATAATATCCATTAATATTCAATTAAGATAAAAAGGGGGAATAACATATGTCAGTGAAGATTTTCTATGGAAAGCAAACCGCTGAAGGAACCGCTGCAACAGTTTTAACTGATTTAGGAGCAACAGATTTTAGCGGTGGTGAGAAATACAATTCGGTTAAAAGTGAAACTTTCAATTCATTACAAGCAGAGGGAGACCAGTTTTTAATTGGTATAGAAACTAGCTTTGATACTCCTGTAGAGTGGAATGCGAAAGTATTAGAAAGTATTTTATCAGCGCTTGGATATGCGAAAGTTGGAGAAGAAACGCACTATAAACTTACTGCAGCAGAACCGGCATTTTTCACAATTTTAGTGTCAGATAGCTTGAATAATAAAAAGACAGTGTATAAGGATTGTAAAGTAAATACATTTTCACTAAATGCAGCTAAAGGAGCCCTGGTTAATGGATCACTTAGTTGGATAGGTACAACTGCAGAGTTCCAATCTGGAATAGTGACAGAAAGTGCTGCAACAAATAGAGGAGAAAGTTTGGTTGCTATAGATTCGATAATAGAGCTTGGTGGAACTGCTGTAACTGCAGATGTAGAATCAGTAACATTAGAGATAAACAACAACTTAGAAGCCAAAGGAAGTATCGATTCACTTTATACAAAGAAAATTAGAAGAAGTGCTCCACAAGCTACAACTGCCAAATTGGAGTTTAACTCTTATGATCAGGCTAGATTTGAAAGTATAAAAGCTAAAGCTATAGCTAACACATCGGAAAATTTAACTATAACACTTGTTGATGGAGCTAAAACTATATTAATAGAAGTTCCTAAATTATATATAAGTGATTCTAATAGAGGTGACTACAAAGGTGCTGGAAGCCACTCTTTATCTATGACAGCATCAATTAATAACGCTGATAATACACCGGCAAAATTTACATTTTAGGAGGGGGAATTAAAAATGACAAAAATATTTGGAGAACCACAAACAGGTAATTGTATAGAAATCAGAGAGAAAATTTCTTTATTAGGGAAAAGAAAATTTGCAAATTCAGCTAAATCAGCCATGGCTATGACAGAAGTTGGAATGGGCTTTAGGAATGTTCCTGTTGACCAAGATGCAGATATTATTCTATTAAGAAGTTGTTTGGTATCGATAACAACTAACGGAAAACCTAAGACTAATAATTTAACTTTACAAGATATTGATGATTCTGTAGAAAATTTAGAGAATTTTGAGCAAGCAATCGAATTCTTAAAAAGAGAGAATAAATTAGGAGAATACGGAAAGTTAACTGAACTTTCTAAAGAAGAATTAGAAGTTAGGAGAGACAATCTTTATTCGAATATAGAATTTATTGAGAAACTAATAGAAGAAAAGGGAAACTAATTCAGGGAGATTTTGAATGCTATGTACAAATAGCTACTGCGTGGAGTAAAAAAACACAGATAGCATTCCATCTCCAACAATTTGCTTTTCTAAAAAAATATGCAGCTAGAATGCATGATATGAGAAAGTACTTAAAATGTAACATGATGGGAATGTATGAAATAGGATTTCTACCAAGAAGTGGGGGACTTGACGAGCAAGATTCTGATTGGGTAGAAGATATTGAACTGATAATAAGTGCTTTCAATAGAGTTAATAAATAATTAAGGGTGCAGAATATTGTACCCTTAATTTTATAAGGGGGTGAAAAAATGGAAAATGAATATTTACTCCAGGTAGCTTTGGAACTTAAAGACCAAATGTCTAAAAATCTAGAGCAAGTTAATGGGGAATTGAATAATTTTAAAAAAGAATTAAAAAATGCTGGGGTGGATGTAGATAACTTAGGAGGGAGAGTTCAAAAAAACACAACTAATATGAAAGGTGTTTTAGCTTCCCTCTCCAAAGCGGCTAAATATACAACAGTAGCATTAGCTGGAGTTGGAGTAGCTACTATCAAAAGTTTTGCTGATACCGAATATTCAGTTAAAAAAGTACAAACTATTTCAAACAAAAGTTTTGACGATATAAAAACAGGAGCATACGATCTTGCTAAAAAATATGGTGGAAATGTTGGAGACATTCTAGAAGCCAACTATCAGCTAGTTTCATCTATGGGAGATATAGCAGAAAGTCAGCAAGTAATGGAAACAGCCTCTAAATTGTCCTTAGCTGGATTTACCAGTTTAGAAGGTGGAATGAATGCCTTAACTTCTGTAATGAACGCATACAAGATGGAGATTAAAGATGTTGGAATGGTTGCTGATACACTTATGAGCATTCAAAATAACGGAATCACCGACATTCAACAATTGCAAGCTTCCCTATATAATGTTCTGCCAACAGCAGCATCGTTAAAGATATCATTCTTAGATATAGCGGCAGCGATGGCTACAATGACCAACAATAAAGTTCCTACTGCACAGGCTACAACTCAGATTAGACAAGCTTTAGTAGAACTAGCTCAATCAGGTAGTAAAGCAGATAAGGTATTTAGACAAATAGCTGGAGAATCGTTTCAGGAGTTTATAGCAAGTGGAGGAAACATGGCTGAAGCTTTTGAACTTATAGCTAATTCAGCAAAAAAAAGTGGAATGAGCTTATATGATGTTTTCGGTTCAACAGAAGCAGTTGGAGCTGTTATAAATGTAACTGGTGAAAACATGGAAAAGTTTAAAAGAAACCAAGATGCCATGACAAAAAGTTCTGGAACTTTGGATAAAGCAACATCTACTATGTCGACTTCGTTAATCAAAGAATATGAGAAAATTAAAGGTGTTTTAAAAGAGGCTAGTGACACTATAGGTGAGCAGTTGGTTCCTTATGCACAAGATTTAAAAAAGGCATTAGAAGAGGTTGATTTTAAAGAATTATTATCTAAGGAAAATATAGATACTGCAATAGATTTTGGAAAAGGTTTAGTTACTGTATCAACTGCGGTTTGGGGAATAAGTACAGCTATCGGGGCAGTTGAAACAACTTTAAAAGGAGCTACTCTTCTAAAAGCGTTTATGTCATTTGTTAAAATGGGTGGAGGAGCTATAATGGCCAATCCTTTAGCTGGAGCTGCTGTTTTGGGAACGGGAGCTGGATTGACTTTAGGAACTCAACTAGGCAATATGCATAATGCTGAAAACAAACTTTTGAGTGACTCTTTTTCCAAATGGGATGGTACAAACTCATTACTAAATTATGGAGATACAAGTTGGATTGAAAAAACCAATAAAGAGGATTACTTCGGCGGACCAAAATCCTTGGAAGAAATGGTTGAAAACGCTAAAAAATTAAAAGAAGAAACTAAAGAAATCAAGGATGTTGCCGGAAAAGATACGGGCGGTAAAGATACAGGTGGCAAGGACATATTAACCGATGATGAAATAAAGAGGTTGAAAAATGTCGAAGAATTGCTGAAAGAGTTCCAAAACCTAAATTCCAATATTAATAACAAAGCTATAGCTTTTGATATGACAGAACTTGAAAAAGCTGAGGAAAAACTTAGAGAACTAGAAAGTATTTTAGGTAAGGGTTTAGAACTTGGACTTGATAGCAAATCCCTCTCCTCTATTAAAGAAGAGTACAAAGCTACAAAAGACTATGTGGACAATCTAAAAGACCAAGCTAATTTCAAAGAAATTAAAGAAAATTTTGAAAAAGAGTTTGCTAACATGAATCTTGAATTTGAGATATTTGGAACTAAAGAAGAAGAAAGACTTTTACAAACTATTAGGACTTTAGAAAGTCAAGTTTCAAAGGCTATATCAGAGGGAATGATAGGAAATGCTAGAGAATTTGGAGAAGAGTTAAAAAGAGTAAAAGAGCAATATAAGGAAAAATATGAACTGCCTAAGAAAGCCTCGAAGGATTTTGATGATAATCTAAAAAATCTAGGAGATTCCATATACAATGTTGCTGCTATTGTCGATAATGATTTTGCATCGACTTTATCGACTTTAATGAACGGCTTAGCATCATTCTCCAGTGCTTTGAAAATGATGGGCGTTGAAAACGGATTGAGTGGACTTATGAAAAATGGTATGGATATGCTCGGAGGTATGGGAGGTATCGGGTCTAGTCTATCCGCTGGATTGGCTGCCGCAGGTCCATATATTGCCGCTGCTGCCGCTGCTGTAACGATAGGCTCATCTCTATTAGGGAAATCAGATGAAAAACGTAAAAAGAAAAATGCGGAAAATGAAAAGAAGTTTGAAGAAAATACTAATGCTCTTAAAGAGTTGGGAGAACAACTAAAAGCCAACACTGCTACATTACAAGACTTTGCTAATACTCTAATAGCATCTATAGCTACAAGTCCAACTCTACATCGGATTGCTGGAGGACAAAACGCATTACAAATAATGGAAGATGTAATGATGGAAAATAAAGACTTTGGCCAACTATCATTTTTAGTAAAAGAAAGTAAAAAAAATTGGAGAGGGAAAAGAAAGTCATACTCTAAAAATAGAGAAATGTCAGAGAGTGAATTACTAGGACTTATGGGATATGACACATCAATAGGAATAGATGAGTTTGACCTTGACCAATTGAAACAGTTTGCAAAAGATTTAGATGGAGTAACAGAGTCTATTATAAGAGGATGGGCTGACTCTCTAACATCTAGAAAAATAGAGTCCATTGATATGAGTGGGCTTGAACAATATAAGAAAAATGTAGATGAATTCATAAAGCAAATAGAGATGCTACAGAAAGAGCAAAAGGAACTCTTTAGAAATGCAACTTTAGAAGGTTTCGAAGGTATAAATGTCTTAGATGAAAAACAATTAACAGAGCAGTACAAGCAAATGTTTACAGATATGGGTATTGATGCAGACAAATACTCTGAAGCTATAAAAGAGATGGTTGAAGCTAATCAAGTTTTAGTTACTTCTATGGAAGATGTTAGAAATTCTTTTATAGATTCTCTTATAAATGGAAAAGGAGATTTTGCAGGATCACTAGGTAGTTATTTCCAAAAAATTATTAAAAATGCTGCTATGACAGTATATGACACTCTTTATAGTGAAGTTGACAACTCTATGAATGAGATGTTTAAGAAAATGGCTGACAAGTTAGTTGATATGAAAGAAAGCGGTAATGTTGATTTTACTGGTTTTTGGAAAGATTTTGATTTTTCAGAAATTTTAAAAGCTCAAGAAATAGAAAGCAACTTCCAATTAGTCATAGATGATTTGAGAAAGTATTTATTAGCTATAGGAATAGGAGAAGATATAATCGACTCTTTCTTACCAATTTCTGAAGCTCAAAAGAAAATAAATGAAATAAAAGATATTATAAACAACGGATTATCTTCAGCTATGTCACAAGCTCTTACTGATAAGGATTTTGGAAGCTTTGAAAAGAGTTTAGGACAATCTATATATAACAGTGTTAAGGATAGCCTTATTAAAGCCTTTATAGAGTCTGAAACTTATAAGCAATATATAGATAAGTATTTCAACTTTGAAGAATTCGAAAAAGAGTTATCTGGAGTAACAGATCCCAATAAAGCTTTTGAGATGATGCAAGATTACTTGAATAAATTAAATGGCAAATTAGAAGCTAATGGAATGGGATTTGATGATTCTATATCTGGAAATAAAGAGGAAGATAACAAGCTTGGCAACTCTTACTATAGCGATGGACCTTCTCAGATAAACATAACTATCACACAAAGCTTTACTGGGGTATATGGAGAGGAAACTATGTATAAAATTGCTAAGCAAGGAACTAAAGAAGCTTTAGAGGAAGCTAAAAACCAATCTAAGGTTGTTGGGGGTGTAATGTAGTGGGAAATATAATTACTTCTAAAAATAGCTGGGAGCTCTTTTTGAGCTCCATAGCTGGAGCTTGGGATGGAGCAGATACATTCGTATTAGGAACATTCGATGAAGCCGAAAACTATAGATATAAAACTAGAATAACTAACCTAAGGACAAAACAAGAAATATCCCCATTTATAACACAAATAAAACTTTCTATTCCAGATTCAAGTGACAAAATATCATCTGTAAAAGCTAGTTTTTCTTTAGAAGAGCGAGTTGTGCAAACTGGCGATGAAATTACTATTGAGATTTTGAACGGTTTAGAAACTGCTCAATTGACTGTTTTATCTGGAACAGCAAAGATAACAAATAGAAATATGCACATGTTGAACATAAACACGTACAATGTTGAAATTTTAGATGAATTTAATAAACTGTTTGAAAAAGTGGTTTCAGAAGATGTGTTTTTATTTGATAAATATATATATTCTGAGCAATACAAAGAGAATTCTATTTTATATATAGTTGCTAAAAAGTTAGGTTTCGCAGATGAACAGATGAATTTTGAGGATGTTAGAGATTCACAATCAAGATTAGTGAAAATACCTTTTATGCTTCTAAGGAAAGATAATAGATACGTTGATGAACTACAAACTATTTTAGATGTAACAAAAGGTAGGATGTATATAGACAATTTAAAACAAATTATATTTACAAATGGTTTATTTGAATATGAAAAAGCTATAGCATACGCATTTGACAATAGGAACATTCTCAAATCTGTTGATGAAAACTATAAATACACAGATAAAAATGGAGTTAGAGTAACTTATGACAGTTATAAATACTTAACTAACCAAGTAATTTTTGATTTAGCAAATAAAGTTGAAGTTGCTCCTGGAACAACTACTGCAACAGCTAAAGAGTTAGGAATTAAATTTATAACAGACTTGGCCACGCAACACAATATTACAAAAGCTGAGGGCTACTATTATGAAAATGAGGAACAAATAAGAATCCCTCTCCTACTAAATACTCATTATGAAATTATAGAATTTTCAGAAACTTCAGCAAAAATTAAGTTTCTAAATCCATATGCATCTAAACTTTATATAGATAAATTTGAAATAAAAGGAATACCTTTGGCTATGTTTTCAGATAATGAAGTTTCTATAAAAGCTACTAAGGATATGTTAGAAAATGAAGAAAATTTTTCATCTTACAACAAGAATAAATATATCCAAACTGAAGAACTAGCTTCTGATATAGCTAGAGTGGAATATATAAGAAATTGTAAGAATAAAAAAGAATATAGTTTCAAATCAAACTTTGTACCTCATCTAGAACCCGGGGATATATGTAGCATTAAAATAAACGATATAGATACCCTTATACAGATTTCAACTATTGAGCATACTCTTTCTAGAGTTAATGGATTCTACTCTGAAATAGTGGCACTAGAGTATGAAAAAATAGAGCAAGAATTTAACTACTCAAAAATAGAAAGCTTAACTGCTAAAGATAGTTTTTTAGGGACATTGAATAATATCAAAGATCAGGTTGATGAAACTGATAAAAAATTAGAGGAAGTTATTTTAATTGAAGGTGCTAGAGGTTTTGTATCTGAAACTGACCCTAGCTTGGAGAGAGAAATAAAAGAACCCGACGTTTGGTTTAATCCTACTGCAAAAGAATTTAAAGTATGGAGAAATGGTAAATGGAATCCGGCAAGAGAGGAAGATATTCCTCCAGCTTTAATGACAGCTCTTAAAGCTCAAGCTGGAATATTTAGAATAGGTGGAAATGACACTGAAGCTGGAATATTTTTCCAGTATGATAAAGATAAAAAAAATCCTGTTTTTGGTGCAACTGATTCAGAGAATCTAGCTCAGGTATCTATTGATAAAGAAGCTAATGTTCTCATAAGAAATGCAAATAATAAATTAGCATTTAACATGAGAAATCCTGAAAATCCAACAGAGATTATTTCGCAACTGTTAATGGGGGTTTATAATGCTGATGATTTAGAGAGACATAAAAACACTCTATTCCAGGTAGGAGATGAGAGCACAGGAACTTATTTAAGATTTTTGAGAGATGGTAAATTTACACAGCAAATTGACAACAAGGAAATAAAACAATATTTCAAAGAGTTTGAAAATCAGATTGATGGGAAAATAAATACATTTAGTCAAAGCACTGACCCAAGTACAAATTGGACAGAAGATGAGAAGTTAAAATCAGTAGGAGATTTATGGTATAACCCCACAACTAAAACCACAAAAAGGTGGGCTGGTACAGTTTGGGAAGAACAAGATGTAAAGGATAAAGTGGCACAAGAAATAGCTAAAAGTAAAAATACAGTATTTGTGTCTACTCCAGTTCCTCCGTACAAGTTAGGAGATTTATGGATAAAAAATCAAGAAATTTACGATTGTATTTCTGTTAAAGAAAGTGGTGCATTTGCAGAGGTAGATTGGAAAAAATCTACAAAATATACGGATGATACAACCGCTAATAATGCTATAAACAATCAAAATAATGGACATTTAACTATAAATGCAAATACCACTTTTGTTGGAACTGCTACAGTTATATCATCTGGAAGCAACGAGAGCACAATAATTAAAGATGGAAGTATAACTTTTACTAGGAATGGACAGAATGTAACAGTTATAAGAAATATGAGAAGCGGTGTAATAGCTACAAATGGTAGCGGTAGTGGAGTTGTAGAGTTTAGCGGCATGAAAACAAACCTTTCAGTTATGACAAGTATTAAAAGTTTTAATATATCTCAAAACATTAGAAGTTTGCATTGTTGGGCTGAAATGATAGATATTTCAAGGAATAGATGGAAGTTTGTAATAGGAGGTACTGAAGCTAGTACAAGTGGCCACAATGAAACTATAACAAGCTTTAGTTTTTCTAAATATTGTTACTCTTTAAGTTTATCTAGCATAAGAACATGGGCTTCTAGTAATCATATTTTTACATCTGAAAAGCATACGAACGGAATCACTATATCTCCTAATATAAAAATTAGAGTAACCATAACATATAACGATGGAGCTGGAAGTTCAAGAGTTATATACGATAGCACTATTGATGTAGGAGTAACTCAATCACATTATGGAGATGGAAAAGTGAATTGTGGTCAAAGTACAGTATTAAATGCTTCAAGAACTAATGTATACATAAATGAATTGCAATTTAGTGTTAATCAAACGTTTTCGACATTCAACGCTACAACTAAATCTATAACAGTTTCTTTAAGTTATGTAAGTAATTCAATTTCAGTAACAACTAGAACTTGTAATTCTCCAAGCACACAAACATATTATGCTGGAAATGGATTCAACAGTATTTATAATTATATCAATTATACAACAGAGAATGTACAAAATTTAACTGGTACTGGAGAAGTTCAATATATAGCTATAGAACAGTAAGGAGGGGAAAAGGTGTTAAAAAATATAAAGGTTAGGGATATAAGTGAATTAAATGAAAAGTTTGAAATAAAAGATGAAGATAAAATTTGTAAAAATAATTATGAGTTTACATTACCTTTGCTTTTTGATGATTATTTTTTAGATAAAATTTTAATTTTAGATGAACACTGTAATTTAGTGACAGTATTTTCTATAACTTATAATGAGGTGAAAAATGATAGTAGAACTTAAAAGAATTGGAGATAAGATAGATTTTACAAATTTAGTTGGAAAAGAGAGTGCTGTTTTAGATAAAACAACAATGATCTATTCATGGGATAACGATAGAAAAGAATTAGGTATCATAATAAATAATATGGAAGGGAACAGAGTTGGCACTGAAACAATATCATTAGCATTCGGACTAGTTGCTTTCATAGAAAAGCTAGAAGCTTATGGATTTAATGTGACTATAACAGATGGGATAAGTTATTCAGTAGATACTAGAAATAAAGCACAAGGACTAATGCAAGCTGGATTTTCAAAATTAATCAAAGCTGATAATAACTATATGGTTGATAACATTTTTCAGCAAAATATTTTACTGGAAGATGAATTACAATATCTTTTAAGCAATAATATTCAAGAAATAAATTTGTCAGAAATAAAATAAAAATGGAGGAATTTTATGAAAAAAATAATTTTAATATTAACTCTTTTAACTCTTGTAGCGTGTACTGCTCTTAATCCAAGTGTGGAAAAAGTTAGAGAAATTGATTTAAAAAATACTGCAAATAATTCTAATAAAAATATATAGGAGAGAGAATCTCTCTCCTCCAGGGGGGAATTATGAAAAGGATAATTTCATTAAAAAAAATATCTCCATTTTTAACTGAGGTGTTTAGAGATGATGTAAAAATAGGAACTATAGACTATCAAAATGCTAAAGATTATCAAGTTAATTTAGATGATGCTATAGCACAAGCTGTAATGGATGCTGAAGTAGCAGCGATAAAAACAGCATTAGAAAACTTTATGAATGATTTTACATTAGAAAAAATGCAAGAAATGGAAAATTATAAAAATTTAACTCTGATAGTTGATTTGGATAGAGTTAAGGATGAACATGTAGCAACAATTACACAAGTTTTTAATGAGAAAAAACAACTTTTATTAACAGATTATGAAAATTATAAGAAAAACGTTACAACTGAGAGTAACGTTTTCAAAACAAGTGTAGAGACTGAGAAAAAAAATATAAAAGATTTAGCAACTTCTGAAACTGTAAAAATACAATCTGAAGGTTCTAAGCAGCTAACTGATATAGGGTTATTAGGAGATACTAAAAAAAGTATATTAGAAACTGATTTTCTTGCGTATAAAACAGAATTAGAGAGTCTTGTAAATGTAAATAATTTTGAAAAATTAATAGGTAAAAATTTTAAAGGTGCTTATGATCCCGAAAAAAACTATCAAAATGGAGATATTTACTATAAATCAGCAACAGAAAATGTTGGATTCTCTATTCCTAGTTCATCATCTCCAAAGTTAATAAAAACAAGTTCTTCTATAAAAGTAGAAAGATTTTTAATTCATGGAGAAATAGAGCGAGAGTTTCAATTGTCTAACCATAAACAGTTTGGAATTGTGGGGTTAAATCTAGGAAAAACACTTATTAAAGAGGGTGAATTAAATTCTACTTCAGTAAAATTTCCTACTATTTTTAGTGTAGTTGGTTTTTCAATTCCTAATAATGGAGCAACTATATTAGGTAAAACACTTATTAATCTAAATATAAGTTCGCCTATTTTAGAAAAAACAAATGTAGAGATGCCATTACACAAAAATTTAGTTGGAACAGTTTCAAAGTATCAATATTAGGAGGGGGTGAGAATATTGAAATATACAGTAACTAGTCAAAATCAAAAAATTGAAGAGAAAACTGGATATATTTATAACACAAGTTCAATTAATAAAATACTGTTACTTGATGAGATGGGTGTATTTATTCCAATTTATCCAGGGGAACGATTTCCGTTTAATATTCAAGATCATGAAAGTTTATATTTAAAAACATGGGACAAAGAGAAAACTGTAGTAGTGAATGTTTTATCATGTAGTTATTCGCCAGGAATAAGAACAACTGTAGCAGCATCAATACCACAAAATTCAGTATCCAAGTTAATTAAAAGCCAAGAAGTGTATGTCAAGTAATAAGGGGGAAAATAATGGATTACGCACAAAATACAAAAGCAAATTTACCGCATCTAAACCAAGTTTATAGTTCAGTTTGGGATAATCACCCAATTGTTGGTCAAATAGGAGGGTGGGTTTGTGATCATGTAACAGGAGAATTGAAATATAAATTACACAAGACAGATTGGACAAAAAAAACAGATGGAACTCCAGCAGTTTTAACAGGAGAAGATGGGGATGTAATGGTAAAAGTTCCTGCTTATTATCTAAAAATTACTATGGAACCTTACGGGCAACCTAGATATGAAATAGATGATACTATTCCAGATAGATATGCTACAAATGGTAGACCAGGATTCTTTGTACATCCAGCATTTTTGACAAAAAGCGGAAAAGTTAAACCGTACATTTTAGTGGCAGCTTATAAAGGACATGTATTAAATAATCAACTTAGAAGCATTTCCGGAGTTGTTCCAACAGTATCACAAACTATATCTAGTTTTACAGATAAAGCTAGACAAGGAAGAAATACTGGAATCAATAAGCATGATATCACTAGATTCTACGAAAGATTAGCTTGTAATCTGTTAATGTATATTGAATTTGGTGATTTAGATATGCAAACTGCAATAGGAAAAGGAATTTCTGAGTTTACATATGATGAAGGGTTAGCCGGAACAGCTCTTAGAGTAACTGGTCAAAGCAATTCTTTAGGAGATAGAAGTGGATACGTAGTTGCTGGAGATGGAAGAACCAATGGTAAAGTTTCTATAAGATGGAGAGGGATAGAAGATTATTGGGGTAATGTATGGGAATTTGTAAACGGATTTATGATCTCTGATATCGGGTATCATTACACTAATGATGTTACTAAATTCTTAAATATTGGAGCTATGGAAACTTATGCTAAAGATTTAAGTGCTAAAGTTCCAAATGGTTATATAACAGATATGGAAAAGATTCCTGGCAAAGAATGGATGATGATTCCTAAAGCAACCGGAGGAAGCGCAAGTACTTATTGGTGTGATTATTTCTGGTCCCATGACCCAACAGAGCAAAACATAGCGCTGGCCGGTGGCGATTGGACTAATGGTACGACTTGCGGTCCTGCTTGCTGGAATTGCGCTGATGTCGCTTCGAATGCGACTTCGTATGTCGGCGCTCGCCTGTCTTGTTCCGAGGAGGATGCAGCGTAGCAGCAGCAAATTTTTTCAAAAAAAGCACTCCTGAAATTTACCAAAAATTTTAGGAGTGTGAATTTAAAATAAAAATATAGGTTATATAATAACTGGCCGGTGGCAATTGGAATAATGGTACGAATTACGGTCCTACTTACTGGAATTGCAATAATGTCACTTCGAATACGAATTCGAATATCGGCGCTCACTTTTTCTTGAAGAAAGTTAGTAATATCCAAAATGGATTTTATTATATATATATGACACCAAATTTTATATAACCTTAGCTCTAGCTAAAATATCTAGTAGAAAAAAGTGTGTTAGTAGCTTGTTTGAAAACTCACGAGTACTTCAAGACAGAAAGGCAAAAATGAAAAGATACGGAAATTTATACGAAAAAATATGTCACTATGACAATTTATTACTAGCACATACGGAAGCTAGAAAAGGGAAATCTCACTATTTAGAAGTTAAAGAAGTTAATAAAAATACTGAAAAATATTTAAAAAATTTAGAATTTATTTTAAAAAATGAAATTTATTATGTTAATAGCTCTGACTATAGAAGAGAAATTATAATAGATAAGGGAAAAGAAAGAGAAATAATGAAACTCTCTTATTATCCTCATCGAATAGTTCAATGGGCTATTATGAATGTAATAGAAGATATAATGCTTAAAAATTTAATAATTGATACTTATGCAAGTGTTAGAGGTAGAGGAATACATCTAGCTGCTAAAAGGTTAAGAATGGCTTTAAGTGATGAAGAGAATACACAATATTGTTTGAAATTAGATATAAGAAAGTTTTATCCCAGTATAGACAATAATGTTTTGATAGAAAAATTAAAGAAAAAATTTAAGGATCCTAAATTAATAAGATTATTAGAAATAATAATTTTTAGTGTAGGAGAAAAAGGTCAACCTATAGGAAGCCTTTGGAGTCAATTTGCTGGAAATTTTTATTTATCATCTTTAGATCATTGGCTAAAAGAAGAAAAAAAGATAAAAAATTATTTCAGATATTGTGATGATATTGTAATCTTACATCATGATAAAGCTTATTTACACAATCTAAGAAAAGAGATAGATAAATATGTAACAGATAACCTAAACTTAGAAATAAAGGGTAACTGGCAAGTATTTCCTACTAATGTTAGAGGTATAGACTTTCTAGGATATAGATTTTTTAGAGATTATACTTTACTTAGAAAAAGAACTTTAAAAAATATGAAAATAAGAATAAAAAAAATAAATAAAAAGAAAATTTTAAACTACTCTGATAGCTGCTCTTTAAATAGTTATTGTGGTTGGTTAAAATTTTGTGATGGGTATAGGTTAAAAACAAAATATTTATTCCCTCTCCAAGACTCTGTATATATAGATGAACATGGAGAGAGAAAGAAAATAAGGGGGTTAAAATAATGGAATTTAGAATTGATGAAGCAAAAAGACAAGTTATAGTTATACCTGGAGTTGCTAAAGCTGGAGAAATAGTACTTAATGAATTAGATCCTTTAAATAGAAAATTTTTAGAGGGGACAGATGATAAGTATGAGTGCGAATTGGTGTTGCAAGATGTTGAAATCACTAACGAAACTGGGGAAAAAACAGGAGTAACTGAATTAAAGGCATTTGCAAGAAGAAAAGGTGCGGCAAATTGGTTAATGGAATTTATTCCGGAAGAGTATATTTGGCAGGGTTAGGTAGAGATTAGGAGTTCAGGAACAAAATGGAAAAAATGAGAGAAAATATCAGCTATATTATATCTGAAGATGATAGTGATAAAATAAAAATGGAAAAAATTTTAAAAAAATTTAGTGAACAAAAGATGAAATTATTTTCAAAGGATATAACTATCAATAGTACAGATAATAATATAGTTGTGTCTACATTAAACTTTATACTTCAAATAGAGGAAGAAAAAGAAGAAATAAAATATCCTTATATTTCAAGTGCTGAAAATTTTAATAAAAATATTTTTGAAAATATTATGGCTGCTAAAAAAGTTATATTATTTGAAAGGCTAGGAATACAACCAAAACTGCAAGAAACAAATACAACTCAAGTAGTCGGAACAATAACTCCTAAGCAAAAAGAATTATTAATTGATAAATCTAGAAATGATACAAATAAAATAATAGAAAATAAATTAAAAGAATTTGGTTTAAGTTCTATAGATGAGCTTAGAAAGGATCAAGCAAGTAAAATTATAGATTGTTTTCCAAAAAGGCCATAGAGGGGGGTAAAAATGTTTGATAAATCTTTTGAAAAAGTATTTGAAGAAATATTAAAAAAAGAAGGTGGATATATAAATCATCCAAACGATAGTGGAAAATCTACAAATTTTGGAATAACTGAAGCAGTTGCAAGAAAACATGGTTATCATGGACACATGAAAGACTTCCCGGTTTCATATGCAAAAAATATCTATTATACAGATTACTATAAAAATCCACGAATAAATGAAATAATAGATGATAAATTAAGAATGGAAGTTTTTGATACTGCTGTAAATTGTGGTACAAAAACTGCAATAAAATTTTTACAAGAAAGTTTTAATTTAATCAATCCAGGATCCCCACTTATTGTTGATGGAATAATTGGACATCAAACTTTAAAACAAATAAATAATTATAAATCTCAGAATAGACTTTTTGTACTTTGTAATGCACTACAAGCTGAATATTATTTAAAAATAACTAGAAATAATGAGAAAAATGAGAGTTTTATTTTTGGGTGGTTAGATAAGAGAGTTTTCAATTAAAAATTATTTTTATAAATAAATAATTTCAGATTAGGGGGTTAATATGAAAATGTCGTTATTACTTGTGTTAGACAAGGTTTTCTCTCTGTTTAAAGGTAAACAAGAGCATGATAGCACTAAAGTAGAAAAATACTCACGAACTATAGCAATTGCATTTATAATTATGCTTATCGTGTGTGTTTTAGGTTATTTTTTCTTTCCATATACATTCAACCCGGACAGTTGGCCCGTAAAATTATTAATGGAACTTTTACAGTATATAAAAAATTCATAGGAGGGGGAATATGAAAAAATTATTATTGTTAATAGGAATTACTTTAATCTGTTCTAGTTGTAGTGGAGTAAAAAAAATAAATGGTGAAGAAGATACATTTTTTAATTTTGTTATTATGAATAAAAAAAATAGAGAAAAAAGAACTGAAGAACTTACTTGGGATAATATGAATAGTGATTGCTTCCCTGGGTTAAGAGCTATCAAATGGTATAAAGCTGATAAAATAAAATAATCAAAGTAGGGGGGCAATAATGTTTAAAGAATTCTTAGAAGATATTATAAACTACTTACTCAATCTTGCATTTTGGCTTGGTGCTGGATTTGTAAGTGCTATAGGTGGAATAGATGGAGATATAAAAGTTTTATTCTATTTAACTATTATAGATTGTATTACAGGATTTTTAAAAGCTATAAAAGAGGGGAACGTACTATCTAAAAGCTTATTTATAGGATTTGTAATTAGAAAGCCGGCTATTTATTTAGCGATAGCCACCATGTATCAATTAGACAACGCAAGCTTTATGAATGATATAAATATATCCCTCAGAATTTGCATGATTACTGGATGTATAATTATGGAGTCTGTATCTATTATCGAGAATCTAACCAGACTAGGAATTAAGTTTCCTGGAGTTATAGAGAAAATTTTAGCTATAAAAAAAGAGAAATTGGACAAAGAGTAAAAAAGAGTAAGAAAATTATAAATAGAATTTTTTAAAAAAATTTGTTAAAATAACAGAGTAATTGATGTAACAATTATCAACTGCCTGTTGATAAAAAGGAGAGGGACTTGAACTACCCCTCTCCTTTTTATTTGCACTTAAAATGCACTTAAAAAAAATAAAACACGATAAAATATCGCGTTAAAAATAAAACTATATAAAGAAAAGTTAATAAAAACAACTGTATAAAACTGTATAAAAAAATATAAATATTTGAGGTATATATGAGCTAAATAAATAATATCAAGAAATTCTTTTTTGTGCAAGATATTGTTAAAAAAATAACAAAAAAATTATAGTTAAAATAAAAATAAAAATATTTTTTCAAAAAAAGTTGACAATTATAAAAAAATAGTTTATTATTTGTCTTAATAAAAAAAACAAAAGGAGGAAAAAAATGAACACTAAATTTAAAATAAACTTTTTATTAATACTGATAATAATAATAAGCTCTATGGTTTGGTGTTAGACGAAATTTTTCTTCTAAGTATTCAAGCCTTATTTTAGTACAAATTTAAGGCTTGAGCGATAAAAAAAGTATTTTAAGGCTTGAGTCTATATAGATTTCAAGCCTTTTTTATTATTTATAAAATTTGGGAGGAGTTAATATGATTGAGACAGGAAAAATTTGGTTTAATGGAGAATTAAAAGAGCATGATGATGCAAAAGTGCATGTATTATCACATGTGCTGCACTATGGTTCAGGATGTTTTGAAGGAATAAGATTATATAAATTAAAGAATGGAAAGTCAGCGGTATTTAGATTAAAAGAACATGTGGATAGATTATATGATTCTTGTAAAATTTATAAAATGGAAGTTCCTTACACTAAAAATGAATTTATAAAAGGTGTTTTAGATACAATAAAGATAAATAAATTAGAAGCTGGGTATATTAGACCACTAATTTTTAGAGGTTATAATCAACTTGGAGTAAATCCAACATGTAATCCAGTAGAGGCTATAATAGCAGCTTGGAAGTGGGGTGCTTATTTAGGCGAGGAAGGACTGAAAAATGGAATAAAGGTATGTGTATCTTCATGGAGAAGACCGGCACCAAATACTTTACCAGCTTTGGCTAAAGCTTCTGGAAATTATTTAAGTTCTCAACTGATAAAGATGGAAGCTTTAGACATGGGGTTTGAAGAGGGCTTAGCATTAGATTATTTTGGAAATATAAGTGAAGGAAGTGGAGAAAATATTTTTCTTGTAAAAAATGGAGAACTTTTAACACCACCAATGGCATCTTCATCTTTAGCAGGAATAACAAGAGATGTAGTAGTTAAAATAGCTAAAGATTTAGGCTTAGTAGTAAAATATGAAACTTTACCTCGTGAATTTTTATATTTAGCTGATGAAATATTTCTGACAGGAACAGCAGCGGAGATAACACCAGTTAGTTCTGTAGATAATATAAAGGTTGGGTGTGGAAGTAGAGGTGAGATAACTAAAAAAATTCAAGAGGAGTTTTTTAAAATAGTTGAGGGCGAAAATGAAAAGTATCGAGAGTGGTTAACTATAGTTGAGTAAAAAGGAGGATGAAATTATGAAAAGTTATTTTATTGGTGTAGTTATTTTAATTGTTGCATATTTAACATATGGAAAATATTTGGAAAAGAATTTTGGGGTAGATAATAGAGAGACACCAGCTTTATTAAAGGCTGATGGAGTAGATTTTGTACAAATGAATTGGATTAAAAGTTTTCTAGTTCAATTTTTAAATATAGCAGGTTTAGGGCCAATTACTGGAGCCGTAGCAGGAGCTATGTGGGGAAGCTCATCTTTTTTATGGATTGTATTTGGAACTATTTTTGCAGGAGCAGTTCATGATTATTATACGGGAATGATTTCTATGAGAAATAATGGTGAAAATATGCAGGAGTTAATTGGAAAATATTTGGGAAATAGAGCAAAGCTTTTTACTAAATATTTTTTAATTATATTATTAATTATAGTTGGAGTAGCTTTTATTACAGGTCCAGCAGAGATTTTACAATCATTTACAGGAATTAACAAAGAGATTTGGTTAACTTTGATTGTAGGGTATTATATAGTAGCAACACTTCTACCTATTGATAAAATTATAGGAAGAGTATATCCTTTGTTTGGAGGAGCTTTAGTTTTAATGATGTTTTTATTAATTGGAGCAATGCTAATAAAAGGAGTAAAAATACCAGAAGTAACTTTAGAAAATATGCATCCTAAAAAATTACCAATATTTCCTTATATGTTTGTTGTTATTTCATGTGGAGCAATCTCTGGATTTCATTCGACACAATCAGTCTTAGTAGCAAGATGTTTAAAAAACGAGAACGATGGAAGAAAATCATTTATGGCAGCTATGTATTTAGAGGGCTTTGTAGCTTTGACATGGGCAGCTATATCTTTAGGATTTTTTAATGGAGTAGAAGGGTTAGCAGGAAGTGGAGGGGGAATGGTAGCTGTTAGCAAAATGATCACTGGACTTTTAGGAAAATATGGACTTGTATTTACACTGTTTGGGCTAATTGCTTTACCTATTACAACAGGAGATACAGCTTTTCGAAGTGCAAGAGTTACAATTGCTGAAGTTTTAAATTATAATCAAAGCTCATTGAAAAATAGATTAATAGTAGCTACTCCATTATTTTTATTAGCTGGTTTTTTATCACAATTTGGATTTAATACTCTTTGGAGATATGTTGCATCTACAAATCAATTGCTAGCAACATTAGGTTTATGGACATGTACATATTATTTTATAGAGAAAAAAAGAAATTATTGGGTGGCAGGGATACCAGCAGCTTTTATGAGTGCAATGATTACTTGTTATTTTTTAGTTGCACCAGAAGGATTAAAATTAGATAATATGTACTTGGTATATAGTATAGGAATTTTAAATTTTATTTTGGCATTGATAGTTATTAGTTTAAAAAACGCTAAAGTAAACAAAGAACCAGATAAAATAATTATATAAAATAAAACAGGAGATAATTTAAAAACTATCTCCTGTTTTATTTTTAAGAAAT
>NZ_CAMTIG010000027.1 GCF_947072515.1 uncultured Clostridium sp.
AATTGCCAAGTGAAAACATAGGAAAAACCAGTAGTTATCTACTGGTTTTTTTGTTCTTTTAATTGAAAATGAGTTAGTAATTTATTACTGGCTCTTTTTTTGAGGTATATTTTAATTATAAAGAAATGAGGGCGATTTTAATTAAAATTAAATTATTTTTATTATGAGTGAAAAAAAGATTTGAGTTCAGGTTATTTGTTAAAAAATGGTTGTGTTGCTTTGGATGTGTGATATGCTTTTTATGGGAGGATGATTTATGAGATATTTATGGGGAATTATTGGTGCTTTATCAGTAGGATATTTTGGGTTAGCAAACTTTCTAGGAGGACGTATTTATTTTAGTGAAATATTTTTGATAGGGGGAATTATTTGTTTATTTATATTTTTAAAATATAAATGGATAATGAGTTTAGGATTGATTAAGAAAAATTTAGGAGTAATAAAAGTAATATTATTGTTTATAGTTGGTTCTTTTATCTTATTAGAAGGAGCTATTATAATGTTTCCTAAGAAGAGTTTGGAAAAAGCAGATTTAGTAATAGTTTTAGGTGCAGGACTTCGAGGTACTACACCAAGTTTAACATTGAAACATAGACTAGATACTACTATAAAATATATTGAAAATACTAATTATGCCGGTAAAATTATAGTTAGTGGAGGACAGGGACCAGGAGAAGATATTACTGAAGCTGAGGCTATGAAAGCATATTTGATGAATGAGGGAATTGATGAAAGTAGGATTATTAAAGAAGATAAATCAACTAGTACATCAGAAAATTTAATATATTCGGAAGAAGTTATCAGAAATAAGTTAAATCATGAAGTTAGTAATGAGCTGAATGTAACAATAATAACTACAGATTTTCATGCTATGAGAAGTAATATGTTAGCAAAGAGAAATGGATATAGTAATATTGAGCTATATACTAGTAATACAGAATGGTATTTGATTCCTAATATGTATGTTAGAGAATTTTTTGCATTTGCGAAATCATTTGTTTTTGATTAATAGAATAGTATTGATTAGTCTGTATTGAATATAAAATTATCCAAGAGAGAGTGAAAAAGTTCAGCAGCATTTTGGAGACTAAAAGAGATTTGATTTTTGTTGAAATAATAAAGATTAATTAGTTGAATTAGTGAAAAAATTATTGCTATAAGAAATAATAGAAATAATTAGTATTTTGTTTATTGAATAAGCTATTAGTTTTGGGATGTTGAATAGATATAGAGTAATTAATATAAAATAGCATTAAGTTTAAAGTTTGGAGAGAGTAAAGGGGCGATCTTTTATTATTAAAAGAAAGATAGTTTTTTATTAAGGATAAAAAAATCGGTTGTTTTGGGTTGATAGAAAATAATTTGCTTGCTATTTAAGTAAATTATTTTTAAAATTGTTAGTAGTAATAAATAGTATCTTTAAATATGAGAATACTATTTATTTTAGATATTTAATGAGGAAAGGATAAAGAATATGGAAAGAAATTTTGAAGAACTAAAAGGAAAAGTAGTTAAACATTTTAAAGGAAAGTTATATTTAGTTATTGATATAGCGTATCATAGTGAAACACAGGAAGAGATGGTTCTATATAAAGCGTTATATGGAGAGTTTGGAATATTTGTTAGACCTAAAGAAATGTTTTTAAGTGAAGTAGATAGAGGAAAATATCCTGATTGTGGACAGAAATATAGATTCCAATTAATTAATGAAAAGGATATGGAAGGTATCAGAAAAGCTATAGTTGAATAGTTTATAAACTGAATTTGAGGTTAAAGCTAGACGAATTATATTAGTAGATGTCTTTTATTTATATGAGATAAACGAGTCTATGTAAAAATAATTTATAAAAAATAGGAGATGTTTGTTTGAGGAAAAGAAGAACTTTTTGATTTTACTATAAAAGAAGAGTTCTTCTTTTTTTATATAGTAAATTATAAATGTTTTTTATTTTGAAAGAGAAATGATACTATTATTTGTAGTTTTTTTGATAGGTGGGTTACTATGGGATATATATAGTTAGAAGAAAGGATAAATTTATTTTATTTAATAAATTTACCATTTCTATATTATAGAAATGAAGGAAAGCTTTATTTAGAGAAGTTGATCAGTTAGAAAATGATTGATGAAAGTAATTGAGAGGCTGGAGTTTGGTCGATGGGTAGAGAGGAAGTAATAGATTAAAGGGAAATTCGTGGGTAGAGGAGAGCAAAATTAATAGATAGAGAAAAGTAGAAAGAAAGATAGATGGATAGAAAGAAGTAGAAAGAAAAATAGATGGATAGAAAGAAATAGATGGATAGAAAGAAATAGAGAGATAGATGGATATAGCTAAGCAGAGAGAATAGACAGATAGAAAGAAGTAGGATAGATTATAGGAAAGTGATAGAGTATAGGAAAACTGATAAGGGATAGGGTGGTTGATATATTATAGGGAATTTTAAAAGTAGAATTTAGAATAGGATTAAGAAAGATGGTTCAGAAAAATTTTAGACAAAGAAGTTGTAAAAGTTAATGAATGAGAGATAGATTTTAATTTTAAAATTTATTTATATAATTTTATACTTTTTTTATAATTAGATTATTTGAATTTTATAGATACTTACTATAATTAACTCATAGAAACAAAACGAATTAAATTCTTAGGAGGAATTAGAAATGAATAAATTAGAAGTATTATATAGAATGTCAAAAACAATGAAGGGAAAAAATAATATAAAAGGAAATGTTTCATTTGTAGGAAAGTCAAAGGATGTTGAATTTGCTAATGTAACTAATAACTTTGAAAAAGATGTAGAAAATAAAACTATGAAAATTGATGCTAATATTGTAGTAAACACTGAAGATGTACAAGTTACTAAGTCAGTTAAAAAAGATTTAGATTTTAATAAGATGCATGAACATCATCATGGTCATCACGGACATCATGGAAAATGTAAGAAAAATAAATTTGCTAAATTAGAGATGTTATTTAAGACATTAAATGATATGGAACTTATTGAAAATGGAGACGAAAAAGTTATTCAATTAGATATCAAAGAAATGTTAGATAAAAAAGTTGAAAAGATGAAAGCAATGCATGAAGCTATGGGTGATAAAAAAGAATGTATGCATAAATGTGAATGTGAAGATTTAAAAGAGTTAATTAAAGTTAAACATGCTATATTTAAAGAAGTATGTCACGGTAACTATGATAAAGTTATGTTAAAATTAACTATAAATAAAGATTTTGAAATTCAATCTGTAAATATCAAAGCAAATGGTGAAAAAGAAGTAGAATTTAATGCTGAATTAAATTATTAATATGTAATCTAGAGAATAGATTTATTAGATTAGGCTATATCATTGATATAGCCTAATTTTATTTATATCAAAGTGAAAGGGTAACAGAAGAAGCATGAGGATGAGTTAAATTACATAAGTTGGTATTAGGCTTCTATAGAATAAGATATAGATTATATAAAGATGAGATTGAAATTATATAGAATGAATATAGATTTTATAAAGAGAGAGCCAACTATAAAGAAAGAATCAAGTATAAAGGGAGAATCAAGTATAAAGAGAGAATCAAGTATAAAAAAATCAAGTATAAAAGATAAGATTAGATTATAAAGATGAAATTGATTATATTATAAAATGTAGATTGTATATATAGGATTAAGGTTTGTATAGAAAGAAAAAGTGAGATGTTGTTATAATAGAGAGTAGAGTCTAGCAATAGAGTGAGAGGATAAATATTAAAATTTAAGGTTGATAAATTAAAAAAGGAGTAAAAGATATGCATGAGCACAGACATGATAGGCATCATATGCATAGATCTGATTATGAAAAATTACATAAAGGTTTAAAAAGGCATAAAAAGATGATGCATGAAGATAGAAAAAATTTTCATAGAAAAATGAATGAGTTATTTTTTCTTTCTAAATATATTAGGATATTTAGAAAAATTACACTTATTGTTACATTGGTTATTATATTATTTTTATTGAAAGTTATTGGATTTAAGGTGGCAACAGTAATTATTGTTTTAATTTTATTGATTAATGAGGGAACTATAATTTATATGATTTCTAGAATGGAAAAAAGATTTGTAAATCCAATGTCAAAACTACAAGGTGGAGTAAGAAAGATTGCTGAAGGAGATTATAGTGTAAGATTAGAGGCTACTGAAATCAATGAGGTAGGACTTTTAACTAATGAGTTTAATGAAATGGCAAGAAGGCTTGAGGAAGCAGAAAAGGTGAAAAAAGATTATGAGGAAAATAGAAAATCTTTAATAACTAATATATCCCATGATTTAAAAACACCTATTACTAGTATAAATGGTTATGTTGAAGGTCTTTTGGAGAAAGTTGTACCAGAAGAAAATGTTGATAATTATTTAAAGGTTATAAAGAGCAATGCAGCGTATATGAATAGGCTTATAGATGATTTATTTTTATTTTCTAAGTTAGACATGCAAAAATTAGAGTTTGTATTTAATAAAACTAATATTAAACTGTATATAGAGGATATTGTAGAAGAATTTTATTTTATTTTAGAAGAAAAGCAAATAGGATTTGAATATTCATTAGGAATAGAGGAAGAGACTTTTGTAAATATTGATGGGAAAAGGCTGTATAGAGCATTAAGAAATATAATTGATAATGCAATAAAGTATGGGCAAGGACGAGAAGATTTAAAAATAGAAATAAGTTTATATAGTAATTTAGATAATATATTTATAACTATCTCAGATAATGGATATGGAATAGAAGAAGAGAGTGTTGATAAAATTTTCAAAAGATTTTATAGAGTTGATAAAGAAAGAACAAAAGATTTTAATAGTACAGGACTTGGGTTAGCTATAACAAAGGAGATTATTGATGCACATAATGGTGAAATATATGTAAGTAGCGAAGTTAATGTTGGAACTAGCTTTACTATACAATTACCTATTTATAACGAGGGAGATGAAATTGATGGCAAGTAAAATATTGATAATAGAAGATGATTTGAATATTGCTGAGCTTGAAAAAGATTATTTAGAGATGAATGGATATGGGGTAGAGGTTATTAATGATGGAGCAGTTGGATTAAAGAAAGCTATGCTTGGAATTTATGATTTAATTGTTATAGATTTAATGTTACCTAATAAAAGTGGATTTGAAATAGTTAAAGAGATAAGAAAAAAATTTGAGGTGCCGATTATAATAGTTTCTGCAAGAACCGAAGACATAGATAAGATTAAAGGTCTTGGATATGGAGCAGATGATTATTTAACTAAGCCATTTAGTCCTAATGAGTTAGTAGCTAGAGTGAAATCACATATTTTTAGATATGAAAGATTAATGGGGAAACGAGTTAATCATGAGATTATAAGTATAAAAGGATTAGAAATTCATAGGGATTCTCATAAAGTTTATGTAGATGGAAAAGAGATTTTAATGACTACAAAGGAATATGAATTATTAGTATTTTTAGCTTCAAATCCTAATATAGTTTTTACAAAAGAGCAACTTTTAGAAAATATTTGGGATGAAAATTATTTTGGAGATACGGCTACTATTGCAGTGCATATACAAAAGCTTAGAAAGAAAATAGAGAAAGATACAACTAATCCAGAGTATATAGAAACTATATGGGGATCAGGATATAGATTTAATAGTATTTAGTAAAAATATATAATTCATTATGGGATGCTATAAAATTATTTTAATGATAATTAAAAAGTAAATATATATAAATAAAAAAACTAACAAAATAAAATTTTGTTAGTTTTTTGTATTTTTAAAGAGAATAAAAGGTAAGAAGAAATTATTTAAAATGAAAGAATTTTTCAGATAGTAAATAAAAAATAACCGGATATCTAAATAAAATGACCTTTCGAAGAAGAGTGATTTATAAAAAAACACCAAAGTTGTATAATTTAACTATAAATACTAAGGAGAATAAGATGAAAGTTGAGTTTGATATTAATCAAGTTTATGAAGAAATAGAGATAGTAATAAAGGCTCCGCTTATGAGTGAAGAGGTAAGGGATATAGCGGAGAGAATTAATAGTGGTGTAAATGAGGTTATTGGAAAAGAAGGAGGTAAAGTTTTTATAATTAAGTTAAGTGATGTAGTTAGATTTTATAGTGAAGATCAAAAGGTTAAATTCGATACATTGGATAAATCTTTAGAAATCAAGATGAAACTTTATGAGATTGAAGAAACGGTTATAGACACAGCATTTGTTAGAGTGTCTAAATTTGCTATTGTAAATGTAAAGAAGATAAAGAGTATAGAGGCAAAAAATGGAGGATTGGTAATTAACTTAATAAATGAGAAAACAGAACCCATTTCGAGGCGATATGTAAAAAAGGTAAAAGAGTTTATAGGTATGGGAGGAAGATAAGATGTTTATTAAGGAATATTTAAAGTATTTTAAAAAGGCATTACCGTTAGGGATAGTAATTGGACAGATTTTAATATTTTTTCAATTAGCTCAGAAGGGAAGCATAGGGATGGAACAATTTTTCTTGCTTGATTTTATTCCAGTAATAAGTTTAGGTTATTTATTTGGTTGTGAATATATTTATACACAGGAAGGAGGGACATTGAAGAAAAAAACTTTAGTGCAAACAATACTTTTATTACCATTATATTTTATATATTTAAAACTTGGAATTATTGAATGGCAGATTATTGTTGTAGGAAATATTATTTGGATTTTAATTGTTGTAATTAAAGAATGGATTACTGCGAAGAAAGATAAAGAAGATGCTAAAGAGTTAAATGAATTACTAAAAAAATGGACTGAAGAATAAAGAAAAGGTGGGATTAAAATGGAAAGGGAAATTAGAAAAACGGGAATTGATTTTGTAGATTTAAAAAAGGAAGCAAAGGATTTGATTACATCAGAAGGAAAGGATTCGGTAGGTATAGATAGATTTTTAATGGCATTATTGTTATGTGTTTTACCAATTGGAGTTACTCAAGGAGTTTTTAATGTCTTAACAAGGACTATGGTAGATAAGTATGAAAAGTTTTTATTACTAATAGTAATGTGTTTTGTGCAAAGTTTTTTTGCGATAGCATTTTATTTAAATATAATAAATATGATAAAGAGAGGAAAAATTAAAATAGGATTTCCATTAACATCAAAAACTTTTATAATAACTTTTGCAACACAAATTGTAGGGTATTATTTAGGAAGTTTATTATGGAAGGGTAACGTATTAAGTATTGCTATTTGTATTGGAGTATCCTTTGTTGTCATGGTAATTGGAGCAGCTATAATATATGTAATTGAAAAGAAAGAATGCGGAATTGTAGAGGGAATTATAATTAGTGTAGAATTAGTTTTTAAAAATATAGATGATATTGTAAAGATGATTATCATGTTATTACCTATAATATTATTATCAATTGTCACATTTGGAATAGTATTTATTATTGAAGTTGTATACATACAAACTGTATTCTTTTTAGTAATTGATAAATTAATGGGAAAGGAAGAGGGGTGTGTGTAAAATGAAGGCATATTTAACTGATGACAATATTAAAGATTTGAAAAATAAAGGTGTATTAGATAAAGAGATAGAACAGTTAAAGGAAACTTTAAAATGGTATTATAAAAAATATAATGGAATAAAGGTAGATATAAGTGGTGATGCTATTTTAAAGTTAAATAATATAAGTGATTTATTAAGGGGAAAAGCAGTATATGGAATAAAAGATGTTGGAGTTATTAGAGAGCTTGTTTTAAAAGAATTGGATAAAGAGAATCCTGAATATTTATATAAAGATTTATGTACAGCAACAATAAGAAATGCAGCTCCAGATTATATGGATATGGGAGGAACACAATATTATAGAATTTATTTAAAAGAAAGTGGATTAAAATTATATAAGTTAGATAACTTTTTTAGGCTAGTAGAGGTTAAGGAATATTCTATTGAAGATATAAAGAGTTGTTATTTAAAAGATTCTTTAAAGTTTGAAGGAGAAACTTTAAAAATCTATTATATGCTTATTAATGTTGTAGATGAAATAACTAATGGAAGAATATTTATTTATAGTACTAAAAAAATAAATGAATCTAGGTTGCCGGAATTATATAAATTATTGAGAGAAAAAGGTGTGAAAGAAGAAAAGATAGAGAGAAAGCAAAAGAGAGTAATCACTCAATTTGCTAAGTGGATGTACTATGGTCTCATAATAATATTTATAATAATTTTATGTATAAAATTATTATAAATAAAAAGAAGATTCTAAAGGCGTAGTGTTTTTAGAATCTTTTTATGTATATGAAATTTATTTTATTATAAAGCATCTGCAAGAGTGTAGTTTGAAAACTCTTGAAAAAATTTATCTTTTGCATCATTAATGATAAATTTTAGTTTACAGCTATTACAAAAGTAAGGACATGAATCTTTGTTTTTAAAACATTCTACAATATTCATATTATCTTCTGTAATTTTTAAAACTTCCCCAAGATTTATTTCATTAGGGGACATACCAAGTTTGATTCCACCATTTCTACCTTTTATAGAAAGAACGAAATCTGTTTTTGCTAATTTATTTATTATTTTCTTTAAATGGTGTTCAGATATATCTAAATCTTTAGCCATTTCTTCTATATTACAAAGTTTTTCTGTATTTAAAGCTAAATACATTAAAGCTCTAAAAGCATAATCACTAAATTTTGAAAGTTGCATAAACATTACCTCCTATTTAGATTATTATAAAATGAAAATAAGAAAAAATATATGGAAAAATTTAAATGTGCATTTAACTTGCACATTTAAAATGGATGTGATATATTAAATTTAAAGAATAAATATTAAAGAATAACAATTAGTCACAAGGGAGATGTTATTATGTTAGATCAAAAAACAAAAGACATAGTTAAAAGTACAGTACCAGTTTTAAAAGAACATGGAGTAGAAATAACTACTGCATTTTACAATGATATGTTTGAAAGATATCCAGAAGTTAAAGGGATGTTTAACATGGATAAACAAAAATCAGGAGCACAACCAAAAGCATTAGCTATGACAGTTTTAGCTGCAGCTCAAAATATTGATGATTTATCAGTATTAGCACCAGCAGTAGAAAAAATAGGACATGTTCATGTGAACTCAAAAGTTAAAGCAGAACATTATCCAATCGTTGGAGAATGCCTATTAAGAGCTATTAAAACAGTATTAGGTGATGCTGCAACTGATGAAGTAATTGAAGCTTGGGGAAAAGCTTATGGAGAAATTGCTCAAGTATTTATCGGAGCAGAAAATAAGATGTATGAAGCAAAATAATAACTTTAGGTAAGGTAATATTATAGATAGAAATATTTTAATGTAATAAGTAGAAAATACTATCAGCAGAAGCTGATAGTATTTTTTTGTTGAATAATAAATAGAGATTTACAAATTGTTAATATGAAATTTGAAACAAATATCTGAATATTAGTATCATTAAAAATGTAGGATGCTTTAAGGGAAGGGGAGGAAGTTTTGATTAAATTAAAAGAGGAACGGCTAAGAGAAATATATGATGAAACTTACAATGAAGCTTTAAAATATATTGTTTCGAAATGTAGAGATATGGAATATGTTCAAGATATAATTCAAAATTCGTATTTTAATTTATATAAGGCTATGGATAAGAATGAAATAAAAGACTATAGAAGATATTTATTTAAAATTATAAAGAATGAGATTTTTAAAACTTATGGGCTAATGGGAGTTTTGAAAAATAACATACCTATATTTTCATTAACTAAAGAGTTAAATATGAAGTCGGAAGAAAGTATTGATATAGAATCTAAAATTTTATGTGAAGATATTTATGATTACTTGAAAGAAAAGGATATTTTAACTTTTAAAATTTTTATGATGTATTTTAAGTTTGATATGAAGATAGTAGATATTAGTAAAAAGCTTAAGATGAGTGAATCAAATGTGAAAAATAGGTTATATAGAACTATTAAAGAATTGAAAATAGTATTTAAGGAGGAGTAATGATGGATGAGAGAAAAATTAAAGAGATTATAGATAAAGATTTATTTGATAAAGATAGAATGTTTAATAATATTAAGATGAAAATTGAAGAGGATGAATTAAAAAACAATTTAAAGATACTTTTATTGTTAATACTTAATCGTAAGGAAAGCTACGGAGTTGAGATAAGTAAGGAGTTGTTAATTTTAACTAAAGATAAATTAAAGGAAAGAGAGAGGCTTATTTATCCAATGCTTCATAGATTAGAAAATGAAGGCTTGATAAAATCTTACTGGAAATTTGAAAGAAGGTATTATTTTATAGATTTGAAGGGGAAAGCTTATTTAGAAGAAAGAAAATCAATTGTGGAAAAACTAAGAGGTGGAAAGAAGATTGCTTTAAAGGAGGAATTTTCATGGATTTAATTGATGCATATTTAAAAGATGTCTGTAGATTTGTAAGAAATAAAAAGGCTTGCTTTGAAATAGAAAAAGAATTGAGAAATCATATAGATGAGTTAGTAGAAATGTATGTAAAAAGAGGTATTCCACAAAAAGAGGCTATTGATAAAGCGTTGCAATCCGTTGGAGATAGTGAAAAATTAGGACAAGAATTAAATGAAGTCCATAAAGAAAAATTTGATTTAAAGCTTATTGGAATTATTTTATTTTTAGGGATAATAGGTTTTTGGGGGACGATTTCTTTTACTAATTTTCTTGCTAATAATGATTATAAAGGAAGTTTAAATAGATTTGCAATTAATGATTTGCTTTGGATAGGGATTGGAATGATATTCTTTTTTATAGGATATAAATTTAAAATAAAATATATAAGGAAATTATATATTTTATTTTATATTCTTGGAATTATATTGGTTTTAGGAAGTAGGAGTGTTTTAAACTTTGCACCATGGTTCTTATTAGGTGGTGTAGGAGCACCAATTTTATCTATAGCGCCGATATGTTTTTTAGTTTCGATAGTTTCAATTTATGAGAAGTTTAATATAGTTACAAAGAAACAAAAATTGATTGTATTATTTTTAGAAGTTGCCCCTCTATTTTTTATAGTTTATAAAACTAAATATGTACCATTATATCTTTGCTACAGTATTCCTTTACTTATTATTATTTATATAAATAGTGAGAATATAAAAAGTCTTACTGTACCATTTATAGTGGAGATAATATTATTTATAGAAATCGGATTTAGATATTTAACAGTTAAGAGTGTAAATTCAGGATTAGTGGAGACTATTTTAAAAACATCAAAGATAATAGGGAGAAATGTACACACTAATCCATTTATAAATTCAAATTTCCCTATAGTTTCAGCGATTGGGAGTTATGGAATCTTATTTGGTATACTTATAATAATAGGGTTATTATATTTCAGTTTTAGGATTATAAAAACAGCTGGAAGTATAAAGAATAGATATTATAAATCCTTAGCTCTTATAATTGGATCTGTAATTGTAATAGAAATTATTTTAAGTATATTAGTTAATTTAAATTTAGTGAATATGCAAATTACAACATTTTTAATTTCCTCAGGAGGGTATCCATTTATTATAATTTTGTTTTTACTTGGTGGATTTAATAATATATACAGATACAAAAATATAAGTATTATAGAGTAACTGTATATAAATTAAGAAAAGATGGTATAGTTATTAATAGTACACATTGAGGGAGGGTTAATTATGAAAGCTAATTTAAATGATGTTATAGAATGTATTGAGTTTGAAGGAGATTTACTTACTCATTATTATAATAAGAAGACAGGAATAATTATATATAAGGAAGATGAGAGCACTTCAAAGTACAAGGCTAATGATATTGAAAGAATAGCTGAACTTGAAGAGTGGGAAAGAGAGATTGTTCAGAATTTATATGATTTAGAAAAGAATGCAGAAGATTATCTAAGATTACCAACTAAAGAAGAAATAGATGAAGAAGGTATGATGATAGAATTTATAAAGGATAATGATAAAGAGTCTTTTAATGATAAATCTATTCAAGAAATAAAACGAGAATTTGATGTAAAACAATTGAGAGATAAGATAGATGGATTAGGAAAAGGTATTGAATGGTATGATTTTAGAGAGGAAAGAGAAAAATTATTAGCAGAAAAATGGTGTAAAGAAAATAATTTAGAGATTGATATATAAGAATGAGAAAAGAACTCCCTTTTGAAGGTGAGTTCTTTTCATTTGAAGATTTATATATCTTTTTTTAGTTCATAACGTCTTAGAAGAGGTATAAACATAGTTGATATTATTACTATTATAAATGTTAAAAACCATACAAAATTATAAGAATTATATTTTAATAAAGCTCCTGTAAGTGTAGGACCGACTATATAACCTAATCCAGAAATAATAGGGATTATTCCACTAAGTCTGCCTCTATGACTTTTAGGTGTACGATTTGCCATATATGTTGGTACATTTGTTGAAAGAATAATTTCTCCAAGGGTTAAGAAGTACATTGCTAAAAAGATAAAAAATAGATTTGAGAATAGCGTAAAGATTATTAATGCTAGTGCATAGAATAGTGCTCCTATAAATATATTTTTTAAGTTTTTAGTTTGACTTAATATTTTTGTTAAGAAAGGTGTAAATAAAACTACAATAATTCCATTGAAACTAGCTATAAAACCATAGTGAGCTGCTCCAAAGGAGCCGTATAGCTTTGTCATTTCTATTGGTAATAAAAATCCCCATTGATCATATCCAAAGTTTAAAAATAACATTATTAAAGAGAGAAAAATTAAGACTTTTCTTTCTAAGAGGATTTTAAAGATACTTCCTTCAGTAGCTTGCTCTAAATGTCTATCAGTATCGGTAACTTTAAGAAGAGAATTATCTTTAGTTTCTTTAATAAATAAGACTATTAAAATTATGCTTATTATAGTGGTAAATGAGTCGAATAAAAATAATAAAAAAATATGATTATTAAGTAAGAATCCACCTAAAATGGGGGCAATAGCGAACCCTAAATTCCAACCGAGATAGTTTAAAGAAGAACAACGTGTCCTGTTTTCTGGTGTTGTTAAATCATAAATCATTGCACTTAAAGCAGGACTTCCTAAGTCTGAAACAAAGCAAGCAGCTGCTAAAATAGCAGTAGTATAAATAGTCATTGGAAATATACCGCAGGAAAAAAATAAGATACAAGCAATTGATTGAGTAATAACAAATAGTTTTTTTCTACCATAAGTATCAGCGAGTTTTCCACCTATCATAGTCGCAGGTAGAGTAATAACACCAATTAAGGTAATTATAAGCCCAGCATATTCTGTAGAAAGTCCTATTTTAACAGTAAGAATAAGAGTTAATAAAGGTCCTATGAAAGCACCTAGAGCATTTATTACTCTACTAATAAAAATAATATAAATTTCTTTCGGGAGACCTTTATATTGATTTATTAGAGAAATGTTTAAATTCATATAATCACTTCCTAAATAGTTTATAAATATTATACTCTTTTAAATAGTGCATTTTAAAAGAAATAAGGTAATTAAAAGAAAGTTAAAAATGTATTTTCATATGTAACTTAAGTTACGGAGTATTAAATAAAGACAAGTTATACTAAGTACATAAGTTAAATAAAAATACAGACGAAAGTTTTAAATAAATGGAGGAATATGAAGATGGGAATGTTTTGTTTTCAATGTCAAGAAACAGCAGGTTGTACAGGGTGTACTGTAAGAGGTGTATGTGGTAAAACTGAAGATGTTGCAAAAATACAAGATTTATTAGTATTTGTAACTAAAGGATTAGCTACAGTAGCTGTAGAAGGAAGAAAAGTGGGAGTAACTAGTAAAATAGTTGATAAGTACATAACAGAAAATTTATTTATAACAATAACTAATGCAAACTTTGATTTTAAAGCTATTGAAGAAAGAGTTAAAGAAACTTTATCTTTAAGAGAAGAATTAAAAGAAGAAGTAGAAGCTAAAGGTGGAAATCCAGTTGGAGAAGACTTAAGAGGATGTGCAACATGGATTGCTGGAACTTCAGATGAGTTCTTAAAGAAAGCAGAAGAAGTTGGAGTTTTATCAACTGAAAATGAAGATATAAGAAGTTTAAGAGAACTTGTAATCTATGGATTAAAAGGTATGTCAGCATATATGAAACATGCTATGAACTTAGGATTTGATGATGATAATATTCATGCATTTATGGCAGAAGCTTTAGTTAAAACTTTAGATGATAGATTAAGTGGTGATGAGTTAACAGCATTAGCTTTAGAAGCTGGTAAATTTGGTGTTGATGGAATGGCTCTTTTAGACAAAGCTAATACAGAAAGCTATGGTCATCCAGAAATAACTACAGTTGATATCGGAGTTAGAAAAAATCCAGGAATATTAATTTCAGGACATGATTTAAAAGACTTAGAAATGTTACTTGAACAAACTCAAGGAACTGGAATAGATGTTTATACTCATGGTGAAATGCTAGCAGGACAATACTACCCAGCATTCAAAAAATATGAAAACTTTGCTGGTAACTACGGAAACGCTTGGTGGTTACAAGATAAAGAATTCACTACATTTAATGGACCAATCTTAATGACTACTAACTGTATTACACCTGTTAAAGATGCTTACAGAGACAGAATATTTACAACTGGAGCAGTTGGATATGAAGGATGTACTCATATAGAAATTAAAGAAGATGGAACTAAAGATTTCTCAGAAATCATCGAATTAGCTAAAAAATGTGAAGCTCCAACAGAAATAGAAAATGGACAAATCGTTGGTGGATTTGCGCATAATCAAGTACTTGCTTTAGCTGATAAAGTTGTAGATGCAGTTAAAACTGGAGCTATAAAAAGATTCTTTGTAATGGCTGGATGTGATGGAAGAGCTAAATCAAGAGATTACTATAAAGAATTTGCTGGACAATTACCTGAAGATACTGTTATATTAACAGCTGGATGTGCTAAATATAAATATAATAAATTAAACCTTGGAGATATCGGTGGAATTCCAAGAGTTCTAGATGCAGGTCAATGTAATGATTCTTATTCATTAGTTGTAATAGCATTAAAATTACAAGAAGTATTTGGATTAGATGACGTAAATGAATTACCAATATCATATAACATAGCTTGGTATGAACAAAAAGCTGTAATAGTATTATTATCATTATTACACTTAGGAGTTAAAAACATTCATTTAGGACCAACATTACCAGCATTCCTTTCACCAAATGTAGCTAAAGTTTTAGTTGAAAACTTTGGAATAGCAGGAATGGGAACAGTTGAAGATGATATGAAATTATTCTTATCATAATTATTAAAGCTCAATTATAAAACTTAAAATATAAAGCTCAATTATTAAAATCAAAACAATTATTTAAAATGCTTAATATGAAATTTTTCATATTAAGCATTTTTATGTTGAAATATTAAGTTAGAAGAATAATGAAAAAAGAGTAGTAGTATTATATAATAAAAGAAAAAGTATAGAGGAGTTGTTATTATGGGTTTTTTTGATAAAGTAAAAGATCTTGCAGAGGATGCAGGGAAAAATGTTGCGTCAACATCAAAGACATTAACGGCAAAAGCGGATTCAAAAATAAAAATAGCTAATTTGAAAAAAGAGATAGAAGAGGCAAGGGTAAAGATAAGAAAGGTCAATGAAAAAGTTGGAAAAGCTTTTTTAGATGAATATAAAAATCAAATTCCAATGGAAGATGGATTTGTAATTGATGCAGTAAATGAGATCAATTTAAATGAAGAAATTATAGCTAATACTAAAATAAAGATAGAAGAAGAAGAGAATGCGCTAGAAGAAAAACTTAGTGATATAGAAAGAGAAAAATATGAAGATTAACATAAAAATGGTAATAAATTATTAACTCTTTATTCATTGAAAAGAGGAGATTTTAATAATATAATAAAGACAAGTAAAACGAAACAATAGGTTATGGAGTTAACCTTTAACCGCGTAAAAGCTAATGACTCCTGTAAGTTTATTTAGGTAACAATAAATTTGCAGGGGTCATTAGTTTTTTAATGGAAAAAATTACATATGAGGTGAAATTTATGCAAAAGGTAACGTTAGTCCTTCTTGTAGGAGCAGGAGGATTTATAGGGGCAGCGCTTAGATACATAATATCTTTAAATGCCACAAAAGCATTTGGAACACATTTTCCTTATGGAACATTAATAGCAAACATATTAGGAGCTATAATAATTGGATTTGTAATGAAATTAAGTTTAGATTCAGCAATGGTGTCTCCAAACATGAGATTATTCTTAACAACAGGAATGATGGGAGGTTTAACAACATTCTCAACATTCTCATATGAAACTATTGGGCTTTTAAGCAGTGGTGAACTTGGAGTTGGAGTTGTTAACATTGGCCTAAATTTAGGTCTTAGTTTAATAGGTGTAGTTGTTGGTATGACAATTGCAAGACTATTAGTATAGAGAATATATTTAAGGAGGAATTGAAATGGAAAGTGTTAATGGTAAACTAGTAAAGATATTTATTGAAGGTAGTGACAAATTTAAACATGAGCCATTATATAAAGCAATTATTGAAAAATTAGAAGAACTAAATATTTCCGGAGCAACAGTGCTTAGAGGAATTGAAGGTTTTGGTACAAGCAAAGAATTACACTTAGATATATTTGAGGTAGCAGCTAGAAAGTTACCAATAGTTATAGAAACATTAGTATTAAGTCAAGAAAAGTTAAATGAACTTATTGAAGGAGTTTCCCCTATGATAAAAACAGGAAAAATTGCAATAACAGACAATGTAACTGTTTTATCATTTAAATAATAAAACATATATATAATTTATTTTTACACTATGAAAAGAGCTTTTATAAGAAACTAATTAGTTTTTTATAAGAGCTCTTTTTGTATAATAAAAATAAGCAGAATTTATAGTATTAGAATTTTTAAAATGAGTAAAATAAAATAGGAGGTGAAAAGTATGCAAAAAATATTATTAGTTATTATAGTAGGGTGTGGAGGCTTTATAGGAGCTTCACTTAGATACATAATTTCATTGGGAGCTACAAAGGGGTTTGGAACACAGTTTCCCTATGGAACGCTTATAGCCAATATATTAGGTGCAGTAATAATTGGGTTTGTTATGCAGTTAAGTTTAGATACTACACTTATATCACCTAATAACAGGTTATTTTTAACAACAGGAATGATGGGAGGGCTTACAACATTTTCAACATTCTCATATGAAACAATAGGACTTTTAAATGGAGGCCAAGTAGGTATAGGGATAGTTAATATTATACTTAATTTAGGATTAAGTTTAATTGGTGTGGTTGTTGGAATGGCATTAGCAAGAATTTTAGTATAGAAATATAATATAAAATTACTTTCTCCTTGATTTTAAAGAGAATTTAAAATAGAATAGACTTTGGAATAAATAGAAGATGGACAGTTCGTAAGCCTCCTGTCGTTAAAAAAAACTAAGGCATATAATTTACAATAATGAAAATTATTATGCGTAGAGTTATTAACTCTGCCTTTTTATTGATTTTTAGACCACAAAATCAATAGATAAGTTAAACTTATCTTTATTTTGGAGGCGTTAGAAAGTTCGATCTCTAATAGGGGGATTTTTTAATGGAAAATTATAATAAGTCAAGAAGGATAGTAATTTCAGCCTTAATAGCAGCTATATATGCATTGGGGACACTTGCATTAGCACCTATAAGCTATGGACCAATACAAGCTAGGATATCAGAAGTAATGGTATTATTAGCTTATTTTGATCCATTTTATATTGTAGGATTAACGGTAGGATGTTTTATTGCTAATATTTTAGGATCGTCTTTCTTAGATGCTATAATTGGATCTTTTGCAACATTAGTAAGTGTTACAATGATTTATTTCACTAGTAAGCTTAATATCCGTAGTGAGAAAATTAAGCTGTTTATAGCTTCATTATGGCCAGTTATATTTAATGGACTTATAATAGGTTGGATGTTAGTTAAGTTTGTATTACCAGCAGGAGAAGGTGGTTCAATCTTAGTTGTTGGGTCTGAAGTAGCTATTGGTGAATTTGCAGTAGTATCTATATTAGGTGTTATATTAGCCTATAAATTAAGAGACAGAATAAGAAAATTATTATAAATTTTTGCAAAAAAAAGACTGCTAACGCAGTCTTTTTTTAATTTAATTCTATATGACAATATCCATCAGGATTCTTTTTTAAATAATGTTGATTATAATCCTCGGCCTTATAATAGTTTATAAGAGGTTTTATTTCAGTAACAATAGGCTTTCTGTAAATTGCCTGTTCATTATCTTTAGTTAGCAGGATAGTGTCTATATCGGATTCTCTTGTGTAATAGATACCTGTACGGTATTGAGTTCCGATGTCGTTTCCTTGTCTGTTTTCAACAGTTGGGTTTATAATTCCCCAAAATTCAATAAGCAGTTCTCTAAGAGAAACTAAAGTCTCATCATAAGTAACCTTGCAAACTTCAACAAATCCACTACCTTCGATAGTTTCATAAGTTGGATTTTCAGTTAATCCATTTGCATAACCTACTTCAGTGGAAGTAACACCGTCTAGTCTAGACATAAATTCCTCTACTCCCCAAAAGCATCCACCAGCTAAAAATATTTCTTTCATAATTTAACTCTCCTATAAATAGATTTATATATTAGTATAAACTAATTATTATATTTATATTTATTTCATTATATTAAAATAAATAATTTACTTCAACGTTATAAATGTTATAAAACTTTTAAATTTTTCTTTTTTTAGATAAGATATTTACAAAAGATGGTCCTAATATAAGGGTATAAGTATTAATAAAAAATAAATATGGAACATAATAGAAAAATAAAATTTACATTTTCTTAACTTTATTCTTATCCCAAATGAAAAGTTGGTCAGAGTTATTTAGACAACCAAAAAGATTTTTCTTAAATCCAGGCATTTGTTTATCAAGTGTACGTATAAGTTCCTTAATATCTTGTCTATTAGTTTTCCCATCAGCAGGACAAGGATTGGTGATAACAGGATAATTATATTCACGTACGGCTCTTTTAGTCATATATTCCTCGATATAAACCATAGGACGGATTAAAGTTAAGTCATACTTATCCATATAACTTTTAGGTGAGAAACAATTGATTCTGCCTTCATAGAACATGGACATAGTAAGAGTTTCAATAGCATCATCTTTATGGTGTCCTAAAGCTACCTTATTACAATTTAACTTCTTAGCAGTATCATTTAATATTCCACGTCTTAAATTTGCACATAGAGAGCAAGGATTCTTTTCATTTCTTATGTCAAAGACAATCTTAGTAATATCAGTTTGAATTTCATGAAATTCTACATTAAGCTCCTTACAAAGAGAGTGAAGAGGTGAATTATCTACATCTCCAGGATTTAAAGTGATAGCAATAAGTTCAAACTTTTCAGGTGAGAACTTTTTATACGAATCAAGAATATGTAAAAGGGTTAAGCTATCTTTCCCACCAGAAAGACCAACAGCAATTTTATCTCCATTCTGGATTAAATCGAAATCGTTGATAGCTTGCCTAGTTTTGCTTAATAATTTTTGCATAAACATAAAAACATCTCCTTTCAAAAAAGATTATGTATATATTTTATAACAAAGATTACTAAACTAGAACTAAAAGAACTGTAAATAATTTTAAAGTAAATATGAAATAAAAAAAGAGAGAAATAGAAGATAAAAATAAAATACGAATAGTTTTTTACAATATGAAAATAAAATACATAAAAGTTAAAAAATAGAATATAAAAAATGTGATGCATTTTGTAGTTGACTTAGACTAACTTTGACCTTTGGTTTAAGAGATAAATTTAGATAAAAATAAAACACGCTGTTAAAAAACATAGTGTTTTACTTAAATTATCTTAAATTTTCTGGTAATTTAGATGTCACTATATTACGTACTGTATTATGTAGGTCAGCAATTTCTTCTTTTGAAAGAAGAGTAACATCTATTGGGTCGTGTAAATATACTTCAACGTCAGATGGAACTATTTTACCACCATTAGCATCTAAAAGTTTGTAAGAACCGTTAACAGTAACAGGTACTATTTTAACTTTTGATTTAAGGGCTAATTTAAAGCTTCCTGCCTTAAATTCTTTAACTGGACCACCTTTACTTCTAGTTCCCTCAGGGAAGATAACCATAGATTGTCCAGCTTTTAGGATTTGAATTCCTTTTACAATTGCTTCTGCTGATTTTCTCATATTAGTTCTATCCATAAAGACACAATGCATTTTTTTCATCCAAAAGCTAAGAATTGGAATATTCTCCATTTCTTTTTTGGCAATAAATCCTTTAGGGCCTTTGATAGCACTCATTAAAAGTGGAATATCAAAGTTGCTTTGGTGGTTTCCAACGTAAAGATAAGTTTCATCGTCATTAAGTTTTTCTTGTCCATATACTTTAACTCGTGCTCCGCTAAGTTTCATCATAAGTTTTGCCCAAGTAGATGATAGGGCGTAAACACTCTTATTAAACTTTTTATCACTTGGTTTAGCATCTGTAAAGCGATATCTAAAAGATGCTATAAAAGATAGTATTAAAGTTAATACTACACAAGGATAAAAGAATATAGTCCTAATCATAAAATTTTCCTCCTATTGAAATTACAAATTAAGCCTAATCAAAAGTATATTATAAAAAAAGGGAAAATTAAAGGGATTAGGGGTTTTAAATTAAAAATAAGTGGGTAAAACATATACAGAAGAGGTGAGAATTTTGAAGAAAAAATATTTTTTTAAATTTATACACATAAGCGCATTAATACTTGGGATAATTTTTTTATATCAAGGAATGAAAGTTTATTCACAGGGAACAGAGATAAACTATAAAAAGATTGTGGATAACAATAACATTAGTGTGCATAACTTTAGAGAGTATATAGAAATTACAGGAAAAGAACGTAAAGGTGTGACAGGATACATAATATATCTAAATAAAAATGAGGATATTGCAAATGGAATGCAGACTTTAGAACGCTTAGCTCAAGATGGATATAACATATATATTATTAAGAATAAAAAGTTTAGTGATTTAGAAAAAATAAAAATAGGTAAAAGTATTGTGGAAAATGCTGAAGAGAATGTAAATTGGGTTATAAACTCTAGGGGAGAAGAAAAGCATATATTTGAGCTGAAAGAATGGATGATAAATAAAGGATATAGAACGGGGATAATAGATAGTTATTTAAATTCATGTGAAGAACTAGAAAAAAATAAAACTTTTGAGGAAATAAATAATGAATTAAATGTTATAAGGAATAAAATTTAAGGATTAATTAAGATTTTATGTGTACAATATAATTAGGAAAACTAAATATTTTGTAAGGAGTTTTAGTATGGAATGTAGGTCTATGGAAGAGGATAGGAATGAAGTCTTTGGATTAACTGATAATGAAGTTAATGAAAGAGTTAAGAGAGGCGAAGTTAATATACTTCAAAAAGCTCCATCAAAGACATTTGCTCAAATAATTAGATCGAATTTCTTTACAATGTTTAATGCTTTAAACTTAGTTTTAGCAGCTGCAGTAATATTTGCAGGATCTCCAAAAAATGCAATATTTGCAGGTGTTATTGTTGTAAATAGTTTAATTGGAGTTATTCAGGAAGTTAAAGCTAAAAGCATAATTGAAAAATTATCTGTAATAAGTGAAGCACATTGTAATGTAATGAGAAATGGCGTTAAAAAATCTATAAGTATAGAGGAAATAGTAAAAGATGATATAGTATTTTTAACGGTAGGAGATCAGATTTTAGCAGATGGTGAGCTTGTAAAAAGTAATGAAATTGAAGTGGATGAATCAATGTTAACAGGTGAAGCAGATCCGATATATAAGAAGTTAAGTGATCATATGCTATCAGGGAGTTTTGTAACTGCTGGAGAAGGATATATGAAGGTAACTAAAGTTGGAGCTAATACCTATTCATCAAAACTTGCAGATGAAGCAAGAAAGTTTAAGATAACAAACTCAGAACTTCAAAATGCAACAAATAAGATATTGAAAATACTATTAGTCATGATAGTTCCTATAGGAATACTTTTAGCTGTAAGTCAGCTAGTTTTTATAAAGAGTGATATTAATACAGCTATATTAGGAACAGTATCAGGGATTATAGGAATGGTTCCAGAAGGATTAGTTCTTTTAACAAGTGCAACATTTATAGTTGCAATCATAAAGTTGTCTCAATACGACACCTTAGTTCAGGAACTTTCAGCAACTGAAGTTTTAGCAAGGGTAGATGTACTTTGTGTAGATAAAACAGGTACAATAACTGAAGGAAAACTTAATTTAGTTGGTGTGGAAGACTTATCTAAAGAATATTCACAAGAAGAAATTGATAGTATACTAGCAACATTAGCTCATGAGTTACCAAGTAAAAACCCAACTCAACAAGCTATATTAGATAAATACAAAGATAAACCAGATGTACAAGTAATAGAGAAAATGCCTTTTTCATCAAAGAGAAAATGGGGTGGACTTATTATAGAAGGAAAAGGAACTTTTATATTAGGAGCGCCAGAGATAGTTATGGGAGAGCATTATTTTGAAATAAAAGAAATGGTAGAAGAAGAAGCTAAAAAGGGAAGAAGAGTTCTTGCTTTAGCTAAAACAGGAATGAAGACAGTTAAAGTAGAAAATTTATTTGATACAAAACCTTTAGCTTTAATATTAATAGAAGATATTATTAGAAAAGAAGCACCAGAAACATTAAAGTATTTTAATGAAGAAGGAGTTGCTGTAAAAGTTATATCTGGAGATAATCCAGTTACTGTTTCAGCAGTAGCACAAAGAGCTGGAGTATTTGAAGCAGAAAAGTATGTAGATGCAAGAGAATTACCAGATAGTGAAGAGGGGCTTAAAGAAGCTATGGAGAAGTATACTGTTTTTGGAAGAGTAACACCTCACCAAAAAAAGGCTTTTGTAAAAGCACTTCAAGCAAAAGGACACACAGTAGCAATGACTGGAGATGGAGTTAATGATGTATTAGCATTAAAAGAAGCTGATTGTGGAATCGCTATGGCAAATGGATCGGATGCGACAAAATCAGTAGCACAATTAGTATTAATGACATCTAATTTTAATGCATTACCAAAAGTAGTGGCAGAGGGAAGACAACAAATAAATAACTTAGAAAGAGTAGCTCAATTGTTTTTATCAAAGACTACTTATTCAATAATTTTAGCTGTAGTATTTTCACTTTTAATGATGCCATTCCCGATAGATCCTATTCAGTTATCGCTTATAGGAAGTTGTGCTATAGGAATACCTGCTTTATTTTTAGCAGTATTACCAAATAAAAATAGAGTTAAGAAAGGTTTCTTAGGTAGAATACTTACGGCAAGTATTCCAAATGGGATTTTAATATCTTTATTTGTAACAGGGACATTTTTAATATCATATCATTCAGGTGTAAGTTTGGAAAAATCACAAACATTAGCAGTATTGATGTTAGCAGGAGTAAGTATAGTAATACTATTTAAGGTATCTTTACCATTAACACCATTTAAAGTAGCTTTAGGGCTTATAATGAGTGGAATAATAGCATTAGCATTTGTAACACCAATAGGAAGAGAAATTTTCTCTTTATCAAAAGTTAATTTACATGAATGGTTGATTTCAGGATTAGCGATATTAGGGTCAATTCCGGTGCTTGCATTGGTTGTAAGTGTGATACGAACTAAAAAAAATATCGAAAAATAATTACAGGAATCATTTGACATAAGGGCAAAGTTATAATAGTATTTTATTATAGGCCCTCATAGTTTAATGGATAGAATAGTCCCCTCCTAAGGGATAGATACAAGTTCGATTCTTGTTGGGGGTGCCATAAAGAGAACTCAATTTTTAAAGATTGAGTTCTTTTTTTATGGAAAATAAATGTCGCAAATAGAAAAGAACTGATGATTTTTATTTTAAGAAATGATATTATTATATTACCAAATAAAATACAAAGTGTAATCGAGGGGAACATATGAAAATAAATGATTATAAGACAGAAGAATTAGTGAAAATATTAAATAAAGGCTTAGCTAAGGGAAAAAGTGGTGTTGCTATATGTAAAGAAATAGGATTAGCTAGGTCAAGTGTTTTAACAAGAATAAAAAGAGATGGATATATTCATGATAAAGAGCAGAATATATATGTAAAAGAGACTGGCGAAGAAGTTGTTGTAAAAAAAGAAGAAAAGAAAAAAACTGCTGCGAAGAAAAATGATTCAAAAAAGGATACAAAGAAAGATACAAAAAAAGCTGTAAAGAAAAAAGAAAAAAATAAAGATGAAATAATTACAGAAAAGAACACAGATAAAGAAACAAAGAAAAAAGAGATAGAGAGAATAGATGCATTAAGTGTAGATAAAGAAGAAAAAGTAGAAGAAAATAATGTGGAAATAAGCATTAGTGCTATAGATATTGATGGGCAAAATACTGAAATTGAAGAAAATTATGAAGGTGAATGGAAAGTTGAAGAAGCTATAGCAAAGCTTAGAAAAGAACTAGAAAATAAGAAGAAAAAAGAAAAAGGTACTGATAATAAAGCTGAAAAAGAAATAAAAATCGAAGAAAAGTTACCGATAATAGAAAAAATAGATGAAAAAGCTACTGAAAAAGAAATTAAAAAAGTAGATGAAAAAGCCAGTAGAAAAGAAGTTGAAAAAAATGTAGCTATAATTGAGGAAAAATCAGAAGAAGTTATTAGTGCAAATGAAATACAATTAGATGAATTTGAAAATTTAAAAATGATGATTAAGGCCCTAGATAAAAGACTAGAAATGGTTGAAAAACAAAAAGGTAGAGCAGATGAAAAAACTGTTTCTATAAAGAACACAAAAGAAACTACAACTAGATCTATAAGATTATATAAAGAGGTTAATGATAAGCTAAATAAATATCTTAAGAAGAATAAAGAAAAGAAAGTTATTGATATAATAAGTTTAGCAATATTGGAATATGTAGAAAAATAAAATACAAAAAGCAACACATATTTGAGAAGCTAAACATTGAATCAAATACAGAAAAACATATAAAAAACAAAGGAAAAAATTCCTTTGTTTTTTCTTTTTAAATTAAATTATCAAAATAGTCTTCTAATAAAGAAAGTGATGGAATGGATATAATAGATTTTGATACATCTATTAAATTTTCCTCAACAAGTTCCTTTAAAACACGATTTACACTTCGTATATTAGAGCCGATTCCTTCAACTAAAAGAGTTTTAGTTATCGGAACATCTAAATCCTTTTTAGCAATGGTAATAAGGAAATACAAAACCCTATATTTTAATGGAAGTGTCACATGTCTCATTTCTCTTGCCCAACTTTGAAACATTCTGTTGGAAAAGTTGTAATTTAATGCAAGAGAGATATCTAAATCTGTTTTTACTAAGTCTAGAAAAATATCTTTATCTATCTGTAGAGTTTTACATGTGGTTAAAGGAATTATTGTTACTCCGATAGGTTTGTTTTGAAGAGCCTCAATTTCGCCGAAAATTGATTCAGAAGACTCAATATCTATCATATATGTAGTACCTACAAAATCAGAATAACACAGCTTTACGGTGCCTTCTTTTAATATATATACATTATCAAGTCGATTACCTTGAATAAGTATAGGCTCATTTTTTTTGAAAGTTTTTATTTTAAATTTATTAGGATATTTTTTAAAAAGTGATGTTAAATTATTAATCATATATAATACCTTCTTTTTATTTTATGAAATCGATAGTATATTAAAAAGTTATCAAATAAAGAATAATTTTGCAAATTATTTTATAAAATAAGGAAAAGATATAAATTGAAGTTCAAACTTACGTAAACTTGTACAAAAAAACTTAAATTAATTTAGGACAAATGTCCTTGAAAACATTTACTGAAAAAAGGATAATAGTGTTGTGAAATTGAGTAATATCAATGGATTACAAAAGATAAGATGAATAAAAACTAAATATACAAAAGATAAATTCTAAAGGAGAGTGTATTTACTTATGGAAATGGGCGGAATAGCGAAAAAGAAAGGCTTTTGGGCGTCCCTTACGATTTTTCAAAGAGGATTTTTAATAGTCTTTGTAGCAGCAAGTATTTTTTCTTTTATAAGTCCAATATTGTTAGGGGAATCAGTTGGTTCTTTATTTACTGTTGTATCTGTAGTTGGATTAATCTGTTCAATAACAGGGGTTCTAACATCGATATATCAAGCAAGAGGAGAAATTATACTATATGCATTTTTAATTACTAATACAATAACATATGCATGGGTATCATATGATCAGGCATTATACGGACAAATAATTCAAAATATTATTTTATTATTACCTATACAAATAGCAGGATTTATTTCATGGAAAAAGAACTTAGCTAAATCAGGAGATAATAAAATTGAAATAAAAACTTTTAAAGCATGGCAATGGATTGTTACAATAGTAGCATTAATAGTTTGCTGGTTTATATATTATGCATTCTTAACACATTTACCAGAAATATTACAAGCTATATTTGGTGGAAAGCTTATAGCACCAGATCCAAGTCCAAAATTAGACGCATTAACAACAGTATTAACAGTAATGGCTATGTTCTTAACATCAAGAAGATATATAGAACAATGGTGGTTCTGGATATTCTGTAATATTGGAGCTGTATTATTTATAGAAGGTTTATTCACTACTGCTCACTTTACAGGATCAGTACTAGTTGGTGACTTATCAGGGGCACTTAACTGGATTCAATATGGAGTAGGAGCTATATATGGATTCTACTTATGGAAGAAGATGCATAAAGAAAGAGTAAAAGAGGCTTAATATAAGAATCTCTGTATCTGAAAAGATACAGAGATTTTTTTTGTATAAAATAAAATAAAATAGGAATAATATGGAGAGAGGTGAGAATTTATGAAAAAAATAATGCTGAAAATTGGATATTTAGTATTTTTGCTAGGGGCTTGTATAGGTAGTGGAGCTTTAGCAGAAGCTTTTCAATTGGATTATCCACAGGAACTACAAAGTAATGTAGGAGAAAGTGAAGCAAAGGAAATAATGCAAAAGAAAGTTCCAAATGGAACATTAGTAAACTTTACATATAATGATTGGTATATTAATCCTAGCTTTGAAGGGGTACTTATAAAGAATGCTAAGGAATATCATTTAGAGGTTGATGCATTAACAGGATACATAAAGGAATATAAAGAGAATAATTTGAATATAAACGAAGGCAACTATGAGGGGAAGGTTATAACGGCAGAGGAAGCTAGGAAGATAATGCTCAAAAGGGCTGAAGGCGGAAATATAGAAGAATTTAATTATGATGGGAATGCACCAATTCCAATTTATGAAGGGCGAGTTGTTAATGGAATTACAACTTTTAAAATAATGATAGATGCAAGAGATGGAAAGATAATAGGGTTAGAAAGATAGCTTGAAAGCACTGCTTTTAAGCTATCTTTTTATTTATATAAGGAATATGGAGAAAGATACGATAAAAATAAAGTAATAATAAGTTTTAAATGTGAATAAATATATCTAACAGAAAAAAGAGGGAGATAAAAGATATGTTTAAGAAAATGTTTATTACTCAAATGCTTAAGATAAAAATAGAGAAAAGATTTAAAGGGAGGATTATATTTAAAATTAATTCTTTAAAAAAAATGGAAGATGAATATGTAGCGTATGAAAAGTTTTTATATCAAGCATTAAGAAAATTAGAGGGAATTGAGAGTATCGATATAGATACTAAGGAGGGCAGTGTTGATATAAAATACAATGAAAAAGTTTTAAAAGAGGAATTACTTTTAAAATGGGTGGAAATATTAAAAGAAGTAGGCATAAATAATTATGATTTCATAGAAGAAATGTGGGAAAAGAATGAGAAGTTAGTTGTGGATAAAATTGATAAAGAATTAGATGAAAAAATGAAGGGAATTAGAAGAAAAAAATAATTCTAGAAAAAAGGAAGAGAGGAAATCTTAAAAAGAATAAAAAATAGAAAAAAAGACGGCGTGAAATTGAAAAAAATCAATAGTTAAAAAAATAACAATATAAAATGTGAACGAGATAAAGCCTTGTGTAATAAGGGTTTAAAGGTAAAAATAATGTCGAAAAAACTAGAACATTGTTAAAAAAATAACTATAGGGTACAAAATAGTTAAATTTTTAACAAAGTTAAAATGGAGTGGAATTAAAAATGTAATTTTTATATAAAATATTCATACTATGTGATATAATGTAAAAAAATATAATGAAAATTAGGAGAGTGATTGTTTTTGGACTCTAGTTATACGGGGCAGATTATTTTATTAGTGGTGTTTCTTATATTATCAGGATTTTTCTCAATGTCAGAAACAGCCTTAATGTCTTTAAGTAAAATAAGAATAAGACATATGGTTGATGAAGGCGTAAAGGGGGCCAAGCTTGTTGAAAAGCTTACGGCAGATCCAAATAAATTATTAGGAGCAATACTTATAGGAAATAATATTGTCAATATTGGAGCTTCATCTATTGCAACCTCATTAGCAGTTAAAATATTTAATGGCAGTGATAGTGCTGTTGCTATTTCAACTGGAATAATGACTGTATTAGTTCTTATTTTTGGAGAAATTACACCAAAAACTATAGCAAAACAAAAATCAGAAAAAGTTTCGCTAAAAGTTTCTAAACCAATACAGTTCTGTGTAGGTGTATTTAAGCCTTTTGTAGTGATATTTACGGCTATTGCATCTATATTTATAAGACTTTGTGGAGCAGATCCTAAAGCAACTGAACCTTTTATTACACAAGAAGAGCTTAAAACGATGGTTGGCGTAAGCGAAGAAGAAGGCGTTTTAGAAGATGTTGAAAAAGAAATGATATTTAATGTTTTTGATTTTGCTGACCTTCAAGTTAAAGATGTTATGGTTCAAAGAGTTGATATTACAGCAGTGGAAATAAACGCAGATTATGCGACTGTTTTAAAAGTAATAAAAGAAGATCAATTTTCTAGAATACCAGTTTATGAGGATACTATTGATAATATAATTGGGATTCTAAATGTGAAGGATCTTATTATAGCAGGAGAAAGAGAAGGTGAATTTACAGTTAAAGAGTATATGAGAGAAGCTTTCTTTACTTTTGAATTTAAAAAAATTATTGAGCTTTTTAATGAAATGAAGAAAACAAGAAATCATATGGCTATTGTATTAGATGAATATGGTGGAACTGTTGGTATAGCAACAATAGAAGATCTAATTGAAGAAATTGTCGGAGAAATTGAAGATGAATATGATAAAGAATCTGACATGATTGAAGTAGTTAAAGAGGATGAGTACATTGTAGATGGTAGTTCAAAGCTTGACGATGTAAGTGAACTTATAGGTATTAATATGGAGTCGGAGGAATTTGATTCTATAGGAGGCTTAATAATAGGAGCATTAGGAAGAATACCAGAAGAAAAAGAGGAAGTAATTATAGATAAAATAAAATTTATAGTTGAAGACCTTGATAAAAATAGAATAAAAAAGGTTAGAATATATACGTAAGGATAGCTATTTAGCTATCCTTATTTTAAATTACATGTAAGGGAGTAAGTTATGGATTTTATGGAATTAGCAATAAAAGAAGCTGAAAAAGCATTTAACATAGGAGAAATCCCTGTAGGAGCAGTCATAGTTAAAGATGGAGTTGTTATAGGAAAAGGATATAATTTAAAAGAAAGGCTTAAAAATCCAATGGCGCATAGTGAGATAATAGCTATAAATGAGGCTTGTAAAGAGATTAATGATTGGAGATTAAATGGAGCAGAGATGTACGTTACATTAGAGCCTTGTCCAATGTGTGCTAGTGCAATTATTCAAAGTAGAATTTCAAAAATTTATATAGGTACTTTTAATAAGGATATGGGAGCCTGTGGTTCTGTAATTGATATAACAAATAATCAACATTTAAATAGTTACTTAAATATTGAGTGGACTTATGATAATAGATGCAGTGAATTGATGAAAAAATTTTTTGAAGGTAGAAGAAATATGAATAAAAGGTTATAATTATTAAAAAAGCATAAACGGGAGGGGAATAATGAATAATCCAGTAGCCTTTGAAATTTTAGGGTTTGAAGTAATGTGGTATGGAGTTTTAATTGGACTTGGGATAATTTTAGCTTTTGTATTAGCATATTTTAATGCAAAGAAGAAAGGATTAAACTTTGATACTTTAATAGATTTATTTTTAGTGGCATTTCCTTGCGCTATAATAGGAGCTAGGATATATTATGTAATATTTGAATGGGAATATTATAGAGGCGACATATTTAAAATGATGGATATAAGACAAGGTGGACTAGCTATTCACGGGGGACTTATAGGAGCTTTTTTAGCAGCATTTATATATACTAAGGTTAAGAAAATAAAATTTTTAGCATATGCAGATTTAGTTGCACCATCTATAATACTTGCACAAGGAATAGGTAGATGGGGGAACTTTATGAATAGTGAAGCTCATGGAGGACCTGTATCTCAAGAGTTTATTTCAAAGTTTCCGGAGTTTATACAAAATGGAATGTTTATAAATGGGCAGTATTATCACCCAACATTTTTGTATGAATCTATTTGGGATATTTTAATGTGTGGAGTATTAGTATATATTTTATATAAAACTAAAAAAGGAAATGAAGGAGTAACTATTTGTAGCTATATGATTCTTTATTCAGTAGGAAGATTTTTTATTGAAGGATTAAGAACAGATAGTTTAATGTTTTTAGGTTTAAGAATGGCTCAGATGATTTCGTTAGCTGGAATTATAATAGGAGTTGTAGGGATTATATACTTAAATATAAAGAATAGAAAGTTAAAAATGGCATGATGAAAAAGCATTAAGTTTATTAAACTATTATTGAAAAATAAAGCTTTTTAAGGTAAAATTTAAACATAAGAAATGAATAATAGGTTATGAAGTTAACCTTTAACCGCTTAAAAGCTAATGACTTCTACAGAATTTGTAGAGAGCATTGGCTTTTTTTTTATTTGAAAAATTACTCTATAATTAAAGTTAGAGAGATTAAATTATTTTATAGGTTAGGAGAAGTTTAATATGGAAACAAAATGTATAAAAAAAATTTATAGACCCTTAGAGCAGGAATTAAAAAAGATTGAAAAGCATCTTAAATATGTTTTAGATGAGATAAACACTAGTGAGAATTGGATTTATATTGAAAATAAAAAAATTATAATAAATAGAGACCAAGCTAATGTAATTGTAGATAGCTTATATTACAATAATTCTAATGTTATGTATGGTGTTGGTATTGAAGAAATAAAAGATAAATATAAAGAGTATTTTTCTTTTGAAGGCTTCAATACATGGACTATACCTAATTTAAAGGAACTTAAAGGACTTGTTAAAACATCTATTGAATATCCGAATAAAGTTAGTACTGCAGATATGAAATTTAAAGATGGGGTAAGAGCTTTCTTACTTTGTGATGACAGAGGAAAAACAGCAAGATATAGGATTGAAAGCCCAGGGGTTTTTAGTGGACTTGCATCTATTTTTCCTATTATTAGAATAGAACCAAAAAATATATTTGGAGTATTAAAATTTATTTTAGATAATAAGCTTATTATAAAAGATTTTAAAAATAAAGAAAGTTTAAATATACTTACAGAGTTTAATGCAGTATACCCATTATTATGTGATGAAACTCTTATAATAGATAGAGATTTAATATATAAGGATTTAAACGAGGATTCTTTAAAGTACATATTTAAAAATAATATTGAAGATATCTATGATGAATTTTTAAATTATGATAAAAGAAGAATAGGTATTGAGGGATATGATAAAAAGCTTTTAGAAGATATAAATAGGGGAGATTGGGATTTATATAAATATGAATTTAAGAAGAAAAAAGAAGAGGATACTTATGTATATTTTGATAAAGAAATAGTAGCTAGAAATCCAATGTCTGATATTAAAGAAAATGGAATTGTGGCTATTGATTTTGGAACTAAAAGTACTGTTGTAGTTTATCAAGAAAAGAATGAACATAGTATTCCAATGAGAATTGGAGCCATTGATTTAAAGAGTGAAGTTTTAGAATCACAATATGAAAATCCAACAGTTATGGAGTTTATTGATATAAATAATTTTTTAGAGAGATATGATTTAGAAGAGGGAAGACCTGAAACTAGATGGAAAGACCTAACTGTTTCACATACAGCTAATAATGAACTTTTAAATAATGATAGTATCGATTATTACTCATATATGAGTGATTTAAAAATGTGGTGTGGAAGTAGCGATAGAAAGGTTAGAATCATTGATAGAGAAGGATTAACTATAGATTTACCAAACTTTATAGATATTAAAGAAGGGGATTTCAATCCTATAGAAATCTATGCATACTACATAGGAAGTTACATAAATAATATGCAAAATGGAATATACTTAGAGTACATTTTATCTTTTCCTGTAACTTATGATGAAGTTATAAAAAATAAGATTATAGAATCTTTTAAAAGAGGAATAAAAAAATCCATTTCAGATATTGTATTAGAGAGCAAAAAAGTTAAAGTTGTGGAAGGGGCAAGTGAACCTGCTGCGTACGCAATATCTGCATTAAAATCATATGAGTTTGAGCCAGATGAAAATAAAAATATATATTATGGAGTATTTGATTTTGGTGGAGGAACTACAGATTTTGACTATGGATTGTATAGAATTGCTGATGATGATAAAGAGGACAGGTTTGACTATGTTATAGAGCATTTTGGTGCAGGTGGTGACAGATATCTTGGAGGAGAAAATCTTTTAGAGCTTTTAGCTTTTAATGTGTTTAAAGATAATGCAAGCTTATTAAGAAAAGAAGAAATAACTTTCACAATACCAGCTGAATGCAATATATTTGTTGGATCTGAAACCTTAATTAAGGAATCAAAAGAAGCGAGATTAAATATGCGACAGCTTATGGAGAAGTTAAGACCAATCACTGAACATCATAAAGATTATAAAGAAAAATATAAAGATGGAATAAAGCTAGATTTTTATAAAAATGATGGTACATTAATTGAAAATATAGAACTTAATATTGAGTTAAACAAGCTTGAGAATATTCTAGAGGATAGAATAAGAAAAGGAATATCTAGCTTTTTTGAATCACTTAATGACTCATTTAAAGCTGAATCTATAGATAATGTTGAGAAAATAAATATACTTCTTGCAGGAAACTCAAGTAAATCAGAATTAGTAAATAATATTTTTAAAGAACTAATAAAAGAGAAAAATGATATAAAATATGATTTATATCCACCTCTTAGAACAGAGGATTCTTATAAAAAGTTAGAGGAACTAGGAATTAAATTTGATAGAAATGATTTAGAAAAGCCAACAGGTAAAACAGGTGTTGCATTTGGACTTATTGAAAGCAGAAGTGGTGGAGCTATTAAGGTTATAAATAGAGAAAATAAGTTTAAATACTTTGTTGGAAGAGGAAAAAGAAAGAAGTTTAAATTAGTATTAGATAAAAATACAAAGTTTAATGAATGGGTTAAATTTATAGATGCAAGTGAAGAAAATTTTGAAATATACTATACAACACTTCCTATAGCGAGGGGGAATGAGTTAAGCATTACAGATATAGAAAGAATAAGACTTGAAATAGAAAAAACATATGATGATGCTAATCTTTATATAAGAGCAGTTGGATTAGATGAAATAGAATATGTTGTATCAAGAGATGACATGATACAAGAAGATAAATATTTAAGTGAAATAGTCTCTATAAAATTAAGTTAATATATCAATAGTAGGTAGAGAAAATAAAGAGGACTTTTTATGGAAAGTTCTCTTTATTTATGAAGAATTTTAATGTGAAATCTATTCAATTGTATCTTTAAACTCTTCGCCCCAATCACAGATACTTTCGATAAAACTTTCTAATTTTAATCCTATTTCTGTTAATTCATATTCAACTTTGGGAGGGACAACTTTAAAAACAGTTCTTTTTATTATATTATCTTCTTCTAATTCTCGTAATTGTCTAATTAGCATTCTTTGATTTATATCAGGAAGCATTCGTTCTATTTCACTTAGTCTTAATTTAGTTTTCTGAAATAAGCACCATATAATAGATATCTTCCATTTTCCGCCTATTACTGATAAAGCAAGATCTTTACTTGTATAAAATTCTCTGCCTTTATAATCTATCATTTTATAATCTCCTTTTGCTTTAATATTCCTCACTGACAAATTTGTCAGTATTGTATCTTATATGCTACTACATTAAAATAAATTTAACTAGAGAGATTAATGATTTAATCACTATATCTAATTTTACGAAAGAAAGAAGGGTTAATAATGAAAAGTAGAGCTGCCGTTGCTTTTAAAGCAGGAGAACCATTAAAAGTTGTAGAAATTGATGTTGCTGAACCTAAAGCGAAAGAGGTGTTAATTAAAATTTTATATACATCAGTTTGTCATACTGATGCATTTACCTTATCTGGTAAAGATCCAGAAGGAATTTTTCCAACAGTATTAGGACATGAAGGAGCAGGTGTTGTTGTTGCAGTTGGAGAAGGAGTAACATCTGTTAAATCAGGTGATCATGTTATTCCTTTATATACTGCTGAATGTGGAGAATGTAAATTCTGTCGTTCTGGTAAAACTAACTTATGTAGTGCTGTACGTGAAACTCAAGGAAAAGGATTAATGCCTGACGGTACAACACGTTTTTCATATAATGGAGAACCAATTTATCATTACATGGGAACAAGTACATTTAGTGAGTACACAGTTGTTTCAGAAGTGTCACTTGTAAAAATTGAAAAAAATGCGCCACTTGATAAGGTATGTTTATTTGGATGTGGTGTAACAACTGGAATTGGAGCTGTACATAAAACTGCTAAAGTTGAAGAGGGAGCTGTTACAGCGGTATTTGGATTAGGAGCAATCGGACTTGCTGCAATTCAAGGTTTAAAACAGGTTAAAGCTAAAAGAATTATTGCTATTGATTTAAATGAAAATAAATTTGAATTAGCAAAAAAAATGGGAGCGACTGATTTCATAAATCCATCTAAATTTGATAAACCAATCCAAGAGGTAATTATTGAAATGACTGATGGAGGAGTAGATTATAGTTTTGAATGTATTGGTAATGTTGAAGTAATGAGATCAGCACTTGAATGCTGTCACAAAGGCTGGGGAGAAAGTATTATAATTGGAGTTGCTGGTGCTGGAGAAGAAATTCACACACGTCCTTTCCAATTAGTTACAGGAAGAGTATGGAGAGGATCTGCCTTTGGTGGAGTTAAAGGAAGAAGTGAACTTCCTCAAATGGTTGAAGAATATATGAATGGAGAAATAGATTTAGATTCTTTTATAACGCATCATTTAGAATTTAAAGATATTAACACTGCATTTGATTTACTTCATAAAGGTGAGTCAATTAGAACTATCTTAACTTATGGTGATGATAATGATAATGCCTAAAATTATAGATAAAGCTAGGTGTTTTGAGGGAGAGCAAATTAAATATACTCATTATTCAGAAGCTTTAAAGTGTGATATGAATTTTAGCATTTATCTTCCAGAGAATAAAAATAATGAAAAAATAGCTCTTGTTTGGTGGTTATCAGGATTAACTTGTAATGATGATAATTTTACTCAAAAAAGTGGTTTTCAACGTTTAGCTTCTAAATATAATGTTGCAGTAATCATACCTGATACTTCACCTAGAGGAATAAATATTCCAGATAATGATGATTGGGATATTGGGCAAGGGGCTGGATTTTATTTAGATGCTACAAGAGAACCTTGGAGTGAAAATTACAAAATGTACTCTTATTTAACAGAAGAGTTAACTGATATTGCTAAAGGAATAGTTCCAAATTTTTCTGGTAAAGAAAGTATTATGGGACATTCTATGGGAGGTCACGGAGCCTTAGTTATTGCATTAAAAAATCCTAAAAGATTTGCTTGTGCATCTGCATTTGCTCCTATTTTAAATCCTTCTAAAGCTCCTTGGGGAATAAAAGCTTTTTCAAATTACTTGGGTGATGATACATCGCTATGGGATGAATGGGATTCAACTAAATTAATAGCAGAAGTTAAAGCACCACCTATCTTTATAACACAAGGAACATCAGATAAATTCTATGAAACTCAATTAAATGAAGAGAATTTCTTAAATAATTCTAAACTTAAAAATAATAATGTAATTTATAAGAAAGTTTTAAATTATGATCATAGTTATTTCTTTATAGCTAGTTTTATAGAAGAACATTTTGAATTTCATATGAAATATCTAAAAGAGTTATAGAATTTAAAAGAATAATTAGAATATTAAAGTTAATAGAGAAGTTTTAATTAAAGCTTATAAAAATGCTATCAAAAGTAATTATTTTGATAGCATTTTTTATATAATATCTTTAATAAGGTATTAAAATTTAAAATATATATTATTTTATAAATTAATTATCATAAATAGTTAACATATATTAAGTATAATGAAAATAGAAAATAAAAGAGAAAAAGATTTCACCAGAAAAGTTTAAAGAATATGGGGGGCTAATTGAGATTGCTATAAAATATTAAAAGATGAATAGGATCTCAAGTAGAGAAAAAATGCTTAATTATAGTGCAAGGTAGTATTAAATAAATTTAATACTATAACTTAAATTAAGAAAAGAGATGATAAAAATGAAGTCAACTTTTGTAAAGAGTCATTTAAGCAATATTATTTGTTATGTAATACTTGGAGCTATAATAGTATACAGTTTTATTCTAGGTGTTTGCAGATAGTAAGAGGGTTTATATCCTAAATAAAAAGTATTTAAAAAAGATTAGATAATCATGTATCTAATCTTTTTTAAATGCTTCTCGTACAATATTAAAACCTTTTTGTAAATGTGAAGGATTCATATTGAAATTGGGTAATCCGCTATTAACGTTGGAACCTCTAGAGCAATTATATACATCAATGATTGAAGTAAAGATAGCATTTTTTCTTTTTAAAGATTCCAAGTTAGTTAATAATGTTTTTATATTTTCATTTGTTTCATCAAGAGTTAATGTTTGATTTAAGAATTTCTGTGTAGTATCTTGTAAATCTAATATCCAATTTTCAATAGTTTGTTTTAAAATTGATTTTTCAGTTAAATCATTTTCATCTGATATAGGATATTTTTCATCTACGGCGTATAGTAGAAATTTAAAGTATTTAAATAAATTTGTTATTCTTTCTAATTCATTTTTTTCAGTAGATTTTTTTGAAAACATAAAGAAAACTCCTAACTATATATTATTATCTTGAAGAATTTTTTCTATTAATAAACCACCAGTTGTAACTATATAAAAGCCTTTCCAAATTAAAAGTATTCCAAAGGTTATAGAACAAAGTAAAAATAATGGGATAAAAGAAAGTCCAAGTATAATTATTTTGCCTAGATTTTGGAGACCATATTTCCAACCTAATTTGATACTTTTACCTAGTTCTAAGTTTCTACTTACATAGATATAAAATCCAATAAGGAAAAATAATTGAACACATCCAAGTATAATTAACACAACTAGATTTAGAAGCCCTACAAATAGTGTTCCTCCAGCAGTTAATAAACTTATATCAGGTTGTACGAACAAGGTAAATAGCATGGTTATACCTCCAGAAATGAAAGTTACTAGAAACAATCCAATGCTAAGATTTATATTTATGGTAAAATTCCATTTAGCTTTTCCTGTTTTAATAACTTCAACGACTTTTAGAAGAACATAACCTCCAAAGATAGCTGCTATAAAGCATTCTAACAGGTATCCAATAAACTTGCTTAAAGGGGAATCAATTATTTTATCTAAAGTAAGTATATTTGAAGCTAGTACCATTATTACTACGAATGGTAATAAATAAAAGACACCATATATGATCTTTTTATTTACATTTTTATTATTTACAAGTCTATTAGAGACTGCTTTTATGTCATTGCACTTATATGAAGTATCTTTTAATAATGGTATAAGCAAATTACTACCACAATTAACACATACTTCAGCATTTTCTGATATATGACTTCCACAGTGCTCACAAAATCGAATTGCCCTTTCATCTGAGAAGGCGACACCACAATCCTTACAAAGTTCTTTTTCATCTTTATCTCGTTCTTTACCACAATGGCAACAATACATAATATCACTCCTATACTATTTTTCTTTTGTATTTAAATTACCTTTTAGATAGAAAAACAATTATAATATCTTAATATTTGTTATATTGTACCATAAAGTTAAGGAGAAACTTACATTAAAAAGTAAAATATTAATTAAATAAGATAATTTTGTTAAAAAAGGGTTAATTTAAATAGAAGATAGAATAATAGTGCTATAATCTAACTGGAAGTAAATGTTTTCATAAAATGAAAATTTATTTCAACTTTAATCAAATAGGGGGTAAAAGTCATGAATAATGAAAAAAGGTCATTAGTTTTAATTGGGACGATGATAGCTCAAATTGGATTAGGAACGCTATATACCTGGAGTATGTTCAATAAACCTATAGGGCAGTTGCATCATTGGAGCATTGAGCAGGTAGCACTAAGTTTTTCTATAACAAGTTTTGCTTTAGCTGTAAGTACTTTATTTTCAGGAAAACTTCAAGAGGTATTTGGAGTTAAAAGAGTAGTTGCTTTCTGTGGTATAGTTTTAGGACTTGGATTGATAATGGCTGCAAGAATGGATTCTTTAGATGCTTTATACATTTTTGCAGGTGTAATTGTAGGGGCAGCAGACGGAATAGCATATATGCTTACTTTAACTAATTGTATTCAATGGTTTCCAGATAAAAAAGGTTTAATAGCAGGATTATCAATAGGATGCTATGGGATTGGTAGTTTAATATTTAAGTATATCAATGCATATTTTCTTAAATCATTTGGAGTTAAATCTGCATTTTTATATTGGGGATTATGTGCATTTGCTTTAGTGTTTATAGGAGCATTGCTTTTAAGAGATGCAAAAGTGGATACAGAGAATGAAGTAACTAATCTAAAAGGAATTATAAGAGAGTATAAAAGAACAGAATTGTTTAAATTACCTCAAGCATACTTATTGTTTATTGCATTCTTAGCATCTTGTTTAGGTGGATTATATGTAATTGGAGTAGCAAAAAATGTAGGAATGCAGTTAGCACATTTAAGTGCAGTAAATGCAGGAAGTGCTATAGTAATTGTAGCTATTTTTAATACTATAGGTAGATTTATTTTAGGAAGTCTTTCAGATAAAATGTCAAGAACGAAAGTATCAGCTATTGCTTTTGCAATTATTGCAGTATCTGCATCAATTGTATTATTTATACCATTAAATTTTGCATGGTTTTTAGTTTCAATTGGAGGAATAGCTTTTGCCTTTGGAGGAAACTTAACTATATTCCCAACAGTTGTAGGAGAATATTTTGGACTTAAGAATAGTAGCAAAAACTACGGAATTATTTATCAAGGATTTGGAATTGGTGGACTTTTAGGTGGAGTTATTGCTAGATTAATGGATGGATTGAGACCAACATTTTATTTAGTTTTAATAATGTCTATAATAGCTTTTATAATTATGTTATCAATAAAAGCACCACAAGAAAAAGCTGTTACTATAAAATAGAATTTAGAACATAAATAAAGAATATATTAGATATAAAAAGATTATTAAGTTAAAAAAGACTTTTTAATCTTTTTTTTTATTTTCAAAATTTAGAAGTTTGACATTATATTAAACTATAGAGAAGTTTGTGATTTATGGATTATTATATAGATATTTATATTACTAATATTTGTTTTATTGAAAAAATATTCCATATATTATAAAATAAAATTGGGGTGAATATATGGAAAAAACTTATGGGATTAGTAATGAAGTTTTATTAAAAGGGCAACAAAATTTAAAAAATAATATTGATTTTACTAAAATAAAAAAAATATTATTAATTTCTTTAGGGTTTCTAACTATTGTAGGCAGTTTAATATTATTTTCTGATTATAAAAGATATAAAATAGAAGGGTATGACAATGTATCGTTAAATAGATTTGCAATAATTGGAGTTAGTGTAATACTTATTGTAGTTATAAGTGCATATTATATTATATTAAAAGCACTATGGAGGAACGCTTTTAATAAATATGAAGCGAATGATGTAAATATAATTACTAGTACAGAAAATGGATGTATTTATAAACAGTTTAGAAATGACAAAGAAATATATTCGGTAAATATTTCAGACTGTAAAATAATTACTAGTTCAAAAATAGATGATATGAAAATAATAATATATATGAGATATAGAAGACTTCCAGAGTATATTATTATTCCAGAAGAATATTATAAAGATTAAAAATATAAAAAGAAACTATTTATAATTAGAACTTGTACTTGCCTATAGCGGGTACTGGGCACAGTTGGACTCAGTTTAAATAAATGAATTTTTAGAAACGTATTTAGACGTGATAGGTTGAAAATTTTATAATAAAATGTGGAGAAGATTTTATGAGAAAGAAAATAATTTTAGGAATGTTGTTAGGTGTATTAGTACTAGGGGGAGGGTGTAATGCTAATATAGGTAAAACGGAAAATGTTATAGAATTTGAGAAAAAAGAAAAATATAGAAATCTAGAAAATGAAATAGGATTAGAAAATATCGATATAAATAGGTTTGCAGAGTTAATAGATTCATTGGAGTATATGAGTTCAGAATACAAATTAAATAGGCAGCAAAGTTTAAAGGCTAGTAAATTAAATAAGAAGAATATTGATGAAATTGTTGAACGAGCGATATATTTAATAAATAACTATAATAGAGAAATGCCTAAATATTTTTATGTACAGACAATAAATGAAATAGACTTATTAGGAGAATATATAAGTTTAGATTTAGCAGTAGAATTATTAAAAGAATGTATATTTAGTGAAAATATAGATGAAATGAAAAGTATGATTATTGATGAAGATTTTAAAATATATTGGTATACATATGTTAGTGAATTGTTAAGTGATTTTTATCAAGAAAATAAACAAGTAAAACAAGAAGAGAAGAATATAATAATAGATTATTTAAGAGAATTAAAGGCATATCCAATTTTAATAGTATCAAGTAAAGCTGAAAAAAGCGATTTTGAAATGAAAATGATAGAGGATTCGAGCAAAAAGCTAGTAGATTTAAAAAATGAAGTTAATTATATTTTATCTAAAAATTAAAAATAATTTTGACTATGTTTAGATTTTTTGAAACATAGTCATTTTTTATAAAAAGGGGTGTGGTAATTGAAGGATTTATTTAATAAAACATTAATAGCATCAATAATAATACACATATTAATGTTTACTCATATTAATGTTTCAGAAAAAATTATTGAGTTTGAATCATTGATACCTGTATTAGTAGGACTTATTACGATGCTAATAGTATTTAGAGTGAGTAATTTTACAAAGATGAATTTTATTAAAAAGCAATATGTAAGTTGGTTTGGGTATGGGAGTGGATATTGTTTAGGGTTTTTATATTTTATTATAATTAGTTTATAATAAATAAATTATATATAAGGTTAATGAGTTTTATTTTTCATTCAAGTAGTATCTATTGACTGATAGATACTACTTTTTTTCTGAAATAAAGGTTATCTAAATTTGCGTATTGATTAATAAATTTAAGGTATGGAGAATATTATAATTATTATTAAGTAAATAGGGAGATTGAGATGAAAAAATATATAATTATTGGATTAGTAGCGATAGGAACTTTATTATCTATGACTGGTTGTAATAATATACAAGCTCAAAATGCAAATAAAAAAGAAGTTATTTCAACGGATTCTAATAAGTTTGTTGAATCTAAAGATAGTATTGAGATAAATAAAAAAGAAATTATAGAAGAGCTAATATCTGATAAATATGAAGGTAGATTAGTTGGAAGTCAAGGGAATAAATTAGCTGAAGAATATTTATATTTGAAATTTGAGGAATTAAATTTAAAGCCTGTTTTGAATAATAATTTATATCATAACTATGAGCAAGAGGTAAGTGATACTTATGGAGCAGTTGATGAGAACAGCAAAACAAGAATTGCAAGCGTAAATAATGTAGTTGGGAAAATTGAGGGAAAGAATAATAAAAAGGCTATAGTTGTTTCAGCACATTTTGATCATATAGGTAAGCAAAATGGAGAAATTATTAGAGGTGCAGTTGATAATGCTAGTGGAGTAGCTATTTTATTAGATTTAGCATTAAGTTTAAAAGAAAAAAATTTAGAGTCGGATATAATATTTTGTGCATTTAATGGAGAAGAGAAAGGTTTGAGTGGGAGTCAGAAATTTGTTGAAGATATAAAAAAGAGTATGAAAATATAATTAATATAAATATTGATTCAGTAGGATATAAAAATGGTGGAGATATAATTTTTTTGCAACAAAAAAATCATGAAAAAATATATTCATTAATGGAAGAAAGTTTAAATTTAAATGATATAAAAATAAATAAAGATGGGAAGTTAATGGGTGTTTCAGATAATAAAAATTTTGAAAGAAATGGAATCTCTAATATATGTTTAATTGATGAAAACGTAAAAGAAGTTATCCATAGTGTAAAAGATACTGAAGATAAAGTAGACTATAGTAAATTAGATAATTTAGTCAAGTCAGTTAATTATTTTATAAAAAACTATAAATTTTAGTTAATAGAACTTGTACTTGCCCAGGGTTCGTGCTGGACACAATTGTGCCCAGTTTTTTTTGTGTCTGGGGTTCATTATAGGCGACTTAGAGCTAGTTGCGTATCTAAAAAAATAAAACCAAATCAGTTTTAAATTCTTGATTTGGTTAAATTAACAATACTGTGTCTAAATTTAGTTCTTAGAATTTTAGTACTGATTTGATTTGTGGATTTCATTATAAATATAGGACTTAATAAAGCCATAAATAACTCCAATGATAAATAATGTTAATAAAATTAATATTAAATTTAATATAGTAAATTTAATATTAAATACAATTAAAATTATAAGTAGGACTATATTTATAGGATTTATTATAGTACCTATAATTTTATTCATCAGGATACATGCTATCGTCAGTATTATCAGTATAAATTATCCATTTTTTTACACTGTTATAGACATCTTTACCAAAAGCACTTCCAGCAGCTGTTACAGCTCCTGCGCATTTTAAATCGTTTCTCCAGTTTCCACTATTAAGAGTATCTAATTCTTCTAATTGTAATTCGTTCATTTAGAATTACCTCCTTTATTTTTTAGGAAATTTCTATAAAGCTAGTTACACTATTTAAATTTATCTCGAGATCTACTTAGAAATATTTTGTAATTCATTTATGTGTTAATTATATTGAGCAAAGAAATTTAATACAAAGAGATAAAATTATTAAATTATTAGTTAAAATGATTTTGTTCTATTTTTTTTTAGGATAACTTAAAAATTTCTAAAAATAAAATAGACGAATAAAACTTAGAGTAGCGAAAATTAAAAAATATTGAAATTAGTTATATTAAATACTTTAAAAGAAAGGTAAAAAGGTATGTTTAATAAGTATTGTTGCATTAAGCAAAAAGAGCTTAAAGATTGTGGATGTGCATGTTTAGTAACTATTTGTAAGTAGTATGGAAATAGTATCCCTATTTATAAGATTCGTGAAATTGCAAATAACAACTTGTACTTGCCTAGGGTCAATGCTATCAACTTAACCAAATCAGAGATTTAAATCTGATTTGGTTTTT
>NZ_CAMTIG010000028.1 GCF_947072515.1 uncultured Clostridium sp.
ACATATCCATTTTAGAAATATCAATTGATCCTGTTAATATTGATGTATCTTGATTGTTAGGATCAACTGGTGGAACCACTCCTATACCCTTTCTTGATCTGATAGAAAAACCTTTCTTTTCAATTGGCATTTCTTCATATTTTCCACCAAACTCATTTATAAGTCTATACTTACAAACTGGGCATAAATCACCTTCTATTTTTACTCCTAACTCTTTTTCAAAGTCTTCTCTTAAATGGTTAGGAATAAGATGAAGTGGTTCCTCATGCATTGGGCATCCTTTTATTGAATAAATTTGGTCACATTTTTCTAATGCTTTCTTTAAAGACTCTACAAGTGATGATTTACCTGCACCAACTGGCCCAACTAAATATAATACTTGTCTTGCTTCTTCACCTTGCATAGCTGCTGAATGAAAATAATTCATAAGTTTCATAACAACTTTATCTATTCCAAAGAAACTATCTTTAAAGAATCCATATTTTCTTATAATATCATTTCCATAAATTCTTTTTACCTTATAATTTTCTTCACCTTTTAAGACCTCTACACCTTTTTCTGAAATTTTATCATATAATCTTTTATGAGATAATTTCGCTATATCAGGATTTTGCTTCACAATTTCTAAATAATCTAAAAATGTTCCATTAAATTTTTCCTTGTCTCTACTTTCTCTATCGGTTTGTATAAATTCTCTAAAATCCATAAATACTCACCCTCCTTTTTACTTAAAATATATTCAAAAATTGCCCCTATATATGACAAAAAAAAAAAGAATTAGAAAAATTATTTTCTAATTCTTTAAACTTTAATTTACATATCACTTATTAAATTTACTTATAAAAAATTTTTCGCTTATAAAATATTTAAAAGACGAACTACATTTTCCACTGTAATTTCTAAATTTTTAGGACCATGTTTTAATGCATTTTCAATCGGTTCTACCCCTTGCATTATGCTAAATATAGCATCTATTCCATCTTTATATAATTCCCCTATATTACTATCCACTTTTCCTCCAAATGCAATTACCCTAACTCCATTTTTTTTAGCTACATTTGCTACTCCTATAGGTGTTTTCCCAAATCTTGTTTGAAAATCTATTGCGCCCTCTCCCGTAAATACAAAATCAGCATTTTTTATTTCTTTCTCTAATCCACTATATTTTATAACTAAGTTAATTCCTTTTTCTAATTTTCCATTTAGAAATACTAAAAAAGCTACACCAAGTCCTCCTGCTGCACCTCCACCTTTAATCTTTGTTACATCTAAATTAAAATCTTTTTTTATAACTCTTGTATAATTTTCTAAAGCTTTCTCTAAAACTTTTACCATTTCAGGAGTTGCTCCCTTTTGTGGTCCAAAAATTTTTGTAGCTCCTTCTTCTCCTATAATTGGATTATTCACATCACATGCTACCTCAATTTTAATATTTTTTAATCTTTTATCTAAATTTGAGATATCTATTTTTTCTAACTTTAAAAGTTCTTCTCCACCAACATCAATTTCTCTTTTATCTTTATCATAAAATTTAACACCAAGTGCCATGAGCATTCCTACTCCACCATCATTTGTGGCACTTCCACCAATGCCTATTATTAAATGCTTTATATCTTTGTCCAATGCATCTAATATTAACTCTCCAGTTCCAAATGTTGTTGTTTTTAATGGATTTCTTTCTTCATTTTTTAATATTTCTAATCCACTTGCTGCTGCCATTTCAATTACTGCTGTTTCTTCATTTCCTAATATTCCATATCTAGCTTTTACTTTTTTATTTTTTATTGGTGATGTTACTTCTCTCTCTTCAAATTTCCCCTTCGTTCCATAAACTAAAGCTTCTACAGTTCCTTCTCCACCATCTGCTATAGGTATTTTCACACACTCTGCATCCTTAATTATTTTCTTTATCCCACTCTCCATAGCTTTACAAGCCTCTATAGATGTCATACTTTCTTTAAATGAGTCTGTTGCTAATACAAATTTCATTCTATCACCTAATTTTCTATATTTATTAAGTTTAGTATCTCTTCCCCATATTTTTCAAACTTCTTCTCACCCATTCCCCTTATATTCATAAGGTCTTCTTTTGTTTTAGGCTTTAAGTTAGCTATATTTATTAATGATGAATCAGAAAAAATTATATATGGTCTTATATCTTCTTTATGAGCCATTACTTTTCTCCATACTTTAAGCTTATTATATAGTTCCTTATCTAAAACTTCCTCTTCAATATTTTCTAAAATCATATATACTTTTTCTTCTGATTTTAATATTTTAATAGAGTTATTATTTAATCTTAGCATAGAGTATGTTCCTTCTTTAAGGCTTATATATCCACCATCTAAAAGTCCCTTTATAAGTTCTCTTATATATTTTGATGAATACTCTTTCATTAATCCAAAAGTTGTTATTTTATCTAATCCATAGCTTATAACTTTAGGTCCTTTAACCCCTCTCACAATATCAGTTAATACTGATATTCCATACTTTTCTCTCGTTCTAAATACTGTAGAAAATATTATTTGTGCTTCTCTTGTAAAATCCATTACTTTATCTGAATTTAAGCAATTTGTACAATTATTACAAAAACTCAAAGCTTTATTATCAAAGTATTTAAGTAAATACTCTCTATAACAATTTATATAATCACAATAATCAATCATACTTTGTAGTTTTCGAAGAGCTATCTCTCTTCTACTTAATGGAATACTTTTATTTATTAAAAATTCAACTCTACTTATATCAGTTCTACAGTAAAATAAATAACATTCACACTTCTCGCCATCTCTTCCCCCACGGCCTATTTCTTGATAATAACTTTCTAAATTTTTAGGAATAGTAAAATGAATTATATATCGTATATTACTCTTATCAATTCCCATTCCAAAAGCATTCGTTGCAACCATTATATTTTTTTCTTCATTTAGGAACGCTTCTTGGTTTATAGTTTTATCCTCTTCTTTCATTCCTCCATGATATTTTAATACTTCAAACCCTACATCTTTCAGAAAGTAATATAATTCATCTACTTCTTTTCTTGATGAACAATAAATTATTCCACTTTCATCCTCATGTTCTCTTACTATATGAGTTATTTCTCTTTTATCTATTTCTTTTAAAATATTTATTTTTAAGTTACTTCTATTTATATCACCTTTATAAATATATGGTTCTTTTAATCCTAAAAGTTTTATTGAATCCTGAATCACCTCTTTAGTTGCCGTTGCTGTAAAGGCTGAAATCACAGGTCTCTCTTTTAAACTTTCATAAAATGGTTTTATTTCTCTATAGCTTTGTCTAAAATCATGTCCCCACTCTGATACACAGTGTGCTTCATCAATTGCAATGTGAGAAATATTTATTCCTCTTACCATTTTTTTAAAGTATTCAGATTCTAATCTTTCTGGTGAAATATAAATTATCTTATATTCTCCAAGTGATGCATCTTTTAAAATTTCCTTTATCTTTTCTAAATTTAAGCTACTATTTATAAAAGCGCCCTTAATTCCAATCTCTTTTAAATTATCTACCTGGTCTTTCATTAATGAAATAAGTGGTGATATTACTAGTGTTATTCCATTTAAAATTATAGAAGGAATTTGATAACATATAGACTTTCCCCCACCTGTTGGTAAAAGACAAAACACATCATCTCCATTTGATATTTTTTCTATAACTTCATATTGTCCAGCTCTAAAAGAATTATATCCATAGAACTTTTTTAATGCATAATGTGCTTTTTCTCTAACATCCACTTGTTTTCCTCCTTTAATTTTTTTATTTTACTTTCTTTTTTATTCCTTCATATAAGTATTCTATATACTCTATTTTAAATCCAGCATCTTTTATTTTCTGGATTCTAGCTTTAACACTTTCAATACTCATCCTTGCTTCTGCAAAGTCTTTTACTTTTATACATTTACTTGTATACTCTAATAAATAATCTATCTTTGCAATTTCATTTGCTAAATCTTCTCTGCCACCATTTACTAATTTTAATACTTCATCATACATTTTTGGTGAAAGATCTTCTCTTACATCATTCAAAAAATTATTATTCTTACTATTCTTTTTCATTTTATCTCCTAATTATATCTTTATTTTTATTCTTATTTTCACTATTCCCTATATCTTTTATAATAGACTTTTATTTTAATTATAAAATAAAGAATATTATTTTTAAAGATTCTATTTTCTTCTCTAGAAATTTTTCTAAAAAAAAGAAGCAACATCTATGTGCTTCTTCTTAATTTTAAGTTATTTTGTTTTCTCATCTATTATTGCTGAATGATTTTTTCCATATATAAAATATGAAATTAATATCAAAATTAATACTACTCCAAATATTACAAATGTTGTTTTTGATAAATTGGTCATTAAGAATATACAACATCCCGCTCCTAATATAGGCACTACAGGAACTAGTGGAGTTTTAAAACCTCTTTCTACATCTGGAAAATTTCTTCTAAATATAATTATTGAAAAAGAAACTAATCCATATACAAGAAGTAATGCAATACTTGCAAAATTTGCTAATTGACTTAAATTCACAAACCCTGCTAATATAGAGCCAATTATACCTACAACCCATAAAGAAATGTATGGTACATCATTTTTATCTTTCTTATGAAATATCTTTGGAAGTAATCCATCAACACTCATTGTGCTTATTATTTGCGAAGTTGCAAAATTACTAGCAAATATTACAGCTAATATTCCTATTACACTACCTAATGCCACAATTAACGATATAGTATGATCGCCTGCTACATTTAAAGCATATGAAAGGGCATCTGAAACATTTAAATTAGAATATAAAGTTATTCCAGTTAATACTGCTGATACTGATATATATATTACTGTACATACACCTAATGATACTAAAAGTCCTATTGGTAATGCTCTTTTAGGATTCTTTACATATGGAGCTGCTGATGCTGTTGCATCAAATCCACAATATGCAAAAAATACTGAAGCTGCCCCAGTCATTACCCCTGTAGTTCCATACGGTAAAAATGGCGACCAGTTTTTAGTACTTACGTGAAAAACACCTACTATTACAAATAATGCAATAACTCCTATTTTTATAATAACCATTATATTATTTACATTTTTACTATCCTTAGTTCCACGAGAAATTACAAAAGTTATCGCTAAAATCGCAAAAATTGCTGGTAAATTAACTATTCCACCTTCACTAGGGATAGTGGTTAATACTTTAGGAATATGTATTTTAAAAGCATCTAAAAAATTTACTAAATATCCGCCCCAGCCTGATGCAACTGTTGCTGTTGCTAATATATATCCAATAACTATACATAAACCTCCAACATATGCTACTATCTCACCCATAGTAGTATATATAAAAGTATATGATCCTCCTGAACTAGGAATTGCAGAACATAACTCAGCATAACATAAAACTATTACTGCTGCTGCTATTCCTCCAATTAAAAATGAAAGCATAACTCCAGGTCCTGCTTCCTTTGCTGCAACAATTCCTGTTAAAACCATAACTCCAGTTCCTATAACTGAACCTATACTCATTAAAGTTAAATCTAAAGTACCTAAGTTCTTCTCACTTGAACTTACGTGTTTAGATATACTTTCTATATTTTGTGTTCTAAAAATACTCATTTAACTCACCTTCTTCTCTTTTCAAAAATAAAATGCCTACCCTTATCTTTGAAATTTTCGTTAAATAAGAAAACAAACTTTTTTAATTTTAACAAATTTTTATTAACTTGCCTTGTATTTTTTATAACTTAATAATTAATTTTAACATCTTTATCTAATACATAGTATAATCTCCAATTTATTCTTTAATATTTATTATTTAAATTTCAACACTAAAAATAATAAAAGATAATGCATTTATAAACTTGCATTATCTTTATTTTTATAATAATTCATTTCTCAACGTATTACCATCTTTTATAGAGAGATATGCCGGTGGAACATCAAACACAGTTATTGCACCACTTCTTTTCTCTTTAACCATTCTATAAACTGCTCTTGCATAAGCAACTAAAATACCTGCTGTAAATTCAGGATTACTTTCTAAATCTAAAGAAAACTCTATTTTCCCACAGTTTTTTTCACCTGTTTTTCCTGTTCTTATAACTTTTCCACCATGAGGCATATCACTATGGTTTCTTTTAAACTCTTCTTCTGATATAAATCTAACCTCTGTATCGTAATCTAGAAAATAATCCTTCATTTCTTTTATAGCTTTTTCCACTTTATTTTTATTCCCAAACTCTTCTAAGACAACAAAACATAATCTGCTATGTTTTTCTCTTGCACTTAGCTTTAACTCTTCACCATTTCGTATTTTTTCTAATACATCCTCTTTAGGTATTGTATACTGTATTCCGCTTTTCACACCTTCAATTTGTCTTATTGCATCAGAGTGTCCTTGGCTTACACCTCTTCCCCAAAATGTATATTCATTTCCTTCTGGAAGTATAGCTTCTCCTATTAATCTATTTATAGAAAATAATCCAGGATCCCATCCTACTGATATTAACCCAAGCTTTCCACATTTCTCTCCAACAATCTTCATTTTTTGAAAATAATCTTGTATCTTAGCATGAGTATCAAAAGAATCTACAGTATTAAAATGCTCTAAAAACACTGGACCTTGCTTTGGTAAATCTACTGCTGATCCACCACATAAAATCATTACATCAATTTTATCTTTATAGTTCAATACTTCTAAAATATCCTTAGCATATAGTTCATCCACCTTCAAATTTCTTCTTCGGCTAAATACCTCTACCAATTCCATATCATTAGCTTTTTTCAATGCTTTTATAACACCTTTTCCTACGTTTCCACAACCTATTATACCTACTTTAATTTTTGAGCACATATACACCTCCTAAATTGCATTAGTGTATAATACTCTCATTTATTATTTTTTATTCTTAATTTTTATTTTTCAATAAAATCTTTTCCTAATTTTATTGCTGTTTTTAAGCTATATCCATTTGCAACAAAACTAGTTATTGCAGCTGACAGTCTTTCCCCTTGTATATATGTATCTTTTAAATCTAATTCTTCGCTTATGAAGTAAGTTAGCTCATCTCCATCATATAAAATATCTACTCTTTCCCCTTCTTTATCTAAATTTCTAATTAAGATATTTACTGGTCCTAACTTTTTTAAATCTTCTAAAGTTTCTTCTATATTTTCTATATGATTTATTTTTATATCTAAAATTTCTTCTGTATTTTCTTTATTCAAAATTAGTAGATATGCTAATGGAAATATTTCTTTTATCATCCCTTTTTTTTCATTATCTGATAAAAATTTTTCCCCATCTATATTTATTAACTGTGGATTTACTACTATATTAGGAACTCTTTTTATTTTTCTTAACATTTTCCCAATTAACTTTATTTCATCAGTTCCAACTATAGTTCCTATTTTAATAGCATTAAAATCATATTCTTCAAATGTTACTTTCATCTGATTTTTTATCATATTTTTAGATGTTGATTCTACTTTTAACATTCCATTGGTATTTTGAGCCATTATATTTGTGATAACTGTAAAAGGTTGTATATTATTTTTTAAGAAAATTTCCAAATCTTTTTGTATTCCAGCTACTCCTAAAGAATCACTGCCTGATATAGTCAACGCTTTATTCATCTTCTCCACTCCTTTTTCTTTTGTTATATATCTATTATACATAAATATAGTTTCATTTTTATTAAATTTAGAAAAGTTATTTTTTATTTGAAGCTAGAAAATATTCTTTTTAAATTTGAAATAGGGACTAATTTTTTTAAAATAGTCCCCATTTCCTTTTCTTATTATTTATTTTTCATCACCAAAAACTTTTTTTCTAAGCTCTAGTCCTGTTTTCGTAATTGCAACTCCACCTAAAGCTGTTTCTCTTAATGAGGCTGGCATCTCACGCCCAACTTTATACATTGCACTTATAGTATCATCAAAAGGAATTTTTGACTCAACTCCAGCCATAATAATATCTGCTGTACATAAAGCACTTATAGCTCCTGATGCATTTCTTTTTGCACATGGAATTTCCACAAGTCCTGCTACTGGATCACAAACAAGCCCTAATATATTTTTTATTACGATTGCTCCAGCATCTAAACTCATTTTAGGTGTTCCACCCATCATAAATACTGCAGCTCCTGCTCCCATTGCCGCTGCTGACCCACATTCTGCTTGACATCCACCTTCAGCTCCTGCTAAAGTTGCATTCATTCCAATAATAGTTCCAATTGCAGCTGCTGCAAAAAGACCTTCTATCATTTCATCTTCTGATTTTCCAAGTTTTCCTCCAGCTGCTAAAATTACTGCTGGTAAAATTCCACATGACCCAGCCGTTGGACATGCAACTATTTTTCCCATAGATGCATTAACTTCTGAACATGCAAGCGCCATTGCCATTGCCATTACCGTAGTACTTCCTGTTAATGTATCTCCTTTTTTTAAGTATTCATTAACTCTATACCCATCGCCACCAATCAATCCAGTAACTGAATAAACTTCTTTTGTCATTCCTTCTGTTACAGAATCAATCATAACTTTAAGATTTTCTCTCATTTTTCCTATAATAATCTCTCGTGAAACATTGCTTTTTTCTTCTTCCATTCTTATTGCATATTCACTTAAAGATATATTTTCTTCTCTACATATGTTTATAAGCTCTTCGCCACTTCTTGCTATATTCATCTTTATGCATCCTCTCCTACAGGGTTTATAAGTATGACTTTTAAAATATTATCTAAAGCTCTTATATTATCTAAAACTTCTTCTTCAATAATATTATCTACTTCAAAAATCATAGTTGCCCCTTCGCCTCTCTGTTTTCTAAATACACTCATAAATGCAATATTTATCTTTTTTTCTGATAATAATGCTGTTACATTTGAAACTACTCCTGGTACATCATTCTGTGTAACTATAAGTGTTGGATAATCACCAGTGAAGCTTACTCTATTTCCATTTACTTCAACTATCTTTATGCTTCCACCACCAATAGATGATCCCATTACTTCACAAACTGCTCCGCTTTTAGTTTCCATTACAAATTTAACTGTATTTGGATGCTCATCTCCAAGATCTTTTTCTACAAATGTATATTTTAATCCTTGTTCTCTTGCTATATCCATAGAAGTTCTAAGTCTTTTATCACTAGGATTCATTCCTAAAACTCCTGCAACTAAAGCTCTATCTGTTCCATGTCCTTTATATGTTTTTCCAAAAGATCCATGAAGCATAAATGTAACTTCTTCTATTTCTTCTCCTGCAATAGCTCTTGCAACTCTTCCAAGTCTTGCAGCTCCTGCTGTATGAGAGCTTGATGGTCCTATCATTATAGGACCTAATATATCAAAAACACCTACGTTTTTCATCTTTTTACCCTGTCCTTTTTGTAATATTTTATCCATCTATAGTTTAATATATTTTATACCGGATTTAAATAATTATTTATAAAATATTCTTATTTAAATTTCAAATAATAAAATATTGTCTATATTCTTATTTATATGTCAAAAATATAACTGTTTATTTTATTTTTAAACTTTATTAATATTTTGGTTACTTTTAAATGCTATGATAAATGCACTTTTACTTTAAGGAGGTTTTTATGGATTCTTTATTAATCTTAGAAATTTTATTTATTCTTTTTACATTAGTACTTTTAGTATTAAATTTATCAAAAAGAATAAGCACAAAAAAAGAAGGTACTTACACTATAATTAGAAATTTTAATGCATCCTTCTTTACAACAGGTATAATATGTATAGTTTTTATAGTATATATCTTTATGTATACTAAAGATTTTACTTCTATTACTAAGTATTTAGCTATCCTTTTACTTATTTTATTATTTGTAACTACATACTTTAATTCCAATCTTCTTTTTGGTCATGATACTTTTCTTTATATGTTCTCTAAAAAATCATATAAAGAAATACGAAAAGCTAGTGTTTTAAATAAAGGAAATGGTCGTGTAATATCATTTCTATTTAAAAATGGTAGTAAGCTTTCTATTACTACATCCAAAAATAATGGTTCTATTATGTTAGAAATTTTAAAAAGAAAATCAGTAAAAGTGGATTACATAAGATAAAATAAAGGCTATCTCAAAGATAGCCTTTATCTATTATTTAAATAAACTTTTATAAAAATTATCAAATCCATCATCATTTAATTTAACATCTGAATCATCATTTACGTAAAATTTATTCATTGTTGATACTATTAAATCAAATTTTTGAATATTATTTTCTTCTAATAAAACAGTATATAAATATGCTAAATGGTCTTGCATATATTCTTGGATTTGCTTCATTTCTTCATCTGATATTTTTTCCTCTTCATATAACTTCTTTATTGGTCCATTTCTAAAAGAAAAATATGCTGATGATTTAGCTATATTCTTTATATATTCTTTTGCTTCTCTTTTTTCTTCTTTTCCATCTATTTTTATCATTATTTCACCTCTTCATATATTGTGTTCTGTCTTCTATTTAACACTAAATATTTTCATTTATCAACTTCCCATTTATTTAATATCCAGTTCATTAAAAATTAATATTTTATTCTTTTTATATTGTTATCATTTAAATATATGTATTTTTAGAATTAAATCTTCTATTTTAGGTTAATAATAAAATATATTTTATCTACTAAATTTTGAAAGGAAGATCTTTATGCAAATTCTTATTTATGTCATAATAATCGGATTAGTCTTTATGATATCAAAAAATATGCTAAAACCATTTGGAGCTCAATTAAGATTGAAGAAAGATCCTGATGGATTAGTTATATATAACGTACTTCCAATATCTATATCATATATAATTGTTATTTTAATTATATTTGCATACGTAATTTACGATGTCAAACATTTAAATCCTATTACTGTCGCTTTAGCAATTGTTTTTATCATTATCGCTTTAGCATCTGGTGTAGTAAACTCAAGAATGGTTATAGGTTTCAACAGATTTTCATATATGTATAGCACTATGGAATTAAAAGAAATGTCTAAAATTACAATTGAAAAAAATCCTAAAAAAGCAAATAACTTTTTAATTATTATTAGAAAAACTAACGGTGGAGAGTTTAAATTCACTTTACCTGAAGAAAAGAAAGTAATATTTAAAACTTATATGCAAACTCATGGAAAACGTCCAATTGAAAAAGCTTAATAATCTGTACCGATATTACTTCTTTGTAGTATTGGTATATTTTTTTGATTATTTTTCTTTTTCTTGGTAAAATCTCAATATACAAATGCATAGAAAGAAGGTACTTACCATGCAAAAATATTTATCACCAATCCTTTTCCTAGCCTTTGCAATTTACTTTATTGTTATTTTTAAAAAGAACTTTAATAAAAGAAAGGCTCTTTACACTCAGGGAGATTATGTAGAGTTCACTCATTTTCTACCTAGCTTTTATACTTATATAGTGTGTGCCATAATATTTTTACTTTATCTGGTTTACGCACGTAATCATTTAAATGCTTTTGAAATAATTACAGGTATTCTTTTTGCTATAGCTATAGCATTTTCAGCTACCTTATCTTCAAAAGTTACCCTAGGTAATAAGGGAATTTTTTTAATGTCCTATTATTTAGAGTATGACAATATTAATGCTATCGGTATTCAAAAGCTAAATGAAAATAAATTTGCTATAGGATTTATAAAGAATAATAAGATAGTTTTTAGTCTTAAATTAAATAGGAAAAATAAAGATACTTTAAAAGAATTTATTTCTAAAAGAAACGTTTTTATTCAGGATATGTAAAAAGGGATTGCTTTAACGCAATCCCTCTTACTATATAATATGTTTTTTTCTAACTTTAGTTATTATAAACGGTATAATAACTATTAAAACAAATACAATTATCAATAAGTGTGTATAATTAGCAACTTGGCTCTTTTTAACTCCTGATGGTGGAATAAAAGAAATTCCAAAAGCAATAACTGTAAAAACAAATCCAACTATTCCTATTACTAATCTTACAACCTTACTTTTCGCTATTTGATATTTTCTATTTAAATCATTCCCCTTTAATGTTAATTTTATATATGCAATAAAAAAGATTCCATATGCTAATAAATAAACTATTACTGTTAATGTCATAGCCATAAAGAATGAATTATTTGAACTTCCTCCAGCAAATGTTAATATAAATGCCCAAATAGTAACTCCTATTCCTTGAATTATAAGTAAATTAGATGCTACATCATTTTTATTTCTTTTAGCTATTTTTTTACTAAAAAATCCTTTTTCTCCTGCAAGAGAAAGTCCTCTAGTTGGTCCTACTATCCAAGCACTTATTTCAGCAATTGAACCTAAACATAAAAGTAAAGCTAACAATTTAACTATAAATCCAAAATTTCCAAAGTATGATAATAAAATTGAATAGGCTTGAAAAACTCCTTGATTTAAGCTTAAACTACTTTGTGGCACTACTATACCAATAGATAATGCTCCAAAGCTACTTAATAATATGCATAAAAATAATATAATTATAATTGCTCTTGGATAATCCCTTTTTGGATTTTCCATATCATTTATATGTGTTGCTGAAACTTCAAGTCCCATATATGAAAGCATAAATGATACTAAAACAACAAGGGATCCCATATTACTAAAATCCGGTATAAATGTTTTTAATGACATATCTATATGTATTGGATATCCTTTAATAAGATATATTCCTGTTAATGCAAATAATACTACTGCCGGTATAACTATACCTGCAATAAAGCCAACTTTAGCTATTAATGCTGTCTTTTTTATCCCTTTTAATTGTACGTAAGTTATTATCCAAAATATCGCTATAACAAATATAAATTTAATTATTGGATTATTATTAATAGCTTCTATTCCTGTTATATATGCTATTGCTCCAACTATAAAATATATCATTGTTACAGCTCCAATTGTAAAAACTATAAATTGATAAAATATATGTGCAAACCCCATTTTCTTTCCTAGAGTTTTGCTTGTCCATGTAAATACTCCACCTTCTTGAAATCCTTCTACCGTAGCCATCTCTGCTGCACAAAGACAAACAGGTAAAAACCATAATACTCCTCCAATAATCAAATAGAATATTGAACTAAATCCACTAATTGCAAATGTTGGATATTCATATATTTCTATTAGTACTGAACTAGTTAAAAATAAAAATCCAAACATGCTTAATTTTTTTATACTTTTCATCTTTCCTCCTCTTTAGTTTTATCAAGAAATTAAAGAGAGAAAAAAAGCTATCTTTTCTCTCTACAGACAAAAGATAGCTGAAAATTCTATATTTTATAACCTTACTCTTATCTTTCAGAAATAAATTTCTGCAGGAATTAGCACAATTCTCATATTATGAGCTGTTGCTAGGCTTCATAGGGCCAGTCCCTCCACCTTCTTGATAAAAATATTATATTTGCTTTTTATTTTAATACTTAACTTCAAATATTTCAAATTAAAGTTCTATGAATATTTTTTAAATTAAGCTTCTTATTTTTAACACTTTTATACATATATTCTCTATAAAGTATTTATTTATTAATTTTAGTAATCATAAAAACAACTTCCACCTATAAACTCTCTAAATATTGAGTTTTCAGGAACATACTCCATAGGTATTTCTTTGAAAAAACTTAAAAAAGACTTTAATCTATACGCTTCTGCATATACAGGACTATCTTTTTTTATTTTTTCCAATTCTTTAAGAGCAAATGGTTTTAAAACTGATAATTCGTATACTAAAGTTGAGTTAAACATATCTTCGCATTCTTCTTGATATACAAAAATATTTTTCTTCTCACCTCTTTTTATTGAAGGCCACATTTTTAATGTTTCTTCAGCTCCATACCCCCTTGATAGATAGTCTCTAACTATTCTTCTTATTTTTCTAACATCTGTAGTTTTTATTCTATTATGATTATCTAAATTAAGTTGTGTTAATGCTGATATATATACTTTATATTTATTTTCTTCTGCAACTTTTAAAGTGAGCTCAGGATTTAAAGCATGTATTCCTTCTACAATTATAATTCCATTTTTAGGTAATTTCAAAGTGTCTCCACGCCATTCTCTTCTTCCTGTTTTAAAATTATAAGCAGGAATTTGAACTTCTTCACCATTTAACAATCTTATAAAATGATCATTTAATGTTATTAAATCTACTGATTTTATACTTTCAAAGTCATACTCTCCATTTTCATCTCTTGGATTATCTTCTCTATTTACAAAGTAATCATCTAATGATATTGGGACTGGTATAAATCCATTTACTCTTAATTGAATACTTAATCTCTTAGAAAAAGTAGTTTTCCCTGATGAAGATGGTCCTGCAATAAGTACCATTTTAACACCACTTTTATTAGCTATATTATCTGCAATATATGCTATTTTCTTTTCATGTAATGCCTCTGATACCATTACTAATTCTCTCTTTTTTCCTTCTTCAATTTTACTATTTAAACTTCCAACATCACCAACTTCTAAAATTTCAAGCCATTTTTCTGTTTCATAAAATATATTAAATAATTTTTTTTGTTCCGTAACTTCTGGAAGTTCTACATCTCCATAATTTTCAGGATATCTTAATATGAATCCTGGCTCATAATATTTTAAATCAAAAACTTTTATAACTCCTGTATTGCTTGCCATTAGTCCATAAAAATAATCGTATCTATCCTCAATTTTACAAAGATCAATCCAATCTTTATCAATATGTCTTAATAAAGACACTTTATCTTCCATACCATACTCTTCAAAAATATCTATTGCTTTTTCTATAGATACTCTCTCTTTTTGTACTTCTAGATTTTCCTCTATAATTTCTATCATTCTAGTTTTTATTTTTTCTACATCTTCCTTTGTTAAAGATAACTTTTTGTGGATTTCTCCAAATATACATTTACTAATTGAATGCTCTATAGTTATTTTAGAATTTGGGAAAATATCTAATGTAGCTTTTACAAAAATAAATTGTAATGTTCTCTTATATATACTCATTCCTAAGCTGCTATCAAATAAAACTAAGCTTAAATTCCCACTTTCATTTATTTCAGAGTTTAATTCATAATACTCATAATTCAATCTACATAATGCAACTGTATTTTTAAATTCACCATAATATTCTTCTAAAATGTCCTTAAAGGTTCTTCCTTTTTCTACTACAATGTTTCTTCCATCTTCTAATATTAAGTTATATTCTATCATTTCTACTCCTCCTCTTTAATCTACTACCATTATATTACTGATATCTAAAGTATAAAACAAATTTAAATCCATATTTTATGAATATTTCATTTATTTTTGAAGAATATTATTTATAGATAAAGGAGGTTTTTTTGTGTTTATTTTATTAATCAGAACTATAATTCTTTATTTTTTAGTTGTCTTAGTTATGCGACTAATGGGGAAAAGACAAATAGGTGAATTACAACCTTACGAATTTGTTATAACAATAATGATTTCAGATTTAGCAATGTTACCTATGCAAGATATTAAGCTCCCTCTTTTATTTGGCATCATTCCCATGTTAACTTTACTTTTACTAAAAATGCTTTTAACACAATTACAACTTAAAAGTCAATTTGCAAGAAAAATCATTGAAGGTGAACCATCTATTTTAATTTATCGAAGCAAAATAAACTATAAAGCTTTAAAAAATCAACAAATAAATATTGATGAATTGTTAGAGGAACTTCGAATAGCAGGTTATTTTGATTTAGACCAAATTCAATATGCAATTTTAGAAACAAATGGTGATTTATCAATTCTGCCTAAAAATTTAAAGCCCCAAAATACTGATTTTAAATCTACTGCTTCTACATATAATTTAGAAAGTTCTGTTATAACTATGTCTGGAAATCAAACTGAACATGAAATTTTTCTGCCTAAAATTTTAATTTCTGATGGGAAAATAAATAGAAATGCCTTAACCCGTGTAAATAAAGATACAAAATGGATTTTAAATACTCTCTCTGAATATGGGATTACAGATATAAAAAATGTTCTAATTGCATTTTTTGATACTAATGGCAACTTTAGATATCAACTTTTTGATGAATTTGATAACGCCGAAAGGATGGATACTAATGCGAAATAATATTATTTCCTTAATCCTCTTCATAGTACTCATGTGCTTAGTTTTTTTTGCTAAAGATAGATTAATTTTCCTTTGTAATGAAATTGAATATTTTTGCAATGACATTGAATACTTTTTATGTGAAGAAAATTATTATGCTGCTTATGAAAAAAGTATTTCTCTTTTAACTGAATTAGAAGTACATTCTTCTGAATTGTCTATTTATGCAGCACACACAGATATTGAAAATTTAAAAGCAAACTGTATTTCACTTGCAATATATATAGAATCTCGAAATAAAAGTGATGCTTTAGCTACTGTTCATATCTTAAAGTTGTATGCTAATAATATTCACGATTTACAATATCCTTCATTAGAAAACATTCTATAATTCATAATTTAGAATCCTATATTTTTGCACAAAAAAAAAGATTACATCAATACAGATGTAATCTTTTTCAGCTATCTTTCTACAAAGCTAGCACACTGTGTATCACTTGCGTAACTGCTAAGATTATTAGAAATCTCTATACTATTTGCAACACAACTTTGTCCTTTATTATGGATGCATGTGTCTGCACTACAGTTTACATATAAACTAGGATTTATGTCTCTTACATCATTACTTAAAGCACCACTTTTACATTCAAAATTTTTGCAGTTAGTTTCACTTGAACTTTCTGCTTGAACTCCACCTACTGTTATCTCATTATTACAACAACAGCTTTGCTTATTATGATTACAATCTGTAACATCACATTTTAATGTAGTCATTTAACATCAACTCCTTGCTTTATTGATACATTTATATTATTTCACTATTTCTTCTTTAAATACCCTTGTCTCATTAGTGATGTACTCTCATTTCTAGATTTTTTTATATTTAATACCATTTTATGCATATTTAAAGTTATTTTTTGTATTTTATGCAAAATTAAAGATTTTTACTTTTATATATTGCATAATTATTCCATCAAGTATATAATATCCATTAAATGGAAATTATATTTTTTATTAATTTGTAGGAGGCTATAAAATGAAAAAATTAAATAAGGTTGTATTAGCTTATTCAGGAGGATTAGATACTTCTATAATAATTCCTTGGCTTAAAGAAAATTATGGTTGTGAAGTTATTGCTGTTGTAGGTAATGTAGGACAAAAAGATGAACTTGAAGGATTAGAAGAAAAAGCTTTAAAAACTGGAGCATCCAAAATATATATAGAAGATTTAACTAATGATTTTGTAGAAAATTATATTTTTCCTACTATAAAAGCTAATGCTGTTTATGAAGGAAAATATCTTTTAGGTACTTCTTTTGCTAGACCTATTATCGGAAAAAGAATGGTTGAAATTGCATTAAACGAAGGGGCTGATGCAATTTGTCATGGATGCACTGGAAAAGGAAATGATCAAGTAAGATTTGAACTTGCTATTAAAGCTTTTGCACCTGATATGAAAATTATTGCACCTTGGAGAATCTGGGAGATAAAATCTCGTGATGAAGAAATTCAATATGCTATCGATAGAAATATTCCTATAAAACTTACTAAAGAAACTAACTATAGTAAAGATAAAAACCTTTGGCATTTAAGTCATGAAGGATTAGATTTAGAAAATCCTAATAATGAACCTAATTATGAAAAAATATTAGAACTTTCAACTACTGTTGAAAATGCACCAAATATTCCTACTTATATTACACTATCTTTTGAAAAAGGAATTCCTGTAGCTTTAAATGGTGAAAAAATGAATGGTACTTCTCTTATTTTAGCTTTAAATAAAATTGGTGGAGAAAATGCTATTGGTATTTGCGATATGGTAGAAAACAGACTTGTTGGAATGAAATCAAGAGGTGTTTATGAAACTCCTGGAGGAAGTATTCTTTATTATGCTCATAAAGAACTTGAATCTATTTGCTTAGATAAAGAAACTATGCATTATAAAGAAATGATCTCTTTAAAATTTGCTGATATAGTTTATAACGGTCAATGGTATACGCCACTACGTGCTGCTCTTTCTGCCTTTGTAGATACTACTCAAGAAACAGTAACTGGTGATGTTAAACTAAAACTTTATAAAGGAAATATTATAAGTGCAGGTATATCTTCTCCTTATTCTTTATATAGTGAAGAGTATGCAACTTTTGATGAAGATGAAGTTTATAACCAAAATGATTCTGCTGGATTTATAAATCTTTTTGGACTACCGATAACTGTAAAAGCGAAAATGGATCAAGCTCTTAAGGGGACAGACTAATGAAACTTTGGGGTGGTCGCTTCAAGGATAGAATTGACCCTTTAGTTAATGATTTTAATTCCTCTATAAATATAGATAGCAGAATGTATAAAGAAGATATACAAGGTAGTTTAGCACATGTAAAAATGCTTGGAGATAAAAATATTATTCCTAAAATTTCTAGTCAAAAAATTGAAGAAGGTCTTTTAGAGATTTTAAAAAGATTAGAAAATGGAGTAATTGAAATTGATACCTCTTCTGAAGATATTCATAGCTTTACTGAAGGACTTTTAACTTACTACATTGGTCCTTGTGGAAAAATGTTGCATACTGGCAGAAGTAGAAATGACCAAGTTACTCTTGATTTAAGGATGTATTTAAAAAATTATATTAAATCTTTAATTCAAGATTTAAACTCACTTTTAATTGTTTTAAAGGAAAAATCCACTGAAAATATCGATACTATAATGCCAGGATATACTCATATGCAGAAGGCTCAACCTATAACTTTTGCACATCATCTACTAGCTTATTGTGAAATGTTTAAGAGAGATATAAATAGACTTAAAGATTGCTTTACAAGAGTTGATGAAATGCCATTAGGTAGTGGAGCTTTAGCATGTTCTACCTACCCTATAGATAGAGAAATGGTAGCAAAGGATTTAGGTTTCTCTAAAGTCACTTTAAACAGCTTAGATTCTGTTTCTGACAGAGATTATGTTATAGAAACACTCTCATGTCTCTCTATAATAATGATGCATCTTTCAAGATTCTCAGAAGAAATAATTCTTTGGTGCACAAATGAATTTAATTTTGTTGAACTTTCAGATCAGTATAGTACTGGAAGTAGTATTATGCCTCAAAAGAAAAACCCTGATGTTGCAGAGCTTATTCGTGGTAAAACTGGACGTGTTTATGGAGATTTAATTGCTTTATTAGCAGTAATGAAAGGAATTCCTTTAGCTTATAACAAAGATATGCAAGAAGATAAAGAAGCTCTTTTTGATGGTCTAGATACTGTAAGTCTTTCATTAAAAACTTTTACTGGCATGATTTCTACAATGAAAGTAAATAAGGATGTCATGAAATCTGGTGCATCTAAAGGCTTTACCAATGCTACTGATTTAGCTGATTATTTAGTCAAAAAAGGAATGGCTTTTAGAAATGCTCATGAAATAGTTGGTGAAGTTGTTCTTTATTGTATTAAAGAGAATAAAGGTATCGAAGATTTAACTTTAGATAAACTTAAAGAGTTTTCTAATATTTTTGAAAGTGATGTTTATCATTCAATAAATTTAATTACTTGTGTAGAAGAAAGAAAAGTCTTTGGAGGTCCCTCTAAAGAATCAGTTCTTCTTCAACTCCATTATTTAGATAAGTTTATTAAACAAACTAAAGGAGATGATTTAATTGATTAAAGTTGGAATTATTGGTGCCACAGGCTATGTTGGTTCTGAACTTTTTAGACTTCTTTTAAATCATCCTAAAATAGAAGTTTTTAAAATAAGTTCAAAATCTTTTTTAGGCGAAAAGTATTCTTCTATTTATAAAAGTTTTTTTAATAAAACAGATTTAATTTGTGAGGATATAGATTCAGTTATAGAAACTTGTGATCTTATATTTCTCTCACTCCCCCATGGTTTAAGTGAAAGTATTGCTGAAAAGATTTTTTATAAAAATAAAATTTGTATTGATTTAGGCGCAGATTTCAGACTTTCTTCTGAAGAAAATTATAAGGTTTGGTATGGCAAATCTTTTGATAAGCCTAAACTCCATCAATATGCTATATATGGCTTACCTGAACTTAATAGAGAAAAAATTAAAAAGAAACGAATAATTGCAAATCCTGGTTGTTATCCTACTTCCATTAATCTTGCACTTATGCCACTTTTAAAAAATTCTCTCATAGATACACACTCTATAATTTGTGATTCTAAATCAGGACTTACAGGCGCTGGCCGTAATCTAAGCCTTTCTTCTCATTATGCAGAAGTAAATGAAAATTTTAATCCTTATAGTGTTGAAGGTCATAGACACACTCCTGAAATAGAAGAAACACTTTCTTCTATTTCAAATGAAAATGTCTCTGTAACCTTTACTCCTCATTTACTTCCTATAAATCGTGGAATTTTATCTACTATTTATGTTTCATTAAGAGAAAATATATCTTTAGAAAAACTCCATACTTTATATTTAAAATTTTATAAAAATGAGCCTTTTATAAATATACTACCTCTTAATGAAACTGCTGATATTAAAGGCGTGAAACTTTCTAACAATTGTAATATTTCACTTCACCTTAACCATAAAAAAGATAAATTAATATTAATTAGTGCAATAGATAATATGCTTAAAGGAGCTGCCGGACAAGCTATTCAAAATATGAATTTAACTTTAGGCTTTGAAGAAACTTTAAGCTTAAATTTAATTAGTCCAAGCTTCTAAACTTTGGAGGTATTTATGAAATTTATAAAAAATGGATCAATAACTACTCCACTTGGATTCAAAGCTTCTGGAATTCATTGTGGTTTAAAACAATCTAATAAAAAAGATCTCGCTTTAATATTTTCAGAAACTAGCTGTACTGCTGCTGGTGTTTATATTAAAAATACAATTAAAGGCGCACCTATTTATGTAACTAGAGATCATCTTGAAAATGGAACTGCAAGAGCCATAGTTATAAATAGTGGAAATGCTAATACTTGTAATGGGAATAAAGGTCTTGATGCTGCAAAAGCTATGGCTTATTTTTTATCCTTTAATCTTCATATAGAACCTAAAGATATTTTAGTAGCTTCTACAGGTGTTATCGGAGTTCCTCTTCCCTTAAAAAAAATAATAAACTCTTATCCTACCCTTGTATCTTCTCTTTCCTATAAAAATTCTGAAGATGCTGCTTTAGCTATAATGACTACTGATACTAGAAAAAAAGAAGCCTGTATAAGTTTCACTTTATCTAGTGGTGAAACATGTCACATAGGTTCAATTTCAAAAGGTTCTGGAATGATAGAACCTAATATGGGAACCATGCTTTCATTTATAACTACAGATTTAAATATTTCTCATGAGCTTCTTAATCTAGCATTAAAAGACTCTGTATCTAAAACCTTTAATAGAGTTTCTGTAGATGGTGATACAAGCACTAACGATATGGTACTAATCCTAGCTAATGGTCTTTGTAAAAATTCAAAGATAATAGAAGAAAATCATGATTATAAACTTTTCTTAAATGCTTTAAATAAGCTTAATTTACTTCAAGCTAAAAATATTGCTAGTGATGGTGAAGGTACTACAAAACTTATAGAGTGTACTGTTTTCTCTGTTGCATCTGAACATGATGCTATAACTTTCTCTAAAAGTATTATTAACTCACCTTTAGTAAAAACTGCAATCTTTGGTAGTGACCCTAACTTTGGAAGGATTTTATGTGCTTTAGGTTATACTGAAATTCCCTTTAATCTAAATAATTTGTCTCTTTCATTTAAGAGTTCTATAGGTGAAGTTTTAGTTTTTGATAATGGAATAGGACTTCCCTTTAATGAAGAAAAAGCTAAAACAATATTAAGCCAAGATACAATTGAAATTATAGTAGATATGCATAATGGGGATTATTCTGCTACTTGCTTTGGATGCGATTTAAGTTATGATTATGTAAAAATAAATGGAGACTATAGAAGCTAATGAATACACATATTTTAAATAATGAATTTCGTGCAGAAGTTTTAGTTCAAGCTCTCCCCTATATTCAAGAATACGCTGGCAAAACTATAGTTGTAAAATATGGTGGCAATGCAATGATAAGTGATGAACTTCGTGAATCTGTAATAAACGATATTATATTAATGAAATGTGTAGGTATAAATCCCGTTGTAGTTCATGGTGGTGGTCCTTCGATTTCTTCTTTTTTAAGTAAATTAAATTTGGAATCTCAATTTATAGATGGTCTTAGATACACAGATAGAGAAACTATAGATATAGTTCAAATGGTTCTTGGTGGAAAAGTAAATAAAGATTTAGTTTCTTTATTTACTAAAAAAGGTGAAAGAGCTATTGGACTTTGTGGTATGGATGGCTCACTAATTAAAGCAATTAAGCTCCATTCTAAAAGCGATTTAGGTTTTGTTGGTGAAATATCCTCTATTAATACAGAAGTCTTAACTATGGCTTTAAATTCTGGATATATTCCTGTAGTTGGTAGTATAGGCATTAGCTCTGATGGAAATGAGGTATTTAATATAAATGCAGATACTTGTGCTTCAAAAATTGCTTCTGCCTTAAAAGCAGAAAAACTTATTTTATTAACAGATGTCCCTGGTGTTTTAGTTAATCCAAATGATTTATCCACCTTAATTTCTAAACTTAGATTACATCAAATTCCTAAATTATATAGAGATAATATTATAACTGGAGGAATGATTCCTAAAATACAATGTTGTGTTGAATCTATTCGTATGGGTGTTACTAAGACCCACATTCTAGATGGAAGAATTCCTCATTCTATTCTTTTAGAACTTTTTTCAAATGATGGTATTGGAACAATGATTTATTAATTTTATGGAGGTTTTTTATGGATAATTTTCTAATGAATACTTATGCCCCGCTTTCTCCTATCTTCACTCATGGTATCGGTACTAAACTTTATGATACTGAAGGCACAGAATATCTAGACTTTTCCAGTGGAATTGGAGTTAACTCTCTCGGTTATGGAGATAAAGATTTAATTTCCGCTATATCAATTCAAGCAAACTCACTTTGTCATATTTCTAATTTATTTTTAAATGAAAAGTCACTAGAGCTTTCAAAAATTCTTGTAGAAAAATCAGAAATGAGTAAAGTTTTCTTTTCTAATTCTGGTGCTGAAGCAAATGAATGTGCAATTAAACTTGCTCGTAAGTACAGTTTTGATAAATATAATACTAGAACTCGTGGAACTATCATAACCTTAAAATCCTCATTTCACGGAAGAACATTAACAACCTTAAAAGCAACAGGTCAAGAAAAATTTCATAATTATTTTCATCCCTTTCCTCATGGCTTTAAATATGTAACTGCAAATAATATAAATGAATTTTTAGAACATCTTACTTCCGATGTATGTGCTGTTATGATGGAGAGTATTCAAGGTGAAGGTGGTGTTCATCCTCTAGATTATAATTTTGTTTCAAAAGTTTTTGAGGAATGTAAGAAACGAGATATTCTAACTATTTTTGATGAAGTTCAATGTGGAATTTATAGAACTGGTCGTTTATTTGGTTTTAATCACTTTAATGTAAAACCAAATATTATAACTTTAGCTAAAGGCTTAGGTGGTGGTCTACCTATTGGTGCTACCTTATGTGATGAAACACTAGAAAATACCTTTTCTCCTTCAGATCACGGTTCAACTTTTGGTGGGAATCCTGTTGCTTGTGCATCAGCTATTGTTGTCTTAAACAAACTTTCCTCTCAAGAATCTATCACAAATATAAATAAAAATAGTTCATTAATCTTTGAGACTTTTAAAAATTTAAATACTGAAAAAATCCTTGAAGTTCGTGGTGGTGGTTTAATGATAGGCATCGAAACTCCTTTTTCTAGTAGTAAAATTCAATCTTTAGCTTTAGAAAAAGGATTAGTTGTTCTAACTGCTAGTCCAAATGTTATAAGACTTCTTCCTCCACTTACTATACAAAAAGAAGATCTGTTAAAAGGATTAAGCATTCTTTTAGCTATAATAGATAAATTTTAACTGGGAGGTTATATAATGAAAAAAGATTTATTAAAAATGAATGATTTATCTAAAAACGAAATATTAGAAATTTTAAACTTAGCTGATCAATTAAAATATGAAAAAAATCATAATATCAAACATCCCTTACTTAAAGGAAAATCTTTAGGAATGATATTTTCAAAAGCTTCAACAAGAACTCGTGTCTCTTTTGAAGTTGGTATGTATGAACTTGGAGGAAACCCTCTATTTTTAAGTTCTTCTGATTTACAAATAGGTCGTGGTGAGCCTATTTGTGATACTGCTAGAGTTCTTTCAAGATACTTAGATGGTATTATGATAAGAACCTTTGAACAATCTGAAGTAGATTCTTTAGCAAAACATGCTTCTATTCCTATAATAAATGCTTTAACTGATGATGAGCATCCTTGTCAAATCCTTGCTGATTTAATGACTATACGTGAACAAAAAAATTCCTTTGAAGACCTTAAAATTTGTTATATTGGTGATGGAAACAATATGGCTCATTCACTTATGATTGGTTGTTTAAAACTTGGAATGGATTTTTCTATAGCTTCTCCTAAGGGATACTATCCTAAAGAAGAATATTTAAATCTTGCAAATACTATTTCCAAAACTGAAAATACACTTTTCACCTTAACAAATTCACCTAAAGAAGCAATTGAAAATGCTGATGTTGTTATAACTGATGTATGGGCAAGTATGGGACAAGAATCTGAATCTAAAAAAAGAAAAATTGCTTTTGAAGGTTATTGTGTAAATTCATCTCTTATGGAATTTGCAAATAATGATGCTATAGTTCTTCATTGTCTTCCCGCTCATAGAGAAGAGGAAATTTCTACAGAAGTACTAGAAAAACATGCAAATGTAATCTTTGATGAAGCAGAAAATAGACTTCATGTTCAAAAAGCAGTTTTAGTAAAATTACTTTCTAATTAAATTTAAAGGACCCCAATCTATGGGATCCTTTATTTATATTATTTTTCTATATAATTCGTAACAAATTTTATAGTCATATTAACTGTTCCATCGCCATTTCTTGTTACTTCAAATTTTGATGAATCTAAATACTGTTCTTCCTCTATATAAAGATCAATACTATTATCTATTTTCAATCTTACCTTTTTAAGTTTTTTTTCTGCCCAAGCTTTATCTACTTCTACTTCTTCTAATCCAAAATCTTTTACATAAGATTTAAAATTCTGCCCTTTATCAGCTTCACCTTCAAAAACTTCCTTTGAAAATTCTTCTATACTAATCTTTTCTTCATCACGTAATTTTTGTTTAACTGCATCACGAACCTTTTTAGCTCTTGCAGGATCTTCTGCAAAATTCTCTCTAGTCCAATTTTCTGCTGCATTTACAAAACTTTTTGTCATATCTCTTTCGTTAGAGATTATTGTACATCCTAAAAAATTATTTATAAAATAATTTGCTCCATATTCTTCAGTCTTACTTTTTCTTTGCTTATCTAAAACCATTAAGTTATACTCTTCGCCCTCTCTTATTGGCTTTATAAATGCTGCTTTTTGAATTTTTTGTCCACTACCTGGAAGCCCTGCTGATTGTGGTACTATGTCTATTCCTATTTTATCATCAATGAAATCTACTTGATGAGTAAAATTTTTAACATAATCCATCTTAAGTATAGCAATCATAGGTCCCTTATCTGTTACAATAGATGCCACTATAAGATCACAAGATGGAATATTAGTATTTCCATTCATAATTGCAAACATCTGTCTTCCTAACTCTTTTGATAATTCTATTAAATTACTATCTATTCCATTTAAATAATCCTGACATACTTCTTTTACTATACTACGTTCTGGATTAAACACAGCATACTTAAGCTCCTCATCTTTAAGACATTTATCTATATGCTTAAAAACAAATCTATATGTATCATCTGTTAAATCAAGTGCATACTCATTTAAAACTGGTTCTCCACCATTACTATCTAATATATGAATTATTGCTTCATTGACATTTATATCATTAATATATTCCATAAAAAACTCCCTTAAACAAATTATTGCTTTTATATTCATTTTAATTTTCATACAAATTCTGTGTTTCTATATTTACTAAAAACAACCTTTTTTTATTCTATCATATTTTACATAAATTTTAGTGCTATAATTAAACTAAATTATTTTTATTTGGAGGCTTTTTTATGGCAAAGGAATTAGAAACTAGAATTATAAATATTGATGTTGAAGATTTAAGAAAAAAACTTATAGAGTTAAAGGCAGAAAAAGTTAAAGTTGAAGATCAAATAAATGATCTTTACGACTTTGAAGATAAGAGATTACTTAATGAAAAAGGATATGCAAGAATCAGAACTGTTTATGATAATCTACGAAATAAAGAAGTTATTTTTATGACTACAAAAAAACTTTTATCTCAAGATAAATTTAAAGTTATGGAAGAAAATGAAGTTATCGTTGATGATAAAGTTATGGCTGAAGGTATTTTCAAATCACTTGGCCTAAAATTATATCAATCTATAAAAAAATATAGAGAAAGTTATAGACTAGAAAATGGATTAGTTGAAATTGATATAAACGATAAATCTTTTTGTCCATTCCCTTATATTGAAATTGAAACAGATTCTGAAGAAAATTTAGCTAAAATCCTTTCTCTACTTGGCTATACAATGAAAGATACTACTTCAAAAACTATCTATACCTTAATTGAAGAATTTAATAATTCCAAGTAAAAAAATAGAGGATACAAATGTATCCTCTATTCTGATTTATATATTCATCTATTTTTATCTATATTTTAAAAATATTATTTCTTTAATTCTTCTCTTATATCAACGATTTCTGCTGCAACGTCTTTTAATGTCATTGTAGTCATTAAGTGGTCTTGAGCATGTACTAATAATAATGAAACTTCTGTTTTGTTTCCTGCAGCTTCACCTTGAATTAGTTTAGTTTGTGAATGATGTGCTTCTGTTAATTGTGCAGTAGCTTTTGATAATAATTCTCTAGCCTCTTCTATGTTTCCATCTTTTGCTGCTTGCATAGCTTCCATAGCATAACTTCTAGCTTCTCCACTATACATAATTAAATTCATAATTATTTCTTCCATATTTATACCTCTTTTCAAAATCTATTTATTATTACATTTTAAAAGTGGAGTTTAAAAGCTCCACTTTATTTACCTTTAATATTATCCTATTAATTGTAAAGCTCTATCTAATACTTTTGCTCCGTTCATAGTTCCATAAGCAACTGTTTCAATTACTTCTATCGGTAAATTTTCTGGAGCTTCTTTTTTGAATTTTGATAATAAGAATCTAACTTGTGGTCCTAATAATAAAACGTCCACTTCGTTTAATTTTCTGTGTGCATCTGCTTCAGCTAAAGCTTCAATATGGCATTCTATACCTTTTTCTTTTGCTGCTGCTTCCATTTTAGTTACTAATAAACTTGTTGACATACCTGCTGAACATACTAATAATATATTTTTCATTTTCATTTCCTCCTTAATTAAGAACTATTTAATTCTTAATCTCATTTGTTTTTTATACTTTTATTTAAAGCAAGTATCATGCCAAAACATAATACTTTGCCTTTTAGCTTTTAACCCGCTTATTTACTGACTTTTCTAAGATCTCTTTTTTCGAGTATAGTGTGTAAAATTCCTTACACTCTACATTAGTTTAAGCACACTTATCTTTTATTATTCAACACCATTCTAACAATAAATGCTATCTCGTTGTCTCCTACATTTACTCCATACTCAACTTCAATCTTTTTAAAGCTTCCTTTAATCAAAATGAACTCTTTATTATATTTATCTCTATATTCATTTAATCCAATAAACTGAGTTTCTGATCCACCCTTTTTAAGTTTATCAATTAAAAAACATATATGCATAACTATTCCTAGTTTTACATCTGGCTTAATATCAACCTGAATACTTGCTTCGATTTTTTCTAATGCATCTTTTATTTCTTCTACTAATGTGTATGAATCTATTGTATTAAGCTGATTTTTCAGCGAATCACCAATATGATCATATTGAACTTCTTCACTAACTAAAGAATTCAACCTTTTGATTCCATCATCCGTAAATATTTCTACTGCTGAAATAAATGGAATTCCTTCAACATACATATTTACAGTTCCTACAATACAAACAATATTATAGTCTTTTTGAAGTTCTTCTATATTATTAAAAAATCTATCTTTATCTAAAATATCTATAGGTATTACACGAACCCTATCTTTAACATAAATCTTTTCTTCAATAACATCTCTTAATCTTTCTGCAGAACCTTCTCCTGTAAAACATGTAGTTATTATTGCAAGTTCCTTTTTTATTCCTCTAATTCTATTACTATCAGAATAAACATGTATATGTCTGCATGATCTATAGATTGAATCTATATCTCTTCCACATAAAGCTTTTCTTCCAACTTCTATTGCTGAAAGTGTACTTACCATATCAATTGTTCTTATATCAATACATGTCTCTTCTTTTATTATATCACCAAAATTGACTAAAGAACCCATATCTGCAAGAATTATTACACCTTTTCCAGAATCTATCTCAATAACCTTTTTCTTTACTCTGCTTAGCATTTCTTCTGCCTTCATTGTAAGTGGCATATCTAGGGCATGCACATACTCTTCACCTATAAGAGTATTTGCAACTTCTACCATACTAGTTGCTGTAGATTTTCCATGCATTATAACTAATACTCCTACAGTTTTTTCTAAATCCTTATCAGAATCTACACTATTAGATTTTAAAAACATTGTAATATATCCAATTTCATCTAATGTAACATCAATTGAAAATGCATCTTCTACTAATTTTGCTACATCCATTGCAATCATAAATTCGTCTTTAAATTTAGATTTTATATAATTTAATTTAGGATGGTATATTCTATTTCCGTTTTTAATTCTTTCTATACTACCTTGCATATGTAAAGCTAATCCATAATAGATTTTTTCATCATATTCTCTTCCTAGTTTACTTGATGCATAGTCTAGCGACTTCTCTACTATATCTAATACTTTTTCATCAACAATTTTTAAAATTTCTGCTTTTCTAAAATTATTTTTAAAACTACTCATATACTTTTTGAAATATTCATCTATATCTACATTTAAAATATCTTTTATATGTGCCTCATCTAACCCTTCTTTTTTTAAAGAATCTACTTTATCTTCTATAACACTATAAAAATATTCAATATCATTTTTTCTTACAGCCTCTTCTAGTTCATAGGTTTTTGTTTTTATCTTTTTCTTTTTATAAGAGAAAGATATTATGTCACTTAAATTATTAAATAACTCATCAATTTCACTTCTATGATCTTTAAGTTTCATTATTCCTCTTTTTACATTTGACTGTAAATCTTGTTGTTCTACCATTATAATATTTTTACTTCGTGATTTATAATTTAAAAATGCCTTTGCACAAGCTAATTGTATATCACTTTTTAATTGTCCAATATTATTTGTACATTCATATAGTAAAAATGAAATTAATGCATTTTTATCAAAGTAAATATCATTTGAAAGTCTTAATGATTCATTTTTTATGAATTCTTCTAAAAGCATATATCTTTCTTTCAATGTTCTCTCTTTTAATGGTGGTAATGTTATTGTCATAGGTATTCTTCTAGTAAAAGTTTGTAATAAAAATGATTTCGGCTCTTCTGTTGTAGCTGCTATTATCTGTACACTTGCTTTTACTTCTTTTTCACTTTCACCAAGTGGTCTAAAGCTTCCTTTATCTATAAACGTAAATAACATTTCTTGCCCTTGTGGAGATAACCTATGAATCTCATCTAAAAATATTATTCCGCCATCTGCTTGTTTTAAAAGACCGTCTCTATCTTTATCTGCCCCTGTAAATGCTCCTTTTCTTACCCCGAATATTTGAGATATAAGAAGTTGTGGATTTTCTGAGTAATCTGCACAGTTAAATCTTACAAAAGATGACTCTTCTCCTAATGTTTTCGATTCTTTTGCAAAACCATACATGGCCTCTGCAAACATTGATTTTCCTACTCCTGTTTCTCCTAATATAAGTGTATGAAGTCCATTTGGCGGATAAAATATTGCTGCTTTTGCTTGTTGTATCGGTATTTGAAGAGAGTCATTTGCACCTACTAGTGAATCTAAGCAATTTTTTTCTAAATCCATTCCCAGCTCATCCTCTGCTGAATCACTTTCTAATATCGATCTATAAAGAACTGGTCTTCCTTCTATCTTTGTTACTCTACCTTCTTTATATAAATCATTTAAATACCTACTTATTGTAGCTCTATCTAAATTCATCTCTCCACTAAGTTCAATTGCAGATATACCTCTTTTTTCTTCACCGCTTAAATTGATTAAGCTTCTTAAAACCTCTTCAATTCTCTTCATCTTCTTCCTCCATCTTAACTACTACTATAAAATCCATTATACACTATTTAATTTGTAATTATTTAAACTACCTCTCATTTTAAATAATTCTTTAAATTTCTCTATAAAATATCCTATAAATAAATTATAGCTAAAAGATTCTCTTTAGAAAAGTTTATTCCTAATCTTTTAGCTATAATTTTGCATAAATATTCTATTTTTATAAATTTTCTCTTCTTTTTGAAGATTTATTAAATCCTTTTATTAAAGCATCTTTATCATTATACTTTATTGCCGTCTTTATGATATTTAATTCCTCTTCAAAATTTTCTATACATTCTAGTAAATTTTCTCTATTCCCTAAAAATAGCTCACTCCATAACAATTCATTTATATTTGCAATTCTAGTTAAATCTCTATAACTATCTCCAATAAATGAACCTGTATCCCTATCTTCCTCGTCACTATTTATTAATGCTACTGCTATTGCATGTGGAAGTTGGCTTGTAAAAGCTATCATTTTATCATGATAACTTGGTGATATTCTTTTTATATTTTTAAACCCAAGTTCTAAAGCTATTTTTTCTATACATTGGATGTTTTTTTCTTTATTCTCATCCACTGGAGTTATAATATAATTCGCTCCCTTAAAAACCTCATTAGATGAAAAATCTATCCCTCGCTTTTCTTTCCCTGCCATAGGATGCCCAAAAATAAAATCTACTGATTTTGGTAGTATAGTCCTTATTTTATCTATAAAAACTTCTTTTATTCCAGTAACATCTGTTATAACAGTACCTTCTCTAAATTTATCTTTATTTTTTTCTATAAACTTAAATATTAACTTAGGATAAATGGCCAATATAATTAACTCACACTCTTTTACAATTTCAGATTCTTCTAAAAAACCTTCTTTAATTATTCCTAAATCTTTAGCTTTTTTTAAAGTTTCTTTTGAAATATCAACCCCATAAACTTCATTGTAGCCTAATTCCTTAAATCCTTTTGCAAAGGATGCCCCAATAACTCCTAGTCCTACAATTAAAATCCTCATTCTCTACCCCTTTTATAAAATTTTTATTTTAATGTTTTTCCTTCTAATTCTAAACAAATATTTATTTTTTCCATTAATGCTTTAAAATTTTCTGGTTTTATAGATTGTTGTCCATCACTTAATGCATTTTGAGGATCATTATGAACTTCTATCATAAGCCCATCTGCTCCTGCCATTACTGCTGCCTTTGCTAATGGTTCAACTAAATACCAGTACCCTGCTGCATGACTTGGATCTACAATAACTGGTAAATGACTTAATCTTTTTACCATTGGTATTGCACTTAAATCTAAAGTATTTCTTGTATAAGTTTCAAATGTTCTTATTCCTCTTTCACAAAGAATTACATTTTCATTTCCACCAGCTAAAATATATTCAGCTGACATTATCCATTCTTCTATTGTTGCAGATAATCCTCTTTTTAAAAGTATTGGTTTATTAGTTTTTCCAAGTTGTTTTAAAAGATCAAAGTTTTGCATATTTCTTGCTCCAACTTGAATAACATCAACACTTTCTACAAATTGATCAATATAATCTGTAGACATTATTTCTGTAACTATTGGAAGCCCTGTTTTTTCTCTAGCCTTCTTTAATAATTCTAATCCTTCTAGCTCTAATCCTTGGAAACTATAAGGAGATGTTCTTGGTTTAAAAGCTCCCCCTCTTAAAAAGTTTCCTCCTGCTCTTTTAATATCTTCAGCAACATTTACTATTTGCTCTTCACTTTCAACTGAACATGGTCCTGCTATTACTCCAAAGTGACCTCCACCAATTTTTCTTCCATTAACATCTACTATGGTATCATCTGGTTTAAATAGTCTATTTGCTTTTTTAAAAGGTTGTTCTACTTTTAAAACTTTTTCCACTCCATCAAATCTTAATAATTTATTTGAATCTAATCTTTCAGCACTTCCAACTACACCTAAAATCAAATGATTTTCTCCTGCTGAATAATTTATATTTAATCCATTATTTTTTATACATGCTTCTACTTTTTCTATGTTTTCCCTACTTGTTTTGGGGTTCATTACTATTATCATTTTTCTTTGTTCCTCCTACGATACTCTTAGTATCTACCTTATGTGTGTATTAATTTTCTATCTCTTTTTCTAATGCGTACATTCCTAATAAATATCCCGTCTTCCCAAAACCTGATATTTGACCTATACACGCACTAGCTGTTACCGATTTTTTTCTAAATTCTTCTCTTCCGTGAATATTAGATAAATGAACTTCAACTGTTTTAATTTGAATGGCTTTTATTGCATCATGGATTGCATAGCTATAATGTGTATATGCTCCTGGATTTATAATAACTCCATCAAATTTATCAAAGTAAGCTCTATGTAGACAATCTATTATTTCTCCTTCGCTATTGCTTTGGAAAAATTCTAACTCATGTCCTCTCTCATCCCCTTCTTTTTGAACTAAATCCTCTATGGCTTTTAAGTTTTCTCCACCATAAATATTTTTTTCTCTAATTCCTAACATATTTAAATTTGGTCCGTTTATCACCATTATTTTCATAGTTATTCTTTCACCTTACCTCTTATTTCTTTTTTTATATTATCAATAGTATCTCTTATAAAGCCTTCATTAACTATTTCTACATGGCAAATCTGTTTATATCTATCAAATCTTTCTTCATATAATGCATATATTCGTTCTTTTCCTGCCGTTAAAAGCGGACGACTATTTATATCTACATCTTCTATTATTTTCTCTACTGGTCTATTTATAAATACAACTAATCCGGAATCTTTTAAAAGCTTAATATTCTCATCTCTTTTTACAACTCCGCCCCCTGTAGATATAACACTTCTTTTTTTCTCTCGTAATCTACTACAAGCCTCTGTCTCCCATGTTCTAAAGACTTCTTCTGATTCACTAAATAAATCTTTTATGGACCTTCCTGATATTTCTTCAATATATTCATCCATATCATAAAAGTTATAATTTAATTCTTTAGCTAAAACCTTTCCCATAGTTGTTTTTCCACAACCTGGCATTCCTACAAGAAAAATCTTTTCATACTTTTTGCACATTATTTCTCCTTAAACAAACTCCTTTTTCAATATTTCATTTAATTCAACTATCTCTTCTTTTAAAACCTTAACTTCTTCCCAAATTTCATCTGCCTTCACACCTTGATACACAAGCATCATAAGTCCACCACAAACCTTTTTACCTTGTGCTATTCCAAGTTTTATAAATTCTGTTTCTAATGGATTATAAATTAAATCAACTATGCACTGGTATTTTTTTATAACTTCCTCATTCACAGGACATTCAGAAAGTTTAGGATACATCCCTACAGGTGTAGTATTTATTAAAACATATCCTTCAATATTTTTTAGCATTTCATAATCTATTAATTTAACATCCTTATCTAAAGATTTTTTCCCCTTAATATCTCTAGATACTAAATATATATCCTTTGCTTTTTCATCCTTTAAATACTGAATTACAGCTTTGCTCGCCCCTCCAGTTCCAAGAACTACAGCTATTTTATCTTTAACATAAATTTCTTGTTCTAACAGCATATATTTAAAACCATAATAATCAGTATTATACCCTATTAAAGTTCCATTTTTATTTAATATTGTATTAACAGCACCTATTTTTTTTCCTTCATCTGATATCTCATCTAAAAATTCAATAACCCTTTCTTTATAAGGAATAGTAACGTTAACTCCTTTAATCTTCAAAAGTTTCATCCATTTCCCAAATTCTGATATATCCTCTTGAGGAATTGGGAAAAGCTCATATCCTCCATCAACACTATACTTTTCAAATATATACTCATGTATTTTTGGTGATAAAGAATGGGATAACTTCTCTCCAACTAAGCCATAATAATTCATCTATTTCACTCCTCAAATTAAGTCTAAATTCTATTTTTATAAAATCCTAAAACATTAAAATATTCACTACTTGTTTTAATTTGTTCTAAAGCATTTTGTACTTCTGTATTTTCTAAATTCCCTTCAAAATCAACATATAAAAAATACTTCCATTTATCATGCTTTGTTGGTCTAGATTCTATCCTAATCATATTCAAATTATTCTCTGAAAAATTCTTTAATAATCGACTTAATGTTCCTGGTGCATCTTCAAGTGAAAAAACTACACTTATTTTATTTGCTCCCTCTTCCTTGACTAATTCCTTAGATATTATTACAAATCTTGTATAATTTTCATCACAATCATTTATTTTTTCCTTTAATAATTTTAATCCATATATTTCTGCAGCTCTTTTACTTCCTATAGCACCCTTCTTATCATCTTTTAAATCTGACACTAATTTTGCACTAGTTGCAGTATTATGGAATGGTATAAGCTTTAAATGATCATATTTCTTTAAGAATTGTGAGCTTTGTGCAAATCCTTGATGATGAGAGTATACTTCATCAATAGACTCTAAAGTCCCACCTTCTACTCCCATTAAATGCTGTTCTATTTTTATACTAATTTCCCCTGATATATGAAATCCATACTTTGCAAGAAGGTCATGAACATCTGAAATTCCTCCTGTAGATGAATTTTCAACAGGTACAACTCCAAAATCTATTTCATCATTTTTTATTCCCTCAAAAATATCTTCAAATTCTTCATAAGGAATAGATTTATTTTTTTCACCAAAATACTCTAATAATGCTTCTTCTGTAAATGAACCTCTAACTCCTTGAAATCCAAGAACACTATCTTCATTAAATTCTCTTTTTTTAATAGTATAATTTTCCTCTCCATCAGCTAACTTTCTTCTTTGAAGTTCTCTGCTAACTTCCATCATACTATTTAAAAACTTTTCTAGTTCCTTTTCATAATCTTTATTTTCTAATCTATTTAAATTCTTTTTTATTACTTCTTGTTCTCTTCCCTTATGGAAAATTTGCATATTATTTTTCTTTTTATAATTTGCTACTCTTAAAACTACATCCATTCTTTTTTCAAAAAGTTTTGTTAGTTCTCTATCTATCTTATCTATTTCATCTCTACAAATTTCTAAATCATTCATAGTACTAAATCTCTTTCATTAAATCTAATATTCCTATAGCAGCCATACTCTCCACTACTGGAATTGCTCTTTGAACTATACAAGGATCATGTCTTCCCTCAATAACTAGCTCAGTATTTTCTTTACTTTCTATATCTACAGTTTCTTGTTTTTGAATTATTGATGCTGTTGGTTTTATAACTACTCTAAATATAATTGGCATTCCATTTGTTATTCCACCTAAAATCCCACCATTATTATTAGTTCTACATTTTACTTCTCCATCCTCATAGTACATAGAATCATTCGCCTGAGAACCTTTAAGTTTTGCCATATTAAATCCACAACCAAACTCTACACCTTTTACTGCTGGAACTGAAAATAAAAGACTTGAAAGTCTACTCTCTACAGAATGGAAAAATGGATCTCCAAGACCTGGCTCCACACCTAAAATCATTCCTTCTATAATTCCACCTACAGAATCTCCTTCTTTTTTTGCATTTAATATCTCTTCTCTCATTTTAGGTTCTAATTCTTTATTTAATAAAGGCAGTTCTTCATTTAATAACTCTTCACCATTTTCTATACCTAAAGGATTAAAATACTCATCTTCTATATTTCCTATACTTTTTACATGTGAAATAATTTTTATTCCTTTACTTTCAAGAATTTGTCTTGCAATACTTCCTGCAAAAACTATTGGTGCTGTTATTCTTCCTGAAAAATGACCTCCACCTCTATAATCATTAAACCCATTATATTTTACGCTTCCTGTATAATCAGCGTGTCCTGGTCTCATTACTTTTTTTAATTTACTATAATCTTTTGAACGATTATCTTTATTTCTTATAATTCCACAAAGAGGTGTCCCTGTAGTTTTTCCTTCAAAAAATCCACTAAGAATTTCTACTTCATCACCTTCATTTCTTGCTGTTGATAAAGGGCTTTTTCCTGGTGCTCTTCTTTTCATATGAAAATCTACTTCTTTTAGATTAATAGGAAAACCTGCCTGTAATCCATCTATCGTAATTCCAATTCCCTTTCCATGTGATTCTCCAAATATGGATAATTTAAAATTATTCCCCCATATTCCACTCATCTACTTTTCCTCCTAAGTTCTTAAAGTCTTCAAAAAAATGTGGATAAGATTTTGATATACATTCATAATCTTTTAAAACAATTGGATTTTTACATCTAGTTGAAGCTATTGCAAGCATCATAGCTATTCTATGATCTTTATGACTCCAAACCTGCACTCCACCTTTAAACTCTTCTACTCCATAAATTACAAGCCCATCTTCTTTTTCTTCAATTTGAGCTCCAATCTTTGTAAGTTCTAAATAAATTGCTTTTAATCTATCACATTCTTTTATTCTTAATCTTTCACCATTAATTATCTTTGTCACTCCTTTTGAAAGAGCTGCAACTACTGATAATACAGGTATTACATCTGGGCATCCTTTTGCATCTATTGTTGTTCCATTTAGAACTTTTGCTTTTCCACCAATTGCACTTTTAATTCTTTTAAAAGTAACACCCATTCTTTCTAATATATCTATAACTTCTTTATCACCTTGAAGTGAATTTTCTTTTAAATCTAAAGAAATAACAGTATTTCCAATTGCATCTGCACATAAGAAAAATGCTCCTTGAGAATAATCTCCCTCAACTCTATACTCTCTTTCTTTATATTCTTGATTTCCTCTTATAATAAATTCTCTATAATTTCTGTTTACTACCTCAACACCAAACTCTCTCATAGCTTGAATAGTTAAGTCAATATATCCTTTTGACTGTAATTCTGTTTCAATTATTATTTTTGAATCTTTTTCTAAAAGCGGTAATATAAACATAAGTCCTGTTATAAACTGAGAACTAACATCTCCTCTAACAGTAAATGTATCACTCTTTAGAAGTCCTTTTATCTTTAAATCTAACTCATTTTCTTTATATGAATATTGGATATCTTGTTTATCAAAAATATTATAAAATATTTCAAGAGGTCTTTTACCTAAATTTCCTCTACCAATAAAATTAGTTTCCTTATTAAATAAAAGACTTATCGGAACTAAAAATCTTAAAGTTGATCCTGACTCATTACAATCAACTTTAATCTTATCCTTATGTTGCATATTTTCTTCTCTAAATATTCCATCTATCTCTATGCATCTATGTTTTCTAGTTATTTTAGCTCCAAAAGCTTCCATCCCATCTATAGTTGCTATAATATCATCTGAAAAATCAATATTTTCTATAACACTCTTTCCTTTTGCTAGTGCTGCACAAATAACAGCTCTATGTGCCATACTTTTTGATGGTGGTATGCTTACCTCTCCACTTAATCGTCTAGGTTGTATCTTATAATTCCCCAAAAAAACCACTACTCCTTACTTAAAAAATTCTACTGTCGTATCATATATTTCGCCTTTTCCTATTTCCTTAACAATAATTGCTTTTAATACTTTCCCCATATTTTTTTTATCCAAAGTTATAGTTTCTAAAATTTCCTTATTATCTACTTCAACTTCATATGGCAATTTATATTTAATTAAAAGCTCTTTTAATTCATTTGAATATATATTTTTAGAAATTCCTTTTACTTCTGATAACTTAAGAATATTATACATACCTATTGCAACACATTCTCCATGTGTATACTCTTTAAAATCATAATATTTTTCAACTGCATGCCCTATTGTATGCCCAAAATTTAAAACCATTCTTTCCCCTAAATCTCTTTCATCTCTTTCTACAATAATTCTTTTTATATTGCAGCACTTATATATAATCTCTTCTATGTGTTCTAATACTTCTTCTTTTCCACTATAATTTTTTAAATTTCCATAAAGATTTTCATCTCTAATTAAACCGTACTTTATAACTTCTCCAAGTCCATCTCTAAAATATCTATCCTCTAAAGTATTTAAAACTTCTGGATCTATTAAAACCATCTTAGGCTGATAGAAACTACCAACTAAATTTTTACCTCTTTCTAAATCAACTGCAACCTTTCCACCTACACTACTATCCACTTGTGCTAATAATGATGTTGGAATTTGAATAAATGGAATCCCTCTTAAAAAAGTTGAAGCTACAAATCCTCCAAGGTCTCCTACTACTCCTCCACCTAATGTTATAATTAAGTCTTTTCTCGTTAATTTAAAATCTAAAAGCTTATTATATAGTAGTGGAAGAGTATTAAAAGATTTTGTTTCTTCTCCGGGTTTTAAAACTACTTTATCTACAATAAAACCTTCATTTAATAGAGAGTCTTCTACTTTCTTACCATAGTGAGTATCTACATTTTCATCAGTAATAATAAATATTTTTCCTTCTTTAAATACATCTTTTATTAATGTACCAACTCTCCCTAATATTCCTTTTTCTATTAATATTTCATATGAATTTTCTTTTAAATCAACAAATAATCTTTTCATATTCTTCCACCTTTCTTGTAGTCATAAAATTAAATTTCCTAATCAATTTTACAACCTTTTTCTATTATTAACAAACTTTATTACAATTCTCTAGAAACAGCTCTTGCAATAGGTCTTAATTCTTCTAATAAATTCCCATAAACATCTGGTTTTATAGATTGTTGTCCATCACATAATGCATTTACTGGGTCATTATGCACTTCTATTATAAGCCCATCTGCACCAATTGCAACTGCTGCCTTTGATAAAGGCTCTACCATCCACCATTTTCCTGCTGCATGACTTGGATCAACAACTACTGGTAAATGACTTAATTTTTTAATAGCTGGTATGATGCTCAAATCTAAAGTATTTCTAGTATAAGTTTCAAAAGTTCGTATTCCTCTTTCACAAAGAATTACATCTTCATTTCCTCCAGCCATAATATATTCAGCACTCATAAGTAGTTCTTCAACAGTTGACGATAGTCCACGCTTTAAGAGTATTGGTTTTTTCGTTTTTCCTAATTCCTTTAACAAATCAAAATTCTGCATATTCCTTGCCCCTACTTGAATTATATCAACATCTCTATCAAATACCTCTACATCATATGGTGACATTATTTCTGTAACAATAGGTAATCCTGTTTTTTCCTTTGCAATTTTTAATAGCTCTAATCCCTCATATGCAAGACCTTGAAAACTATATGGTGATGTTCTTGGCTTAAATGCCCCTCCTCTTAAAAATCCTGCTCCAAGTTCTTTTACATCTTTCGCTATATTTACTATTTGTTCTTCAGTTTCTACAGAACATGGACCTGCAATTAAAGCTATTTTCTTTCCCCCTATTTTTTCTCCATTAATATCTATAATAGTCTTTTCAGGATGAAACATCTTATTAGCTTTTTTAAAAGGCTCTTGTACATACATTACTTTTTCTACATTTCGATTTGCTTCAATTTGTGTAGAATCAATTCTACTTGTATCACCAACAAGTCCTAAAATAATTAAATCTTGTCCTATAACTGGATTTACTTCAACACCTTTTTCTCTAATAAACTTAGTAAGTTTATCAATCTCATTTTTACTTGTTTTTTGTTTTAATATTACTATCATTATTTCCCCTCCTAAAAATAAAAGACTCATCTTTTGTGATGAGTCTCTAAATTTATAAATCTCAAAATATAAGAAAATAGAATTTAAGATAAATAATTAGATCTATATCCCCATCAACTTAGAATCTCTTCATTTTCCTATTTTTTACATTTTATCATAATGATATGTTTTTGTCAGTATTTTCTTTTTAGCTTAATACTCTTAATTTTTCTTTTATCTCACCATAAAACTTCATGCTCTTCTATAAATTTTAAATTGGCTATATAAAAAATAAAATTTAATATTAAACTCCTTAAAACTATCTAATAAAATAGGCACAGTAGAATTAAACCTCTCTACTATGCCTACTATTTTATCTAACTACCAGTATAAAATTCACAAAATATAAACTAAGAATTAAATGAGTATCTCTTTTAAAATAACTTCTCTTATCCCTCTATAATATAGGTGATAAAAGCTTTACTATAGATTCTAAAATTTTCGAAATTCTTCCTCTATTTTGATATATTTCTCGTGTAATCTCTGTTGAATCTTCTAAATCTTTCTTAAACTGTTCTTCAATTTCATTTGCAACTTTAAAATTATAAATAAAAGCATTTACTTCAAAATTCAAACTAAAGCTTCTTATATCCATATTAGCAGTCCCTATACTAGAAACACATCCATCTATGCTTAAAACTTTTGCATGCACAAACCCTTTATTATAATGAAACACTCTTGCTCCAGCATCAAGTAATTCTCCTATATATGAATTTGCTGCCCATTGCATAAATTTATGATCTGGATTTCCCGGAATAAGAATATTTACATTTACACCTGAAAGTGCTGAAATTCTTAGACTTTCAATCATAGTAACATCCGGAACAAAATATGGAGTTGTTAAATAAATATCTTTTTTTGCATTATTAATCATTTTAACATATCCATTTTTTATATATTCTTCATTATGATCTGGTCCACTAGTTACGATTTGTACACTGACATCTCCAATGCTTTTACTATCTTCAAATTCAGATTTTTCTATATCTTCAACTTTCTCATCAGCTGCATAGCACCAATCTAATATAAATCGCTCATCTAAATCTTCTACAGCCTTTCCTCGTATTCTTATATGTGTATCTCTCCAGTTTCCAATTTTCTTATCCCTGCTTAAATATTCATCTCCAACATTAAATCCTCCAACATATCCATACTCCCCATCTATAACTACTATTTTCCTATGATTCCTATAATTTATACGAGTATTGATATGTGGTAAGATTCCTGGAAAAAATATAGAAAATTTTCCGCCTTTATTTAAATACGTCCTTAATTTCTTTTTTGTCACTTGCCAAGAGCCCATAGCATCAACTAATAGTCTTACCTTAACTCCATCATCAAGTTTTTTCTCTAATGCCTCTATTATTTTATTTCCAATCTCATCATTTTTAAAAATATAATATTGGATATGAATGTATTTTTTAGCATTCTCTATATCCTCTAATAATTTTTCAAACTTTTCTTTACCATCTGAAAAAATCTCTATTTCATTTCTTTGTGTATATCTAGCACCTGAATTAGTATAATTCATTTTTATTAAATCTAAGTATTTAAGTTCCTCTTCATTTAATACCATATTGCTATTAGCTATATTATTTTTTCTCGTATTAGCATCTGTAACAGACTTATCTTTAAATAATTTTTGTCTACTAAAATTTTGGCCTAATAATAAATAAATCACAAATCCTAGTCCCGGTAGTAATATAAAAATCATAAGCCATGCCCATGTAGTTGTTGGATTTTTTCTTTCAATAAATATTAATGAGCCTGCAAACAATAGGTTTAAAAATATCAATATAATAGTTAACCAAACAAAATGCATTTTGTTTCACCTCACTTCTTTTAATTTACATATATTTATATCAGAAATATATTTATTTCATTATAATATATTTCTTTATTTAATATAAGTAAAAAAATCATACAAGTATAATTATACTTGTATGATTTCCAACTATATTTTAACTGTAAAACTATGAGTTCTATGCTAATTTAACTATAGTAATTCTTGTTAAACAATATTTCATGCTACATCTAGATGAATTAATTAATTCTAATTCAACTACATTACATTTTGAAAAATCAACAATTGCTGAACTAGCTAAATTAACTAATGATCCGCTCTTGAATATTTCTGCTGCTGCAATTCCAATTGGATTACCATTTGCCATTAATCTTATTTCAGCAAGTGATCCACATTCTCCTAAAGCCGAAGTAGAGAAATTTACTAAATAAGTTCCCTTTTCTAATAGTTCAATTTTACTACTATCTTCTGCATGATATATTGAATCGCCATTACTAACTACATTAGCACCTAGTTTAATCGCATTTTGTCCATTAATTAATTGACATGAATCTGAACATATATATGCATTTTCTGAATGTTTACATTCACCTGGTTCTCCTTTTGGTCCTTCTGGTCCTGGACATCCTGGTTCTCCTTTTTCTCCTTTTTCTCCTTTTGGTCCTGGACATCCTGGTTCTCCTTTTGCTCCCCTTGGTCCTTCTGGTCCTGGGCATCCTCCTGGTCCTTTTGGTCCTATTGGTCCTATTGGTCCTGGACATCCTGGTTCTCCTGGACATCCCATTGGTCCTCTTGGGCCTTCTAATCCTCTTGGTCCTTCTAATCCTGGGCATCCTGTTGGCCCTTGTGGTCCTTCTGGTCCTGGACATCCCATTGGTCCTGGACATCCCATTGGTCCCATTGGTCCCGGACATCCTTCTTTTCCTGGACATCCTGGTTCTCCTGGACATCCCATTGGTCCTTGACAACCTTTTGGTCCTATTGGTCCTTCAGATCCTTGTGGCCCTTCTTCTCCTTGAATTCCTTGTGGTCCAGTTACTCCAGGATTTCCTTGCGGTCCTATTTCGCCCGGATTTCCTTGGATTCCTTGTGGTCCTTGTGCCCCTGTAACACCTGTTACTCCTGTCGTTCCTTGCATTCCCATTGGTCCAACTGGTCCTTGAACTCCCTGTGGTCCTTCTGGTCCTTGTGGTCCTACATCTCCTTGTGGTCCCATTGGACCTATTGATCCCGGATCTCCTTTTTCTCCTTTTGGTCCTTGAACTCCTTGTACCCCTACATCTCCTTGTGGTCCCATTGGTCCTGTTGATCCCGGATTTCCTTTTTCTCCTTTTGGCCCTTGAATTCCTTGTGCTCCTTG
>NZ_CAMTIG010000029.1 GCF_947072515.1 uncultured Clostridium sp.
CACTTTGAATTTAGTGATTCTGTCTTTATTTTTTTATTTTAGAATTGCTATTGTAACTCCATCTCCACCTTCACCATATACACCTAATCTGTATTCTTTAACGTGTGGATGTCTTTTTAGCATATCATTTATGGCTTTTCTTAAAACCCCAGTTCCTTTTCCATGAACTATAGTTACTTCGCCTAGATTTGCTCTATATGCATCGTCTAAGTATTTATCTGTTCTAAAGCATGCCTCTTCTGCATCTAATCCTCTTAAATCAAGTCTTGATTCTACTGAGCTTAGATTAAGCTTAACTTCTCTTTTTCTTTTTTTCTTTTCTGCTTTTTTCTCTGCTGTTTCTCTTAAATCTCTTGCTTTAACTGAAATTTTCATAATTCCAGCTTCTACTTGTACTTCACCTCTATTATCAGGAAGAGATAGTAAAATTACATTTTGATTTAATGAAGGTAGATAAACTTCCATTCCTAAAGAGAATTTTTTTATTTCTTCTCCTTTAGCTTCTTCTTTCTTTATCTTTTCTTCTTTCTTTTCTAGGCTTTCTTTTAATTTTCTTCTTTCTTCTTCTAATTTATTTCTTCCGCCACCTGAGATTCCAAGCTTTTCAAGCTCTCTCATAGCTTTTAATATTTCATCTGCCTCTTCTTTTGCTTCTCTTATAACTTCTTTTGCTTTAATTTTTGCATCTTCATAAGTATTGTCTCTAACAACTTCTATTCTTTTAAGTTTTTCCTCATACTTAACTTTTAATGCCTTAGCTTCGTTCTTCATATAAGCAGCTTCTTTTGCATCTTTATTTGCTTTTATGCTCTTATCTTGCAGTTCACTTATAAGTTCTTCAAACTTTCTTCTATCCTCTGAAACAAAAGTTTTTGCATTTTCTATTATATTTTCACCTAATCCTAATCTTCTTGATATTTCAAAGGCATTAGACTTTCCTGGTATTCCAACTATTAATTTATAAGTTGGTTTTAGAGTTCTCACATCAAATTCAACAGAAGCATTAATTACATCTTCTGTTTCTAATGCATAAGCTTTTAATTCACTATAGTGAGTAGTTAAAGCTATTTTAACTCCTCTTTTCTTTAATTCTTCTACAATTCCTATAGCTAAAGCTGAACCTTCTACAGGGTCTGTTCCTGAACCAATTTCATCAAAAAGAACTAAATCTCCAATAGCTGCTTTATCTAATATTTTTACTATATTAGTCATATGAGATGAGAATGTTGATAAGCTTTGCTCAATACTTTGCTCATCTCCAATATCTGCAAAAATCTCATTAAATAATCCAATTGATGAACCTTCTGAAACTGGTATAAGTATTCCACTTAAAGCCATTAAGTGAAGTAATCCTATAGTTTTTAATGTTACAGTCTTACCTCCTGTATTAGGTCCTGTAATCATAAATGCATTTATTCCTTTGCTTAAATAAATATCTGACTCTACAACTATGTCTTTATCTATTAATGGATGTCTTGCATCTAAAAGGTTAAATTCTCTCTCTTCATTTATAGTTGGCATAACAGCATTTATATCTCTTGCATATGCTCCTTTAGCAAAAATAAAATCTAACATTCCTAAAATTTTATTATTAGCTTTTAAAACTTCCTTATTATCAGAAACCTTCTCAGATAATTCTTTTAATATTCTATTTATCTCTGCTTTTTCTTTTAAAGTTAATTCTTTTATTTCATTATTTAAGTTTACAATTTCCATAGGTTCAATAAATACTGTTGCACCTGTAGAACTTTGATCATGAATTATTCCATTAACTTTATTTTTAAACTCTGCACGAACAGGAAGAACATATCTGTCCCCTCTCATTGTATAAAGCTGTTCTTGTAGATAATCTGACATGCTTTTTACATAACTGTTTATTTTGTCTCTTACAGAGTAATTTCTTCCCTTTAATTCTTTTCTTATCTTAAAAAGAGCAGTACTTGCAGAATCACTTATTTCATCTTCACTTATTATAACTTTTTCTATTTCTAGTTCTAAAGATTTTATAGGCTTTAAAATATAAGTTAAATCTTCTATCTTTTTATGAGATACTCCTTCATCTTTAAAATCTACATATTCTTTAAAGTTACTTGAACATCTAAGCATTCCACCAATGTGTAAAAGTTCTTCTATGCTTAAAACTCCACCTTTACTTCCTCTTATTATAGCTTCATAGCAGTCTCTTAATCCTTCAAAAGGTGCACCACCTTTTAAAGTTAAAATATCTAGTGCTTCATTAGTTTCCGTTAATACATCTAAAACTTCATATTTTGTATTATAAGGTTTTAGTTTTTCAATAAACCTTTTACCACCATTTGTTTTAACGTATCCTCTTAAAATTTCTAAAATTTTATCAAATTCTAATGCTCTCTTAGCTTTACTATTCATTCTTTATTCTACACCTCTTCTATAATGACCTTTAGTATAGCTGTCTTTTGCAAATTCAATTTTACCTTCTAACCCATCTAATACTTTCATTGTTTCTTCAAAGCTTTCATCTGTAAAATCTAATCTAAAGACATCTACTCCTAAAGATTCTATATCTTCTTTTTCATGAATTAAGTTTATAGGTAAATTATTTAATATATGACTTCTACAGAATATATCTGTCTTTATATTAAACTCTTCATTCATTCTATCTATTAGTCTGTAATTTTCTTTTTCACAAGGTCTTGTGCATTCTTTTACTGAATTTTTTCCTCCAAAGGTACTTCCTATAGGGCAGTACTCACTTATCATTACTTCTGGTTTACCATATATAACATAAGCAGCTTTTCCCTTCTTACCTTTTAGAGTTTCTTTTATTTCTTTTCTGTTTAATTCTTCACTTATAGTTATAACATCCATATCCTCTGTATAGAATTTAAATGCCTTTGAGTTATAAATATTTAATTTATAATCCCCTATAATCTCTAGTTCTTCTTTATATAATTTTATTATTCCTAAGTTAGCTGTAAGAATCCCTTTAATATAAGGTTTATATTCTTCTATCTTCTCTACAACTAAGTTAAACTCTGCTTTTACTATACTAGGAAGAGCTAAATACACATTATTAGTCTTACTTAATTCTTTAATATGGCTTAATCTTAAGCTATCTCTATTTCTATTAAATACATCTACAGCTATATTTTCTACTCTATCTTTAACTGCATCTAATTGCTCTATCTTAGCTATTCTAACTAAAAGATCTAAATCTGTTCTATCTTTTAATGTTTTTTCTCTAATTTCTTCTTTATTGTCTCTTCTTCTTCTATATTTAGAACATTCAGATTTCATTATTTTTCCGAATAATTCACGTCTAAGTTCGTTTAATTCTCCAATTCTCATAAATCCATCATTGAAATCTACAAAAATTATCTTTTCTATTTTATAAGGATGCTCTCCTGATTTAAATAAAGCTTTTTCTATTCTTTCTTTATCTAATGGACTTTTTGATGCTACTTCTACAATAGGTCCTTGAACTTCATATTCTGTTCCATTAAAAGTTGTTTTTAATTTTACAGTTTCTGATGCTTTAAAATAAACCTCTACTTCTAAAGGAAGTTTTTTATAGTATGGCTTAACAGTTTCTGATAAATCATCAGTTAAAACTTTATTAGACATTCTATAAACTAAATCACCTTTTTTATATTGAACTGGGAATAACTTAACTTTTTCCCCTCTCTTAGCAGTTTTTACTTCTTCACCATTAATAGTTATTTTACTTAAAGTAAAACCACCATCATTTATTCTCATTCCATCGCCTATATTGATATCCTCTTCTAAAACTATTTCTAGTCCCTTATCTATTCTACCAATCTGCATACCTGTATTTCTTGGGAATGAGTAGCTCATCATATCACTACCAACATTTTTATTTAAGTAAGCTTTTGAGAATCCACCTCTATTAAATAATTGTAATAATTCTCTTTTTCCTTCTTGAACATTAAAGCTTCCTTTTTTTAATTCTTTATCTACAGCTTTTCTATAGTTTCTAACTACTCCTGCTACATATTCTGGTCTTTTCATTCTTCCTTCTATTTTTAAAGAATATGTTCCACTATTGATTATTCCTTTAACATCTTCTAGTGTACACATATCCTTTGGTGATAAAAGATATCCCTTCTTCTCTTCAGGGCTCTTATCTCCTTTTAATATATATTCCATTCTACAAGGTTGCGCACATCTTCCTCTATTTCCACTTCTTCCACCTATCATAGAACTCATTAAACATTGTCCTGAATATGAAACACATAATGCTCCATGAACAAACATTTCTGTTTCTATTTTTAAGTCTGTTGATATATGTTTGATTTCATCTAAAGAAAGTTCTCTTGATAATACTATTCTGTGGAATCCTTTATCTTTAAAGTATAAAGCTCCTTCTCCATTATGTATGCTCATTTGTGTTGATGCATGTATTTCAAAATCACTATATCTTTCACGAATAAGTTCATAAAGACCTAAATCTTGAATTATTAATGCATCTACTCCTATTTCATATAGATATCCTACATATTTAATAGCTTTATTAAGTTCATCTTCTTTTAAAAGTGTATTCATAGTCACATATACAGATACTCCATAACTATGTGCATAATCTACAGCTAATTTCATTTTTTCATTATCAAAGTTAGATGCATAAGCTCTTGCAGAGAATTTATCTCCACCTAAGTATATTGCATCTGCTCCATTATTTATTGCAGCATAAAGGCTTTCCATGCTTCCAGCCGGTGCTAAAATTTCTATTCTATTCATTTCTTCTTCTCCTGTTTGTAGTCTATTAATGCTTTAAATTGTATCATAATATTAGAAAAAAACAAAATACTGGGCTCCTTTTAAAGCCCAGTACTATTAACGTTTCTTTAATACAGCTGGTTGATTTTTACTTTTTTCAACAGCAAGTTCTATATTCTTTTCTTGCAATTTATTTTCTAAGTCAATAGTTTTGTACTTATAGTTTTGAAGTTTTAATCTTGTTGCTTTTCCTGCATCAAAAAGATTGCTTCTATCTTTCTTTACTTTATCAATAGACTTTTCTAGTTCATCTATCATTTCTAAATTTTTATTTATTTCTTCTTTTGCATCTACTACTTCTTTTTCTAAAGATTTTATTTTTTCTTCTTTTTCATCTTGCTCATTCTCTATACTAACTTCTAAAGAGTTTATTTTATCTGTTAAGCTTAAATTTAATTTCTTTTCTTCATTTATTTTGCTTACTGCTTTTTCATATTTTTTATTTGTTTCTTGTATTTCATAATTTAAACTCTTAAGTTCTGTTTTTAATCTCTCAATTTGTTCTTCACATTCATTAATATATTCATTAGAAATTTTCACTTCTTCTTTTAATTCATCTCTATTTTCAACAAGTATGTCTAATTCATCTTTTAAAGAAGCCTTTGAAGTATTTAAAATCTCTATTTCACTTTCTAATCTTTGAATTTCCTTTTTATTTTCTTCAAGTTCTTTATTTAAAACATTTAACTTATAATCTCTTTCATCAACATTTTTTACTAAGTTTGTGTTTTTATTATTTAACTCCCCTATTTCTTTCTTAAATGAATTTTCCATATTAGTTATTTTCTCTTTTAATTCTTTTTCTTTTGAATCTTTTGTTTGAATTTCTTTTTCTTTTATAGTTATTTTCTCATTATATTCTCTAGCTAATAACTCAACTTTTTTATTATTTTCATTTTTAAAACTTTCTAAAGACTTTTCATTCTCTGAAATAATATTTTTCATTTCATTTTCACTAGAAATTTTTATTGTTCTTAATTCATTATCTTTTAAATTTCTTAACTCTTTTATTTCCCCATCTTTTAACTCTTTAAGCTTAGTTATTTCACTAATCTTTTCATTTTGTAGCTCTCTATATTCTTTTTCTTTTAAAGATTTCATGTTATTAAATTCTAATTCTTTTTTATTTTGTAGCTCTTTATATTCTTTCTCTTTTAAAGCCTTCATATTATTAAGCTCTAGTTCTTTTTTATTTTGTAATTCTTTATATTCTCTCTCTTTTAAAGATTTCATATTATTGAATTCTAATTCTTTTTTATTTTTAAATCCTAAGGCTTCTTTCTTTAATCTTTCTTCTCTGATTTTACCTTCATTAATAGCTAAATCTTTTTTCTTTATCTCTTCATCTTTTTCTTTTAGAGATTTATTTTTAATATCTAACTCTCCATTTAATTTTACTATTTTATTTTTTCTATCTTCATTTTCTGTTTTATAATTCTTTTCTCTTATCTTTGTTTCTGATAATTCCTTTTTAAAACTTTCTTTTTCACCTTCTAAAATCTTTTTATTATTTTTTAAGGCTTCTATTTCTGCATCTTTATTTTTTATGATTCCTTTTAAAGTTTCCTTTTCTTTTTCTAAGATTCCTACTTTAGATTCTAATGCAGTTGTTTTATTTAATAAATCTTCTCTATCTTTTTTAAACCCTGCTAATTGGTTTTCTTTTGTTAATTTCAAATTATCATTTTCTTCTTTTAATTTATCTATATCCTCTTTTAAATCATCTATTGATTTAAATAGAGTAGTTTTTTCATTACTTAATCCCTTATTTTCCTTTGAAAACTCCACTAATTTACCATCTAATTTATGAAGCTCATCTGCCATATTTACACATGCTAATACAGATGCTTGTGATGTACTTAATACTGAGTTTTTGCCAATTACTTCTTTTATCTTTTCATCAACATATGCTGCAATATTTCTTAAATATTTTTCATCTTCTTGTCCTTTTAAATTATATTCTACGCCATTTATATTAACAGTTATTCTTTTCATTCCTGATACTCCTCAAATTCTATTCTTCTCTATTAATTATATTGTATATTTGCCTATTTAACAATTATGTAAAGCAAAATTAATGAGAAAAAATAATAAACCATCCAAATATACTTTGGATGGTTTATATCTTATCTTAAAGTAGCCCCTAATTTATGCTCAAGAGTTCTTAATATTTTTTCATGAACTTTATTTACATCTTTATCTTGTAATGTTTTCTTAGGATCTCTATACCAAATTGCATAAGCAATACTCTTCTTACCTTCTGGTATTTGTTCTCCTCTATAAATATCGAATAATTGAACTCTTTCAACTAAATTTCCACCAGCTTTAACTATTACATCTTCAATATCTTGAACAAGTATTTCATCTTCTACTAATAATGCAATATCTCTTGTAACTGCTGGGAATTTTGGAAGTGCTTTATATTTCTTATCTAAAACTGAATTATCATATACTGCATCTAAAAGGATTTCTGCTATATAACATTCTTTATCAATTCCAAAGTTTTCAGTTACGTCAGGATGAACTTCACCAAATACTCCAGCTTCTATTTTTCTTCCAACTATAAGTTTTGCAGTTTTTCCAGGGTGGAAACTATTATTTTCACTTTCTCTTAAGAATTTAACTCCTTTTACAGAAAGCCCATCTATTAAGTTTTCTACTACACCTTTTAAGTTTAAGTAATCTACATTACCATACATTCCAATAGTTAATACATTTTTTTCTATAGGTAAATCTTCTTCAGTTTCACCTTTAATATATATTTTTCCTATTTCAAAAAGGAATGCTTCTTCATTATTTCTAGTATAGTTTCTAGCTAAAGATTCCATCATAGATGCAATAGTTGTAGTTCTCATTACACTATAATCTTCACCTAATGGATTCTTTATTTTTACAACTGTTCTCTTCTCATCATCTTCAGCAAGACATATTTTATCAAAAGCTTTAGGTGATATAAATGAGTAACTAATACTTTGATTTAATCCACTTCCAGTCATAATTTCTATAGTTTCTTCGTTTAATATTTCATTTCTATATTTTGGTTCTCTTTCAGTTTGTACTTTAAATATAGTTCCTTCTACATTGTTATAACCAAAAATTCTTACTACTTCTTCAGCTATATCTTCTTTTATATTTAAGTCTACTCTGAAAGTTGGAATAGTTACTATTAAGTTATCTCCATCGATAACTGTATTTTGGTCTAAAAGGTCTAAACATTCTTTCATTTCTTCTTTTGAAATGTTTGTTCCTAAGAATTTATTTATCCATTTTGAATCAACTGTAATAGTTTTTTCTTCTTTAACTTCATTATAGATGTCTATAGTTCCTTCACATACTTCTCCAGCTTCTAATTCGCAAATTAAAGCACATGCTCTATCTAATGCAATTTGAGCTAAGTTTGGATCTATATCTTTTTCAAATCTTGATGAACTTTCTGTTCTTACACCTAACTTTTTAGAGTTAACTCTTATGTTAGTTCCTCCAAAGTTTGCACATTCAAGAATAATTTCTTTAGTATCATCTTTAACTTCTGAGTTTAATCCGCCCATAATACCAGCTAAAGCAATTATTTCTTTTCCATCTTTAATACATAGAGTTTCTGAATTTAATTCTCTTTCAGTTTCATCTAATGTAGTAAACTTTTCACCAGCTATTCCTTTTTCTATAACTATTTCACCTGATTTTATCCATCTCTTATCAAAAGCATGCATTGGTTCACCAGTTTCAAGCATAACAAAGTTTGTTATATCAACTATGTTATTTATAGGTCTTACTCCTGCTTCTAATAATCTATCTTGCATCCATTTTGGTGATGGTGCTATTTTTACGTTCTTAACCATTCTAGTCATATATCTTCTACAAAGTTTATCATTAACAGTAACTTTTAATTCATTATTTATATCATCACTGTTTGTAACTTTATATTCTAAGTTTGGCATTTTGTAGCTAGTTCTTAATGTTGCAGCTGTTTCTCTTGCCATACCAATCATACTTAAACAATCTGGTCTATTTGATGTTATATCAAAGTCTAAAGTTTCTTTTTTAAGACCTAAATATTCTTTTATTTCTTTTCCAATTGGTGCATCTTCTGGAAGTATCATTAATCCATCAACTTCATCTTCACCTTTTAATCCAAGTTCAGCTTCTGAACAGAACATTCCATTTGAAACTATTCCACGAAGTTTTCCCTTTTTAATTTCTGTTCCATCAGCTAAAGTTGATTTATGAAGAGCCACTGGCACTTTATCTGAAACTTTCATGTTAGTTGCTGCTGTTACTATTTGAAGTAATTCCTCTTCTCCAATATCAACTTGACATACATTTAATCTTTCTGCTTCTGGATGTTTTTCAATTTCTTTAAATTGACAAACAATAACTCTATTTATTTTATCTCCTTGAACTATTACTCCTTCTAGTGCTGAACCAGTTAAAGTTAATAAGTCTCCAAGTTCTTTTGCCTCTACATTTATATCTGCATAATCTTTTAACCAACTATATGGTACTTTCATTTTTTTCCCTCCAATACTTTAATAATTAAAATTGATCTAAGAATCTCATATCATTTTCGTATAATAATCTTATATCATCTATTCCGTATTTAAGCATAACCATTCTATCTACACCAAATCCAAATGCAAATCCTGAATATACTTCTGGATCTATTCCACAGTTTCTTAAAACATCAGGGTGAACCATTCCACAACCTAATATTTCAATCCATCCACTTCCTTTACATACTTTACATCCTTCTCCACCACAAACGAAGCAAGTTGCATCCATTTCAGCTGATGGTTCAGTAAATGGGAAATGATGTGGTCTAAATTTAGTTTTTACATTATCACCAAACATTTTTTTAGCGAATAGTTCTAGTGTTCCTTTTAAATCTGCAAAAGTAACTCCTTTATCTATTACAAGCCCTTCCATTTGGTAGAATATTGGTGAATGTGTAGCATCTACATCATCTGATCTATAAACTTTACCTGGTGATATCATTTTTATAGGTAAGCTTTGTTTTTCCATAGTTCTAACTTGAACTGGTGAAGTTTGAGTTCTTAATACTAAATTGTCATTTATGTAGAAAGTATCTTGTTCACTTCTAGCTGGATGATCCTTTGGTATATTTAATGCTTCAAAGTTATATTTATCAAGCTCTATTTCTGGTCCTTCTTCAATAGTGAATCCCATTGATACAAATATATTTTTCATATTTGCTAAAGTTAAATCTAAAGGATGTCTTTTTCCTAATTTAGCTTTTTTTCCTGGAAGTGATATATCTATAACTTCGTTAGCTAATTTTTCGTTTTTCTCCTTATTTTTAACTTCTCTTATTTTCTTTTCAAGACCTTCTTCAATTTCAGCCTTTACTTCATTTACTATTTTACCTACTAAAGGTCTTTCTTCTTTAGAAACATCTTTCATTCCTCTAAGGATAGTAGTAAGTTCTCCCTTTTTACCAAGATATTTTACTCTTATTTCTTCAAGTTCTGTTGAAGAAACTGAAGATGCTATTTGACTTAATGCTAATTCTTTAATTTCTTTAAGTTGTTCTTGCATTTTAAATCTCCTTTCTTTAATACGCATAAATTTTTGCAATAAAAAAACCGCCCCTAATAAAAGGGACGGAATATCCGCGTTACCACCCTAATTGGTTTAATTTTAAAAAAACTAAACCCAACTCGATACAAATTAACGGTTTCCCGCTAGCTACTACTTATTTCACAGCTAGAGCTCCGGAGTGAACTTCACTATTGCTTTACTTAAAAAAACTTCCAGTCTAAGGTTTTTTCTCCCTAAAAGCTAAACAATACCTACTCTCTCTATCATTGCTTTTCTTTATTAAATTTACTAAATAAATTATACATTCCTTTTCTTATAATTTCAAGGAAATGTTTTATTTACTTAAGTTTTGTCTTAACTTTTCATAAAGTATAATAGAAGTTGCAATTCCTACATTTAAAGATTCTGCTCCTCCTGGCATTGGAATTTTCACTTTTTCTGTTGATAAACTAAAAATTTCCTCTGACACTCCATTACCTTCATTTCCTACAGTAAGAACTATATTTCCACTTAAATCAGCTTTAAAGAAATCATGGCTTTCTTCTAAAGATGTAGTTATTATTTTATAATCTTTTTTCTTCAATTCTTTTATTAATGTAAAATCTTTATCATCTAAATAAATATTTACATAAAATATCGACCCCATTGTAGAACGTATTACTTTCTCATTGTATATATCAACAGTTCCTTTAGTTAATATAATACCTGATACTCCTACAGCATGTGCTGTTCTTATAATTGTTCCTAAGTTTCCTGGGTCTTGAACTTTATCACAAAGAAGATAAAATCCACCACTTAAATCAGAGTCATTTTCTTCTATTTTTACTACTCCTCCAATTCCTTGTGGTGTTTCTGTATCACAAACTTCTAAAAATAAAGGCTTTGATATTTCAAAAACTTTACCTTTATAATTATATTTTTCTAAAATTTCTTTTACTTTTTCTTCTACATCTTTTACATATAATATAGCTTCTAAATTTGCATTAGCTTTTAAAGCTTCTTCTACTAATCTAAAACCTTCTATAAAATACTTACTTAATTTTGTTCTATTTTTTCTTTCTTTAAGCTTTTTAGTTTCTTTGAAAAAGCTATTTTCTTTGCTTTCTATATAAATCAAAGTCCCACCTCAGTCTAATTTAACTTTATTATCATGCCTTCTAATTTATTTAAATCTTCAGCAGATCCTATAGCTACTAGTATATCCTTTTCATGTATAACATCATCTGGAGAAGGTGATAAATTAACATCACTTCCATTTTTTATTGCCATTACATTTATTCCATAAGTACTTCTAAGTTTTAACTCTCGAACAGTTTTATTTCTCCACTCTTTTAAAGCTTGAATTTCCATAATACTATAGTCTGGAGATAATTCAATAAAGTCTAATATACTTTCAGATACTAAATTATGAGCTACTCTTACTCCCATATCTTTTTCAGGAAGTATAACTCTATCAGCTCCTATTTTATATAAAACCTTTGCATGTAAGTCACTATTTCCTTTAGCAATTATATACTTAACGCCTAGTTCTTTAACTAATAGCGTTGCCATAACCGATGCTTGAATATTAGACCCAATAGTAACTACAGCAACATCAAAATTTCTAAGACCTAAACTTCTTAATGCATTTTCATCTGTTGCATCTAATTGAACTGCATGAGTAACCCTATCTGATATATCTTGAATTAAATCTTCATCCTTATCAATAACCATTACTTCATGACCAACTTTACATAAAGTTTCTGCAACTGATGAACCAAATCTACCTAATCCTATTACAACAAATTGCTTTCTTGCCATATTAACACCATCCCTTAACCAATTAATATCTTACCTTCTGGATATTTATGATTTTGTTTTACTTTATTTCTAACAAATGCTAATGCTACCGTCATAGGACCTACTCTTCCTAAGTACATCGTTATCATTATTATAATCTTTCCTATAGCATTTAATCTTTGAGTTACCCCAGTTGTTAATCCAACAGTACCAAATGCTGATGTGGCTTCATATAAAAGATCTATAAATGTTTCTTTAGGTTGTGTTATTGCAAGAAGCATAGTTACTACAACTACTAATGTTGCTCCTATCATTAATAAAGCAAAAGCTTTATATACTAAATCTTTTGAAAATCTTCTTCCAAAAGCTTGAGTATCTTCTCTTCCTCTAATAACTGAAATAACTGTTAAAACTACAATCCCAAAGGTTGCTGTTTTAAGTCCTCCTGCTGTAGAACCTGGAGAACCCCCTATAAACATTAAAATAATTGTTAAAAACTTACCTGAACCGGTCATTCCATCAGTTGAAACACTGTTAAATCCTGCTGTTCTCGGCGATACTGATGCAAAAAATGAATTTAACCACTTTCCACCCATCCCCATATTTCCTATCGTTTCAGAATTATGCATTTCAAAAAGAAACATTAAAATAGTTCCTCCTACTATTAATATAATAGTAGTAACTATTACTATTTTAGAGTGAACTGAAAATCTTCTAGCTCCTCTATAATTATAGACCTCCAGCCAAACTGTAAAGCCTAATCCCCCTATTATAATTAAAGCACTTAATATTAATATCATAACCGCATTATCTGCATATCCAGTTACACTGCTAAAGTTCCCCATAAGGTCAAATCCTGCATTACAAAATGCTGAAATTGAATGGAAAATACTATAGTAAATACCTTTCAATACTCCAAACTTTGGAATAAATTGAGTTGAAAGTAAAAGTGCTCCAAAAAATTGTACTGCAAATGTAAATCCTAATACATACTTTACCATTTTAACTAGCCCTTGAATACTAAATGTATTCATAGCTTCTTGAACTAATAATCTATTTTTTAATGTTATCTTTTTACCTAATAAAACTGCTATAAATGTAGCAAAGGACATAAATCCAAGACCACCAATTTCTATTAATAACATTATCACTATTTGCCCAAAGGTATTAAAATAAGTTCCTGTATCTAATGTAACTAATCCTGTTACACAAACAGCGGATGTAGATGTAAATAGTGCATCTAAAAAGTTTGTCCCTTCTCCACTTCTTGATGATATAGGTAAACTTAAAAGTATAGCTCCTATAAGTATTACTATTGCAAAACCTAAAGAAAGTATCTGAACTCCACTTAAATTAATTTTCTTCAAAACTTTTTTCTTCATTAATCCACCTCAAGGTTTAGCCTTCTTAATAAATTGTTTACAAATATTTAATTTAAAAAAATATAAAGAAAATGCGACCTAAGTCGCATTCTTTATGTTATTAAGCTAAGTGTTTTTTAGCTAATTCTACTAATTCAGCAAATGCTGCAGCATCGTTTATAGCGATTTCTGATAACATTTTTCTGTTTATGTCAACACCAGCTAATTTGATTCCGTTCATGAATCTTGAGTATGAAAGACCACTCATTCTTGAAGCTGCGTTAATTCTAACAATCCAAAGTCTTCTGTAGTCTCTTTTCTTTAATCTTCTTCCAACGTATGCATTTCTTAATGCTCTTATAACTGATTCATTTGCAGTTTTAAATAACTTACTCTTTCCACCGTAGTATCCTTTTGCAAGCTTTAAAACTTTTTTATGATTTTTACGAGCGTTAATTGCTCTTTTTACTCTTGCCATTCTTCAAAAACCTCCTGCGTCCTAATCTTATAGGTATGGTAATAATTTCTTCATTACTTTTTCTTGTGTACTATCTACGTATCCACCTTTTCTAAGTTTTCTCTTAGTTTTTTGGCTTTTCTTAGTTAGTATGTGGCTTTTGAAAGCTTTTGCTCTTTTAAGCTTTCCTGTACCTGTCTTTCTAAATCTTTTAGCTGCACCTCTATGTGTCTTCATTTTTGGCATGATAAAATCCTCCTCTCAAGTGTTATGCCTTTTTAGGGCCTAAAACCAATGTCATATTTCTTCCTTCTTTTTTAGCAGGCTTTTCAACGATACAAACATCTTCAAGCTTACCTAGGAAGTTCTTTAGAATTCTGTCTCCAATATGAGTTAGTTCCATTTCTCTTCCTCTGAATCTAACAGTGATTTTAACTTTATCCCCATCTAATAGGAACTTTCTTGCATTTTTAGCTTTTATTGCAATATCATTTTCTTCAATTGTAAGACTACATCTTACTTCTTTTATGTTAATGATTTTTTGCTTCTTCTTTGCTTCTTTTTCTTTTTTTGATTGTTCGTAGATAAATTTCCCTAAGTCCATAATTCTACAAACTGGTGGGTTAGCGTTTGGTGATATTAACACTAAATCTAACTCTTCCTCATATGCTTTTTCTAAAGCATCCTTAATTAACATTATTCCAAGCTGTTCTCCAGTACTTGAAAGTACTCTAGCTTCTTTTCCTCTAATCTCTTCGTTTGCAATGTAATTTTTACTAATGGCTTCCACCTCCGTATTTAACTAACATTAAAAATATACATATAATAAAAGGACGACATATATGCCGTCCTGAACTATCTAAATAAAAGATACTTGACCTAGCGAACATCTCTACAGAGTTGCTGGTGAGAAACGGCTGTTTCTTCTTTACAAATGTTATTCTATATTATTTTTCTATCTCTGTCAACACTTTTTTTTAAATTTATTCGCAGTAAATAACTTTTTCATTAAAAACACATTCTACAGTCTTTATAAACTCTTTATTTATACAATTCTTCCTGCCCATAATTAAAACTTCTTTAGGAGCATTTGTAATAAGACCGCTTATTATTACATCTTCAATATTAGCATCTATTCCTATTTTACTATCTCCTATTTCTTTTGTAAATTGCTCAAAGATATCTTTTCCACCTTCATCTTCTATTCTATAGCTTCCTTCTTTATCTATAATAATATTTATTTTTTCTATTTTACTATCTTGAATTTCAACAAAATACTTTAATAACTTTATAAACTCATTGTACTCTTTATCAACCATATACTTTTGGATTACTTTATCTATTACATCCTCTATATCTTCTCTTAAGCTTCTCATTCTAAATGTAATGAACCCATTTATATTCAATTCATTATTTTCATTTAAGCATTCATTTATTTTAAGGATTATTTCATTTATTTTTTCCTCACAATAAAGTCCTATATCATCTCCTATTTTATTCTCTCTATAAAGGGTTTCCATAACTAAAACTTCTATCTCTAAAATTTCATCTTGTTTCAGAAAAAAATACGTATCTTTTATTAACTGAAACATTTCTCTTCTTTTGTAGTCTTTTATAACCATTCTGTATAAGAGATCACTTATATATAACTTTACTTTTTTCTGTATCTCTTCACTCTCTTCTTCGCACAAAACTTTTATAATATGAGTTTCGCCTTCAATCTGCTCAACTAATCCTATTACTATTTCTTTCTTTTTAAGTAGAGTTTTTAAATCTTGTAACTCTTTTATAAAATCTAAATCTCCCATATAAGCTAATTTCAGTACAAGCATAGAATTCACTCCCTTCTAGTAATAGTATGTATTTCTCTATTTATCTATATACAAATATTAAATTGGTTTATATTCCACAATTATTCACTTTTTCTATAACTTGATTTTTATTTTATAAAGTAGTAATTTATCCTTATAATATCGTTTAAGGAGGATTTAAATGTTTTGCTTTGTTGACTATCGAATATCCCATACCGAATTATCTAATCTAATAAACTTAGGGTTAACTCCTATAAAGATTCCACAATCTAAATTATTATATCTAGCTATTGATGGGCATGTTGATATACAAATGGCTATATTAGATAAAGATAGAAAAAACGTAATTTTCCATAAAGATATGGATATTTCCTTTTTAGAGCATATTAAAACTCTAGGAATTTCATATACTTTATCTAAAAATTCTCTATCTTCTATATATCCAAATGATATTTTTTTAAATGCTTTAATAACAGATAATTTTTTAATGCATAATTTATCCTATACTGATGAAAATCTATTGAATGCTTTTCCTCATTTAACTAAATTAAACATTAAACAAGGCTATACCAACTGTTCAATTTTAAAAGTATCTAATAATGCTTTTATAACTTCTGATAAAAAAGCATTTAATCTTTTAGTATCTCATAACTTCCATGCTCTACTTCTTCCTCCAAAGGACATAGTTTTAGAAGGACTTGATTATGGCTTTATTGGTGGAGTTGGTGGCCTTATAAACGAGAATACCATGGTGTTTTTTGGCTCACTAGATAAATATAAGTATGGAAATCTAGTAAAAGAATTTTTAACTAAGCATAAAGTTTCCTACATATATTTAAAAGATGATTATTTAACAGATAGGGGTAGTATTTTTGTAATTTAATCTTGCTATATAATACTCTCCTTCTTAGGAAATGTTTCTTCTAATCCCAAAGTAAAAAATTCTAAATGGCTACTTATTTATACAAATATGTTCATAGTGTAACCATAGATATAAAAAAAATACTAGTAAAGGAAAAAAAGCGACCGACAATTTTCTTTGTCAATCGCTTTTTTATTTTTACTATTTTGCTTTTTCTAGTAATTCACCGATTTTTTCATTACTAAAGTTGTAGCTTTTTCCACAAAAATGACATTTGATTTCTTCTGATTTCCCGTCATCATAAATTTCTTTAAGTGTATCTTTCCCAATACTTATAAGTGCTTTTTCAACTCTTTCTTCTGAACAATCACATTTATATGATGGCTCGATTTCTTCTAGGAAGTTTACATCCATATCTTCAAATACCATTTCTAATATTTCTTTTATGTCTTTTCCTTCATTTAGTAATGTAGTTATTGGTGGAATTTCTTCTAATCTATAAGTTATAACATCTGCTAGTAATTCATCTGCATCTGGCATCATTTGAATTATAAATCCACCTGAACATTTTACTGATAAATCTGTATCAACTAAAACACCTAATGAAACTGCTGATGGTGTTTGTTCTGAAACTGTAAAGTAATATGCTAAATCTTCTGCTATTTCACCTGTATATATTGGCACTTGTCCTACATATGGTTCTTTCATGCCCATATCTTTTATAACTAGAAGCATTCCATCTTTTCCTACTGCTCCACTAACATCTAATTTTCCATTTGGCTTTAAAGGTAAATCAATAATTGGATTTCCTATGAATCCTTTAACACTTGCATCTGAATGAGCAGTTACAGTAACTCCATGAGCTACCCCTTTCCCATCGATTTTTAATGTTATTGCTTCTTTTTCTCCCTTTAAAAGTGCTCCCATAAGGCTTCCTGCTGTAAGCATTCTTCCAAAAGCTGCTGATGCAACTGGAGTACATCCGTGTATCTTAACTCCTTCATTTACAAGATTCGTTGTCATTCCGCCAATAAATCTAACCATTCCATTTTTTGCTGTTCCTCTAATAATTTTATCGTTCATAATACTAAACCTCCATTTTTTTTACTACGTAAAGTATTCTTTCTGACTCTTCATGAATTTCATCTTCTGAGTATCCATCCCACTTTTCTAGAACTTTTAAGTTAGCTTTTTCTAATAGTTCTTCTATTTCTTCTTCCTTATAAGCTCTTTCAAAATGTTCTTCTTCAAATCTTTCATAAAGTTCACCTTCTTTTATAAAGAAAGTTAGAAACATATTTGTTATATTATCTTCAAAAGTATTTTCCCAACTATAAAAAACATCTTCTGAACTATATGTATATATATTATTTCCTAAAACTTCTGAAAGCTTATAGTATGAATTTATATCAAATATAAAAATTCCATTCTCTTCTAAATGATTATATACATTTTTAAAATAATTTTCTATTCCTTTTTTCTCAGTTATGTAATTAGTAGAATCAAGTACACATGTTATAAGAGAAAATTTATGATTTAAACTAAGTTCAGTCATATCTTGTCTTACAATCCTGCTTTTTATCTTTTCTTTTTTAAACTTATCAAAGGCTTCTCTTAACATTTCTTCTGAAAGGTCAACTGCAAATCCTTCTTTAAAGTTTTTAGCTATCTCCACAGATACATTACCTGTTCCACAAGCTAAATCTAAGTATGATTTTTTTTCTACATTATACTTATCTACTATATTTAATACTTTTTTTCCTATTTTATTATAATCTATATCTTCATTTATAAGTTCATCATATATTTTTGCAAATTCACGATATGCCATTTTCTTATATACCCCCGATCAATTTATCCAAATCTAAGAATAATATTATAATTATTCTTAGATTAAGTCAAACCCTTAGAAGCCTTCTTCTCTATTTCTTCCTAATATTTCATTGTTTGTTGGTATTTTTAACTTTTTCTTTCTTTTAGTCATAAGTCCTCCTATCCTTCCTGTTTCTTCCGCTGTTAAAGCACCCCACCCTAGTTCTTCAACCTTATCTTTCAACCCTAACTCTTCTGCTATTTCATATTTTATTTTTTCTCTAAGTTTTTCTGCATCTGTGAGCTCTCTATTAGATTTTAGTTTTGATTTTATAATTTTTTTTAGTGGTGTTTTACTCATTTACCTCTCCCTCGTATACATATTTTATAAATATTATTCCCCCTATAGCTAGAATTTATTCTAAGCCCATATTTTTTCACTATTTTTACCATAAGCCTTGCTATTTTCCCTATAAAATTTTATAGTTATTGTATACAACTTTTTAATTAAAAGTTACTTAAATTTTAGGAGGGATTACATTGTATAATGTTGCAATAGTTGGGGCTACTGGTAATGTAGGAAGAAAATTCCTTGAAATATTAGCAGAAAGAAATTTCCCAATAAAAAACCTTTATCTTTTTGCTTCAAAAAGATCAGCTGGTAAAAAGATGAAGTTTAAAAATGAAGAATATACTATAATAGAAACAAATGAGGAAAATATAAAAGATTTAACACTAGATTTTGCACTATTTTCAGCTGGTGGAGATACAAGCCTAGAGTTCGCTCCTATTTTCACTAAAACTGGGGCTGTTGTTATTGATAATAGCAGTGCTTGGAGAATGGATCCTAAAGTTCCTTTAGTTGTTCCAGAAGTTAACCCAGAGGATATTTCATGGCATAACGGAATAATTGCTAATCCAAATTGTTCTACTATACAAGCTATGCCTGTTTTAAAAGTTCTAAATGATGCTTTTGGTATAAAGAGAGTTGTTTATTCAACTTATCAAGCTGTATCTGGTGCTGGAATGCAAGGAATTAAAGATTTAGAAGATGGTGTTAAAGGAATTGCTCCAAAGAAATTCCCTTACCCTATTGCAGGAAACTGTCTTCCTCACATAGATGTATTTTTAGAAAATGGCTATACTAAAGAAGAAATGAAGATGATATTAGAAACTAGAAAAATTCTTCATGAGCCTGATTTAAGAATTACTGCTACTACTGTAAGAGTTCCTGTATTAAATTCTCACAGTGAAAGCATTAATGTAGAAGTAAATAAAGCTTTCGAGCTTCCACAGGTAGTAGAACTTTTAGAAAATGCTAAAGGTATTACCGTTTATGATAACGTAGATGAACTTAAATACCCAACTCCACTTGAAATGAGTGGTACTGATGATGTTTATGTTGGAAGAATCAGAAGAGATTTCAGCATAGACAACGGTTTAAATCTTTGGGTAGTAGCTGATAATATAAGAAAAGGTGCTGCTTTAAATGCAGTGCAAATTGCTGAATTAATTATAAATAAGTAAAATTGGAGGATTTCAAATGACAATTTTTGAAGGTTCAGGTGTTGCTATAGTTACACCTTTTACAGAAAATGGCGTTAATTTTGAAAAGTTAAGAGAACTTTTAGAGTGGCAAATAAAAGAAGGTACTGATTCTATAGTAATTTGTGGAACTACTGGTGAAGCAAGTACTATGACTTTAGATGAAAGAAAAGAAACTATAAAGTTTACTGTAGATGTAGTTAATAAAAGAATTCCTGTTATAGCTGGAACTGGTTCTAACTGTACAGCTTCTTCTATCTCAATGAGTAAATGGGCTGAAAGTATTGGTGTTGATGGTCTTCTTGTAATTACACCTTACTACAATAAAACAAATAAAAAAGGGCTTATTAAACATTTTGAAGCTATTGATAGCGAAGTAAATATCCCTATTATTTTATATAACGTTCCTTCAAGAACAGGAATGAATATGTCTCCTGAAGTTTTAAAAGAGCTTTCATCATTAAAAAATGTTGTAGCTGTAAAAGAAGCTAGTGGAGACCTTAGTCAAGTAGCTAAAATAAAAGCTCTTTGTGGAGATGATTTAGATATTTATTCAGGTAATGATGACCAAATCGTTTCTATAATGTCTCTTGGTGGAAAAGGAGTTATTTCTGTTTTAGCAAATGTAATTCCAAATGAAGTTCATCGCATGACTAAAGCATACCTAGAAGGTAATGTTAACGAAAGCTTAAAACTTCAAATAGATACACTAAATTTAGCTAACTCTTTATTCTTAGAAACTAACCCTATCCCTGTTAAGACTGCTCTTAACCTAATGGGATTAGAAGTAGGTCCATTAAGACTTCCTTTATATGAAATGGATAAAGATTTAGAAGCACAAATGAAAAAAGAATTAAAAAATATGAATTTAATTTAAGGAGATTATTATGATAAAAGTTCTATTAAACGGTTGTTCTGGTAAAATGGGAACTACTATTAGTAAAATTGCTGAAACTGATTTCCCAAACTTAAATATAGTTGGTGGAATTGATAGACATGAAAGTAGTTTTGATTACCCAGTTTTTAAAACTCCAGAAGATGTTAATATTGAATATGACGTTTTATTAGATTTTTCAAGAGCTGATGCTTTAAGAAATTTAATATCACTTACTGAAAAAACTAAAAAGCCACTTGTTATTTGTTCAACTGGCTTTACTCCAGAAGATTTAGCTTTTATAGATGAAAAGAGTAAAACTTTACCTTTATTTAAATCAGCTAACATGTCTCTTGGAATAAATTTAATAAATTCATTATTAAAGAAAGTTTCTCCAATTCTTTACGGAAACTACGATATTGAAATTGTTGAAAAACATCATAATCAAAAAGTAGATGCTCCAAGTGGAACTGCAATCTTACTTGCTGATACTATTAAAGACTCTCTTCCTGAAGAAACTCATTATGTACATGGAAGAGATGGACAAAAGAAAAGAGAAAAAACTGAAATTGGAATTCATGCTGTTCGTGGCGGTGGAATTGTTGGAGATCATGATGTAATCTTTGCTGGACTTGGTGAAGTAATTACACTTTCTCATAATGCTATCTCTAGAGACGTATTTGCAATTGGTGCTTTAAAAGCTTGTGAATACATGGGGACTGTATGGAATCCTGGCCTATACGATATGAATGATGTTTTAGGTCTATAAAAAAAATAGCTTCACTTTTTAGTGAAGCTATTTTTTTATTTTATTCTATTGTTACTCTATCAAAGTAAATTTGTCCTAATGTAGATGCATGAATTCCTTTTATATTTTCATTAATTCCATAAGTTTTAGTGTAATCATAAATTGGAATTATAGGCATTTCATCTAAAAGGATATCCTCTGCTTGTCTCATATACTCAAACCTCTTAGTTTGATCCCCTTCTTCTTTAGCTTTTGTTATAAGAGCATCATATTCCTTATTAGAGAAATGTGATTCATTATTACCCCAACTAGCTTGATTTCCATCTCTTCCGCTAACCCACATATCTAAGAATGTCATTGGGTCTACATAGTCAGCTGACCAACCATGTCTTGCAATTTGGAAATCTCCTTTCTTTCTTGTGTTTAAGAATACTGCCCATTCTTGATTTGTTAATTCAACTTCAACTCCAATTTCTTTCCAGTTTTGTTGAATAACCTCCATAACTAATTTATGAACTCCTTCAGAATTATACATAAGTTCAAGCTTAGGAAGTCCTTTTCCTTCTGGATATCCAGCTTTCTTCAATAATTCTTTAGCTTTTTCAACATTTTCTTTTTGTGCTAATGGATCAAACTTATTCTTTTTAAAATCTTTTCCTGCTGGATCTTTTATTCCTGCTGGAGTGAAACTAGCTGATGGAACTTGTCCTGTTTTAGTTACATTTTTAACTATAGATTCTCTATCTATTGCTAATGCTAATGCATTTCTAAAATCTTTATTTTGTAGTACCTTTCTAACGTCTGAATTTAATTTATCTGCATTATTATTAACATTAAAGCAAATAAAGTATGTTCCTAAGTTAGGGAATGTTTTAGTTAATCCTTCTGCTTTTCCTTTTTCTACAAGTGCTGGCTCTGTAAGAGACATAACATCAAACTCTTTATTTTGTAAACTTGCATATGCAGTATTTTCATCTGCAACCATTTTATAAGTTACACCAGGAATCTTTATTTCATCTTTATTCCAGTAGTTTTCATTTTTAACAAACTCATAAGAATCTTTCATGTTAAAAGTTTTTAATTGGAATGGTCCATTTGAAATATACTTTTCTGGACTATCCGACCATCCATCTCCTACAACGTCTTCTCTAACAGGCATGTATGATGCAAAAGCTGTTAATCCTAGGAAATATGGTGTTGTTGAATGTAATTTTACTTCTAAAGTAGTATCATTAACAACCTTAATTCCAACCTCTTCTGCTTTAGCTTTTCCTTCATTATATTCTTTAGCTTTATCAATGTAGAACATTTGATATGCATATTCAGCTGCTGTATCTTTATTTAAACATCTAAGCCATGCATATTGGAAATCCTTTGCTGTAACTTGTTTTCCATCTGACCATTTAGCATCATCTCTTAATGTAAATGTATAAGTTTTTCCATCCTCTGAAACCTTATACTCTTTTGCAACACCTGGAATTGGCTTATCATCTTCATCTAATCTCATAAGACCTTCAAAAGCATTTCCAATTATTGTTGATCCATCCACTGCTGTATTTAATGCAGGATCTATAGTTTTTACTACTGCCCCAACATTATAAACTAGATTTCTTCCTTTTCCGGCTTCATCTGATGCGCCCCCACATCCAACAAAGATTCCTGAAGCAATAGCAACTGTTACTGCTAAAGTCACAAGACCTTTTAATTTTTTTCTTCTCATAAAAATTCCCCCCTTTTTATTTATAAATCTATATATATTTCCTTTTGAAAATTTATATCTAATTACTTAAATAGATGACATGCTACGAAGTGTCCCTCTTCAATTTCTCTTAACTCTGGATTTTCACAGCTACAAATTTCCATAGCTTCTTTACATCTACTTTTAAATCTACACCCTGGTGGTGGATCTATTGGTGATGGAATATCACCTTCAAGTACAATCCTTTTATTATTCTTTGAATAATTTGGATCTGGTACTGGTACCGCTGATAAAAGAGCTTTTGTATATGGATGTTTTGGATTTAGATATACTTCATCACTTAATCCTCTTTCAACCATTTGTCCTAAATACATTACTCCTATATGAGTTGAAATGTGCTTAACCATAGAAAGATCATGAGCTATAAACAAATAAGTTAATCCAAGTTCATTTTGAAGTTCTTCCAACATATTTATAACCTGTGCTTGAATAGAAACATCTAATGCTGAAATAGGTTCATCACATACAATAAGTTCTGGTTCAACAGCTAATGCTCTAGCAATTCCTATTCTCTGTCTTTGTCCCCCTGAGAATTCATGAGCATATCTATTTATGTGACTTCCATTAAGCCCAACTTTATCTAAAAGATATCTTATTCTCTCATCTCTTTCTTTTCCTTTATGAAGCCCATGTATATCTATAGCTTCTCCAATAATATCTCCAACTGTCATTCTTGGATTTAGTGATGCATATGGATCTTGAAAAATCATTTGCATCTTTCTTCTTAATGGAAGTAACTCTTTTTCTGATAAATTCTCTATGTTTTGTCCATTAAAAATTATTTCTCCTGCTGTAGGATTATATAGCTTTAAAATAGTTCTACCAGTAGTAGTTTTACCACATCCTGATTCTCCAACTAATCCTAATGTTTCTCCTTTTTTTAATACGAATGAAACATTATCAACTGCTTTAACAAAGCTTTTTTTTGCAAATACACCTTTAGTAGCAGGAAAATATTTGCATAGATTTTTAACCTCTAATATTACTTCTTTTTCACTCATTTTATTTTCCTCCTACGCTTTCTAAGATTTTGTCTTCTCTATTTACCTTTGGCGCATTTTCATGGCAAAGCCAACATCTAGTTTGATGTTCCATTTCACCCTTAAATAATGGTGGTATTTTTTCCATACAAATTTTCATTGTATAATCACATCTATCTGCAAAAGGACATCCTGTTGGTGGTTTTAAAAGATCTGGTGGTTGACCATCTATAGGAATTAATTTTTCCTTTTCTTTTTTCATAGGGTCAGGAATACTGTTTAAAAGTCCCCATGTATATGGATGCTTTCCTCTATAAAAAATATCTTCAGCTGTTCCTGTTTCAACTATAATTCCACCATACATTACATTTATTCTTGAACACATATCTGCAACTACACCTAAATCATGTGTTATTAAAATAATTGATGTATTTATCTTTTCTTTTAACCCTTTCATTAAATCTAAAATTTGAGCTTGAATTGTAACATCTAATGCTGTAGTTGGTTCATCAGCAATTATAAGTTCTGGCTCACACATAAGACTTATAGCAATCATTGCTCTTTGTCTCATTCCACCTGAAAACTCGTGAGGATACTGCTTCATTCTTTTTTCTGGACTCGGTATTCCTACTAAGCCAAGCATTTCAACACCACGTTTCCAAGCTTCTTTTTTAGATACTTTTTTATGCTTTATATAATGTTCTATAAGCTGTTCACCTATTGTATATAAAGGATTTAATGAAGTCATAGGGTCTTGAAATATCATTCCAAGTTTATCCCCTCTTATAGCTTCCATTTGTTTTTCTGAAAACTTTCCTATATTTTCTCCATTAAAAATTACTTCTTCACTTTCTATTACTGCATTATCTGCTAAGAGTTTCATTATAGACATCATTGAAACTGATTTTCCACACCCTGATTCTCCAACGATTCCTAAAGCCTCACCTCTATTTACATGAAAGGAGATTCCTCTTACTGCTTGTACTTCACCAATATGAGTCTTAAATGAAGTTTTTAGATTTTTAACTTCTAATATTTTTTCCATAACTTCTATCTCCTTTCTATCTTTGATGCTTTGGATCTAAAGCTTCTGTTAATCCATCTCCAAGCAAGTTAAATGCTAATATTATGATACAAATAGCTATTGCTGGGAAAAATAATTGATATGGATGAACACTTATTAATGTTTGAGCTTCACTACATAAAGTTCCAAGTGATGCTCTCGGAGCATTTATTCCAAGACCTATATAGCTTAAAAATGATTCTGTAAAAATTGCTTGTGGTATTAAAAGTGTCATTGTTACTATTATTGAACCAATACAATTTGGAATTAAGTGCTTAAAAAGAATTCTTGTTTTTGATGCTCCTAAAGCTTTTGCTGCAAGAACAAATTCCTGTTGTTTTAACTGAAGGATATCCCCTCTAACTATTCTTGCCATTCCAACCCAATAAGATATAGAAAGTGCAAGCATTATACTGATTATTCCTGTTTCATCAAACTTACTTCCCTTTAAAACAGCCATAATTAAAACTGCATATATCATTGTTGGAATACTATAAAGACAATCAACTATTCTCATCATTATAGTATCTACTTTTCCACCACAAAATCCTGCTATAGCTCCATATATAACTCCAATAACAAGATTTATTACTGCTGCTCCAATCCCTACTATAAGAGAATATTTAGCTCCCATCATTACCCTTACAAAAAGATCTCTTCCAAGAGTATCAGTTCCAAAAATATGTTCTCCATTCGGTCCTTGATTTGTTACTGCCATATCTTGTCCATAATAAGTATATTTAGAAACCATAGGTGTTATGATAACTGCTAAAATTAAAAGTATTATAACTACTAAAGAAACTAATGCGACTTTATTACTTTTTAATCTTCTCCATGCGTCTTTCCAATACCCAACACTTGGTCTTACATTTTTATCAAAGCTTTTCTCTTCCTTTGAAACAGGAGAGAACATCTCTTTATCTATTTTTAAATTTTCCATATTCCTCTCCTCCTAACTTTCACTATTTGATAATTTTATTCTTGGATCTATAACTACATAAAGTATATCTACAATTAAGTTGCAAACTACGATTAATGTACTGTAGAAAACTACAACTCCTAATAACATAGAATAGTCTCTACTTGATATTGTTGATACAAATTCATTTCCAAGACCAGGTATTGCAAATATTTTTTCTACTACAAATGATCCTGTTAAAACTCCTGCAACCAAAGGTCCCATATAAGTTACTATAGGAATTAATGAATTTCTTAAAGCATGTTTAAATATTACTACTCTACTATTTAATCCTTTAGCCTTTGCAGTTCTTATATAATCTGATTTTAAAACATCTATAAGTTTACTTCTTGTAAGCCTTGTTATAAATGCCATTGATGCAACTCCTAGTGCTATTACAGGCATTATATAATTTACTGGTTTTGAAAGTCCTATTGCTGATGGAATTATTTTAAACTTTACTACTAGGAAATATATCAGTAATGAACTTATTACAAAGCTTGGTATGGTTATTCCAAGTGTTGATATAAACATACATACTCGATCTGGCCATTTTCCTGACTTTAATGCTGATAAAACTCCTAATAAAACTCCTACTGTTAATGCAAATATTACTGCTACTATTCCTAGTTTTGCTGAATTTGGAAAAGAATATTTTATAGTTTCCATTACTTTTCTTCCCCTAAATACCATTGACTCTCCTAAATCACCTTTTAGAAGATTTCCCATATACATTTTATATTGTTCTCCTAAAGGTTTATCTAACCCATATTTCTCATTTAATACTGCTTTTGTTTCTGCCGTCATCTTTTCTCCATCAAACGGCCCCCCTGGCATTAATCTTACTAAAAAGAATGTTAATGTAATTACTACCCATATTGTAACTATACTAATTAAAATTCTTTGTGCTATATACTTTGCCATATTATCCCTCCCCTTTATTTCCGCTACCTACTAGCCAATTTATTAATAATTATATTATATTTAACTTTATTGTCAAATTATTCTATTAAATATTTTCTAGTATTTTTATCAATTTGTTAAAAAAATGCCCATTTTTTTAAATGTCTATTTTTCTGCAACTTTTAGTTCTAGACCTTGCAAATCTTTTATTCTAGCCATTTTACAAGTTTTACCTTTTATTATAATTTAATGCTATTTCTATTATTGTGTTAAAATTTTCCTTATTTATATTTAATTTTTACATTTGATTTTCACTGGTTTCACTTGTACATTTCTACCCTTTTGTCTTTTATTTACAAACATTTTCCCCTTTATAGAGCTAAAAACTCCTTAAGTTTATAAAAAGAAAACAGAAGACAAATTTTTTCTGCCTTCTGTTTTTATATTCTTCTATCCTATATTTTATTTTATTTTAAATAATGAAAGATACCATTTTACATATTTCATTTTCTCTCTATTAAAGTTTTTCTAAATAATATATAATACTTTTCAACTACTTTTACCTAATCTACTATAGCTATAATTATATATTGCTCTTCTTTTTTATGAACTTTTCGATTCTATCTAGTGCTTCTTTTAATTCATCAATTGAATAACAATAAGATATTCTCATATAGCCTTCTCCTAAAGTTCCAAAAGCTGTTCCTGGTACACATGCAACTTTTTCTTCTTTCAGTAAAGAAAGACAAAACTCTTCCGAAGTCATTTTAAACTTTTCTATATTAGGGAAAATATAAAAAGCTCCCTTTGGGTCTACTGTTTCAATTCCCATCTTCTTTAATCTATCTATAACATAGATTTTTCTCTTCTTAAACTCTTCCTTCATTTTTTCTACTTCACCTAAAGATTCTCTTAATCCTTTTAATACCCCATATTGAACTATTGAAGGCGCACAAGATACTCCATACTGATGAACTTTCATTATTTCTTTCATTATTTCTGCCTTTGCACATACATATCCTAATCTAAGTCCTGTTGCTGAAAACATTTTAGAAAATCCACTTATATAAATTATTTTTTCTAAAATTTCTTCATTTTGTGCAACTGAAACATATTTATCATAAATTACTGATGCATATATTTCATCTGTAATAACTAATATGTCTCTTTCTTTTATTAATTCTACTAATTCATCACGGCCTTTTTCATCTAATATAGCCCCTGTTGGATTTGTTGGAAATGAAAGAATTAATACTTTTGCTCCTGTTTCATCTAAGCCCTTTTTTATATTTTCAACATTTACAGTAAAGTCTGGATTTAATTTATAATTTGCAACTTCCCCACCAATTATATTAACTATACTTTCATAAGCTGGATAAGCTGGATTTGGAATTAATACTTTTTCTCCTGGATTTATAAGACTTTGAAGAACTATAAATATTCCTTCACTTCCACCTACAGTTAAACAAATCTCTTCTTTACTATAATTTATCCCAAAACCATTTAAATATTTTCCTATTTCTTCTCTTAAAGGTTCTATTCCTGCATTTGAAGTATATGTAGTTAAATCTTTATCTATAGCTTCCTTCATTCCTATCTTTATTGCTTCTGGAGTTTTAAAATCTGGTTGCCCAAGAGTTAAAGATATAGCTCCATCTACTTTAACTACTTCATTATAAAATTTTCTTATTCCTGAAATTTGAACTTTTTCTACATTCTTATTCATTAATACTCTATCCCCTTTCTACTAGGAACTCCCTTTTCAAAATAATGTTTTATCATTTTCATTTCTGTAACTAAATCTGCTTTTTCTTTTATTTTATCTGGTACATTACGTCCTGTCATAATAATTTCCATGCTTTCTGGTTTATTCTCTATAATATATAGAACTTCTTCTTCTGTTAAAAGTTTATTTCTAAGAACCCCCATCACTTCATCTATTATTAAAAGATCTGCATCATTTTTTTCTATTCTCTCTAAAATAAAATTATAGCCTTCTCTTATTTCTTTTTTTAATAATTCCTTTTGTTCATCATTTAAATTCCAAAAGAAATCCTTCTTGCTTTCAAATCTATATATATTAAAATTGTCTCCAAGTTCTTCTATAGTCTTAAGTTCGCCTGTATATCCACCCTTTAAAAATTGGAGCATTACTACTTTAAGTCCATTTCCATAAGCTCTAATCCCTTGACCTATTGCTGCTGTAGTTTTTCCTTTTCCATCACCTGTATATATTTGAACTAATCCTTTTTCTAATTTCACTTTTATCACTCCTTTTGCTTATTTTACATTAATCTATCTTTAGTCGCAAACCTGTTTTTTTCAATTTCCTCTTTAAAACCTTTCTATTTTTTATTATAATAAAGTACACACACAAAAATTCGACATTAGTTTAGAAAGGATGATATTATGGAATATAATTTTACTGATCCATATGAAATCGCAAGATTTATAAAAGAAACAAAAAAATCAACTCCACTTAAAATATTTATAAATGGAGACTTTAAAGACGTCAACTTAGATGAGGTTGAATGGTACGGAACTGATAACTTCTACATACTTATTGGAGAATCAGATATATTATCAAAAATAATTCTTGATAATAAAGATAAAATCAAACACTTTAGAATAGAAAATGATAGAAGAAATTCTGCTATTCCAATGCTTGATATAAAAGAAATCAATGCAAGAATAGAACCAGGTTCAATAATAAGAGATAGAGTGTCAATTGGTAATAATGCAGTTATCATGATGGGAGCTGTTATTAATATCGGTGCTGAAATAGGTGAAGGAACAATGGTTGACATGAATGCTGTTATCGGTGCTCGTGGAAAACTTGGTAAAAATGTTCACTTAGGTGCTGGTGCAGTTGTTGCTGGTGTTTTAGAGCCACCAAGTAAGTCACCATGTGAAATTGGAGACAATGTTTTAATTGGAGCTAACGCTGTTATACTTGAAGGAATCAAAGTTGGAGAAGGAGCTGTTGTTGCAGCTGGTTCTGTTGTTACTGAAGATGTTCCTGCTGGTGTTGTAGTAGCTGGTTCACCTGCTAAAATCATAAAATCAGTTGATGATCAAACTAAAGATAAAACTCAACTTTTAGATGATTTAAGAAAATAATTGTAAAATAAAAGCAAGTACATCACGTACTTGCTTTTTTTTTATTTTATACTGCTCCTTCTTGTTCGTTATCAAGAATTAGCTCTTCAACTTCGTCATTTTCTCTAACTTTTTCCATTTTTGAAATAGAAACTTCATATGCAACCTTTTTTATAACTTCAGTTTCTGATACCTTCTTTTGGTATTCTCTACTTTGAAGTCTTCCCCAGATTCTTATATTTTCTCCCACTTCTAACATACGGCAGAATCTTGAGTTTCTTCCCCATGCAATTGTTGGAATATAATCTGATTTATTATAAGCTCTATTTACTGCTAATAAAACATCTGCTATCTCTCTACCAAATGGAGTCGTTCTATAAACTGGCTCCTTACAAATATACCCATCTAAATAAATTTCATTTGGATTTTTACTTCTTTCTAGGCAAGGCTCAATATTTCTTGCGAAAACAGTTAATATTAGTTTATTTGACCCATCCATAAACTTATTATACGATCTTAATTGTCCATCAACAATTACATCTGTTCCTACAGTTATATCAACACCTGTTAAAAGTCTTTCTGATACAGTAATATTTAATATATCTACTGAATCGCTAAGTCTCATAACCTCTAAATCAAAAGTATAAAACCCCTCTCCATACATTTCATGACTAAATCTTCTTTCCGAAGCTATCTTTCCCTCTAAGTAAATCTTATTGTTTAACATTAAATTATCCATTGTAACCCCTCTCTCCCTTTGTAATAAACTTTGTGCCCTTTAAAAACCCCAACACAAATATATTTCCATTATAATACAAGCAAACCCTCTTTTTCAAGAAAATTTAAAATATTTTTTAAACTTTATGAATTTTTTATAACGTTTACGAATTTTTTAACACTCCAAAAGTATATCCGTCTTTTTTACATTCTTTTATCAATCTTCTAATATTTTCCGGAGTGTGTCTTCCGTTATTGTGATATAAAATTATTGATCCATTCTTTAATTTTTTCTTTACATTAAGATATTCTTTCTCTAATCCCTCATTCCTCCAATCTTTGGAATCTATATTCCATTCTATAGGAATATACCCTAAGCCATATACAGTTTCTACTGCTTTTTCTGAAAAAGAACCACTAGGAAATCTAAATATCTCAGTTTTTACCCCTATTGTATCTATTATTATTTTTTCAGTTTCTAGTATTTCCTTTTCCATTCTCTCTTTTGATATTTCCTTAAAGTCTGGATGAATATAACTATGATTTCCAATAATGTGTCCCTCTTCTTTTATCTTTTCTAACTTTTCTTTATTCCCATCAGGGTATATAACCCATTTTCCCATAATAAAAAAAGTTCCCTTCACATCATTTTCTTTTAGAATTTCTAATATTTCATATGTTTTATCATCTTCTGCCCAATTTATATCAAAAGTTAAAAATAATTCTTTTTTTTCTTCCGTCATTTTATATATCGGCTCTTTATTTTTAAAGTTTATAGCATTTACAAATTTTATATTATGTTCTGTTTTTATTCCAAAAAAAATAATTATAACTAAAAACATTAAAAGCCCTTGTATTTTTCTCATTTTACCTCCTTTATGTGCTGTTCTATATATTATATTATTCTTAAGTTTATCTATTCCTAAATTTCACTATGTACATTTTTATGCTATAATTAAAATACATACTTTCAAATAAAATGGAGGCCTTATTATGCATGAAGAAAGTTCTTTAGAATTAGCTGAAAATAAATTACTAGTTTTATATATTTTAAAACTTTTAAAACATCCTATAACCAATACGCAATTAACAGAGATTATTTTAGAAAATAGCTTTATAAACTACTTTACTCTGCAGCAGTATATAAGTGAGTTAATGGATACTAAATTTATTCAATATATCCAAGTTTCAGATAAAAATTTAATCTCTTTAACTGATAAAGGTGACAATGTTCTTACCTTATTTAAAGATAGAATTTCCGAATCTAAACTCCTTTCTATTACTGAGTATATAAAATCTCGTATTGAGCTTATAAAAAAAGAATTAACTATACATAGTGACTATACTTTAGCTAAAAATAATAGTTTTTTAGTTCATATAAAAGCTCTTGAGGATGATGTTCCATTGATAGAACTTAAACTTTCTGTTCCTTCAAAAAAACAAGCCACCTACATTTGCAATAAGTGGCAAGAAAATCCTTCAGATATTTATAATCAGATAATAACACTTTTAATTAATGAAACTGACTAACTATAGCCATTGCATTAGGTTCTACTCCTATTGCAAGGCTTTTTTTCTTCATTAAAGTTTCATGGATAAATATTAACTCACCTCTATAATAATCAGCAACTACTATCTCTTCTTTTATCTTTAAAACTCCTTTTGGCATTCCACCAACTATTACCCTAAAGCTATTTCCATCTTTTAAGTTTAAAATACTAACACTTCCATCTCCTAGATTAGTTATATAAGCTATTCCATCTTTAATAGCTATATCACTAGGAAAATATCCTAAATTATACTCTTTAATTAATTTGAAAGTATTTACTTCATATATTCTAAGATAGCCTTTTTTACTTCCTTCAAAGGAATTTTGACATGTATACATATACTTTTCATCTTCTGATAACATTATTTTAGTTGGCATATCCTTTAGTTTAATATCTTTTATTTTTATCTTTTTCTCATTATTAATTATGCTTAAACTATTACTATTCATATTAGCTACATATATATTTTTTTCATTTTTATCTATAGCTATAGAACTTGGATACTCTCCAACCTTTACACTAAAATCTACTTCTCTCCTCCTCTCATTAAAAAATAATATTGAATTTGAATCACCACAAGCAATATAGATATAGTTTTTTCTCCATTTTATATCTTTTGGATATCTATCCACTTTATAATTTTCTTTTTCTTTAAATTCCTTTAAATCAATAAAAGTTATACTATCTGAGTAACAATTAGTAATTACGGCACTTTCACCTTGTATATCTAGATTTCTTGGACCATTTCTTTCTCCACCAAGGTTTAAGGTCATCGTACTTATACTATTCTTCTCTAAATCAACTTTACTTATGCTATCATTTGCAGTATTACACACAATAATATTCTCCATATTTCATCTCCTTAAATTCTTGGAAGTAGTTCACTTACATTATTGTATGTTTAAAATTTCTTAATGGTACAAAATACTCCATTTTTCTCCTTTATTATTTATTCCTATCCATGTATAATAAAACTATCTTATTTAAGGGGGATTTTTTATGTTCGTATATAAAACTAAAGGTGTGTGTTCAACAGAAATACATATTCAAACTAAAGATGATGTTATAGAATCAGTAGAATTTATAAATGGTTGTCCTGGAAATCTATTTGGTATTTCCACTCTAGTAAAAGGAATGAAAATTAATGAGGCTATAGAAAAGTTATCTGGTATAAAATGCAAAACTAAGGATACATCTTGTCCTGACCAATTAGCTTTAGCTTTAAAAACTCTTCAAGAAGCATAAAAAAGAGACCCTAAGGTCTCTTTTACTTTATATTTCTTTTAATTATTCCTCTCATTTCTCCTATCATATATAAAGAACCTGTTGCAAGAATCAAATCATCTTCGCCAGCTTTTTTATAAATCTCTTTAAAGCCTTCCTCATAATCTTCATAGCTTTCTACTTTTACATTATATTCTTTTATTTCTTCTTTTAATTCATCTGCAAGTTCTGCTCTCCCACTATTAGGAGTTAATGCAACTACTTCTTCTACATCTTCTAAAATCACATCTAACATTTCTTTTACTTGCTTATCTGCTAAAATTCCAATAATCAAATATAATTTTTTAAACTTAAAATATCTTCTTATATTCTTTTTAAGCATTTTTATACCATCTATATTATGAGCACCATCTATAACTACTAATGGCTTTCTATCTAAAACTTCTAATCTTCCTGCCCATACTGTATTTTTAAATCCATCTTCTAGATTCCCTAAAGATTTTCCATCTCTCTTTAATCCTATCTCTACAGCTTTTAAAGCTAATGCTCCGTTTAATATTTGATGTTCTCCTAAAAGCCCCATAAGAACTTCATAAGTCTTATCTATTCCTTTTATTTTAACTCTTTGATATATTTTATCTTCTGTATATTCGATATCTAATAGTTCCCCATCATTTTCATTAACATAGATTATCTCTGATTTCTTCTCTTTTGCAATTTTTTCAATAACACTCATCCCTTCTTCCTTTTGAGGATATACAACTACAGGAACTCCTTCTTTTATAATCCCACATTTTTCTCCTGCTATTTCTTCTATTGTGTTTCCTAAGATATTCATATGATCTAAACTTATAGATGCTATTACAGAAACTAGTGGCACTACTACATTCGTTGCATCTAGTCTACCACCTAACCCAACTTCTAATGCTACATAATCTACTTTTTTATCATAGAAATATTTAAACATCAAACAAGTTATTATTTCAAACTCTGTAGGACTTCCAAATCCCCCTTCTATAACTTCTTGGACTTTCTCTTTTACTTTTTCTACATAGTTGCTTAAATCTTCTTTTGAGATATTTTTTCTATTTATTTGAACTCTTTCTTCAAAAACTTCTAAAAAAGGTGATGTATACATTCCTACACTATATCCTTCTGCCATTAAAAGGCTAGTAATCATAGATGTAGTAGACCCCTTTCCGTTAGTTCCTGCTATATGTATAATCTTTAAACTTTTATGAGGATTTCCTAAAAGTTCTAGTAATTTTTCTACTCTTTCTAGTCCATAATTAGAACCAAAATTCCCAATTTTATGGATATATTCCATCGCTTCTATATAATTCATATATTGCCTCCATGTTTCATACATACTTTCTTAATACTTGTATAATATAAATTTAACTTCTTTTACATTCTAAACCAATTTTTTTTATAAATAAAGGTTTATAATAATACTATAAAATATTTTTAGTTTTTTAACTTAGTTAAACTTTTATTTTAATGATTTGTTTACTTATTTCATAAAGTTTGCTACAATAACTTTATAAAATAACGATTATTAAAAAATAAAAATTATTTACGTTTTAGAGGTGTTTAGGATGAAATTTAAAGAAATCAAAGAAGGTATTTATTGGGTCGGTGCATTAGATCCAAACCTTAGAATATTTGATATTATAATGTACACAACATATGGAACAACTTACAATTCATACGTTGTTAAAGGGAGCGAAAAAACTGCTCTTTTCGAAACAGTTAAAGAAAAATGTTTTGATGAATATCTAGAAACTTTAAAAAGTTTAGGAATTAAAGGTGAAGAAATAGACTATGTTGTAGTTGATCATACAGAGCCTGACCATTCTGGTTCAGTTGGAAAAATACTAGATATGTCTCCAAATGCAAAAGTTGTTGGTTCTTCACAAGCAATAAGTTACTTAAAAGAAATCATCAATAGAGATTTTGAATATATTATTGCTAAAGATGGAGATGAAATTTCTCTTGGAAATAAAACATTAAAGTTTATTTCTGCTCCATTCTTACATTGGCCAGATTCAATGTACACTTACGTAAAAGAAGATCACGTTATAATGACATGCGATTCTTTCGGAAGTCATTACTCAAGTGAAAATGTATTTAATGATTTAGTTGAAAATAAAGACAACTATTTAGAAGCTTTAAGATACTACTATGACTGTATCTTTGGACCTTTTAAACCATTTGTTTTAAAAGCAATTGATAAGATTAAAGATTTACAAATTGATGTTATCTGCCCAGGTCACGGTCCTGTTTTAAGAGATAATCCAATGGAAATTGTAAATACTTATAAAGAATGGAGTACTCCAGTTAAACCAGTTATAAATGGAGATAAAAAAGTTACTATCTCTTATGTTACTGCATATGGATACACTGCTGAAATGGCAGAAGCTATTAAAGCTGGTATACAAAAAAACCATAACGTTGAAGTTAAAATGTACGATTTAACTTACAGTGAAACTGCTAATGTTTTAAAAGACATTGAAGAATCTGATGGTATATTATTCGGTTCACCTACTATCGTAAATGAACTATTACCTCCAATCAGAATCCTTCTTGCAAACTTAAACCCAATTATTCATGGTGGTAAATTTGCAGCTTCATTTGGTTCATATGGATGGAGTGGTGAAGCCGTTCCTAGAATGGATCACAGATTAAAAGAACTTAAAATGAAATTAACTTCTGAAGGTATGGCTATTAAATTCAGAGCTTCAGAAGATCAATTAAAAGAACTTAATGAATTTGGTGAAAACTTCGCTAAGAAAATGTTTGGTGAAGCATAATCTAAATTTTAAATTTGAGCAAATCTTAAAAGATTTGCTCTTTTTTCTTATAAAATATATTATTTTATATCTGTAAATTACTTCAATTAATAACCAAACTTTACTTTCATTTATTTTTTTGTTAATAAATAATTCTTTTTAATTTAATTGATATGTCAATTATCTATGATAAAGTATATCTATAATATTAAAAGGAGGTTTTTATGAATAGAGACTTTATTTTAGGAGAAGAAAAGCCCTCCTCCGCCGTGTTAAAACTTAGCTCCCCTACTGCAATTTCTACAGTTTCAACTGTAATTTATAATATAATTGATACAATTTTCATAGGACGATATGTTTTTACTTTAGGTATAGCTGCCGTTTCTATCTATCTTCCTATTCAAATGATGATTATGTCTATTACTCAACTTTTCACATCTGGTGTTGGTTCATACATATCACGAGAACTTGGAAAAAAAAATAAAAAGAATGCAGAAAAAGCAACTGGAAGTTTAATCGCTTTTATTTTTACCCTTTCAATTTTACTTTGTGCTTTTGGCCTTATTTTTGCAAAGCCAATTGTAGAAGCCTTTGGTGCTCAAGGTGCTGTTATTCCTTACGCTTCATCTTATGCTAAGGCTATGTTTATAGGAATATTATTTTATCCTCTATGTATAGCTTCTAATAACATTATGAGAGCTGAAGGAGCGTCTAAACATTCAATGGTAGGAACAATAATTAGTATAGTTTCTAATATATTTTTAGATTTTCTTTTTATTGTTATTTTTAGATGGGGTGTATTTGGTGCTGGACTTGCTACTACAATTTCAAAGTTTATAAATTTAATGTATCTTATTTATGCATTTAAATTTAAAACATATTTAAAAGTTAAAGTTAAGTACATACGTTATGATTTTAAAATAATTAAAAAAGGTCTTCCTATCGGATTTTCCACATTTTTAAATCAGTTTGTTGGAAGTATCTCTATAATGCTTTTAAACCGTGATCTTTACGCTTTAGGTGGTAATTATGTAATAGCTGTCTATGGTATTGTTTATAAGCTTACATCACTTATACAACGTTCTGTAGGAGGTTTCTCACGTGGAACCCAACCTTTAATCGGTTATAATTTTGGTGCAAAAAATATATCTAGAATAAAAGCCTGTGTAAAATTTAGTCTTTTATTTTCATTTATCATTGCAACAATTGGAACCATATTATTAATGATTTTTTCTAATGCTTTTACATCAATGTTTACTACTAACCATAAACTTATTGCTTATAGTAGTCACATTTTAATAATCGCACTTTTATCATCACCTTTATTAGGTGTATACTTTCTTTCAATATCCTTTTTCAGAGCTATTGGATATGCAAAAGAATCAATCATACTTTCATTATTTAGAAGAGTGATTTTCTTTATTCCACTTTTATATATCCTTCCTTATGCATTTAAGATGGGTATAATAGGAATATGGATTACACTACCTCTATCAAACTTTTTATCTGCAATTTTTGCAAGTTTCTTCTTATTTAAAACTTTAAAAAAATTAGATAAAATAGAGGAATTAAAAAAAGTAGCATAAAATTATGCTACTTTTTTTTACTTTTCTTCACCATTATTTAAATTATTGATATTTGATTTTATATCTGTCATCTTTTTATCTAATATCTTTATCATCTCTGCACATTCTTTTAAATCTCCTGATATATTACCCAAAGATTTATCTCTATATTTATAATATATTTTATGCTCTAGGCTAGCCCAAAAATCCATAGCAATAGTTCTTATTTGAATCTCTACTGCCACATACTTTGTACCTGTTGATAAGAATACAGGAATTTCTATTAAAACATGTAAACTTCTATATCCATTTTCTTTTGGATTTTCTATATAATCTTTTATTTCTGTAACTCTAATATCATCTTGTCTTACAAGAATATTAAATATCTTATAAATGTCTTCCTCAAAAGCACAAATTATTCTTACCCCTGCAATATCAGTTAAGCATTCTTCAGCATTTTTAACTGTTGGTTCAATGCCTCTAGATATAAGCTTACTTACAATACTTCTTGGTTTTTTAACCCTTGTTTTTATATGCTCTATTGGATTATATTCATGTAAGTTTTTAAACTCATTATTTAAAATATTAAGCTTTGTGCTAATTTCATTTACTGCAAAGTCGTAAATCATAAGACTACTTCTCCACGCTTGTACTTCTTCATTTTCCATTATAGACTCTAATTCATTACCTGAATCTACTTTTAAGTTTTTCAATTAATCCACCTCTACATTACATTTTTCAAAAACATAGGACATTAGCATTTATATGCTATTGCCCTATATTTATACTTAATTTAATGCATCAATTCTAACTTTTACTGCATCTAACATTTGAACATATTTTTCTCTTTTTTCTTTTTCCCCTAAAACTACTACTTCTGGAGCTTTTGCTACGAATCCAGCATTTGAAAGTTTTTTATCTATTCTTTCAATTTCTCCTTCTAGCTTTTTAAGTTCTTTACTTAATCTTTCAAGTTCCTTTTCTTTATCAACTAAGTCAAGAAGTGGCATAAATAATTCTCCACCTTTAACTACTAATGATACAGCATTTTCTGGAACTTCCTTTTTATCAGCTATAAAGCTTACTTCACTTGCTGAAGCTAATTTCTCAATATAAGATTTACCATTTGTAAATGCTTCTTTAGCTTCTTCTCCAATATAACAAATTACATTTGCTTTTCTTGAAGGTGGAACATTCATTTCTGCTCTTACATTTCTAAGTGATTTTATAGCTTCTATAATATATGCCATATTTTCTTCAGCGTGCTTATCATTTAATTCTTCTGTAAACTCTGGCCATGCAGACATTGTTATAGTTTCTTCTTCTACATTTAAGTGAGTAAATATTTCTTCTGTTATAAATGGCATTACTGGGTGTAATAATTTTAACCCTGTTTCTAAAACAGTGTATAAAACATTAAATGTTATTCCTTTAGCTTTTCTGTCATCTCCGTATAGTACAGGTTTAACAAGTTCTATATACCAATCACAGAATTCAGTCCACATAAAGTCATAAACTTTTTGTAATGCTATTCCAAGTTCATATTTATCCATATTTTCAGTTACATCTTTAATTAATGTATTAAGTTTTGATAATATCCACTTATCAGCTAAAGTATATTCTTTTGAATCTTTAAACTCATCCATAAGTTCTCTATCAAGGTTCATCATAACAAATCTTGAAGCATTCCAAATCTTATTTGCAAAGTTTCTTGCTGATTCAACTTTTTCTGGATAATATCTAATATCATTTCCTGGTGCATTTCCTGTTATAAGCATAAATCTTAATGCATCTGCTCCATATTCATCAATTACATCTAATGGATCTACTCCATTACCAAGAGATTTACTCATTTTCTTACCTTCTGAGTCTCTTATAATTCCATGCATTAATACTGTTTTAAATGGTGTTTCACCCATGTTGTGTAATCCACTAAATATCATTCTAGCAACCCAGAAGAAAATAATGTCATATCCAGTTACAAGTGTATTTGTTGGATAGAAGTATTCTAAGTCTTCTGTTTTTTCTGGCCAACCAAGTGTTGAGAAAGGCCAAAGTGCTGATGAGAACCATGTATCTAATACGTCTGTTTCTCTTTCTAAATTAGTGCTTCCACATTTTGAACATTCGTGTACTTCTGTTTCAGATGCCATTATTTCATTACAATCTTTACAGTACCAAACTGGAATTCTGTGTCCCCACCATAATTGTCTTGAAATACACCAATCTTGGATGTTTTCCATCCAGTTAAAGTATGTTTTTTCAAATCTTTCTGGTATAATTCTAGTTTCTTTATTCTTTACTACATCTATAGCTGGACCTGCTAAAGATTCCATTTTTACATACCATTGTTTTGATATGATTGGTTCTACTACAGTTCCACATCTATCATGTGTTCCAACATTATGGCTATGAGGTTTTACTTTAACTAATAGTCCAAGTTCCTCTAAATCTTTAACCATAACTTTTCTAGCTTCATATCTATCTAATCCTTGGTACTTAAGACCTTTTTCATTTATAATTCCCTTATCATCCATAACTCTTATCATTTCTAAGTTATGTCTTTGTCCAACTTGGAAATCGTTAGGGTCATGTGCAGGAGTTATTTTAACAGCTCCAGTACCAAATTCTAAGTCTACATATTCATCACCAATTATAGGAATTTCTCTATTTACAAGTGGTAAAATTAAAGTTTTTCCTATTAAGTGTTTAAATCTTTCATCATTAGGATTTACTGCAACTGCTGTATCTCCAAGTAATGTTTCTGGTCTAGTTGTAGCAATTTCTAAATGTCCTGATCCATCAGCTAATGGATAATTTATATGCCAGAAATGTCCTTCTTTTTCTTCATACTCTATTTCTGTATCTGAAAGAGCAGTTTGACATTTTGGACACCAGTTAGTTATTCTGTTTCCTTGGTAAATAAGTCCTTCGTTATAAAGCTTAACAAATACGTGTTTAACAGCTTTATCTAAGTTTTCATCCATTGTGAAAGCTTCTCTTGTAAAATCTGCTGAACATCCCATCTTTTTAAGTTGAGTTCTTATTCTATCTCTATACTCATCTGTCCATTCCCAAACTTTTTCTAAGAATGCTTCTCTTCCCATTTCTTTTTTCTTTAAGCCTTGTTTTAAAAGTTCATTTTCAACCTTTACTTCAGTTGCAATTGAAGCATGGTCTTCTCCTGGAACCCATAAAGCTTCAAATCCTTGCATTCTTTTAAATCTTATAAGCATATCTTGTAAAGTGTTATCAAGTGCATGCCCTAAGTGTAATTTACCTGTTATGTTTGGTGGTGGCATAACTATTGTATATGACTCTTTACTCTTATCTACCTTTGGAGTAAAATACTTTTTCTCTTCCCAATTTTTATAAATTCTTTCTTCAAACTCTTTAGGACTATAAGTCGTTTGAATATTGTTGTTTTCTGACATAAAAATCCCTCCTATTTTTCTTGTTGTATTATACTTTATAAAAAGAAAATAACTTTAGACAAAATTACTTTCTATTTTTCCTTAAATAAATTTATATATAAAAAA
>NZ_CAMTIG010000030.1 GCF_947072515.1 uncultured Clostridium sp.
AACCCCTGATACCACCGTGAAAGGGTGGTGTCTTAACCGCTTGACCAAGGAGCCAAATTTTTGTTTCAGTCTTGCGTTTCACTACTGCGTCCCGCTGACCACATAGACTATATTACATAAAATAATTTTAAGTGTCAACACTTTTTTCAAAAAATATTTTTTTTTTTGATTTATTACTTTACTCCACATGTATATATTACACTCTAATGCTCCTATTTTCAAGGATTATACCCATTTTTTAAATTTAAGATTTTTTTTAGTTCTTTTCTTTGAAATCCTTCCTTACTCTTTATTCAAAGGCGTTTATTTTATTTTTTTATAAAAAAATCTATGATTCTACATTATTATTTTGGGCATTTTCTCAAAAAAATTTCTAATTTTCTTCTTTTTCGCTAATAATTTTAAATAAACATAATACTACTTATTATATTCCCTACTAAAATATTTTTATTAAAGCTATATATTTTTATTTAAAAAAGTATATACTCTTTTTTATGATAGAATTTACATATATATTTTTATTTTAAGGAGAACTTTAATATGATTTATCACGAATTAATTATAGTTGGTGGTGGCGCATCTGGTCTTATGTCTGCAATAATTGCAAAAGATTATGGAATAGATGTTGCTATAGTTGAAGGAACTGATCGTGTAGGTAAAAAAATTCTTACTACTGGTAATGGACGTTGCAATATCTCTAATGCTTCTATTGGATATCCATTTAAAAATTATCATAGTAATGTAGATAAATTTTTTATTCCTACATTAAATAGATTTTCTGTAGATGAAACTAAAAATCTATTTCTTTCATTAGGATTACCAATTACAAAACTTGAAAATAGCAAATTATATCCACAGTCACTTCAAGCTTCATCTGTTGTGGATATTTTAAGAATGAATTTAGAAGAAAAAAATATCCCCACTTATACAGATTGCAGGGTAAAATCTATCCACAAAAAGAAAAACTTTATTTTATCCACAAGTAATGATGATTATAAAGAATTTTCTTGTGCAAAAGTTTTAATGTGTTGTGGAGGAAAATCTGCTCCTAAAACTGGATCGGACGGAACTTCTTATAAGCTATGTGAAGATTTTGGTCACTCTTTAGTTAAACCTGTTCCTGGAATAGTTCAACTAAAGCTAGACTATGCACATTTAAAGGCTTTATCAGGTATTAAATTTGATGGAAGAATAAATGTTTATGGAAATAAACAACTTTTAAGAAGTGAGGTTGGTGAAGTATTATTTACCGATTATGGAATTTCAGGACCACCAATATTACAAATTTCATCAACAGCTTCAAGAGCTTTAGCTCGTCACGAAAATGTTACTATTGAAGTTGATATGATGCCATTTAAAGATAAAGAAACTGTGGAAAATGATTTCTACACTCATTTTGCTATGTTTTCTACAAGGAGTATTTCAAATTCACTTATCGGAGTTATCAACAAGAAATTAATTCCTACTCTTTTAAAGGATTGTGGAATATTTAATATTCATACTCCTTGTTGTGAATTGGAATGGCAAGAACAATCGAATTTAATAAATAAAATGAAATCTTGGACATTTAACTGTACTGGAACAAAAGAATTCCAAGGTGCACAGGTAACTGTAGGTGGAATTGATGTTAAAGATATTAATCCGGAAACCTTAGAATCTAAATTAATCGAAGGTATGTATTTTGCTGGAGAATTTATTGATGTAGATGGAGATTGCGGCGGATTTAATCTTCAATGGGCTTGGAGTTCTGCTTTTAATGCAGCAACTTCTATAAAAAACATTCTAAATAAATAATGGGCGCGGTAGCGCCCAATTTTTATCTTTTTTCCCATTCAATTTCAAGAAGAGTTAATTCTTCTCCATCTTTATTAGTTATTTTATGAAGAGTTCTAACTTTTCCGTCTTCATCATGTTTTATTTCTGCTGCGACATGAATTCTATCTCCATAACTAACTTCTTTTTCAAATAGAATTTTTATTCTTTTTAATTCTAGTTTTCTAATAATTTCTTGAGGAACAGATTCTAACGCCCATTCTACATACTTAACATTATTTACATGAGTATTAGAGTCTATGTCACTATATCTAATTTGAAATTCTTTATAAAAATCTTCTTTTTCAATTTTAGATACTTTATCCATTTCTTTAACTTTTTCTAAATCACCATCTGCTCCATACATTTTATATTGCTCTGGTAATATTCTCATAGGTCTTCTTTTTGCTATGTTTATTAAGAAAAATAAAGCTGTCGCTTCTGCAATAAGCTCTCCATTTTGATCTTTTATAACATAATCTCTTAATGCATAGAACTTTTTAAACCCTGCAGGCATTGTCGTAACATTTAAAACGTCTCTATATTTAGGATATTTATGTATTTTTATATCATACTTATAGAAAACCCATCCTGCTCCATTTTCTAATTGATACTCTATTGTATCTCCTACTGATTCTGCATGTGAGTTTCCAACATCACATAAAAAATATACTAATGAAGCCACTCTGCATCTTAATTTATAATCAGCATCTCTATATAAAACTTCATACTGCTTAGTAAAGCTATTATCCATACTTTTCACCTCTAACTTTTTTAATACATATTCTAATTATATCAATAAATCTTAAAAATATATCAATTCTTTCTTTATTTAACTTAATATTAAAAAAACTTTTCCCATAAATTTTTTCTATTTTTATATGTTTTTAGCTATTTCTATTAATTTTAAACCTTTTAAATCAATAAGATATCTATTTGCAAAATTATTCTCTATTATCTTAATACTCTCTCTATTTCTCTTATGTTCTTTGCGACATATTTTATGATATTCCCCATACCATTACAGTATATTTTTTGCGACATAAACTATGTCTTCCTCTGTAAATCGCGACACCATTTTTAGCGACACCGCACCTTAAAATTTGCTTTAGTTTATTATGTCGCGTCATTATATCTATGTCTCATTACCATCTTTGCGACACAACTTTCCCGCGACACTCTTTGCAATATATTATACGATAGGTATTCAACATGGCTGTCTCATTCTCTTTTATCTCATTTAATGACTTTATGTGTCACTTGTCGCGTTTTCTTTTGCGACAATAATTATTTCATCATCTCATGTGTCACACTCACTTGTTGAGTATTCTTTCCACTGAACATCACCTTACTTATTGGATGTCGCTTTATGTCGCAATGTTTTTATTGGTATATATCTCGCTATACTTACTCAATTTAAGACATTAATTTTATCGTTTCACTTTAATTCTTTTCACTTTATTTTATATGTCGCACTATAATGTTTCTTTATTTCTAGTCCTATGAATTATTTTATTATTTCTCTTCTTGTTCTAAAAAGCCTTTATCTATTGCTCCAATTCTAAGTTTCACAAAGAAAAAAAGTGTCGCAAATGCGACACTTTGAAATTATTTTTTATTTAAAGCTTCAATTAACGCTTCTACGTTAATTCCGTGAACTTCTGCAGCTTCACCAATACTTTCCGCTTGAGCTGATGGACAACCAACGCATCCCATTCCAAAAGCCATTAATACTTCTGCTCTTGTTGGATCCATTTTGATTACTTCACCAATTGTCATATCTTTAGTTATCATAATTTTCACCTTCTTCAATATGTATTATTACATATTTATTTTGATATAAAAATTATATTTTATACATTTTCTAAAGTCAAGCTTCTTTGTCGGAATTAAAGTGGTTTAACTCTCATAGTTTGATCTCTTTTTGGTCCTACTGAAACAATTGAGATTCTAGTATCTGTGAATTCTTCTATTCTTTGAAGATATTTCTTAGCATTTTCAGGTAACTCTTCGTAGCTTCTTGCATCTGCTACGCTATCATCCCAACCATCAAACTCTTCATATACTGGTTTACATTCTGCTAAATCTTCTAAACTAGCTGGGAAGTAATCTATCACTTCTCCATTGAATTCATATCCTACACAAACTTTGATTTTATCAAGTCCTGCTAATGTATCTATTTTTGTTACAGCAAGTGAAGTTAATCCACTAACTCTAACAGTTGTTTTTAATATTACTAAGTCTAACCATCCACATCTTCTTGATCTTCCTGTAGTAACTCCATATTCATGACCTTTTTCTCTTATCCAATCACCAGTTTCATCTAGTAATTCTGTTGGGAATGGTCCTTTACCAACTCTTGTAGTATAAGCTTTTGCTATACCAACTGCATTAGTAATCATTGTTGGTCCTACTCCTGATCCACTAACAACTCCACCAGCAGTAGTGTTTGAAGATGTTACATATGGATATGTTCCGTAATCTATATCAAGAAGCATTCCTTGTGCTCCTTCAAATAATACATTTTTATCATCTTTTATTGCATCATAAACTTTAACTGAAGTATCTTTTACAAATGGCTTTAATCTTTCACCAAATTCTAAGTACATTTTTAAAGTTTCTTCAAAGCTTTCAGCTTCTCCACCTAAAACTTTTGTTATATAAGCATTTTTAGCTTCTATATTTTCTTTTAATTTTTCTTCAAAAACATGTGGGTGCATAAGATCACAAATTCTTAAACCACATCTTTCAACTTTATCTGTATAACAAGGACCTATTCCTTTTCCTGTAGTTCCTATGTCATTTTTTCCTCTTGCTTTTTCTTTTAATATATCTAAAGTCTTGTGATATGGCATTATTAATTGTGCTCTATCACTGATCACTAATTTCTTTGGTGTAACTTTAACTCCAACACCTTCTAAGTACCCTATTTCTTCAAATAATGCTTTAGGATCAACTACAACTCCATTACCTATAACATTAACTTTATCATCATATAATATCCCTGATGGTATTAAGTGAAGTTTATATTGCTTATCTCCAACTTCAACAGTATGACCTGCATTGTTTCCTCCTTGGAATCTAACAACTACATCTGCTTCTTCAGCTAGATAATCAGTCATCTTTCCCTTTCCTTCATCTCCCCATTGAGCTCCTAATACTATAAATGCTGACATTATATTGCCTCCTTTAGACTAATTGAATAATCTTTGTTTATTTTTTGGAGTAGTTTATATCTTTATTATTTGCAATAATTTTAAATATAAACCTTATTTGGATTTTTATCTCCCCTAACAATATTATCAAACTCATAGTTCAAGGTCAACAAAAAATCGAATGTTTTTTTATTTAATCTTTTAAACATTCGTATAATTGTTTAAAAAGAAACTCATAGAATTTTTAAAATTCTATGAGTTTCTTTAAGAGGAGTCCGTCTATGTGTGTTTGTTTGTGTGTTTAATATATTTAACTCTTTAAATATTAATGTGTTTTGTAATTGATACTGATTATCATTACCTTGATTTTAGTATAATTTATTTTCTTTTTCTTGTCAACACTTTAATTACATATTTTTAGATTTCTCAGCACATTTATCTATTGCACTTATCATTGTGTTTCTTATACCTTTTTCCTCTAGTTCTGCTACTGCTGCTATTGTAGTTCCTCCTGGAGAACATACCATATCTTTAAGCACTCCTGGATGCATTCCTGTCTCTAAAACCATTTTAGCTGATCCTAGAACACTCTGTGCTGCCATTTTGTATGCCTTATCTCTAGCAATACCTAGTTTGACTGCTCCATCAGCCATAGCTTCTATTATCATAAATATATATGCTGGTGATGATCCACATAACGCTATAAATGCATGAAAATCCTTTTCCTCTAAAATTTCATATTTCCCAAATACATTAAATATTTCACATACTTCTTTTAAATCATCTTCCGAAACATTATTATTTGGACAAATTGCTGACATTCCTGCTCCTACAAGTGCTGGTGTATTTGGCATAGTTTTTATTATCTTTTCCTCATCACCTAAGTATTTTTCTAAATCACTCATATTTATACCAGCTGCAATACTTACTATTATTTTTCCTTTTAAATCTTCTTTTATTTCTTCTATTACTTCCTTATACATATAAGGTTTAACAGCTAAAAATATAATATCTGTATTTTTTGCTACATCTTTATTGTTTTCTTTTCCTACGACACCGTATTTTTCTTCTAAGTTTTTTCTAGATTCCTCTCTCTTTGTTGAAACTAATATATTGCTAGGTTCTATAAACTTATTTTCTACTAAAGAGCCAAGCATTGCCCCTCCCATATTTCCACAACCTATAAATCCAATTTTTTTATTCATATTACTTCTAATTAGTATATTTTTATACTAATTAATTCACCCCTTTCCTTAATTTCTTTTTTTCTAATTATACTATCTTTTTATCTTAACCAAACTATATCATTAAATATATTTTTATTAATTTAAGCTTGTTTTTTTGATAATTTAATCAAAACTAAGCTTATTCTCCTCCTTTTTATCAATCAATAATATTTTTTCCATTCTTCTTAGTAGTTTTGATATATTGCTTTTCTTTTATTAATTTTATATAATGAGCATTAATTTAATATCACTTTATTAAATTTTTAATTTAATTAAACTTTATAGTGATTATTTTGAAAGAAGGTGTTTTTATGGGATTTTTTGATAGAATTCATAATGTTGTTGAGGCAAAAGCCAATGCATTCATTGATAAATACGAGGACCCTATTGAACAATATGATTTAGAAATTAAGAAAAGTGAAGATCAACTTAAACAAGCTAAAATTGAGTGTGCTCCTTTACTTGGTTCTCTTAGAACAAAGCAAAGTGAAATTTCTAAATTAAAAGAAGACATTACTCAGTATGAATCTGGTATTAGAAAAGCTTTATCTAACAATGATGAAGAAAAAGCTACTAAATTCTTAGTTAAAAAGAAAGATCTTGATAGTCAATTATCTGATGCTGAAAATAATTATACTAGTTTAAAATCACAATGTGATACTATTCAAAATAATATTAGTACGCTTGAAAAAAGACTTTCAGATTTAAAAACTGATAGAAATAAATTAGCAGCTGAATATGAAACAGCTAAAGCTCAAAAAAGAGTTGCTGAAACATTCTCTAATATTGATACTACAAACAGTAATAGTAGCATTAATAGATTTAGAGAAAAAGTTCAAAAAGAAAAAGAAACTGCTGATGGTTTAACTATGTTTAACGAAGCTTCTCAAAAAGATTCTGTTGAAAATGAATTAAATGATTATTTAAAGGATGCTAACCCATCTGCTGAATCTTTAAAATCTGAATTAGATAAATATAGATAATAAAAAAGCAACTCTATAAAGAGTTGCTTTTTACAATAAGATTATCTTAGAAAGGATTAATTATGCTTGAAATATTAAATACTGAGTTAGATAAAGTACGTTTTCTTCAATCATCTCTTCAAGAAAAAATTTATAAACAAGAAGATTTATTAGGTGTAGACGAGTTATCTAAAAGAATTTATTTTAATAGATCAAATTCATTAAACGTTTATGCTAATGAATTATCTGATATAAAACTAACTATTAAACAAAAAAAATCCGGATTTTTAGGAATGTTTAAAGGTGCCTCTGAGGAAAAATCTAGATTTACTGAAGCTGAACAAAAGTATGGTAATGATGTAAAAAGACTAAAACTTTGTAATGATTGTCTTTGCTCTTCATGTATGTTTGAGTGTCCATTAAAAGGTTGTATTCTTTGTACACCTAAAAAAAAGGTTATAGCTTGTAATAAAAAAGATGTAGTTATTTTTGATAAAGAAGGAACTATAACTTTATTTGATAATGATAGAGGCTGTGACTCTACTTTTAATGTAAAAGGACTTATTTATGTAAAACAACTTGATAACACTTATTTATATTTAACTGATGTTAATGATATAGAAAATGAACAGTTAATTGGATATAAAGAAGATGTACGTGGTTTAGAGAAGTTTATGCCTTTATCTCAAAAAGAAATAGACTATGTTTATAATCTATACCTACAATTAGTTAAATAGCTTTAGAGGAGATAATATATGAAACTTTTACGGATTAAAAAAACCTTAATACTTCTTTTAGTAACTTTTATTATATTTCCTGGCCTATTAGCTTGTGCAAGTCCTTTTAGCCATAGCTTTAGTTCTTCTGGCTCTGGAAGCGGATTCTCAAGTGGTCCTTCTTCCCATAGCTTTAGTTCTTCTAGCTCTGATGAAGAATCCTCTTCTAGCGGATCTAGTAGCTCATATGGTAGTGGAGGTTACTCTGGTAGTTCTAGTAGCTCTAGTGGAGCAGCAAGTGCTTTAGTGGGCGCTGCATTAGGATATATGATGGGACATTCTAATCGTAATAACTATAATAATTATAATAATTCATATTCAAATATGGGCGGTAGTTACGGTTCGTATGTTTCTAGATACACACTTTTTACTAAAATTATAATTCTAGCTTTTATAATTCTTTTAGTTATAGCAATAATTAGAAGAGGATCTAGACGTAGATAATAAAATGGGACTGCTAAAGCAGTCCCATTTTATTATCTTCTTATTTATTCTCCACCATGAATAGCTTCATAGTTAGCAAATTTACTGTATTGTCCAAGCCAAGCTAATTTTATTGTTCCAACTGGGCCGTTTCTTTGTTTTGCTATTATGCATTCACCAGTATTTTTTTCTTCAGTATCTTTATTATAATACTCATCTCTATACAAGAACATAACAACGTCAGCATCCTGTTCTATTGATCCTGACTCTCTAAGGTCAGATAACATTGGTCTATGGTCTGCTCTTTGCTCAGGAGCACGTGAAAGCTGTGATAATGCTATTACAGGACATTCCATTTCCTTTGCTAAAGCTTTTATAGATCTTGATATTTCTGATACCTCTTGTTGTCTATTATCAGATCCTGATGAACCTGACATAAGTTGAAGATAGTCAATCATGATTAAATCTATCCCATATTCCATTTTAAGTCTTCTGCATTTAGAACGCATTTCCATTACAGTAACCCCTGCAGTATCATCTATATACATTTTAGCCTTAGATAGAGGCCCTGTAGCCCTTGCTATCCTATCCCAATCATCTGGTTCTAGATTACCTGTTCTAAGCTTAAGCATGTCGATATTGGCCTCAGAACATAATAGTTTATAAGCTAACTGTTCCTTAGACATTTCCAGAGAAAATATAACTACACTTTTACCCTCTCTAAGGGCTGCATATTCTGCAATATTTAGAGTAAAAGTTGTTTTTCCCATTGATGGTCTTGCTGCAACAAGAATCATATCACCTTTTTGAAATCCAGATGTTTTATCATCTAAATCCTTAAATCCTGAACTTACTCCTGTTACTTCACCCTTGTTATTATATAATCTCTCTATTTCAATGAATCCTCTTTCAAGAACTGTTCCTAGTGATTCAAAATCATTAGTACTTCTCTTTTCTGATATATCAAAGATTCGTTTTTCAGCTTTATCTAATACACCTTCAACTTCATTTTGCTTATTATAACTCTCTTCTATTATTTCATTAGATGCTCTTATAAGCTTTCTTAAAGTGGCTTTTTCTTGCACTATTTGTATATATGAAGAAAGGTTTGCTGTAGTTGGAACTGATACTGATAACTCTGTAACATATGTAACTCCACCGGCTCTTTCAAGTACATCAGTAGATTTTAAATATTCTAAAACTGTAACTAAGTCTACAGCCATATCTCTTTTAAACATTTCAACTATTGATTTAAATAGAACCTTATGGCTATCTCTATAAAAATCGTCCTCTTCTAGCTTTTCAGCTGCGGGTGCTATTGCATTTCTTGATATTAACATTGACCCTAAAACTGATTGTTCAGCTTCTACACTTTGAGGTAAAGTTTTTGCTATTGGTGCTTCCAATTCTCTCCCACCTTTCATATACTTTTGTATTTCACTTTACTATTATATATAAAATGTCAATTAACTAACAACCTTTAAATAAATTTTTCCTAATAAATTTTTCCTAATAAATTTAAAACAAAGATGCTATAAAATGAATCATGTCATCTTATAGCATCCCCTTAAATATTTCTTAGAATACTAATTCTATTATTTCCTCTATAGCGCTAACTGATTTAACTTCTATATCAGTAAGTCCTTCTGGAATATCTTTTTTATTATCTTCTGGAACTAGTACAAGGTTTATTCCTTTTCTTCTTGCTCCATATATTTTTTCAAAGATTCCTCCAACAGGTTTAACCTTACCTCTTAAAGATATTTCCCCGGTAATAGCTAAATCTTGTCTTAATGGCTTACCTAATAAAGCACTAATTATACATATTGTTATTGCTGCTCCTGCTGATGGTCCATCAATATTACCACCACCAATTACGTTAACATGTATATCAAAATCTCTTATATCTTTATCAGTTATTTTTCTTATAACCGATGCAGCATTATAAACTGAGTCTTTAGCCATACTACCAGCAGTTTCATTAAATCTTACACTACCAGCACCTTTTTTCTTAGCTTCAAAAACAGCTGTTTCAATCTCAATAGTTGATCCTAAGAATCCACTAACACCTAATCCATATATATGACCAACTTCTTTTTCTATACTATCTGTAACTATTTCAAAAGGAGAATATCTTCCTATTGAAACTACATCTTGAACATCTTTTAAAGTTATCTTTAATTTTTTAGGTTTAATTCTTCTCTTATATAATGCATATCCATAAGCATCTGTTAAAATATTTACAGCTTTTCTTCCTTCTATAGTATATCTACTAATATATTCAGGAACTGTAGCTTCTAAAGAAACTTCTAACTTTCTAGCTGCATTCTTAACTATATCTTGAATATCTTTTACTCCTAAAGGTTCAAAATACACTTCCGTACATCTTGATCTTAACGCAGGATTTATATCCTTTGGTTCTCTAGTTGTAGCTCCAATTAATACAAAATCAGCTGGTGCTCCTTTTTCAAAAAGATATTTTATATAAGCTGGAGTCTTTTCATCATCTGGATCATAGTATGATGATGAGAATTCAACCCTCTTATCTTCTAATACTTTAAGTAATTTATTTTGAAGAATATTATCTAACTCACCAATTTCATCTATAAATAGAACTCCTCCATGAGCTTCTGTAACTAGCCCTGGTTTTGGTTCTGGAACTCCTATATCAGCTAAATCTCTCTTACTACCTTGATATATAGGATCATGTACTGATCCTAAAAGAGGATTTGTTATTTCTCTTGGGTCCCATCTTAAAGTTGTTCCATCTACTTCTACAAACTTTGATTCATCATCAAAAGGTGTGAATTGAAGCTTTCTAGCCTCTTCTAATGCTATTCTAGCAGCAGTAGTTTTACCTACCCCTGGAGGTCCATAAAGAATTATATGTTGTGGATATGGAGATGATAGTTTAGAAATTAATGATTTTATAGCTCTTTCTTGCCCCATGATTTCTTTGAAAGAATCTGGTCTTAGGAAGCTCATTATATTCTTACTAACTGCTCTATTATCTAACGCTTCTAATTCTTCTAACTTCTTTTTAGTTTTTGCATTTTCAGTGCCTTTTTCTTTTTTAAGTATAGATAATCTCATTTCATCAATATACTTTTCTTGCTTTTCCATTATGGCTCTTTCAACTTTTGTTTCAATTTCTCTTTGAACATACTTTTTAGCTAGTTCTTCTGAAATCCAAACAATAGTATCTTCTAATACCTCTTTTATTTTATCTTCTGGAGGTATTACTTCAATTCCTGCTCCATCTGATGCTATCATATTAATTGCATATGCTCTTTCAGCTAACTTATTAGACTCCACATAACTCTTTAGCTTATGTCTTACTGTTCTAGCTCTAATAGCACCTTCATCTAATACATTTTTTAATATATCATTTAAAACATTAATCTGTGCTTCTATTGGCAGATCTCCACCTACAACACCTTGCAAGAAATTAATTTGTTCATCTATTTTCAAAGTTATTCCTCCTTATGCTTTTGGAACAATAATAACCTTCATTTTTGTTGATACTTCAGGATATAATTTAACTTCTACTTCATATCCTCCTGCAACTTTTATTGTATCCATAACGATTTTTTTCTTATCTATGTTTACTTTGTATACTTTATTTATTTCTTCTGCTACATCTTTGCTAGTTATAGCTCCAAATAATTTTCCGCTGTCTCCAACTTTACCTTCTATCTTAACTTCTTTTCCTTTTAATTCAGAAGCTAATTTTTGAGCTGCTTCTATTTCAGCAAGCTTTTGCTTTCTTTCATTTTCTTTTTGGTTGTTTAGTATGTGTAAGTTAGAATCTGTTGCTTCCTTAGCTAATTTCTTTGGAAATAAGAAGTTTCTTGCATATCCGTCTGATGCATTTATAACTTCACCTTTTTTACCTATTTTTTTAACATCTTGTAATAATATTACTTTCATGTTATTCACCCACCTTTAAAAATTTTTTTATTGCGTCATTTAACATTACTAGAACTTCATCTACGCTCTTATCTGCTATTTTAACACCAGCCATGTTTAAATGTCCACCTCCACCGAGGCTTTCTAAAACTATCTGTACGTTAATATCACCTATGGATCTTCCACTAATGTATATATCTCCATTTATATTGCAAACAACAAACGCAACTAAAATTCCCGTTATATTTAATAGTTCATCAGCAGACTTTGCTACAATAACTGTATTACTGTTTTCTGGTGCTACTGCAACCGATATATGATTTTCAATAACTGCAGATTTTATAGTTTCTGCAATTTGAATAAATTCTTCTAAGTTATCTGTAAATAATTTTTTAACTTCTGTGGTTTCTGCTCCCATTCTTCTTAAGAATGATGCTGCATCAAAAGTTCTGACTCCTGTTTTAAAGGAGAATCCTTTAGTATCCATATAAATACCTGCTAGAAGCCCTTCTGCCTCTTTTACAGGAATACTTGGTTTATCTAATATATATTGTATAATTTCTGTAATCATTTCTGATGTTGATGATGCATATACTTCAATATAATTTAAAAGAGCACATTCAACCATATCTGCACTTCTTCTATGATGATCTATAATTACTTTTCTATTTGCACTTTGAACAAATTTAAGATTTCCAACGTAATTTTTATTGTGAACATCTACTATTATTACTAATGATTTATCAGTTATCTCTTCATATGCTTTTTCATAATTCATAAATAAATTTTTATATTCTTCTTTACTTTTAACTTGACTTAAAAATGGTTCTATAGCATATGTGTCTGTTCCTAGTACTATTGAACATTTAGTTCCTAACTTTTTAACTATTCGTGATAACCCAAATCCAGCTCCAAAACAATCCATATCCGGATTCTTATGTCCAACTATAAAAACTTTATCACTTTCATATATAAGTTCTTTTAAAGCATGAGATATTACTCTAGCTCTTACTCTAGTTCTTTTTTCAATTTCCTTACTGCTTCCACCAAATATTTTTATCTCTTCAGTACTTTTTACTACCGCTTGGTCTCCACCTCTTCCTAAAGCAAGTTCCTTTGCAATAACAGCAAGTTTATAATTTTCCTTAGGTGTTAATCCACCTTTTCCAACTCCAATACTTAATGTTATCTCTAATTTATTTCCTTTTGATATTCTAGATATTTCATCTAATATATTAAACTTAGATTCTATTTCCTCATTTAAATATTTTTCTGAAACAGAAAGAACATATTTATTTTTATCATATTTCTTTATCATTGCCTCTATTCTGCTTCCATATGCATTAATTTTTTGCTCTATCTCTGCAACTATATGAGGTCTTATCTCTTCATCAACGGTATCTAAAGCTTCGCTTATATTATCAACTTCTATTAATACAACGCCCTCATTAGTATTATCTACTTCTACAAGTTCACTAATATCATTAAAATATATTAAAAATAAATCCTTGTTTGACTCTATTCTATTCGAATATATATCATATAGCCTACTATTTAATTTAAGCCTTTGATGTGATTCTTTTGTTGACTCCCTTATTTTTTCGAAGTCTATCCCTCTTGCAATACTTAGAATACTTTCATCTACAAAAGTATCACCTACTTTTAATTGCTTCATGCTAAGATTATGCCAAATAACTCGTCCTGTGGTATCAATAAGTACTACTGGCGTCATTAAATTAGCAACATTATCATATATAGCTTTGTCAATATCTTTGATAAGCGCCTGTTTATCATCTTCTTTTTTTAGTAATACATTTAACTGGTATATATTATCTACGACGTATAATGCAAAGAATATTATTGCTATTATATTATAATTTAATACTACTGCAATTATTGCTGCTAAAAGTAATAAAATAGGCCTCATCATTTTTTTGATAAGTACTTTTAGTTTCATATTTCCTCCTGATTTTTTATTGGTCCATCCTATTAGAAATATACCTTTTTAGCTTACTTAAACTTTTTCCTTCTTTTTCAATTTCATCTTCTGTTCTTATTCCTATATCTAGTTTCTCCTTAATTTTATTATCAATTCTAGATAATGAATAACCAAGCTTATCCGCTAAAACGTATAAAGTTATAATAGCTCCAGACAAACAGTCTATTATGGACTCTTCTGCCACGTTACTTCCTCTTGTAAGTAACACGTATAAATCACCAATTAATTTTATAAGTTGAGCCTTTAACCCTTCGATTATTCTCACACTTCCCATAATATTTAAATCTTTTCTTTTCATAAATATTTCACCCCATTTTAACCCTGTATGTATATTTTAATTTTTTTCTATTATTATTGCAAGAATATAAAACAATTTATGTTAAATTTGTTATTTTTTTACTTTTAATAACATAAAAAAAGCATGGTTCGCACCATGCTCTCAAAATTATTACTATTCAGTTGTGAATGGTAATAATGCTATGTTTCTAGCTCTCTTAACTGCTTCAGTTAATTGTCTTTGATGTTTTGCGCAAGTTCCAGAAATTCTTCTTGGAAGTATTTTTCCTCTTTCTGTAACGAACTTTCTTAACTTAGCGATATCTTTGTAATCTATAGAATCTGCTTTGTCAACACAGAAAGCGCAAACTTTTCTTTTAGATCTTCTCATTCTTCCTGATCTTCTATTATCTTTGCTCATTGCATTTGCCTCCTTACCTAGAATTTTAGAATGGCATATCTCCGTCATCAACAGGAGTCATGTCATCATCGAATCCAGCCCCAAATGAATTATTTGCTGGCTGTGAATTATCAGAATTTCCACTAAATCCATTATTATTGTTAAATGAATCAGTGTTGTTTCCACCTTTGCTTCCAACGAATTCGAAAGTTTCTACAGCTACATCAGTAGTGTATCTCTTTGAACCATCTTGTGCATCATAGCTTCCAGTTCTTATGTTCCCTGTAACAGCTATTTGGCTTCCTTTTGTAAGATATTGTGCTATCGTCTCCGCTTGTTTACCAAATGCTACGCAGTTAATAAAATCGGCTTCATCTCTCTTGAATTGTCTTGTAACTGCTACTGAGAATCTCGCTACTGCGTTTCCCGTACCTGCTGCAAATCTTAATTCAGGATCTCTTGTAAGTCTACCTATAAGTATAACTTTATTCATTACAATATCACCTCTTACGCTTCTTTTTTAATTATGATGTGTCTCATAACACCATCAGTAATTCTGAATATTCTGTCTAATTCTCTTGGTAATTCAGTGTTAGCTGTGAAGTCAACTAAAGTGTAGTGACCATCGTTAACTTTGCTTATAGTGTAAGCTAATTTTCTTTTACCCCACTCATCAACATTGTCAACAGTTCCTCCACCATTTTCGATTACACCTTTGAACTTTTCGATGTTAGCTTTAACAGCTTCCTCGTCTAGTGATGGGTGTAGTATAAATATAGTTTCGTACTTTCTCATCATTTTCACCTCCTCCCCTCGGACTAACGGCTGTGCTTTGCACAGCAGGGATTACAATTATCTATTGTATCATTTAATAATTTATTTTTCAACACTTTTATTTATTTTCTTGAATTTGTATAATTTTTTTAGCACCTTTTATAAATTTATTTCTCGGAATCATTATGATTCTTTCGCAGCCTAAACACTTTATTTTAACATCTGCTCCAGTTCTTATTATTTTAAATTTCTTTTCACCACAAGGATGCTGCTTTTTCATTTCTACTATATCACCTAATTCAAATTGTTCCACCATTTCCGAAAATCTCCTCTTCATAATTATTTATCTTTTCTTGATTTATTTTTTTATTTATTATAAATTCTGTTTTATTATATGGTATTTCTATCTTTTCTCTATCCATTGCTTCTTTTATAGCTTTTCTTAATTTTCTTTCCATAGACCATTGATGCATTGGTAAACTAAATCCTACTACTCTTATTGTTACTCCGGATTTTCCAAGGCTATGAACTCCCCATATTTCTATTGGCTGCGGAATCTCTTTACAGCCTTCTTGAAACTCTCTACAAGTTCTTTCAATTACTTCTATAGCATTATCTATATCCTCTTCATATGCTATATCTACATCAACTATAAATCGTATATTATTCCTTGAATGATTCGTCACTTCTTTTATTTCTCCATTCGGAATTAGATGTAGATCTCCTGTAAATGCTTTTAGTATAGTTGTTCTTATCCCTATAGATTCAATTATCCCATCAAATTGACCTATAGTTACATAATCACCTACACCATATTGATCTTCAAATAAAATAAAAAATCCATTTATCAAATCTTTAACTAGACTTTGTGCACCAAAACCAACAGCTACTCCCCCTATACTTGCAAAGGTTAATGTAATCTTTCCAAACATTTCTTCTAATAAAATAGCTCCACCTACAAAGTAAACAGTGTATCTTAAAATACTTTTTAAAACTTCTCCTATGGTTCTAGCTTTTTGTGGACTCATCGCAAACTTCACACCACGCTCTTTATTCTGATTCTCAACAAATTTCTCTATTACTTTATTTCCTATCTTTATTGAAATAAACATAAAAAATATTACAAGTACAAATTTAATAGAAACTTGTATCACCTTATCAATAAATGCTGATGATATTGTTATTGGTCCTAAGTTTATAGCATCCATCTCTAATTTTATAGCCGATAAAATATTCAATTTTCAATCCCCCCCATATATAACCACTTTCTAAATATATATATTCCATATCCATGGAATAATAATATTGATATACTAATTTTATAAATTAATAGAAGTTTTATCAATAGAAAGGATATGATATTTATGGAAAAATTAAAAAATATAAAAATTTGTGTGTTCGATGCTTATGGTACTCTATTTGATGTTCATTCTGCTAGCTTAAAATTCAAAGACTCTATAGGCGCTAATTACGAAGCTTTTTCTAACCTTTGGCGTGAAAAGCAATTAGAATATAGTTTTTTAAGAGAGATAATGAATAACTATACTGATTTTTTAAATGTAACGAAAGATGCTTTAAATTATGCATGTAATACTTTTAATATTAGTAACGATACTTTAAAAAATAATCTTATAAATTCTTATATGGAACTTTCAGCCTACACTGAAGTTAAACAAACTTTAAGCACTTTAAAAAATAATGGTATAAAGTTAGCTATTCTTACAAACGGTTCTTATTCTATGATAAATAAAGCTGTTATATCCTCTGGTCTAAATACTTTATTAGACGATGTAATTTCTGTAGAGGAATTACAAATATTTAAACCTAATCAAAAAGTTTATAATATGGTTTTAAATAAATTTAATGTCTCTATTAATGAAGTCGCATTTTTCTCTTCAAATGGCTGGGATATAATGGGTGCTACTAAGTTTGGTTTTAGAACCTTCTGGGTTAATAGACTTAACAAACCTGTAGAAGAATCTGAATTTAAACCATTTTCTATATTACATTCTTTATCAGATATTATTGAATAAAATAAATACCACTAAGATTAACTAATAATCTTAGTGGTATTTATTCTATAATTCTCTGAAAGAATTACCTTCTCTTATATAAATATTCTTATATTCAAATCCTTCTTCTTTTGCTGCTTTTACATCTGCCTCATCATCAAATCTCACGCAAATACCACAACTTTGAGTTATGCTAGTTGGTGTAGGCATTATTCTAAAAGAATATCCTTTTGATTCTAAATTATTTTCAGCTGTTATTGCATCATGTGTATTTTTAAAAACTATTATGTAATACTTCATTGAAATCACCCTACCTTTACAGATATTTAGTCCCATTAAGTATATTATATATAAAACTTCCATATTTATATAGTTTTTTTATTTTAATGATAAAAAATTTTATTTCATTTATAATTATATAAGAAATAAATTTTAGAAAGGTGTTTTTTAATGAATGTTTATTTAGATAACGCAAGTACAACATTTCCTAAACCTAAAATCGTTACTGATACTATCTATGAGTACTTAGTCAATGTTGGTGGAAATGCAAATAGATCTTCTAGCTCAAATAGTCTTCAAAGTAATAAAGCTATCTTTAAAGCTAGAATGAATATAGCTAATTTTTTTAATTTTGATAAAACTGAGAATGTTATTTTTACAAATAATATAACTACCTCACTAAATATATTAATTAAAGGAACATTAAAGAGGGGAGACCATGTTCTAACTTCATCAATAGAACATAACTCTGTAATAAGACCTCTAATCGCTTGTAAGGAATCTCTAGGCATAGAAATAGATTTTATAAAAGCTAATAAAACTTCTTTTATAAATCCTTCTGATTTTGAAGCTGCTATTAAACCTAATACCAAACTTATAGTTTTAACACATGCTTCTAATGTAACTGGATGTATTCAACCTATAAAAGAAATTGGTGCGCTTTGTAAAAAGCATAACATATTTTTCATTATAGATACTGCTCAAAGTGCTGGAACTGTAAAAATAGATTTTAAAGAAGTAAATGCTAGTGGTTTAGCTTTTACAGGACATAAAAGTTTATTTGGTCCTCAAGGAATTGGTGGCTTTATTATATCTGACGAATTAAATGAAATTTGTTCACCCTTTATAGAAGGTGGAACAGGTAGTCTATCTCACGATATTTATCAACCTACTTTTTTACCTGATAAATTTGAAAGTGGAACTTTAAATGTTCCTGGTATAGTTGGTTTATCTAAAGGTATCGAATTTATAAACTCTATTGGAATAGATGTTATAAAAAATCATAATTCAATTTTATATAAAAAATTAATGTTTAACTTATTAGATTTAGGTTATGAAGTTTATGGTGACCACTCTGGTGAAAATGCTACTACTTCAATTTCATTTAATTTAAAGAATGTGGATCCTTCAGATTTGTCTTTCTTTTTAGATTTAAATGGTATAAGTAACCGTTCTGGACTTCATTGCGCACCTAAAACACATGAAACTATTGGCACATTTCCTTTAGGTGCTGTTAGACTTAGTATTTCATTTTTTAACACAGAAGAGGATATTGACTATGCTATTTCTGTTTTAAAATCTGCACTTATAGAATTTAAATAAAATATAAAAAGTATGTTTAAAACGCCTCTTTTTTGGAAATAATTTCAAGTAAAGAGGTGATTTTTTTGAGTAATTTCTTTAAATTTGATGGAACACTAGATGAAACTTATATAGATTTAGGAAAAGAACTTTTAAATATGCTGAAACCAGTTTATTTGAAAAATAGACAAATAATCATTTTATGTATTGGTACTGATAGATGTACAGGTGATGCTTTAGGACCTTTTATTGGTGATAAACTTAACTCTATGTATTTAAATAATTTTTTTATTTATGGAACTTTAGAATATCCTGTTCATGCTAAAAATCTAACTAGTACTATTGATAAAATATATTCCATCTTTAAAAATCCTTATATTATTGCTATAGATGCATCTTTAGGTAAGATATCTGATGTAGGTAAAATTTCATTAAAAGATTCTCCACTTTCACCTGGACTTGCCTTAAAAAAAGATTTACCACCAATCGGTAATATAAGTATTACAGGTGTTGTTAATATGTCTGGAAACTTTGAATTTCTTGTTTTACAAAATACTAGATTGTATACAGTTATTCTATTAAGCAATACTATTTCTAAAGCATTAATTTATGCTGATAGAATGTTATCAGCAGATACTAATTCTATTATTGATGCTACTGATATTTTTCAATTAATGCAAGAAAAGAATAACACATAATTTTACTCTTTAAATATATTTATCTAATGATATAATGTTTCTAAGAAACTTCTACCCCCGATGTTTCTCAAGAAACATTTTTTCATTTAAAGATATTTAGATGTTTCTCAAGAAACATTTTAATAAATGATTTTTATTTTAAAAGTACTTTTCTTATTTCTAATGTTTCTCGAGAAACATTAGCTCTTCATTATTTATAAGTATTTTTAAATTTTATATTTAGATGTTTCTCAAGAAACATTTTAAAGGAGGATAATTTATGAGGTTAAATAGAATTTTTTTTGCACGGGATGCTCGTATTGTTGCTCAAGAACTTTTAGGAAAAACTTTTGTAAGAGTTATAGATAATATAGAATTACGTTGTATGATTACAGAAACTGAAGCTTATATTGGAGAAATTGATAAAGCTTGTCATGCATATGGAATGAAACGTACTGCTAAAGTAGAACCTCTTTATGGTGAACCTGGAATAACATATATTTATTTTATTTATGGATTATATCATTGTTTTAATTTAATTACTAAGGAGATTAATATACCTGAAGGTGTTCTTATTCGTGCCGTAGAACCTTTAAATAATTTTGATTATATAAGTAATATTCGTTTTAAAAAAATTTTTGATCAATTAACTAAAACACAAATTAAAACATTAACAAATGGTCCTTCAAAATTTGCTATGGCATATAGGTTAACTAGAAATGAAAATTTAGTTGATACTATTACAAGTGATGAAATTTATTTAGAAGATTCATCACTTACTGATTTTGAAATTGTTAAAACTAAACGAATAGGTATTGATTATGCTGAGGAAGCTAAAGATTTTTTATGGCGTTATTATATTAAAGGAAATAATTTTATATCAAAGAAATAAAATGTTCTTCGCCCGTTAGGGCGAATTTTTTCTAAAAACATATAATTTCAACTTTTTAAAAGAAGTGCATTTTTACCATTATAGTTTTTTTGAAAATCTAATAAAAAAAGCTATTGTACATTTTTAGTTTTGTACAATAGCTTTTTTATCTTTTAATTTTAAAGTGTCTTTTTTATAGCTTCATCTAAAACACATTTTTCTTCTTCTGATAATTGATATCTTGATATACCTTTATCTATTGGTTTTGCAAAACAAGTACTATCTTGTCTTCCATAAAGTCCTGTTAATACAACTCCATCATTATGTCCATCTAATAATGCAATTGAGAAACTTAAATCACTTCCAACATCATCAAATGCTTTATATCTCATAACAGCTATTTTTTGAACGCATTCAATCATATCTTTTCTAATTGCCTCAACAGTTTGAAGAGCTTGATCGGCTATATCTTTAGCACTATCTATTTTACCTAACTCATCAACTATTAATTGTTCAAGATTCTTATTCTCTGATCCCTTCATAAGCTTCTTGTATCTTCTTTCAACCTTAGTAAGTGCTCTCCATAGAACAATTACTAAAATAAATAGTATTATTACTACTACTATCATTGCTAATACAATGTATGGTAATACATTTTGAATTATGCTTAGTATGTTTTCCACTTCTTATTTCAATCCTTCCTTAAAATGTTTCATGAGAAACATTTATACGTTTATTAATTCTAAAATTCTATTCAAATCTTCTTCTGAATAGTATTCTATAGCAATTTTTCCTCTTTTGTTTTTAGATTCAATATTTACTTTAGTTCCAAAATAATCTTGTAGTTTATTCTGCATATCTTTATAATAAATATTTTCCTCTTTTTGTTCTTTTTCCTTTTCAGGTTTAGATAAGTTTTCTAAATAGACTTTTATGTTTCTCTCTAAATCTTTTACTGAAAGGTTATTATCAATAACTTTTTGAGCAAATTCATATTGTAAGTCATTACTGTCTAAAGATAATAAAACTCTTCCATGTGCTTCTGAAATAACACATTCAATTAAATATTGTTGAACTCTTTCATCTAACTTTAAAAGCCTCATTGTATTAGTTATTGCAACTCTTGATTTTCCAATTCTATTACTTAATTCTTGTTGTGTTAAATCAAATTCTTTAAGTAATTTTTTATATGCAATAGCTTCTTCAATTGGATTTAAATCTTCTCTTTGAATATTTTCAATTAAAGATATTTCTAATACTTCTTTTTCTGTTAAGTCTTTTACTATAGCTGGAACATCTTTTAACCCTGCCATTTTAGCAGCTCTAAATCTTCTTTCTCCAGCTACTATAATATAATCTTTCCCACTTTTTCTTAATAATATAGGTTGAATAATTCCATGATTTTTTATAGACTCTGCTAGTTCTGCAATATTTTCATTATCAAAAAATTTTCTTGGTTGATCACTATAAGTCTTTATTTTGTTTAATGATACCAGTAATGAATCTTTTTTTTCTTCTTTAGTTTCAATCTTTTCCATGTCTTCAGGAATCAATGCTCCTAATCCTTTTCCTAAACCAAACTTTTTACTCATTTACTCTCACCTTTCATTATTGTCTTTTTAAAAACTCTTTAGTTAATTTTGAATAAGCTTCTGCACCTTTACACTTTTCATCATAAAGCATTATAGGTAATCCAAAGCTTGGTGATTCAGCCAATCTTATATTTCTAGGTATAGTACTTTCATACACTTTATCTTCGAAGAATGCTTTTACTTCTTTATAAACTTCATTACTAAGGTTAGTCCTATAATCATACATAGTCATTACAACCCCTTCAATATCTAAATTAGTATTTAAAGATCTTGTAACTAATTTTATCGTATTTATAAGTTGCCCAACACCCTCTAGTGCATAAAATTCACATTGAATAGGAATTAAAACAGAATTACTAGCTGATAATGCATTTATAGTTAGAACACCTAAAGATGGTGGACAGTCTATAAATATAAAATCAAATTCTGCACTAACTTCTTCTATTTTTTCTTTTAAAATTCCTTCTCTATTCTCCTTGCCAATAACTTCTACTTCTGCACCAGCAAGTTCCATTGTGGATGGGGCAATATAAAGATTACTTATCAAATCACTATGTATAATCACTTCGCTTAAAGAAGCATCTGAAGTTATTACATCGTACATTGAAGCTTCTAAGTTTCTTTTATCTATACCTAACCCACTAGTAGTATTTCCTTGTGGATCTATATCAATAGTTAAAACTTTATATCCAGCCATTGCAAGGTATGAACATAAATTAATGTTTGTTGTTGTTTTTCCTACTCCACCTTTTTGATTAAATACGCAAATTGTTTTCATAATTAGCTCCTTTCGTTATTAGAGCCCTACACCCCCTCTCATAATTAATATTATATATATTTTTTTTCGATAATAAAAGCTAAAAACCTTTAAAATAGCGTTTTTTAAGAAATTTATAATAGAATATTTTTTAATAATATAATTATCTAATTTTGTTCAATAATAAAATCGGTTTATTCTTATTTTATACATAAAAAACTCCTTAAACTTTACTAAAATTAGTAAATCTTTTAAGGAGATATTTCTAATTATTTTTTTACTTTTGGAATTTTGATTTTTATCTCTATATAATCTTCTTTTTCCTCAGTATCATATTTAGCTGGAATATTAAATTTATCAAAAACTTGCTTTATACTATTAACATATAATTTTGCAGGAAATGCTGATTTTATATTAGGCTTCTTTTTCCCACTTAATTCTTTCCCTGCAATTTTTAGCATTTCTTTATTTATAAGCTCTTCCGTTTGTCTTACATTTAATTTATCCTTGATTATATTATTTAAAATCTTTTTTTGTAATTTTAAATCATCCACAGATAATAATGCTCTTGCATGTCTTTCAGTTAAAAAGTTATCCACACATAGCTGTCTAACTTCTAAATCTAATTTAAGCAGTCTTAATTTGTTAGCAATTGTGGATTGTTTTTTTCCCATTCGTTTTGCTAACTGTTCCTGTGTAAAATTATGATCATTTATTAAATTATAGTATGCTTCTGCTTCTTCGATAAAATTTAAGTCTTCTCGTTGCAAATTTTCTAAAAGTGCAATCTCTGCTGATTGACAATCATTTATATCAATAACAGTACAAGGAACTTCTATTAAACCTGCTAATTGAGCTGCTCTCCATCTTCTCTCTCCAGCAACTAATTCATAAATTTCGCCTCTTCTTCTCACTGTTATTGGTTGAATTATTCCATGAGTTTTTATCGATTCTGCTAACTCTTCTAATGCCTCTTCTTTGAAATACTTTCTAGGTTGATATGCATTAGGAATTATCTCTTTTACACTAATCTTAATTATTTCATTATTCATTCTTCGTAACCCATCCCTTATAAAATCCCCATTTTTATATTACATAAAATTCCATTTATTTTATTATAACCCTTTTTTTAAAAAGGGTTATCTATTCTTTTATATCTATTTTGTTGTTCTATTTAATTGGTTTTTTTGTTACATTTCCAGCTTTTCTTGGATATGTTTTAGGACATTCTTTTACTTTTTGTACCACAACAATATTATGATTTAAATCTGTTCCTTCTACAATAGTTTCATCAACTCTTGCAAGCTTTCCACCTAAAGTTCCTATAGCATTTTTACTATCCTTTAATTCCTCTTCAATAGCTGGGCCTTTCAATGCTACAAAATATCCACCCACTCTTACATAAGGAAGACAGAATTCTGATAGTACTGCCATATTCGCAACAGCTCTTGATGTAGCAACATCAAATTGTTCTCTTAATTCTTTCTTTCTTGCTCCATCTTCAGCTCTTGAATGAATTGTTACTACATTCTTTAATCCAAGTTCTTTAACTACTAAATTTAAGAAGTTAACTCTCTTATTTAAAGAATCTAATAATGTTATTTCTGCATCATCATTCATTATAGCTATAGGAAGACCTGGAAAACCTGCTCCTGTTCCTACGTCTATTATAGTTTTAGCATTTTTAAGTTCTTCGCTTTTAAAAGCTTTTATACAATCTATAAAATGTTTCTTTATAAACTCATCATCTTCTGTTATAGCTGTTAAATTTATTTTTTGGTTCCACTCTTGTGTAAGTCTCATGTATTTAATAAACTTCTCATATTTATCTTCGTTAAATTCCATTGAAACTTCATCAGCTGCAACCTTCATTATATTATAAAATTCCATATGTCCTCCTAAGACTTAGTTATTTTCTTTATTTTTTCCGTATCCTATTTCTAAGTATATTAATAAAACTGATATATCCGCTGGTGATACTCCTGATATTCTTGACGCTTGCCCTATACTAACTGGTCTTACATTGGTTAGTTTTTGCATAGCTTCTGTTCTTAATCCCTTTACGTCATAGTAATCAATATCTTTAGGTAATATTTTCTTTTCAAACTTCTTAAATTGAGCTACTTGCTCTAATTGACTTTGAATATATCCTTCATATTTAGCTATTATATTTATTTGCTCTCCAACACTATAATCATAGTCTGGTCTTTCTAAATCTAATGGTGCTAAAGAGAAATAATCAAGTTCTGATCTCTTTATAAGCTCATAAAGTCTACTTGGCTTTTTAAGTGCTGCTGACTCTAAGCTTTCTAAGAACTCATTATTTTCAGTTTTATTAGTTATTTGAAGATTTTTTAATCTCTCTAATTCATTTTCAATATTAGCTTTTCTAGCAAGGAATCTATTATATCTTTCCTCATTTACTAATCCAGCGTTATGTCCGATTTCAGTTAATCTAAAATCAGCATTATCTTGTCTTAATAATAATCTATATTCAGCTCTTGAAGTCATCATTCTATATGGTTCATTAGTTCCCTTAGTAACTAAATCATCTATAAGCACTCCAATATAAGCATCAGAACGAGTTAAGATAAGCGGATCTTCACCTTTTATCTTTAATGCTGCATTTATACCTGCTACAAGCCCTTGTGATGCTGCCTCTTCATATCCTGAACTTCCATTTAACTGTCCTGCTCCATAAAGTCCTTCTATATTTTTAAACTCAAGAGTTGGCTTTAATTGAAGTGGATTTATTGAATCATATTCTATAGCATAAGCTGCTCTCATCATTTCAGCATTTTCTAATCCATCTAAAGTTCTTATAACTTTTAATTGAACATCTTCTGGTAATGATGATGATAATCCTCCAATATATAATTCTTGAGTATCTGTTCCTTCTGGTTCAACAAAGATTTGATGTCTACCCTTATCTGGGAATCTCATAACTTTATCTTCTATTGATGGACAATATCTTGGTCCTACACCTTTAATTGTTCCATTGTATATAGGTGATCTTCCTATATTTTCATTTATTATTTTATGAGTATTTTCATTTGTATAAGTTAAATAGCAAGATATTTGTTCTTTATCTACATTATCATGCATAAATGAAAATGGAACTATTCTATCATCACCTGGTTGTTCTATCATTTTAGAAAAATCTACAGATCTCTTATGAATTCTTGCAGGAGTTCCTGTTTTAAATCTTCTAAGCTCTATATTTAAATCTAATAATGTTTGAGATAAATCTTTAGCTTCTGATAATCCATTTGGACCTCCAGCATAGCTCACATCACCGATTATTATCTTAGCCTTTAAATATGTTCCAGTACATAATATAACAGCCTTACAATCGAAAATAGCACCGTTCTTAGATACAGCACCTTTAATTTTTCCATCTTCAATTACTAAATCTACTATTTCTACTTGTCTTATATATAAATTATCTTCATTCTCTAAAACTCTCTTCATTCTTTTTTGATATTCAAGTTTATCAGCTTGTGCTCTTAAAGAATGGACAGCTGGTCCTTTAGATGTATTTAGCATTCTTGATTGAATAAATGTGTTATCTATATTAACTCCCATTTCTCCACCTAATGCATCAATTTCTCTAACTAAATGCCCCTTAGCTGTTCCTCCAATATTAGGATTACAAGGCATCATTCCTATTGATTCTAAATTAATTGTACAAATTAATGTTTTTAAACCCATTCTAGCTGAAGCAAGTGCCGCTTCACATCCAGCATGACCTCCACCAATAACTACAACATCGTATTCTCCACCGTTGTATCTCATTTGTTTCCTCCTACTTTCCACAACAGAATTCGCTAAATATTTTATTTACTAAATCCTCTTCAAGTTCATCACCAGTTATTTCTCCAAGTGATTTCATTCCTGAAGTTACATAGATTGATATTAAATCTAGGAATTCATTCTTTTCTAATCTATCTTTTGCAATTTCACAATTTTCTAATGCTCTTATAAGCGCTTGTTTATGTCTATTATTAGAAATAATTAAACTTTCATTATCAACTTTACCACTAAAGAACATATCCTTAATTTTAGCTTTTAAATCTTCTATTCCAAAGCCTGTTTTTGCAGATATTTCTATAACATTATTAAAGCCTTCTAAGTCGCTTCTATCTAATTTTCCATCTAAATCCACTTTATTAAGTAAAACAATAGTATTTTTATCCTTAACAGCCTCTATTATTTCTTTATCTTCTATATCTAAACCTCTTGATGTGTCTAACATTAGAACTACTAAATCAGCCTCTTCTAATTTCTCTTTAGAACGCTCAACTCCAATTTTTTCAACTACATCTTCAGTTTCTCTAATTCCTGCAGTATCAGTTATTTTAACAGGTATACCATCAAGATTTATAAACTCTTCAATTACATCTCTAGTTGTTCCTGGTATATCCGTTACTATAGCTCTTTGCTCTTCAAGTAATGCATTCATAAGAGATGATTTTCCAACATTTGGTTTACCTATTATAGTCATTTTTAAACCTTCTCTTATAAGTTTTCCTTCATTTGCACCTTTTAAAAGCTTCTCCATATCTGTAATTGCACTATCTAATCCCTCTCCAACTCTTACAGGAATAGTTTCATCTGGTTCCTCATCATCCTCTGTAAAGTCAACAGCATATTCAATTAATGCTAAAACATTTAAAAGATATTGTCTTAATTTATTTATTTTCTGGGAAAGTTTCCCTGTACTTTGCATCATGGCTGATTTCATAGCTAAATCTGTCTTAGCTCTTATGATATCAATAACCGCTTCTGCTTGACTTAAATCAATTCTTCCATTTAAAAATGCTCTTTTAGTAAATTCACCTGGCTCTGCAAGTCTTGCTCCAGCTCTTATTACCTCTTCTAAAACTCTATTAGTAGAAATAACTCCACCATGACAATTTATTTCTATGACATCTTCAGCTGTAAAGCTTCTAGGGCCTTTCATAAAACTTATAATAACTTCATCTATTATTTCTCCAGTTTTATCAACTATGTTTCCGTACTTCATAGTGTATGTTTTCATATTTTTTATATCAAAATCATTCTTTGCTTTAAAAATATTTCCTACAATCTCTAACGCCTTAGCACCTGAAACTCTTATAATAGCAATTCCACCTTCACCTTGGGCTGTTGCTATACCACAAATAGTATCAAACTCTTTCATTTATTAACCTCCTTAAGTGCTAATCTTTCTATATTTTAATTATGTATTATTCTTTTGATTTATAAACATTCGAATCCCACAAACTAATATCAATTTTACAGAAATATAATGAATAAGTCAAAGCTATAAATCACTCTATTTCAAAAAAAAGAAAGCCTTTAAAAAGGCTTTCTTCTCTTCTATTTCTCTAATGCAACTACAATCTTTCTATATGGGTCTTCCCCCTCACTATAAGTTGAAATTCCTTTTTCATTTTGAAGTGCTGCATGTATTATTCTTCTCTCATAAGGATTCATAGGTTCAAGCTTAAATGGCCTACCAGTTCTCATAACCTTACGTGCTGTTTTTAAAGCAACTCTTTTCAGAGTCTCTTCTCTTTTAGCTCTGTAATTTTCTGTATCTAAAATAACTTTTTTATAGTTTTCTTCAGGATTTTTATTTACAACTAAAGATATTAAATATTGTATCGAGTCTAACGTTTCACCTCTATATCCAATTATCATCCCCATCTCTTTACCTGATAGGTTAATCTTTATTGCACTTTTTTCCTCAGTAATATCAATGTTTGCTTCAACACCCATTGAAGTTAAAAGATCTTGTGTAAACACTCTTGCTTCATGTATATAATCATATTTAACTGTTACTTTTATTTTAGCAGGTTTAGATCCTATTATACTTAAAAAGCCTCTAGATCCTTCTTCTAAAATATCAACTATAACCTTTTCTTTAGATACATTAAGCTCATTCAATGCTTTTTCTAAAGCTTCATCTACTGTTTTACCTGTTGTTTCAATAAATTTCATCTGCCCTAGACACCTACTCTCACTTAAGAATTATTTTTTCTTTTTCTTCTTTTTAGAACCATTAGATTCTTCAAGACTTTCTAAAAGACCAAACTTATCCTTTGAGCCTTCCATCTTCTCTTCCTTAGCTTCTTGTTCAGCTTTTTGCTTTTGCATTGGTTTAACATTTAAGAAGTACGTTTGAATTAATTGATATAATCCACTAGTTACCCAATAAATAACAAGTAATGCTTGGAATTTTAATGAGATAACTCCCATCATTATAGACATCCCGATATTCATAGGCATCATATTCATACCACCAGCATCTCCAGCAGGATTAGATTTAGTCATCAAGTATGATGGAATAAACGTAAATACAGCTGATAAAACTGGTAAAATGTATAACGGATCATGTAATGCTAAGTTTGGAATCCATAAAAAGCTTAACCCATTAATTTGTTGTAATAATGATGGTGCCATAAATGTATAATATAGTGCCATCAATATTGGAAGTGGAATTAACATTGGTAAACAACCACCAGTCATACTGATATTGTTTTCCTTGTATATTTTCATAACTTCCATATTAGCTTTTTGAGGGTCCCCTTTATATTTCTCTTGAACCTTCTTTATCATAGGTTGAAATTCTTGCATTTTTCTCGTTGATTTAACCGATTTAATACTAAATGGTAAAACCAATGTCTTAATTATGACTGTTAACAGTATAACTGCTAAAACATAACTTACTCCTGTGTTAGGTATGCCTATTGTAGTTATAAATCTATGTATTGCTTCAAATATAACTACAAAAATATTTATTATTGGCTGAAACACTTTTTCCATTTAAAATTTTCCTCCCATATTTATTTCACAGGATCATACCCGCCCTTACTGAAAGGATTACACCTCAATATTCTCCAAATTGCCATTAAACTTCCTCTAATAGCACCATATTTTTCTACGGCTTGAAGGGCATATTCGGAACATGTTGGTCTATACTTACAACAAGGTGTATACATAGGTGATATCCCCCGTCTATAAAACTTAATTAACATTATTACGATTTTCTTCATTTAATAGACCTGCCTTCTTAAACAGATTCAGCATTGACTTTTCTACATCATGAAAATTTTTATCCTTAAGTTTTGTTCTCGCAACAAAAACAAAATCATAACCCTTTTTAAAATCTATTTCATTTAGTCTATAATTTTCAAGTATTAATCTCTTACTTCTGCTCCTAACGACACTATTACCGACTTTTTTACTTACCGAAATTCCAATTTTATTTAAAGATACGTTTTCCTTATCTTTATTTTTTCTATTTTTAAATATATATAATACTAATAGATCATTAGCTAAAGATTTTCCTCTTCTATAAACGAGTCTGAATTCATTATTTTTTCTTATCTTGTATATCATCAATAATTCATACTCCTTTTTCCTACTAAATTGTAGAAAAAAGGCCACTTAATTGCGGCCCTTATGCTGTTAATTTTTTTCTACCTTTTTGTCTTCTTGCTTTAAGAACGTTTCTTCCAGCTTTAGTTTTCATTCTTTTTCTGAAACCATGTTCTTTTTTTCTTTGTCTTTTTTTAGGTTGGTATGTCATGAACATTTACACTACACCCCCTTCGATTTTTTTATTATAGAAAAATAATTATACTTTTCTTTTTACCTTACCATTATATATACACGTATCTATTCTGTCAAGAATAAGGATATATGTTGATAAATAATAAATTTAGAGTTGTTTTTTGTGGATAACTTATTGAATCCCTCTATCTACTTATGTTATCATAATAAATATATTGTTGATAATTTGTTATTAGTTCTAAGTTATCCACAGCTGTGCATAATTCTGTTGATAACTTGTTGCTTATCTTATAAAATTAAAAAAAATCCATATGTTTTTATTGATTTAATCTAAATTTTACCTAGTTATTCCTTGTGTATATCTCATTTATCTAACCCTGTGGATAACTTTCTATAAAATTCAATATCAACATAATTATTAACATGTGGATAATTTTCTATACATAAATTTACTCAATATGTGCTATGTTAATAACATTGTTTATATCCTGTTATTAACTACATTTTTAATATGAAAAATAAAAAAAATTTTTTTAAGAAATCCGATTGGAGGATAGGAAATGGATTCTGATTTAAAGCAATTATGGGAAAAAACATTAAATATTATAAAAGGTGAAATGTCTGAAGTAAGTTTCAATACATGGATAAAGAGTTGCGAGCCTATATCTATGTCTGACACAACAATAAAAATAAGTGTTCCTAACACTTTTACTCAAGACATACTAGAAAAAAGATATAAGGATTTAGTTGTAAATTCTATTAAAGCAAGCTGTGCTAAAACATATAAAATAGAATTTTTAGTAGCATCTGAAATAAATGCTATAGAAGAAACTAATTCAAATCCTAAAGTAAAAAAAGAAAAATCAGAAGAAAATCAAAATCCAGCTGATGATCTAACTACAAGCTTAAATCCTAAATATACATTTGATTCATTTGTAATAGGTAATAGTAATAGATTTGCTCATGCTGCATCATTAGCTGTTGCAGAAGCTCCAGCTAAAGCTTATAATCCTCTATTTATATATGGAGGCGTAGGGCTTGGAAAGACCCATTTAATGCATGCAATTGGTCATTATATTTTACAAAACAACTCTAAATCAAAAGTTGTTTATGTATCATCTGAAAAATTTACTAATGAACTAATTAATGCTATTAAAGATGATAAAAATGAAGAGTTTAGAAATAAATATAGAAATATAGATGTTCTTCTTATAGATGATATTCAATTTATTGCTGGTAAAGAACGAACTCAAGAAGAGTTCTTCCATACTTTTAATGCATTACATGATGCAAACAAACAAATAATTCTATCATCTGATAGACCACCAAAAGAAATTCCTACATTAGAAGATAGATTGCGTTCTCGATTTGAATGGGGATTGATTGCAGATATTCAAGTTCCTGATTTTGAAACACGTATGGCTATTTTAAAGAAAAAAGCTGATGTTGAAAATTTAAGTGTTGCAAATGAAGTTATGGTTTATATTGCAACTAAAATAAAATCTAATATAAGAGAGCTTGAAGGAGCACTTACTAGAATAATTGCTTATTCATCTTTAACTAATAGAGCAATAACAGTAGATTTAGCTTCAGAAGCATTAAAAGATATAATTTCTAAAAAACAAGGCAAACATGTAACTATAGAAATAATACAAGATATAGTTGCTAGCTATTTTAATTTAAGAATTGAAGATTTAAAATCTCAAAGAAGAACTAGAAATGTCTCATATCCAAGACAAATTGCTATGTATTTAAGTAGAAAACTAACAGATATGTCATTACCTAAAATAGGTGAAGAATTTGGTGGAAGAGATCACACCACTGTAATTCACGCGTATGAGAAGATTTCTGATAATTTAAATAGAGACGAAAGTCTTCAACATACAATAGAAGAATTAAATAAAAAAATTACTCAAGGGTAGTTTATCAACATATGTATATAATTGTTGCTTAATAACCTGTGGATAAACTTAATTAAATTTTTGCCTGTTGATAACTGTGGATAAAGTACATATTTAGTTACTTACTTATCCACAATATTTTTTTCTAAAATTTTTAGTGTTTTCAATGCTTTGAAGCACTTATCAACAAATCCACAGGCCCTACTACTATTATTACTAAAATATATATATACCTACAATAAAAAAACAAAAATAACCTGTGAGTAAATAAGGAGGATTTTAAAATGATCTTTACATGTGAAAAACAAAAACTATTAGAAGGAATTTCAATAGTTCAAAAAGCAATAACTGGTAAAACAACAATGCATATACTTGATGGTATTTACATTAATGCATTTGGATCTACACTTACTTTAATTGGTTCAGATATTGATGTAAGTATTGAAACTATAGTAGAAGCAGATGTTAAGAATCCAGGTAAAGTTGTAATTGATGCAAAAATCTTTGGAGAGATAATAAGAAAATTACCTAATTCAGAAATAAAAATAGAAACTTTAGAAAATGATACAATACAAATAACTTGTGAAAAATCAGTATTTAACTTAGGTTATATGAATGCTGATGAATTTCCTGAGTTACCAAGTTTAAACGAAGATTTAAAAATTGATGTACCTCAAAATATTCTTAAGAACATGATAAAATCAACATCTTTTGCTATTGCTCAAGATGAAACAAGACCAATTCTTCAAGGAGTTCTTTTTGAAGTTAAAGAAAAAACTTTAAATTTAATTGCACTTGATGGTTATAGACTTGCACTTAAAAAAGAATTTTTAGATACAGATATTGAAGTAGAAGTTGTAATTCCAGGAAAAACATTAAACGAAGTATCTAAAATTTTAGAAGATACAGAATCAAATGTTCAAATTACATTTACTAATAATCATATTTTATTTAACTTAGATAAAACAAAAATTATTTCTAGATTACTTGAAGGTAAATTTGTAAATTATAGATCACTTTTACCTCAAGAACATAAAATTACTATCTCTGTTAAAAAACAAGATTTACAAAATGGAATTGAAAGAGCATCTTTAATGGCTAAGGATGGAAATAACAATTTAATAAAAATGGATATGGAAGAAGAGACTTTAGTTTTAAGTTCTAATTCTCAATTGGGAAAAGTTAGGGAAGAAGTCTCTATAAATTTGCAAGGTGATAAAATACAAATTGCATTTAACTCAAGATATTTACTTGACGTTTTAAAGACTTTAGACGAAGAAGAAGTTATATTAGAAATGACTTCAAGTGTTACCCCTTGTATAATAAAAGGAAAAATGGCCGATAATTATAGATACTTAGTTCTACCAGTAAGGGTAGTAAGATAAAAAAAAGGAGGAAAGTGAATAAAAAATGCATAAATATGCATTAATAACTATAGAAATATAGTTATTTTATTCATGAATAAATATGCAAGAAATAAGAATAAGTACTGAACATATAAAATTAGATGCATTTTTAAAATGGACTGGAGCTGCATCTTCAGGATCAGAGGCAAAAATATACATTTTAGAAGAAATGGTTAAAGTGAACGGAGAAGTTTGCACTCAAAGAGGTAAAAAATTAAGAAGTGGTGATGTAATTGAGTTTGAAGAGGAAGTTTTTAAGATTCTCTAAATAAAAGCTTTTAATTCACTCTTATGTTATAATTAAATGGGTGTTTATAAATGTATGTAAAAAAGCTAAAATTAATTAATTATAGAAACTACGAAAATTTAGAAATAGATTTATGTCCAAATGTAAATGTGTTTATGGGCGACAATGCACAAGGTAAAACTAATGTGTTAGAAGCTGTTTATTATAGCGCATTTGCTAAGTCACATAGGACATCTAGAGATAAGGAACTTATAAATTGGAATGAAGAAATTGCATTTATAAGTGTATCTATAGCGAGAGATAGATTAGATAAAAAAATAGATATAAATATTTTAAAAGATGGTAAAAAGGTTATTAAAGTTAATTCAGTAAAGATAACTAAAATTGGAGAACTTTTTGGAACCTTTAATGTTGTAATGTTTTCACCAGAGGACCTTAAAATCATTAAGGACTCTCCTGGTGTTAGACGTAAATTTATGGATATGGAACTTTGTCAGTTAGATCATAGGTATTATTATAATTTAGTTCAATACAATAAAGTAATGAATGAGAGAAACATAATCTTAAAAAATAGAAATGTAGATACTGACATGTTAGAAATCTATGATATGCAACTTTCTACTTTTGGAGCCTATATCATAGAAAAACGGCTTTGGTATCTTAAAGAGTTAAATAAACACTCAGTAGAGATACATAATGATATTACATCAGGTAAAGAAAAAATAGATTTTAGATATATATCTTCTCTAAAAAATTATGAAGATATTCAAGCTAATTTTTATAAGCTTTTAGAAAAGAATAGAAAAAGAGACGTAGAAAAAGGAATCACACTTTATGGACCTCATAGAGATGATTTTTCTGTATTTATAAATGATGTTGATACTAAAAGTTACGGCTCACAAGGACAACAAAGGACTGCTGTTTTAACAATGAAGTTTTCATCACTAAAAATAATAAAAGAGATAACTAATGAATATCCTGTGTTGTTATTAGATGATGTTTTATCGGAGTTAGATTTTAATAGAAAAAGATATGTATTAAGTTCTATTGGAGATATTCAAACTATAATAACTTGTACAGGGATAGAGGATTTAGATGATTATTTAGATAATAATTCTAAATTGTTTAAAGTGAAAGATGGAATAATTTCAATATAGAGGAGGAGTCTTTATGTTTTTACATTTAGGAGAAAATGTTGTAGTTCCAATAAAAGATGTCATTGGTATTTTTGATTTACAAAATACAATGTACAGTTCAGATACAATACAATTTTTAAGGATGGCTGAAGAAGATGGATTCGTAGAAAGAATTACAGAAGATAGACCAAAATCTTTTGTTATAGCAGAAGTAGATAAAATGAGTAAAATCTATTTATCACCAATATCATCATCTACTTTAACTAAGAGAACAGGTTTAGATTACAACAGTCAAACCTTTATCTAAGGTCAAATTTATAAAAATATAGGAGGAATCTATGGTGGAAGAAAATAAGCAAAGTTATGACGAAAGTCAAATACAGGTCCTTGAAGGATTAGAAGCTGTTAGAAAAAGACCAGGGATGTACATAGGTAGCACAAGTTCAAGAGGGCTTCACCATCTGGTTTATGAAATAGTTGATAATAGTATAGATGAGGCTTTAGCTGGATACTGTAAGAATATTAATGTTTGCATAAATGAAGACAATTCAATAACTGTTGAAGATGATGGTAGAGGGATGCCAGTTGGAATGCATCCTAAAATGCATAAACCAACAGTTGAAGTTATAATGACAATTCTTCATGCTGGTGGAAAATTTGGTGGAGGCGGATACAAAGTATCAGGTGGTCTTCATGGAGTTGGTGCATCAGTTGTTAATGCATTATCAGAAAAATGTTCAGTAACAGTAACAAGAGAAGGAATTGTATGGAGACAATCTTATGAACGTGGAAACGTAGTTACACCTTTAGAACAAATAGGAACTGCAAATCATTCTGGTACAATGGTTTATTTTAAACCAGATACAGAGATTTTTGATGAATTAATATATGATTTTGAAATATTATCTCAAAGATTAAGAGAACTTGCGTTCTTAAATAAGGGAATACACATCTCTTTAGAAGATAAAAGAACAGGAAAAATTGAAAAGTACTTATACGAAGGTGGTATAAAATCTTTTGTTGAATATTTAAATAGAAATAAACAACCTCTTCATGATGAGCCTATTTATGTTGAAGGTGACAGAGAAGGAATTTTAGTTGAAGTAGCACTTCAATACAATGATGGTTACAACGAAAATTTATTCTCTTTTGCTAATAATATAGATACTATTGAAGGTGGTACACATTTAGTTGGATTTAAAACTGCTTTAACTAGAGTATTTAATGATTATGCTAAAAAATTTGGGCATTTAAAAGAAAGTGATAAAAATCTTTCAGGTGATGATATAAGAGAAGGCTTAACAGCTGTAATATCAGTTAAAATAAGTGAACCACAATTTGAAGGGCAAACAAAAACTAAATTAGGAAATAGTGAAGTTAGAGGAGTAGTTGATTCAATAGTTGGCGAAGGTATAGGAATATTCCTAGAGGAAAACCCTAACATTGGTAAAATTATAATTGATAAAGCTTTAATGGCAGCAAGAGCAAGAGATGCAGCTAGAAAAGCTAGAGAATTAACAAGAAAATCAGTTTTAGAAAGATCATCACTTCCAGGAAAACTTGCTGACTGTTCATCAAAAGATCCAGCAGAATGTGAAATATATATAGTCGAAGGGGATTCAGCCGGAGGATCTGCTAAGCAAGGAAGAGATAGAAAATTCCAAGCAATTTTACCACTTAGAGGTAAGATTATGAATGTTGAAAAACAAAGACTAGATAAAATATTAAATTCAGATACTATAAGATCAATGGTTACAGCTTTTGGTGGCGGTATAGGAAAAGACTTTGATATTACAAAAATAAGATACAATAGAATTATAATCATGACAGATGCCGATGTTGATGGAGCTCATATTAGAACTTTATTATTAACATTCTTCTACAGATACATGAGAGAATTAGTAGATGGTGGGCACGTTTATATAGCACAACCACCATTATATAAAGTAAGTAAGAACAAAAAAGATAAGTATGTTTATTCTGATGATGAATTAGATAGGACATTACAAGAAATGGGCGGAAAAGATAATTCAACAAACATTCAAAGATACAAAGGTCTAGGAGAAATGAATGCAACTCAATTATGGGATACAACAATGGATCCAGAGCAAAGAATTTTATTAAAAGCAACAATTGAAGATGCTATGTCAGCCGATGAAATTTTTACTATTTTAATGGGTGAAAAGGTTGAGCCAAGAAGAGAATTTATTCAAGAAAATGCGAGCAAAGTAAGTAACTTAGATGTTTAGTACTAAATTATGAGGTGAAGTACATGAGTTTTAATGAGGGAAAAGTAATACCCGTAGATATAAAAAACGAAATGAAGAAGTGCTACATAGATTATGCTATGAGCGTAATTGTAGGTCGTGCACTCCCAGATGTTAGAGATGGATTAAAGCCAGTTCATAGAAGAATTCTTTTTTCAATGCATGAACTTGGTTTAGCACCAGAAAAAGGATATAGAAAATGTGCCAGAATAGTAGGGGAAGTACTAGGTAAGTATCACCCACACGGTGACACTTCAGTTTATGATGCTTTAGTAAGAATGGCACAAGATTTCTCTATGAGATATATGCTAGTTGATGGACACGGAAACTTTGGGTCTGTGGACGGAGATAGTGCAGCAGCGATGAGATATACAGAAGCTAAGATGAATAAAATCGCAGCTCAAATGATTAGAGATATTGGTAAAAATACTGTAGACTTCATTCCAAACTTTGATGGAGAAGAAAAAGAGCCATCAGTATTACCATCAAGATTCCCAAATCTATTAGTTAATGGATCATCAGGAATAGCGGTTGGTATGGCAACAAATATACCACCACATAACTTAGGTGAAGTTATTGATGGAACAATAATGCTTATAGATAATCCAGAGTTAGAAATAATTGATTTAATGTCAGTAATAAAAGGTCCGGATTTTCCAACAGCAGGAATAATAATGGGGCAATCAGGAATAAGATCTGCTTATGAAACAGGAAGAGGTAAAGTTGTTGTTAGAGCTTTAGCTGAAATTGAAGAAGAAAACAACAGACATAAAATAATAGTTCATGAATTACCTTATCAAGTTAATAAAGCTAAACTTATAGAAAATATTGCTGATTTAGTTAAAGATAAAAAAATAAATGGAATCTCAGACCTTAGAGATGAATCAGATAGAGAAGGTATGAGAATTGTTATAGAACTTAAGAGGGATGCAAATCCAAATGTTGTTTTAAATCTTTTATATAAACATACAAAGATGCAAGATACATTTGGGGTTAACATGTTAGCATTAGTTGACAATGAACCTCAAACACTTAATTTAAAACAAGTTCTAGTACATTATATTAATTTCCAAAAAGAAGTTATAACTAGAAGAACTATATTTGAATTAGAAAAAGCAGAAGCTAGAGCACATATTTTAGAGGGATTAAGAATAGCGTTAGATAATATAGACGAAGTTATATCAATTATCAGAAATTCTAAAACTTCAGATATTGCGAAAGCTACATTAATGGAAAAATTCTCTCTTTCAGATAAGCAAAGTCAAGCTATCTTAGATATGAGATTAAGAAGACTTACAGGATTAGAAAGAGATAAGATTGAAGATGAATATAATGAGCTTATGAAAGAAATTGCATATTTAAATTCAATCCTTGAAAGCGAAGAAAAACTATTCTCTGTAATCAAAGAAGAATTATTAGAAATAAAAGCAAGATACAATGATGAGAGAAGAACAGCTATAGAAGCGAATGCAAATGAGATTGATGTTGAAGATCTTATTCAAGAGCAAGAAATAGTAATTACTTTAACTCATACAGGATATATAAAAAGAATATCTTCAGATGTTTATTCTGCACAAAAAAGAGGAGGAAAAGGAATTCAAGCTATGTCAACTAAAGAAGATGACTTTGTTGAACACGCTATGTTTACTTCAACTCACTCAGATGTTCTATTCTTTACAAATAGAGGTAGAGTATATAAATTGAGAGGATATCAAATACCGGATGCAGGAAGAACTGCAAAAGGAACTAATATCATAAACTTAATATCTATAGAAGCAGATGAAAAGATTGAAACAGTTTTAACTATAAACGATGTCTATGAAGGTGGATACTTATTCATGGGTACTAAGAATGGTATAGTTAAGAAAACTAAATTAACAGAATTTAAAAATCTTAGAAAAAATGGTCTTATAGCAATTAACTTAAGAGAAGGTGATGAACTTCTAAAAGTTAAGATGACTAGAGGCGATGCTGATATTATAGTTGTTACTCAAAATGGAATGGCTGTTAAATTCAATGAAAAAGATGTAAGATCTATGGGAAGAACTGCATCAGGAGTTAAAGCAATAACATTAAAAGAAGATGATGTTGCAGTTTGTATGGATATAGCTACCCAAGAAGAGGATTTACTAGTAGTAAGTGAAAATGGTTATGGTAAGAGAACACCAACTTCAGAGTACAAAGTACAAAATAGAGGTGGTAAGGGATTAATAACTTACAAACTTACAGAAAAAACTGGTAAAGTTGTTGGAGCAACAGTATGCAAAGCAGAAGATGAATTAATGCTTATAAATTCAAATGGTGTTGCAATTAGAATAAATATATCTGATATTTCAGTAACAGGAAGAGCTGCTATGGGAGTAAAACTGATGAGAACTCTTGGAGAAGAGCAAGTGGTTACTATAGCTAAGATTTCTGGTAGTGATGAAGATATTGAAGGTAATGAGCAATTATTATTAGATGAAAACACAGAAGAAAAAGACTTTGAAACTTCAGAAGATAATTCTATAAGTAGTTCATTAGATGAATTAGTTAATAGAGCTATGGAAGAAGACGAAGAAGAATAAAACTGAAAGGACTACAAGTAAAAATCTTGTAGTCTTTTTTTAACATAATAGGGTCAGAAAATTATAATTAATAAAGTGGGTATAAAAAATAAATTAAAAAAGCTTTTAGCTTTATAAAATTTAGGGGGATATAAAAAAATGAGAGTAATATTTAATGCAGATGATTTTGGATTAACAGAGGGAGTAAATTTAGGAATATTAAAAGCATTTAAAGATGGAGTAGTAAAATCTACAACATTAATGGTTAATATGCCATTTGCAGAGCAAGCAGTAAAAATAGCAAATGAGAATCCTGAATTAGGAGTAGGAGTTCACTTAACAGTTACAGCAGGGCCACAGTTGATAAAAATAAAAAATTCATTAGTTGATGAGAATGGTGATTTTCATAATAAGGATTTGTTGTACGACTATCAAGTAAAACTAAATGAAGAGGAACTTTATTGTGAATGGAAAACTCAAATTAATAAGTTTATTGAATTAATGGGGAAGAAACCAACACATATAGATAGTCATCATCATATTCATTTAATTCCTAAATATTTAAAGGTGGCATTAAAGCTTGCAGAGGAATATGGAATTCCAATGAGAGAACAGAAGTGGGACAATAAAAATTTTGAGTATATAAAGTTAAAGCAAGATTTTATATATGATGGTTGTAAATTGGAGTACTTTATAAACCATGAGGACGAACTCTTAAAAGAAGATGTAATAGAAGTAATGTGTCATCCTGCATTTATAGATCAGAATTTACTTGATAAAAGTTCTTATAATTTAGCTAGATGTGGTGAATTAAGTATATTAACATCTATAGAATTAAAAGAATGGATATCAAAAAACAAGATTAAATTAATAAACTATGGAGAAATAATGAATAAATAGTGAAAAAGCTGGTTTTTAAACCAGCTTTTTTATTTTTTAAAATATAAAAAATAAGAAAAGTATTGAAAAAGTCTATAAATCAAAGAAAATAAATCATAATCTTTGCCAGGCGTATCTTTATATAAAAAAAAAAGAAAATAGCAGAAAAAAAGAGAAAATGTAGAATAATGTTGCTAAATAGAATGCATTTAAAATCAATAAGTTTGATATCATGATATTATAAATCTCGTCGCTGAGGCAAACAAAACATCTCAGAAAAACGAAAAAAAGTTTTTCAAAAAAGGTGTTGACAAAGAGTTTGAACGGTGATAAGATAAAGAAGTCGCTTGAGGCGATGAGGAAAAAATGGTCTTTGAAAATTGAACAGAATAATATATAAACAAACTTAAAC
>NZ_CAMTIG010000031.1 GCF_947072515.1 uncultured Clostridium sp.
TTAAGTGTCCATTCTTCACAATTCCATATGTCTGTTACTACGTCTCTATAGAATTCAGGTTCATGGGAAACTAAAAGTATTGTTCCTTTATATTCTTTTAATGCTCTTTTTAGTTCGTCTTTTGCATCTTGGTCTAGATGGTTTGTAGGCTCATCTAGGATTAAGATGTTTGTTTCTATATTAAGGATTTTGCATAGTCTAACTTTTGCTGCTTCTCCTCCTGATAGAACTCTTATTTTTGATTCTATTTGTTTACTTGTTAATCCACATTTTGCAAGAGCTGCTCTTATTTCGTATTGTGTTTTGCTTGGGAACTCATTCCATACCTCTTCTATACAAGTATTGTTATTCCCTTCTCTATCTTCTTGCTCAAAGTACCCTATTTCTTGATAGTCTCCTTGATGTACTACTCCTTCTAAAGGCTTTAATTTTCCAAGTAAGCTTTTTAGAAGTGTTGATTTTCCAAGACCATTTGCTCCAACAAGTGCAACTTTTTGACCTCTTTCTAAGTAAAGATCTAATGGTTTTGTAAGTGGCTTATCGTATCCTATAACTAATCCTTCAGTTTCAAATACTACCTTTCCAGCTGTTCTTCCTTGTCTAAAGTTAAACTCTGGTTTTGGTTTCTCTTCCATAAGCTCTATTCTATCCATTTTATCAAGTTTCTTTTGTCTTGATTTTGCCATTCCTGTAGTTGCAACGTTAGCTTTGTTTCTAGCAACGAAGTCTTCAAGTCTTGCAATTTCTTTTTGTTGCTTTTCATAAGCTTGCTCATGTCTCTTTTTATTGTCGTCATATATTCTCTTAAACTCATAGTAGTCTCCTACATAACGAGTAAGTTTTCTTTCTTCAACATGGTAAATTAAGTTTACAACTTCATTTAAGAATGGAATATCATGAGATATAAGTATAAATGCATTCTCAAAGTTTTGTAAGTATCTTTTTAGCCATACTATATGTTCTTCATCTAAGTAGTTAGTAGGCTCATCTAAAAGAAGGATATCTGGATTTTGAAGAAGTAATTTTCCAAGAAGAATTTTTGTTCTTTGTCCTCCTGATAAATCATCTACATCTTTTTCTAATCCTAAGTCTAAAAGTCCTAAACCTTTAGCTATTTCTTCTACTTTTGCATCTATAAGATAGAATCCATTATTATCAAGCATATCTTGAATAACAGCAGTTCTTTCTAACATTTTATTTAATTCCTCTTCAGTGCATTCTCCCATCTTTCCGTATAATTCATTCATTTCTGTTTCTAAATCGAAAAGATATTTAAATGCATCTCTTAGAGCATCTCTTATGCTTGTTCCTTTTTCTAGTGCAGCATGTTGATCCATGTATCCAACTCTAACGTTGTTAGACCAAATTACATCTCCTTCATCTGGCATAAGCTTTCCTGTTATTATATTCATAAAAGTTGACTTACCTTCTCCATTTGCTCCAATAAGCCCAACGTGTTCACCTTTTAAAAGTCTAAATGATACTTCTTCAAAGATAGCTCTATCTCCAAATCCATGATTCACATTTTTTACTGTAACTATACTCATTTCTTCCTCCTAGTTTATATATATATTCATTTTATAGTTTAAATTATTGTATATCCTTTGTAAAGGAGTGTATTACTAGTTTTACTTAATTTTCTCCCATAGTGTTTTCTTTATGACCACATGTTTTACATTTATAATACTTTTTTCCATATTGATTATTATCATATGCATATTTATATTCTTCTAATATATCTCCACAAACTGGACAAATTCTTTTTTCTTCACTCATATTTTTTCTCCTTATTTTCTCTATATAATATATTAAACTATCATTTATATTAAAATCAAGTTCTATTATAAACCTTTAGCATTTTCTTTTTTAAATTTCAAATGATTTTCCCTTTCTTTTATCTATAAGAAAAAAGCTAACCATAAGAATTTATCTTAGATTAGCTTTTTAATTTATCCTATTTTAGTAAATTTATTTACTAGTATAAATTTGCTTTCTCCTACAGGAATATATTCTATTTTGATTTTATCTCCAGTTGAACTTAATGCCACTTCTCTAGCTGTTTCTGTAGATACTGAGAAGATTTCATCTTTTCCTTTTAGTTTTATATCGTAAATACTTGTACCTTCTTTTACGATTAACCCGATTCTTTCGATTTCACCTTCTATTGTTTTTCCTGTATTACTTCCTTCTAAAGAGATATTTGTATTAGTTAATGCTTCCAAATATCTATTTAATGTAGATTGAAGAGAATCTCCAACTGCTACTGTATTGTAGTTTTTCACATTAACCATTGCATATTGCTTTACAAGTCCATTTGCATCTTTTAATGTTGTAAAGTAAGTTGGTTCATTTTGTATATTTATAAGATATGGGAAAGTAGCTGTATATTTATATTGTTGTACTTTTCCTTCTGCTGATTTCATAGCTGCTTCTTCTGTAGCTCCAGCTGTTTTATATAAAGTAGTTTTTCCTGTCTTTGTATTAGTTAAAGTAAATCCTACTAATCCTTCATCATTTCCTACTGAAGTTATTCCTGTATAATAGAAACATTCATTATTATTATAAATTAAGTTCATTCCATCAGTAGTTTTTAATTTATCTTTATCACTAAAGTTTAAAACTCCATGAACTAAAGTTCCCCATTTATCTATATGTCTTTTTATAAATTCAGTTGGTTGTATTCTATCTACCCATTTTGGCATATCTTCTATATTATATATATTGCTTTCACCTGTTTGTACATCTATAATTAATGCACCTATAGCTTCTTGCTCTACTACACCTATTCCAGTATCATATCTTGTAATTACATAGTATGGTCTACCATTATCATCTAATTCAAATGTATAATCAGTATGTCCTGCTTTCATATCTCTAAGAAAAGCTGCTCTTTTTAAATCACTTAATAGATATGATGATTCTAAATATTTAAGTCTTAAAGGCTTTCCATCAATTTCAGTAACAAGTTTTACATCATTTTGATTTGTTGCACTAACCATAATATATCCTGATGTTCCATCACTATTAGCAAACCATTTAAATAAAGATGAATGTTCTAATGGTCCTACATAATATAATTTTCCTCCAACACTTTGAAGTGTTAATTTTCCAACTTGAACTTGGCTTCCAAGACTTGGAATTTCCCCTAGCTTTTTATCTGCAAGTTTCATAGCTAATTCTTCATCAATAGTTGGTAATTGATTTAAATCAATATATTTAATTTCATTTGTAAAATTAATATTTTCTACTCCCCCTATTAAGTCTCTATGCTTTTGATAACTTAATATAGGACTAAATATAATATTCGTAACTATAAATATCATTCCTACTATTACCCCTATGCCTATATACTTTTTAGCCATATGAGTTATTCCATAAATAATAGCTATTCCTGCAAAAGTAAGAACTATTTTTCCAAAGCTTAATGTTACATCTAAAATAAGATCACTATTTAACAGAGATGCTAGTCCAACTACTATATACCCTATAATAAGCCATTTTAAGAATCCCCCTATACTTCCTCTATCCTTTGTTATATTTCTTCCCTTATCTTTAGCCTTATTTATAAAACTAAAAATATCATTAAAATCTCCCTTAAAATCATCATTACCCATAATTATTTCCCCCTTACCTCTTCATAAATTGTTAACATTATATCATAATGAGATATTCGTTACTACATATATCCTTTAAAAAAGAATCCTTTTTTAAGAATTCTTTTTCCTTTTATATTTTTTCTATCATTTAATTTATTAGATTATATTTTTATTTAAAATCTTCAATTCTTATAATGTTATCTATCTTTTTAACAGAGTTTAATTCATAAATTTCATCTATTGCTTCAATTATTTGAGATTCTTTAGTATAGTGAGTAACTAATACTAATGTTACGGCTCCATCTGCCTCTTCTCCCTTTTGTATAACTGATCTTAAGCTTACACTGCTGTCTCCAAATATTGTAGTAATTCTTCCTAAAACTCCTGACTCATCATATACTCTCATTCTGATGTAGTATTTACTTTCTACACCTCTCATATCTCTAAATCTTTTTTTCCATAGATTATTTTTTACTACTAAATTTAAATTATCTATATCTATATTATTTTTTAATATTGTTATCATATCACTAACTACTGCGCTACCTGTAGGTAAATCTCCTGCTCCTCTACCGTAAAACATTAAATCACCTACAGCATTTCCTTTTATTAAAACTGCATTAAATGAATCGTATACATTTGCTAAAGGATGGTTTTTAGGTATCATTGCAGGATGAACTCTAAGTTCTAGCTTGCCTTTTTTATCTTTAACTATAGCTAGCAGTTTAATGACCATATTAAATCCCTTTGCATATTCCATATCTATAGGTTTTATATTACTTATTCCTTCTCTATATACATTTTCAATATCTACTTTAGTTCCAAAAGCTAATGATGATAGTATTGCTATTTTATATTTTGCATCATATCCTTCAATGTCTGATGTTGGATCTTCTTCTGCATACCCTTTTTCTTGTGCTTCTTTTAATGCCGTGTTAAAATCTAAGCCTTCAACTTCCATTTTAGTTAAAATGTAATTTGTAGTTCCATTTATGATTCCATACATTTCTTCTACTTTATTTGCTGTAAGGCTTTCATTTATTCCTTGTATTATAGGAATACCTCCTGCTACAGAAGCTTCATATTGAAACATTGTTCCCATTTCATCTGCTTTTTTAAAGAGTTCATCTCCCTCTGTTGCAATAAGCATTTTATTTGCTGTTACTATATGTTTTTTTCTTTCTATACATTTTATTAAATAATCTTTTGCTGGAGAAACTCCACCCATAACTTCAATAACTATTTTTATAGATTCATCTTCTAATATTTCATTAAAATTTGTAGTTAGTAAGTCCTTATTGATATGAACTCCTCTATCTTTTTCTTTATCTCTAACTAATACCTTTGCAACTTCTATATCATATCCTGAACGTTTAACTATCTCATCTCTGTTAGAATTTAGAATCATCCATACACCCCTGCCTACATTTCCAAGTCCAAGAAGTGCAATTTTAACTTTTTTCATTTTGTATCTCCCCTCTCATATGATTTTTACCCTAAATTTATAATCTCATTATACATCCTTTTGGATATTTTTTCCATATTATAAGGGATAAACTTTTATTTTTATACATTTTAATAATTTTGTATAAAAAAAATGCCAATCTCTTATGAGATTGACATTTCCTATTAATTTTAATCTTAATTTAAAACTCTTCTTGCCGAACCGATTAAGCTCCATGGCACATTGCATATTCTAACATAAGCATGTGAATGTGGAGATACAATCCATTGTCCATTACCAATATACATTCCTACATGTACATCACCTTTAAAGAATAATAAATCTCCAGGTCTAACATCATTTAATGATACAGCTCTACCAGCAGTTGCTTGCTGATATGTTGTTCTTCCTATATTTATACCAACTTGACTAAATGCCCAATCCATAAGTCCTGAACAATCAAATCCTCTGTATCCATGATTAACATATTGTGCTGGTACATTATAGTCTCCTGCATTTGCTTCTCCTGGGAACTCATTTGATAATTGTTGTAAAAGTGAAGTTGTTACATATTGTCCTGAGCCTCCCCATACATAAGGTGCTCCAACTTCTTCTTTTAATATAGAGAATACTGTTTCAAATGTTGCATTGTTTGTTGATACACTTGAAGTATTACTATTATTATTATTTGTAGTTGCCGTTTTATTGTTTGAATTACTATTTGAGTTATTTGAAGTATTTGTAGCATTATTAGTATTTACAGATAAATTTGCGTTTACTAACTTATTAGTAAATTTTATATATTGTCCGTATACATAACCAATTTGTCCGTTATTATTAATCTTATACCAATTTCCGGTCTTTGCTAAAACTTTAACTCCTTGTCCATTTAAAAGATATCCAACTACTGAAGAGTTAGTATCAGCTGCACTTCTTATTCTTAATGATGAATTAATGTTGATTACTTGTCCAAATTTATTTGAGTAAGTAATTACTCCATTATTTTGATCATTCTTTATTGCAGTATGAACATCACTTGGTTTAACACCATTTACAATATTGATATATGATGAATATACATATCCTGTATTTCCATTATCTAATTTGATTCTATACCAGTTACCTTGCTTTCCTGTAATATTAACATTTTGCCCGTTTAAAAGGTATCCAATTACAGAACAATTAGTATTAGGTGCTGTTCTTACTCTTAAGTTTGCACTTATGTTTGCAACTTGTCCTACTGCATTTTCAGTTGTAATCTGTGGAGTACTAGCAGTAGTATTCTTTTGACTATTGCTATTATTATTTTGTTGTACTGCAGCTTTATTTGATGTTGTAGCAGTAGTTGTATTTGTCTTTACTGATGTATTTGCACTAGTATTATTAGCTTTTACTGTATTTGTATTTTTAACAGTATTATTTTCTTTTGATGTATTTGTCTTATTATTAGTTTTCACTGTACTTTGAGGTAGAGATTTTACTAATTTAACATAATCTCCAAATACATATCCTGTTACACCATTTGCAGAAATTTTATACCAATCTCCAACTTTTGCAACTATTTTAAATCCTGCACCATCTTGTAATGCACCTACAATGGAACTATTAACTGTTGCTCCACTTCTTATTCTTAATCCTACAGGAACAGTAACTTCACCAAATGTATTTTCTGGCACTACTGTATTATTTGCTGCTTGTTTAACTGTATTATTTGTTGTTTGCTTAACTGTACTATTTGTTACTTTGTTATTTGCTGTGTTATTTACTACTTTATTATTTACTATTTCTGTAGAACTTGTAGGATTAACTTTAGCTGTTGTTTTATTTTGTACTGTAGTGTTTTGTACTGTGCTAGTTACTTCTTTTGCTGTATTATTTACAGGCTTATTTACATTTGAATTAGCCATATTACCATCTACTGTTGGTATTGTAGCTGTATTCGTTAATGTTTGAATATAATCAACACAAACATATCCACTAGTTCCATTTCCTAAATCAATTTTATACCAATCATTATCTCTTCCAATTATATGAACTTTATTTCCTTCATATAATGTTCCAATAACATTACTCTTTGTAGTTGCTGATGTTCTTACTCTTAAGTTAGTACGTACATGTACAACTCCACCAACTTCTGATTTTTTTACTACATTGTTGTTTGGTGCATTAGTAACTACTGGCTTATAGTTTATATATTGTCCATCAACATATCCTATTTGTCCATCATAGTTTACTTGATACCATCCATTAGTTTGTCCAATAACATTTATAGCTTGTCCATTTATGAAATATCCTAACACTTCATTGTTAGTTGAAGGTCCGCTTCTAAATCTTAAGTTTGTTTGTATATTTATAACTGTACCAGTTCCAATAGATTCTCCATTATTCCAAGTTTTAGAAGGTTTATTAAGTTGAGTAACATATTCACCATATACGTATCCATATGAACCGTTAAATTCAATCTTATACCAATTACCTTCTTTAGAAATTATATTGAATTCATTTCCATTTTTTAAATAGCCAATTACTCTATTGTTTATAGAAGCTCCCTGCCTAACTCTTAAACCTGATGTAACATTTACAACTTTTCCTTTGTTCATATAAGTTTTCATGTTTTTTGATTTAGTATTACCTTTACTTAGGGTATCAGCATGTGCAGTAATTGCACTTTTAGCCATTACTAAAGTTGCACTTGTTGATGCAGCTAATACTAAAGCAACTGCTTTTTTGTTTTTCATTCGTAATCTCTCCAATTTAAAAATTTCTCTTTATTTTAATTTTTTATTCTTTTGTAACCTTTAACTCTTATTATTCTATAATATACCATTTTAATGTAATCTTAAAGATTTTATTTTAATTTTTTTGTAACCTTTATAATATAGTAATATTTTGTTAATAGTTTAGAAAAGAAATCTTTCTCACTCATTCCATTTTTATCTTAAAGAACTTCTCTTAATTTTGAAACTTCCAAGTAAAATTCTCCTATAGTTCCATGTTTAGGATTTTTAGAATTTTTTTTGTGAAAATCACTTCCTGCTGAATATTTTATTTTATTTTTTATGGCAAAATTTATAAAATATTTTATTTTTTCATCTGTATGTCTAGGATGAATTGCCTCTATTCCATCAATCCCTAATTTAACTATTTCCTTTAAGTCTTCCTCTAATATTTTTACTGGATGTGCTATAAATATTTTAGCTCCTAAACTTTTCAATAAAGCTATCCCATCTTTTACATCTAATCTTTTATCACCTTTTTTTATATTTAATTTTCCTTTATACACTTCTTCTATTTCATCTACTTTTTGTCTTCTTACTCTTGACAATATTTCCTTTACTAACACTTCATTATATCCTTTTCTAAAATATCCTAAAAGATGAATTTGCTTTCCTTTGTATCTTGTAGATAATTCAACTCCTGCTATAACTCTAACTCCAAGCTTTTTTCCTTCTATTTGTGCCTCTTTAACACCTTCCATTGTATTATGGTCTGTTATTGCAATACATTTAATATTATTTTCTTTTGCTAACTTTACAACTTCCCTTGGTGTAAGTCTACCATCAGAAGCTGTAGAATGAATGTGTAAATCAATTTTCATCTTCCTTATCCTTTTAAATTTCTTTAATACTATTTTATTCGCCTTTTTATATTTTGTTATAGAAAATCCTAGATTCTATACAGAATATATTTATAGTCTAAAATAAGAATTTAAAATATTAATAATACATATTTTAAATTCTCCGCCAATAATACTTTTAATTAATTTTCAATTTATATTTTTATAAATTGAAAAGAGAGGCTAATGCCCCCCTTTTATTTTAATTTAGACTTCTCTTCAGTTTTTTCTTTCTTTTCTACTTTAGTTTCAGTAGTTTTTTCTGCTTCTTTTTTTACTTCACCTTCATCTTTTGATGTTTCTTTACTTTTTAAACCTTCTTTTTTTACTCCACTTTCATCTTTTGATGTTTTTTTACTTTTTGGAGTTTCTTTTTTCACTTCATTTTCACCATTTAATGTTTCTTTACTTTTTGAATCTTCTTTCTTTACTGGTGCTTCCTTCTTTACTGAATCTTCTTTTTTACATTTATTTTCTGCACCTTTACTTACAAATAATTTTTTAGCAACTGCTTGTGGTGGAATAGATTTAGTCATTTTCTTATCTAATGTTACACAAATCATATCCCCTTCTTTTACTTCTAAATCTTTAATCTTCTTATTGCAAGTATCCTTTACATCTGTATCTTTATTACATACAATAATCATTTGAGTTTTTGTTATTTCGCATCCTTTTAAATATCCACATACTAAAAGTTTTGTTTCCTTTGTTTCTTCACATTTTTGAATTTTTACAACCTCTCCTACAAAACTCGTTTCTTTTAGTGGGTTTGCAAAAGCTGTAGCTCCAAACACTCCTAAAAATAATAATAATGATACTAAACTTCTTTTGATTTTTTTGTTCATTCTTATTCCTCCTTATAAATCAATACAAAAATTATTGTCTCTTAAGGAGTGTATTTTTATTCATTTTTAATTCAGGTAATTTATACCTGTCTACTTTGAACCTTTTCTGACCTTTATTCTTTTTAAAATATAAAAGGCACTCTAATAATAGAGTGCCTGATTTATTAATCTTCTTTTTTTACATTTATAGCTATTCCAAGTTCTTCTAATTGTTTCGCATCAGCAACGTTTGGTGCTTCACTTAAATAACAATATGCATTTTGGTTTTTAGGGAATGCAATAACATCTTTAATGTTTTCTGTTCCAGCTAAGAACATTATCATTCTATCTAATCCAAAAGCTAATCCTCCATGTGGTGGTGGACCAAACTTAAATGCATCTATTAAGAATCCAAATCTTTCTTGTGCTGATTCTTCTGTAAATCCAAGTGCCTTAAACATTCTTTGTTGTAATTTAGCATCATGAATTCTTATAGAACCTCCACCTAACTCTTCACCATTAAGAACTAAGTCATATGCTTTAGATCTTACTTTTCCTGGTTCAGTTTCTATCATATCTAAATCTTCATCCATTGGTGCTGTGAATGGGTGGTGACATGCAGTATATCTTTCTTCTTCTTCACTGTACTCAAATAATGGGAATTCAGTAATCCAAGTAAAGTTAAATTCAGTTTTATCTTTTATTAAGTCTAACTTTTTAGCTAATTCTAATCTTAAAGCACCTAAACTTTGTAAAACTACAGAGTCCTTGTCTCCTACTATTAGAACTAAATCACCTTTATTTGCTGAACAAGCATTTAAAAGTTTTTCCATTTCTTCATCTTTGAAGAATTTAGCTATTGGTGATTGGATTCCATCTTCTTTGTTCTTAATCCAAGCTAATCCTTTAGCTTTGTAAGTTTTAACAAACTCACCTAATCTATCTATATCTTTTCTTCCCATTTCTGCTCCACCTTCTACTACAAGGCATCTTACAGAACCACCATTTGCTATAGCGTCAGAGAATACTTTAAATTCAACATCTTTAACAGCTTCTGTTAAGTTTTGAATTTTCATTCCAAATCTTAAATCTGGTTTATCTGAACCATAGCTATCCATAGCTTCAGCAAAAGTCATTCTTTTAATTGGAAGTTTTACTTCGTGTCCTAATACAGTTTTAAATACATGAGAGATTAATCCTTCATTTAAAGCTATAATATCTTCTTGCTCTACAAAACTCATTTCTAAGTCTACTTGTGTAAATTCAGGTTGTCTATTTGCTCTTAAATCTTCATCTCTGAAACATTTAACTATTTGATAGTATCTATCAAATCCTGACACCATTAATAATTGTTTAAATATTTGAGGTGATTGTGGTAATGCATAAAACATACCTGGATAGTTTCTTGAAGGAACTAAATAGTCTCTTGCACCTTCTGGAGTACTCTTAGTAAGCATTGGTGTTTCAACTTCTAAGAATCCATGATTATCTAAATAATCTCTAATTGCTTTAGATGCTCTATTTCTTATCATAAAGATATTTTGCATATCTGGTCTTCTAAGGTCTAAATATCTATATTTAAGTCTTATATTTTCTGCTGCATCTAAGTCTTCTTTTATATATATTGGTGGAGTTTCTGATTCTGAAAGAATTTTTATATCCTCACATTTAAGCTCTACCATTCCTGTTTTTAAATCTTTATTAGGAGCTGATCTTAAAACTATTTCACCAGTTACAGCGATACAGTATTCACTTCTAACCCCTTTTGCTTTTTCAAATATATCTTCAGGGACATCATCACCAAATACTACTTGCATAATACCTGTTCTATCTCTTAAATCAATAAATTGTAAGCCTCCAAGCTTTCTATTTCTTTGAACCCATCCCATAAGAGTTACTTTTTTACCCTTATGTTCTTCTCTAGGTTCACCACACATCATTGTTCTTTTTAGTCCATTTAGCGCTTCTGCCATGTGACGTTCCTCCATATCTATATTAAATTATTTTTGGCTTTTTATTATATCTTTTATTTCTTCAAGATTGTCTAAGTTTATTTCAAACTCTTGCCTATCGCTCATTCTTTTGATTTTAGCACTTTTAGTACTTAATTCATCATCACCAATAACAAGGTTAAATAAAGCTCCAATCTTATTTGCAAATTTCATTTCAGCTTTAAAGCTTCTTCCTGCATGATTTATTTCTGCATTAACTCCAAGTTCTCTTAATTCATGAGCTAATTTAAATGCATACATTTTTCCTTCATCACCTCTAGCAGAAATATATAATTCTATATAATCTTCTTTTGGCACTTCTATATTTTCATCTTCTATTGTAGCAATAAGTCTTTCTATTCCCATTCCAAACCCTACAGCTGGCATTTCTGGTCCACCAATTTCTTCAATTAGCTTATCATATCTTCCACCACCACAAACTGTATAATCATCATTTAAGATTTCAAATATAGTTTTTGTGTAGTAATCTAATCCTCTAACAATTCCTGGATCAACTGCATAAGGAATATTTAAAACATCTAAATATTTCTTTACATTTTCAAAATGGTCATTACAGCTTTCACAAGTATAATCTAAGATTATAGGTGCATTTTTAGTTATTTCTTTACATGATTTTTCTTTACAATCTAATATTCTCATAGGATTTTTTTCAAATCTTGTTTTACAAGTATCGCAAAGAGAATCATAATTTTCTTCTAAGAATTTCTTTAATGCTTCATTGTATTTAGGTCTACATTCTGGACATCCTAAGTTGTTCATGTTTAACTTTAAACTTCTTAATCCAACTTTTTTAAGAACTCCCATAGCTAAAGCCATAACTTCTGCATCCATAGAAGGCTCTTTAGAACCAAACATTTCAACTCCAAATTGATGGAATTGTCTATATCTACCTTTTTGTGCTTTTTCATATCTAAAACATGGTGTTATATAGTATAACTTTGTTGGTTGAGCTTCATTGAATAATCTGCTTTCAATAAAAGCTCTAACTGCTGGTGCAGTTCCTTCTGGCTTTAATGTGATGCTTCTATCACCTTTATCTTTAAAAGTGTACATCTCTTTTTGAACTATATCTGTAGTTTCTCCAACACCTCTTAAAAATAATTCAGTGTGTTCAAATACAGGTGTTCTTATTTCCTTAATACCAAAATTTTTAGATATTTCTCTAAATATATTTTCAACATAGTGCCATTTATATGCTTGTTCAGGAAGCATATCTTTAGTACCCTTTGGTGCTTGTATTTCCACTATTAGCCCTCCTTATAAACAGTATCAAGAACCTTTATTTTTCTTTCAACCATTTCATCTAATCTTTTTATATACTCCATAACACCTTTTACATTTGGAAATCTTTCTATCTTATTATTTTTTAAATCTATAATCTTAGAAACTCCATCTGCTCCTAGTGCTATGATAGTTTGCTTTTCTTCTATCATTTGAATGTTATATATACATTCTTTTCCCTTCTTAGAATACCCCAAGTTTTCCATATTTCCAACCATATTTTTTTGTCTATACATATAATATGGTTTTATTTCTAATTCTTTAGCTAAATTTTCAACTTCTAAAAACATATCTAAAATCTCATCTTGTTCTTGCATTCTAAGACCTTTTTTTAATATAAAGTTTTCATGTAGTGTTGAGCCTCTTTTTAAAGATAATCCATGTATAGTTACACTATCTGGCTTTAATTTTTTTATTTCCCCAACTGTATGTTTAACCTGTTCTAGACCTTCTCCTGGTAAACCTAGGATTAAATCCATATTAATATCTTTAAAACCTATCTCTCTAGCTTCTTTAAATACATCTATAACACTTTGTGAGTCATGACCTCTTCCTATTAATGCTAATGTTTTATCATTCATAGTTTGAGGATTTACGCTTATTCTATCTACATTATATTTTTTCATAGCCATAAGCTTATCTCTAGTTATAGAATCTGGTCTCCCACACTCCACTGTGAATTCTTCTATATCTCTATTTTCTATAAAGGCTTTATAAATATCTTCCATTAAACTTCTAAACTCATCATTTGATACAGCTGTTGGTGTTCCTCCACCAAAATATACCGTTTGAATTTTTAAGTTTCTCATATTTATATATTTCTTAATCTCTTTTATTTCCCTTTTTAAAGCTTTTAAATAAGGTTCTACTAAGTTCTTATTTGCACCTATAGGATTAGATGCAAATGAACAGTAGACACATCTTGTAGGACAAAATGCCATTCCTACATATATAGATATCTTTTTAGAGTCTTTATTAACAAAAGAAGCTTCAGACTTTGCTACATCTATACATAGTTTAGATTTATCTTCTCTCATCAATTTTTCTCTTTTTAATATTTCTATAATTTCTTCTTCCCTTTTTCCCTCGTTTAAAAACTTCAAAGCTATTTTAGAAGGTCTAATTCCAACTAAAATTCCCCAAGGATATTCTTTTCCTGTTAAAGTTTTAAGACTAATAAAAATACATTTTTTCAAACTTATTTTTATATCATCATAAATTTTTTCCTTAAAGATGAAATCTTTATTTTTAAAAACAACTTCATCTTCATTTATATTTACTATATAATCAGCTTCCGTTACTTTATCTACAAATTTTATTTCGTCTAATGGAAAATAAATATTAAACATGTTATATACATCTATTCTGTATTTTAACTGGTTTAAATTTATATTCATAATTTCTCCTTAATTTAAAAATGGATTCATTTTCTTTTCAAATCCTATTGTTGTTTTTGGTCCATGTCCTGGGTATACTTCTACATCATCACCAATATTTAATAGTTTTAAGTTTATGCTTTTAATTAATTCATTCATATCTCCACCTGGGAAATCTGCTCTTCCAACAGAACCTTGAAATAAAGTATCACCTGAAATCAATTTTCTATCTCCTAGATAGCATACTCCACCTTTTGTATGTCCTGGAGTATGAATAACTTTAATCTCTATATCATCTAAATTTATAACATCTCCATCACAAAGGAATTTATCTGCTTTTTCTAAGTTACCAAATACAGTATTATCGTTTTTAACATAAGCGTCTTCATTTTCATTCATATAAAAAGGTATTTTATATTTATCTTGTAGTTCTTTAACAGCTCCTACATGATCAAAATGAGCGTGTGTTAAAAGAATAAATTTAGGAGTTACTTTTAACTCTTCTATCTCTTTTTCTATTTTAGAAAATTCATCTCCTGGATCTACTATTGCGCAAGAGTTTGTTTTTTCATTTATTAATAAATAGCAATTTTCTTCATACATTCCTGTTACGATAGTTTTTACTAACATAAATATATCCTCCTTAAAACTCCTTAGAACTTTCTAAAAGTATAGTTACTGGTCCATCATTTTGAATATTTACTTTCATATCAGCACCAAATTCTCCACTTTGCACCTTTAACCCTTCTTCTTTCATCATTTCTAAGAATTCCTCATATAATTCTTTTGCTTTTTTAGGTTCCATAGATTTCATAAAATTAGGACGTCTTCCTTTTCTACAATCTCCATAAAGAGTAAATTGTGATATTATAAGTATTTCCCCTCCAATATCTTTTAATGATAAATTCATTCTCTCTTTATCATCTTCAAAAACTCTTAAGTTTAAAACTTTATCTCTTATATATTTTAAATCTTCAATGGTATCATCTTCTTTTAAGGCAACTAAAACATTTAGCCCTTTATTTATACTTCCAATTATTTTAGAATCTACTTCTACACTAGATTCTAAAACTCTTTGAACTACTGCCCTCATTTTATCAACTCTCTTCTTTAACTATTCATTCTATAGACATCTATAACTCCAGAAATATGTCTTATTTTCTTTATTATTTCTTTTAATTGATCTATAGATTTAATTTTAACTTTTAAATTTACAATTGCAACATTTCCTTTAGCGGAATTTGCATTTAATGATGTTAGCATTAATCCTGCTTCATTTATAATTGTCATTAAATCTGATAGTATACCTAATCTATCATCTGCTTTTATTTGAACTTCTGCTATATATGCAGACTTTTTATCCTCTCCAAAGCTAGCTTCTAAAACCTTCTCTGGATCTTCTGCTATTAAAGCCTTAAGATTAGAGCAATCTTTTCTATGAATAGATACTCCTCTACCTTTAGTTATATATCCTAAAACCTCATCTCCTGGAACTGGATTACAACATCTAGCAAATCTAACCATTATATTATTTAAGCCCTTTACTGTAACACCATAATCTTTCTCTTTAGGAACATTCTTATTTCCTTTATTTAATTGTTCTTCTACTTGCTTATCTTCTGTTTCTTTAGTTATTTTTTCTATTACATTTAATCCTAGTTCTTCTTTTACTTTTTCAACAAAAGAATGTGCATTTATAATACCTGTTCCTACATTTCCATATAGTTCATCCGTTGAATGAACATTATATTTCTTTTGAATCTTTTCATTCTGTACTGCTTTATTAACAAAAGTAAATGCAACTTTACTTTTTTTAAATTCTTTTTCAAGTAATTCTCTTCCATAAGAAATATTTTCTTCTCTTTTAGCTCTTTTAAACCATTGTCTTATTTTACTTTTTGCTTGATTACTTTTAGCTATGCTAACCCAATCTCTCTTAGGTCCATTTGCAACACGTGAAGTTATAATTTCAACAATTTCACCAGTTTTCAGCTTACAATCTAAAGCAACAATCTTTCCATTAACTTTAGCACCTATACACTTATTTCCGATATCCGTATGTATTCTATATGCAAAATCTATTGGTGTAGAACCACTTGGAAGATTTATAACAACCCCTTTAGGTGTAAATACAAAAACTTCATCTGAGAAAAGGTCTATTTTAAAGCCTTCCATAAACTCTTCTGCATCTGATGTTTCTTTTTGCCACTCTAACATATCTCTAAGCCATGCAAGTTTAGTTTCAAAATTCATTTCTTTAGTTTCTTCAGCACCTTCTTTATACTTCCAGTGTGCTGCTATACCATACTCAGCAACTTTATGCATTTCAAAAGTTCTAATTTGAATTTCGAATGTTTTCCCTTGTGGTCCAATTACTGTTGTATGTAACGATTGATACATATTAGGTTTTGGCATTGCAATGTAATCTTTAAATCTTCCTGGAATAGGTTTATATATTGTATGAACTATTCCTAGAACTCCATAACAATCTTTTACTGAATTTGCTAATACCCTTATTGCTGTTAAGTCAAAGATTTGTTCAATATTTTTATTTTTCTTAACCATTTTTCTATATATAGAATAGAAATGTTTTGGTCTACCATCTATATCCGCATCTATTCCTGCATCTTCTAAATTGCTTCCTAAATCCTCTACTATAGATGCTATATATTGTTCTCTTTCAACTCTTTTTTCAGCAATCTTAGATACTAAATCATAATATTCTTCTTCATGAAGATATCTAAAAGATAAATCCTCAAGTTCCCATTTTATTTTAGACATACCTAACCTATGTGCTAATGGAGCATAAATTTCTAATGTTTCTTTTGCTTTTACTTTTCTTTTCTCTTTTGCCATATATTTAAGTGTTCTTAAATTATGAAGTCTATCTGCTAACTTAATAATAATAACTCTTATATCTTTTGCCATTGCTAAAAGCATTTTTCTAACATTATCAGCTTGCTGCTCTTCTTTTGTTTTATATGTTATTTTTCCAAGCTTTGTGACTCCATCTACTAGATTTGTAATTTCTTCGCCAAATATACCTTTCATTTCATCATAAGTACACTCAGTATCTTCTATTACATCGTGAAGTAGTCCTGCAACTATTGTATCTGTATCCATACCTAGTCCTGCTAATATAGTCGCCACCTCAATAGGATGTGTTATGTATGGTTCACCGGAAACTCTCATTTGGCCTTCATGAGCTTTTTCTGCAAGTTCATATGCCTGGGTTACCTTATCTATATCTACATTATGACAATTTTTATTTATTTCTTTTATTAATGTTTCCATCATAGTAGAATTTCGCTCCCTTAAAAGTAATTTTCATTTAGAAATCTCTAAAATCAACGGCTGGTTTATAAAACCAGCCGTGTTCTTACTTACCATTATATATTATTAAACTTAGATTTTCAATGTTTTAGATATCATATTTAACTAATGACATTACATCATACTTCTCTAATTTAGCTTTCCCATTTAACTCTGTTAATTCAATAACAAAATCCATAGAAATTACTTCTCCACCAGATATTTCTACTAACTTAGCTACGGCTTCAATTGTTCCCCCTGTAGCTAAAAGGTCATCAATTATTGCAACTCTTTGTCCTTTTTTAATTGCACCTTTATGAATTTGTAATGAATCAGTTCCATATTCTAAAGCATAATCTACACTTACAGTTTCTCCTGGTAATTTTCCTGGCTTTCTTACTGGTACAAATCCAGCTCCTAATGCATACGCAACAGGCACTCCAAATATAAATCCTCTTGCTTCAGGTCCTACTACTAAATCAATTTTTTTATCTTTTAAATATTCTACTATTGCATCTACTGAAGCTCTTAGACCTTCTCCATCACCTATTAATGTTGTAATATCCTTAAAACTTATACCTTCTTTTGGAAAATTCTCTACTATTCCTATCTTCTCTTTAAAATCCATAACTTTATACCTCCATATATTAATTTTTTTGTTTACTTATATTATGTAAATATTTAACTATTTGAGCTGCTCTATCAGAATCAATTGTTGTAAGTAACTCTAATATGATTCGCCCATTGTTTATCATCCCAACGGTGCTAATGGTAGGTGTAATAAAATTAATTATTTCATCTATTCCATCTTCAATATTCTCTATATTATTATAATCGATAATTGCACGTAATCCTATATTTTTAGTATTCTCCAAAATCCCCTTGCCTTCCTTTAAAATAATTCCATTTTCCCCTTTAAAAATTATTTTAGGATAAAGTTCCCATCTGGTACCTAAAAATATCAAGTCTAAGTATTTATTTATACTCTTCATATTATAATATATTGCAATTGCTTGCATAAGCTTAAAACTCAGCAAAGACAATGGTAATGTCTTGTACCTATATTGGCAGCCTTTTTGATTTGGATTTATATAGATATATTCTTTTTTTTCATCTGTTTCTTTATTTTCTAATACTACTATATCTATATTTAAGTCCTTACAAAGACTAGCAACTTCATCTGATATTATATCTATCCCTAACGTTATAAGTAATTCAGCACCTAAAAAATCAACTTTTTCTTTTATGTTAATTGAATCTATTTTACTATCTAAATTTTCATTATCATGAATAAGATATTCTACGTCTGCATTTAAGTACTGTAATACTAAGCTTAAGGAAGCAATTGCACAAATGCTATCTACAGTATTTATTCCATAAATAACTATCTTTTTCCTGCTATTTATAGCTTCACTAACATTTTCTATAGCTTTATTCATATCTTTTAGTATAAAGGGATTATATCCCGATATATAATTAGGGCAGTATATGCTCTCCCAAAACTTTCGCATGATAATTATCTCCTTCACAAAATTAGAAAACAATAATATTATAAGTGAAAACTTTAACTTTTACAAATATTTATTTAAAAAAAATCTTCTAAACAAAGTTTAGAAGATTTTTTCACTATGGTAATATTTCAAAGTCATCCTTTTTCTTAGGCTTAACTTTACCTTTTCTTATTGATCTATCTTTTAAAAGAACCCATATTGGTGAAGCAATAAAGATTGATGAATATGCTCCTGCTGCGATTCCTACTAAAAGTGGTAATGAGAAATCTCTAACACTTGGAACAAAGATATTTACACATGCTATTGTTATAAGTGTTGTTAAAGATGTATTTATTGATCTTGTCATTGTTTGACTAACACTTCTATTTGCTACATCCTTAACAGAAGATCTCTTTATAAACTTTGAATTTTCCCTTATTCTATCAAATATAACTATACTATCATTCATAGAATATCCAACTACTGTTAAGATAGCTGCAATGAATGGTGAGTTAACAGTAATATTAAAGATAGCATAAATACTAACAGTTATCAGCATATCATGGAAAAGTGCCACTAATGCCGCTAACCCAAATTTAAATTCAAATCTTATAGCTATATAAATAAGCATACAAACAAATGCAATAGCTAAAGATTCTATAGAGCTCATCGTCATTTCACTTCCGATAGATGCTCCAATACTGTTTTGAGAGACTAATGCATTGTCTCCAACTTTAAACTCTTCTTTAAACTTAGTAAATATTTCATTTACTTCATCTGGTGTGATTTTAGCTGATGTTATTTCTAATTCATTATTACCGATAGTATTTGTTGTTGCATCATTTACATATCCATTAATAATTTCATCTGCTTTTGTTTTACTAAAATTATCTCCTAAATTAAAGACAACTTGCGTTCCACCCTTGAAGTCTATACCGAAGTTTAAACCGCCTCTATAAATCATAAAGCCTATTCCAATTACTATTACAATTAGAGATAAAGAAAACCAAATTTTCCATTTTTCAATAATCTTAAGCATTATTCTTTACCTCCTTTTTAACTCTAAAAGCACTTAACTTTCTTAGAATTCCCATATCATATGCTAAATCTAATAAGAATTTAGTTACAATTAATCCTGTAAATAAACTTACGATTATACCTATCATTAATGTTATGGCAAATCCTTTTACTGATCCAGTACCAAAGAAATAAAGAATTAACGCTGCAATCATAGTTGTCATATTTGAATCAATAATCGAACTCATTGCATTTTGATATCCTCTTTTTATGGCTGACTTTGGTGTAATTCCTTTACGAAGTTCTTCTTTCGTTCTTTCAAATATAAGAATATTCGCATCCGCGGCCATCCCTATGGTCAAGAGCAGTGCTGCTATTCCTGGTAAAGTAAGAGTTACACCTATTTCTACGAAACCTAATAAAACTAATGTTATATAGAAACATAATGCAATACTTGCAATTACCCCTGGAACTCTATAGAAGAATATCATAAATAAGAATACAATTCCTACTCCAATAATTCCTGCTTTTATAGCATTTGGAAGTGCTGAAGCACCTAACTGAGCTCCTACTGTTTGTACTGACACTTCTTTAATTGGAACTGGAAGTGCTCCTGAATTGATTAATCCAGCTAAGTTCTGAGCTGCTTGAATGTTTGATTGCCCAGTAATTTGTGCGCTTCCTCCTGCAATTTCACTTTGAACAGTCGGATCTGTTAATGTTTCATTATCCATTTTTATAGCTATTTTTTGTCCTATAAGTTCTTTTGTTGCTTCTGCAAATTTTTGTGAACCATCCTTATTGAATGTTAATGTTACTATTGGTTGATTTGTTTGTTGATCCACTTCTGCAGATGCTTTTTCTACATCTTTTCCTGTTAATAATACCTTTCCATCTGGTCCTACGAATGTAAGATTTCCTGTTTGGCTTAATGTTTTTACTATAGACTCTGAATCATATTTCCCTGGAATATCTACCCTTATTCTATTATTACCTTCTGTTGTAACAACAGTTTCTGCAACTCCAAGTTTATTAACTCTAAGTTCTATCAAGTCTTTTGTTTTTTCTAAATCTGCATGACTTACATTTGGTTCAGTAATTTCTAAAAGAACAGAAACTCCACCTTGTAAATCAAGTCCTTTAGTTATGGTTTGGTCAAAGGATTTAACCTGCCATCCGCCTATTTCAACGCCTCTAAAGCAAACAATTGCAAAAAGAATAATTGCTAGAGTGCAGATTATGAAAATAGCCGTACTTTTGCCTTTGGACTTCATCTTCATCCCCCTTTATCATATTTATAATTAATATTTTCCCAAATTAATTATAAGATTATTCTATAAAATCATATTTTTTCTTAATCTTATACATTTTCTTTAATTATTTGGTTTTTTATTTAAAACTATCTCATATTATAACATATTAATTTTTATTTATAAAGAATATGGCACATTTTATAATTTTTTCTTAATATAAAAAAAAATGCCTAAATATAAAATTTAAGCATTTCCAAATTAATTTTATTTACTTGTTCTATCAATTTTGTTATTAACAGCTGCTTTCATGAATTTTATTCTTGTTTTAGCAGTAGTTTCTATTATTATGAACTCATCGTCCATTTGAACTATAGTTCCAACCATTCCACCTTTAGTACAAACTTCATCGTTAACTTTAAGTGTATCCATCATTTCAGAATATCTCTTTTTTCTCTTTTTTTCTGGCATGATGATCATAAAAACGAATAAAGCTAATATAACTACTATTGGGATTATATTTAATAACATTCCGTGCATAACAACGCCTCTTTCTAAATTTAATTATGTGCTAAAAAATATTTTACATTTTAATTTATATATTGTCAAATATTAATTGTTTTTCCATGCCTCTAATTTGCTTTCTTTAAACTCTTTATAGCAATCATTATCAATGGCTTCTCTAATCTCTTCCATTAATTTATTATAGAAATATAAGTTATGAAGAACTGTTAATCTCATAGCTAACATTTCCTTTGCTTTAAATAGATGTCTAATGTATGCTCTAGTATAATTTTTACAAGTTGGACACTGACAACCTTCATCTATTGGTCTTTGGTCAAGCTCAAATTTAGCATTCATTAAGTTTATTTTACCGTTAGCAGTAAATACTTGCCCATGTCTACCATTTCTAGCTGGTAAAACACAATCAAAGAAGTCTACTCCTCTATCAACAGCTTCTAAAATATTTTCTGGTGTTCCAACACCCATTAGATATATTGGTTTATCTTCTGGTAAGTGTGGTACAACAGCATCAATTGTTTCATACATTTCTTCATGTGTTTCACCAACAGCTAATCCACCTATTGCATAACCATCAAGATCTAACTTTTTGATTTCTTCTGCATGAGCAATTCTTATATCTTTAAATGTAGCTCCTTGATTTATACCAAATAACATTTGTTCCTTATTTATAGTATCATCTAAAGAGTTTAATCTGTCCATTTCTGTTTTACATCTTTTAAGCCATCTAGTTGTTCTATCTACTGACTTTTCAACATATTCTCTCGTAGATGGTATTGGAATACACTCATCAAACGCCATAGCTATAGTTGATGCTAAATTACTTTGTATTTGCATACTTTCTTCAGGGCCCATAAATATTTTTCTTCCATCTATATGCGAATTAAAATATACTCCCTCTTCTTTTATTTTTCTCATACTTGCTAATGAGAAAACTTGGAATCCACCTGAATCTGTAAGAATCGGTCTATCCCAATTCATAAATTGGTGAAGTCCTCCAAGTTTAGCTACAGTTGTATCACTTGGTCTTAAATGTAAATGATATGTATTAGATAACTCAACTTGACATCCTATTTCTTTTAAATCCATACTTGAAACAGCACCTTTTATAGCAGCTAATGTACCAACATTCATAAATACTGGTGTTTCAACTGTTCCATGAGGTGTTTCAAATCTTCCTCTTCTAGCTTTTCCATCTTTTTTTAGTAACGTGTATCTTTTGCTCAAATTCTTCACTCCATTTCTACTTTATAAACATCGCATCTCCAAATGAGAAAAATCTATATTTATCTTTAACAGCTTCTTTATATGCATTTAATACATGCTCTTGACCTGCTAAAGATGCAACTAACATTATAAGTGTTGATTCAGGTAAATGAAAATTAGTAATTAAATTATCTACTATTTTAAATTTATATCCTGGATATATAAATATATCAGTCCATCCACTTGATTCTTTTACTCTACCATTTTCATCACCAATAGTTTCTAAAGTTCTTGTTGATGTTGTTCCAACAGAAATTATTCTTCCACCTTTTTCTTTAGTGTTATTTATTAAATCTGCTGTTTCTTTTGATAATTGATAAAATTCTGAATGCATTACATGTTCATTTATATCATCAACTTTTACTGGTCTAAATGTTCCTAATCCAACGTGTAATGTTAAATATCCAACATTTACACCTTTTTCTTTTATTTCTTCTAACAATTCTTTTGTAAAGTGTAACCCTGCTGTTGGTGCTGCAGCTGAACCCTTTTCTTTTGAATAAACTGTTTGGTATCTTTCCTTATCTTCTAATCTTTCATGAATATATGGAGGAAGTGGCATTTCTCCTAAAGAATCTAAAACCTCTTCAAAGATTCCATCATACTCAAATTGGATTACTCTATTTCCAGTTTCTAAAACTTCTACAACTTCACATTTTAACTGTCCATTTCCAAATGTGAATTTTCTTCCTACTCTTGCAGTCTTACCTGGTTTAGCTAAGCATTCCCATTTGTCACCTTCTAGTCTTTTTAAAAGAAGAAACTCAATTTTTCCACCTGTCCCTTCTTTTTCACCTATTAGTCTCGCTGGCATTACTCTTGTATTATTTAAAATTAAAGTATCTCCTGCTTTTAAGTATTCTATTATATCACTAAAAATTTTATGTTCAATTTCTCCAGTCTCTCTATCTAAAACCATTAATCTTGAAGAATCTCTCTTCTCTAATGGATGTTGTGCTATTAGCTCCTCTGGTAAATCAAAATTAAAATCACTTACTTTCATCCTTCTACTCCTCACCTTTAAAAAAGCTTTTTTGTTCTCCTACAGCTTTCTCATTTCCTAATTTTCTTCCTAAATGTTTATAGGCTTTTTCAGTTGCCATTCTTCCTCTTGGTGTTCTAACTATATATCCTTGCTGAAGAAGATATGGTTCATAAACATCTTCTATAGTCCCTAACTCTTCTCCTACAAAATAAGATAGTGTTTCTATTCCAACTGGGCCACCTTTAAAGTTATCTGTTATAGCTTCTAAGATTTTATTATCTACTCTATCGAAACCTTTGTCATCAACTTCCAATAAAGCTAATGCACCTCTAGCTTCTTTATAGCTTATAATATTATCCCCCTCAACTTCTGAGTAATCTCTTACCCTTTTTAGAAGTCTATTTGCTATTCTAGGTGTTCCTCTAGACCTTCCTGCAATTTCTCTAGCACCCTCTTCTGTTATTTTAGAACCAAAAACCATGGCACTTCTTATTATAATATTTGTTAATTGTTCTTCTGTATAATATTCCATTGCACAAAGAACACCAAATCTATCTCTTAAAGGAGATGTTAACATTCCTACTCTAGTTGTTGCTCCAATTAAAGTAAATTTAGCTAAATCTAATCTTATAGACTTTGCTGCTGCTCCTTTACCAATAACAATATCTAGTGCATAGTCTTCCATAGCTGGATAAAGTATTTCTTCAACATTTCTATTTAATCTATGAATTTCATCTATAAATAAAACATCGTTATCACTAAGGGTTGTTAATATCGCCGCTAAATCCCCTGCTCTCTCTATAGCAGGTCCTGATGTTATCTTTAAATTCCCACCCATTTCTTTAGCTATTATATTAGCAAGAGTTGTTTTCCCTAGTCCTGGAGGTCCATATAAAAGAACATGATCTAAGGCTTCGCCTCTTTTCATAGCTGCTTTAATAAATATATTCAAACGTTCCTTTACTTTATCTTGCCCTATATATTCTGATATTTTTTCTGGTCTTAAGCTAAGTTCTTTAGAATAATCTTCATTTAGTTCATTTGGTGTTATAATTCTCTCCATTTCTAACCCCCTATCCCATTAAAACTTTTAAAGCTTCCTTTATCATAATTTCCACAGTATTTTCCTTATTAATAACTTTTAAAGCATTATTTCCTTCTTTTTCTGAATATCCTAATGCAAGTAATGCTCCTAAAACTTCTTGGACATTTTCATAGTTTTCTTCTGCATTACTTCCTATTTCAAGACCTTCATCATTTAAGAATTCATCTGGTTTAAGTTTATCTCTAAGTTCTAATATTATTCTTCCTGCTGTCTTTTTACCTATTCCCGGAGCCTTACATAAATGTTTATCGTCTCCTGTCATTATAGCATATTTTAAGTTGTTTATTTTGCTTATAGACAATAAAGACAGTGCCGCTTTCGCGCCCACTCCATTTATCGATAATAACATGTTAAACATGTTTAATTCATCTCTTGATATAAATCCATATAACCCAATAAAATCTTCTCTTACTATTTGAGTTAAATATACCATAATTTCTTCATTTATTGATGGCATTTCAGCCATACTTATTCCTGAGGTAAATATTTTATATCCTATATTATTATTCTCGATAATTACATAGTCTTTAACTATCCCCATATACTTTCCTTTTATATATTCGTACATATGTAAATCCTCTCCTTAACATCAAAATGAAAGTATGTTCTCATTCTTAATCTACTTAATACTTTAACATTTAACATTTAATCTTTCAATACATATAAATCTTAAGGCTTAGCAAATTTTATCTGCTAAGCCTTATATATAAAGTATTTAAGAGGTTTTACGAACTTAACCCAGTCATTTCTTCTTCTACATCTTCTAACTTATCAGATGAGAAGTATGTTTTATTTTTTATTTTTTCCATTTCTTGAGGTGTTAATCTAATCATCTCTAAAGATGTCTCATACTCACGTATTATAGTCATTTTTTCATTTTCATTTTTATAAATAGCTAAATACCCATCTTTTTCACCAATTGTATATTTCTTTATAGTTTTTTCTTTTACTTTTTGTTTTTCATATTTGAAGATAGCATCTGTCTTTTCAGCTAACACATACCCATCTTTTGTCAAAGTTTCTGTCACTATATCTTCTGTAATTTTTTTATCTACACTATATGATTCTTTAAAAGTATCTATATTCATGATTTTTTCTACTTTTCCACTACTATACAATGCAATCATCAAATCCTCTTTAAGTTCCTTTGCTACATCTCTTGATGCAGATGGTTCACTATAGCTTTTGCTATTTTTTTGGTTTACCACTATCTTATATGTTATTGCAAAAATTGCTATAAATGCTAAAGTTGTTCCTAAAATAACGATTTTACTTTTCTTATTCATCTTTATCACTCTCCTTGTATTAGGAATTATACCCATTTTTTTCTTTCTTATACACTGTTAATTATTTTAATGTTGACTTTACTGATGGGAATTATTATAATTTATTCATTAATACTTTACTTACTTTACAAGGAGATAACATATGAAGAAAAATAAAAAATTTTTAATTTTAGGCTTTCTTCTAATTATTTTGGCTTTAGCTATAGGGGGATTCTTTTTAAAGAATAAAGCTACTGCACCTAAAAATAATTTTGAAGGAACAATTACTGTAGGTACTTCTGGTACATACTATCCTTTTACCTATATGGATGGGGATAAACTCCAAGGTTTTGAAATTGATGTTTGGAACGCCATTGGAAAAGAACTAAACTATAACATTCAATTTAAAACTGCATCATTTAGTGGATTATTTGGTATGCTAGACAGTGGAAAAGTCGATACTCTAGCAAATCAAATAACTGTAACTCCAGAACGTGAAAATAAATATACTTTCACTCAATCCACTACATATAGTGGTGCTCAAATCATCGTAAATAAAGACAATAACTCAATACATGACTTAAGTGATTTAAAAGGGAAAAAAGTTGGTGTGGATTTAGGAAGTAATTATGAACAAATTATACGAGACAAAGATATCCATAAATCGATAGATATCATTACTTATCCTAATACTGATGCTGCTTTTAATCAGCTAATCTTAGGTAGAATCGATGCTGTTGTAATAGATAAAATTTCAGCTCTATCTACTATAAAAGAAAAAGATTTACCACTTAAGCTTGCTGGTGCTCCTATTGATAGCATTGAAAATGCTTATCCTTTCACCAAAAGCAATCAAGCTTTAATGGACAAGGTTAATTCTGCTATTACTAAGTTAAAACAAAATGGAACTTTAACTACTATTTCTGAAAAATGGTTTAACACTAATATCACTGTTCCAAATAATGATGGTAATATATCAAATACTGTAACAACTTCATCGAAAAGTACTAGTTTTGATTTTATGTATTCTTTTAAATTAATTCCTTTACTTTTAAAAGCATTACATATTACATTATCATTATCAATTTTAGGTATGCTTTTAGGATTAGCAGTTGGTATTTTATTAACTTTTATAAGGCTTTATAAAATCCCTGTTTTAAAACAATTAGCTGAAATTTATATTTCATTTTTTAGAGGTACACCACTATTAGTTCAATTATTTCTACTGTATTTTGGATTACCTCAAATTTTCCCATTGTTAAAAGGAATGGATGCATATACTGCTTCTTTAATAGGATTAGGATTTAATGCTTCTGCTTATATAGCTGAAATACTACGTTCATCTATCTCAGCTATTGATAAAGGACAAATGGAGGCTTCTCTTTCACTAGGGATGAGTTCTTTCCAAGGACTTTATAGAATTATACTTCCTCAAGCCTTTAGAATAGCCATCCCTCCTCTTGGGAATATTTTTGTAGATACTGTAAAAGGATCCTCTTTAGCCTTTACTTTAGGTGTAGTAGATATACTTGCTACAGCTCAAATGGCTGCTGCTTCTAGTTATAAGTTTTTTGAAAGCTATATAATTGTTGCATTACTATATTGGATTTTAATACTTATTTTTAATTTCTTACAAAGAAAATTAGAAAAGAAGTTATCAGCTTATTAAATAGCTAGGAGGTTTTTATTATGATAACAATTGAAAATTTAAAGAAAAATTTTAATGATGTATCTATTTTAAAAGATATAAATTTAACTGTAGATAGAGGCGAAGTCCTAGTTATTCTAGGTCCTTCTGGATCTGGAAAAAGTACATTTCTAAGATGCTTAAACTTCTTAGAAACACCAGACTTTGGAAAGATTAGTATTGGAAATACTCATATAGATTCATCTAATGTATCAAAAAAGCAAATTTCAAATCTTCGCTCAGAATCTGCTATGGTATTTCAACACTATAACTTATTTAATAATAAGACAGTTTTAGAAAATGTTACAGAAGCTCTTCTCATAGTAAAAAAGTTACCTAAAAAAGAAGCTTTAGCTATAGGAATGGATGCTTTAGAAAAAGTAGGCATGAGTGATAAAAAAGATACTTATCCAAAATTTCTATCAGGTGGACAAAAACAGCGTGTCTCTATTGCTAGAGCTATCGCTTTAAATCCAAATGTCATTCTCTTTGATGAACCAACTTCTGCACTTGATCCAGAACTTGTTTCTGAAGTTCTATCTGTTATAAAAAATTTAGCAAAAGAACATAGAACAATGCTTATAGTAACTCATGAAATATCTTTTGCAAAAGATGTTGCAGATAGAATTATTTTTATGGATGATGGTTTTATTTTAGAGGATTCTACACCTGAAAAAATTTTTACAAACCCAAGTCATGAAAGAACACGTCAATTTTTAAATAAATTCATTATATAAACGAAAGAGGATATCTATTTTAGATATCCTCTTTACCTTATCGAAATATTATTTACCCTATTTTAATAATCCCCTATTTTTACGCATATTTCTTAACAGCGTATAAACTTTATTCAAATTTCATTTATATTATAATATATTTCTATTCATTTTTCAAACTTTTTTTATATTTTATACTTTTATTTTTTATTTTTTTAATATTTCATCACTTTTTAAAAAGAAATATTTCCCATATTTTCATTTAATAATAGTAATTATTATTAAATATTAGCTATTTTTTAAAATGAATAGATTTACATTTCCTTTAATATACATATATGTTATTTAAAACTTTGCACACTTTAAAAATACTCTCTATTATATAAGTATTACGTTTTAATTTACTTTATAATTAAGGGAGGTTTTTTAATGAATGACTATAAAGTGGAACAAAAAATTCTTAAAAATAAAGGCTTTATTATTTTTGTTGGATTTTTGAGTGCTTTTGTTCCTATGTCAACTGATCTTTATTTACCTGCTCTACCGAGTATGATAAATGAATTTCACACAAATGTACAAATTTTGAACCTTACTATAACATTCTTCTTTTTATTTTATGCAATAAGCATGTTATTTTGGGGTCCTTTAAGTGACAAACACGGTAGGCGAAAAATACTTTCCATCGGAATGATTTTATATACTATCGGAAGCTTTTTATGTTTTTTTGCTAAAACAGTTGATTTTTTAATAATTGCAAGAATTCTTCAAGCTATTGGAAGTGGTTCTGCTGTTGCTGTTTCTACAGCAATGATGAAAGATGTCTTTGTAGGTAAAAAATTAGTTGCTATGTTAGCAACGGTACAATCTATAGCAATGACGACTCCTGTTATCGCTCCAATTATTGGTTCTTTTATTTTAGAATTTACTTCATGGCATGGAATATTCCTCGTTTTAACTATAGTTGGTATTATTGCAGTTATCGGAAGTTTACTGCTTACAGAAACTTTACTAGAATTTAATACTGGAAACTTATTAAGTGTATTTAGTAACATAATTACTGTTGGTAAGAACCCAAGGTTCTCATCATTACTAGTAGTATTTTCAATTAATAGTATGCCAATGATGGCTTATATAACAATGTCTTCATACATATATATAAACGGCTTTAAATTAAGTGATCAAGTATATAGTTTATTTTATTCTTGTACAGGATTATTCTTAGTTATTGGTCCATTACTTTATATTAAATTATCAAAAAAATTCAAAGATTACGGAATAATAACCACTTGTTTTATTATTGTTATCATAAGCGGAATACTTCTGCAAGTAGTTGGTTTTAGAAATCAATATACATTTATATTAACTCTTATTCCAGCAATGTTATTTGGTAATATGCTTAGACCACCTGGAACTAATCTTATGTTATTACAGCAAGATCATAATATAGGTTCAGCCTCTTCTCTTATAAGCTTTGCTAGCACAATTATGGGAAGTATAGGTATGTTTGTAATTACATTTAACTTTGGAAATAAAATAGTTGATATTGGGTTTATGTACCTTGTAGTTTCAGTTATAAGTTTAGTCCTTTGGCTAATCGTAACTAAAACTCATTTTGTAAAATTATCAAAATAAGGATTAGAGTTAAACTCTAATCCTTATTTTTCTATATAAAAAATACACTTTTATTATGGATATATCATAATAAAAGTGTATTTTATAAATTAGCTAAAGAATTAGCCTTCCCATCCTTCTGGGAATTCAGCATTATGGTAAACTTCTTGTACATCTTCATCGTCATCAAGTAAGTCTAACATTTTTTGGAATTTCTTAGCATCGTCTTCATTGATTTCTGTCATTGTATCAGGAATCATTTTAACGCTAGCATCTAAGAATTCTATTTCTTCTTTTTCTAAACTTTCTCTAACTGTTCCAAAGTCTTCTGGAGTAGTGTATACTACAAATACTTCATCCTCAGATTGGAAATCTTCTGCTCCTGCATCTAATGCAAGCATCATGATTTCTTCTTCATCTAAATCATTTTTTTCTATAACAATTTCACCTTTTTCTTGGAACATGAATCCAACACATCCTTGTGTTCCCATGTTTCCTCCACCTTTAGTGAAAGCACTTCTTACATTACCTGCTGATCTATTTTTATTATCTGTTAACGTATCTACTATTACGGCAACACCAGATGGACCATATCCTTCATATACAATGTGGTCATAGTTTATTGATGCTAATTCTCCTGCTGCTTTTTTTATAGCTCTACTTATTGTATCATTTGGCATGTTTGCTGCCTTAGCTTTTGCAATTACATCTCTAAGTTTTGCATTTGAATCAGGACTAGAACCACCATTCTTTACAGCCATTACTATTTCTTTACCTATTTTTGTGAAAATTTTTCCTCTTTTTGCATCCGTTTTACCTTTTTTGGCTTGGATATTATGCCATTTTGAATGTCCTGACATATCGATTCCTCCTGTCTTAAATAAAAGTTTTTCCTATAAAATTATATCATTGTAGCAATTATTGTTCAACCACCCAATAATTTATATTTTATTTATATATCTCATATATCTATATATTTTTATATAATCTGCCCTCTTCCTTAAAATATACCCCGTCTTCACTTATGGTTATTTTCGCTTTTCCATTAGTTATTTGAGTAAATTCCTCTTCCATCTTTTCTCTTAAACTTTCTTCTGCATATATGTGTATAATAACTTTATCAGTATATTCTGTTTCTTCTATATGCCATTCATTTTGTCCACATGTATATTGTATTTTACCTAAAAGGTCATATTCTGTTTCTATAGAGAGTTTAAGTCCATTTACTTTTTCTACTATTCCAGCACTTTTTAAAGCTATACTAGCTCCCTTTATATATGCTCTAGTAAGTCCTCCTGCACCTAAAAGAATCCCACCAAAATATCTTGTAACTACAATAGCACAATCACATACTCCACTTTTTTTCATTACTTCTAAAATTGGAATTCCTGCTGTTCCTTGTGGTTCCCCATCATCTGAATATCTTTGAATATTATTTTTCTCTCCAATTACATATGCAAAACAGTTATGTCTCGCTTGCTTATGCATAGCTTTTATTTCTGCAACAAATGCTTTTGCTTCTTCTTCTGTTTCAACACGCTTTGCATATCCTATAAATTCGGATTTTTTCTCTTCAAATCTGTCTTCGCCTCTATCTCTTATAGTTATATATGACATCTAACTCCTCCTTTATAATATCTATTCCTATCTCTATCTTCTCTCTATCCGTCTGTGAAAAACCTAATCTAAAGGATCTGTCCCCTTCTTCTTTATTCTTAAAAAATAATACTCCTGGAGTTATAAAGACATTTTTTTCTCTAAGTCTAAAAAATAATTCTCTAGAAGTTATCTTATTACTTTTTAATTCTAAATAGAAATTTAATCCTCCCTTTGGTTTTCTATAAGTTACGTATTCACTTAATTTTAGATTTATCTCATTTTCTAAAAAAGTATATCTTCTTTTATACTCCTTTGATAACTCTATTATATTCTTTTTCCAACCACAATTTTTAATATAATATTCTAAAGCTCTTTGCATAAGACTTGATGTAGATATATCTGTATTAAACTTTGTTTTAGAAAAATTTTCTTTAAATTTAGCTGGAGTTATTATATATCCTAAACGTATTCCAGGTAAAAATATCTTTGAAAAACTTTTTATATATACTACCCTATCATCTTTATCTAACTTCTTAAACGGTATGTATTCTAAAGTTTTTTCATATATAAGTTCTGATAAATAATCATCTTCTATTATATAGAAATCATATTTGTTAGCTAATTCAAGAATCTTTTTTTTCTTTTCTAAACTATAAGAACTTCCTGTTGGATTTTGAAAATAACTCATAACATACAATAATCTTATTTTATGTTTTTTAAGAACATCTTCAAACTCTTTTATATTTATCCCGTCATTTTCCATAGGTATCTCTATTATGTTTGCTTTTTTCCATTTAAAAACTGATAAAGCTCCACCATAAGTAGGCTTTTCCACTACAATGTTCTCATTTATATTAAGCATGGCTTTTGATGCTATATCTATACCTTGTTGTGCTCCAGAAACAATAAGGATATTTTCATAATCAATTTTATTTCCCCAAAATACACTATTAATGGTTTTTCGTAAAGGCTCATACCCTAAAGCATCTTGAGTTAATAAAACTTCTTCACCATCTCTATCTAAAACTTTATTTATTATTTCTTTAAAATCTTTTATTGGAAAGAAAATTTCTTTAGTTGTTTCGCCAGTAAAATCTACAAAATCAATATCTTTTCCTTGAATCATTTTAAAAGTTTTAGAGTATTCACGTCTAAAATTAAATGGAATTTCTTTTCTTTTAGCATAAGTTCCGCTTCCTATTTTTTGATATGCATATCCCTCTTGCTTTAATTTATTATATGCACTTATAACTGTTATTTTATTTACATTTAACTTTAAACTTAAACCTCTGATAGATGGTAGTCTCTGTCCATCTTCTATATTCCCATTTTCTATATTTTCTTTTATCTTTAAATAAATCTCTATATATTTACTTTCCTCTTCTTTAAAACAAATATCATCTATCCACATAAAGACTGCCCCTTATTTACTTATTAATATCTTACAACTCACCTTTAGATTAGCTTTTATATTTATATTTAAATTTAGCTTTATTTAAAATAGAGTCTTAGGATTTTCTCCTAAAACTCTATTTTCTTATAATTCTTTTATTAAAAACTCTTTAGTTTTATTATAAACTTCTTCATCTACTTCAGCTTGTATTAACGTTCCTCTATCCTCATAGTCTTCTTTTAATATTCTAGAACTTCTATGAAGCATTGATACTATATCCCCTTTTTCATAAGGAATTATAAGTTCTACTTTCTTTAAGCTATATGGAAGCTTTTCTTCTATTTTATGAATTAGTCCTTCTATATTCAGTTCTTGTTTTGCTGAAATCTCAACTATATCATAACTAGAAAACTCTTCTCTTAAAGCTTCTATTTGCTCTTCTGTAGCTTTATCTATCTTATTTAAAACAAGTATCGTTTCTTTCCCTAAAGCATCTAACTCTTTTAATACTTCTTCAACAGCTTTCACTTGCTCAATAGACTCAACACTCGATGCATCTACTACGTGACATAAAAGATCTGCATAGATTACTTCTTCTAATGTTGATTTAAAAGCTTCAACTAAATCATGTGGTAACTTTCTAACAAATCCAACTGTATCAGTTAATGTTATAAGCCCCTTATTTTTTAATATTATAGCTCTTGTTGTTATATCTAATGTTGCAAAAAGCATATCTGCTTCAAAAACATCTTCTTTTACTTTATTTTCCTTAGAAGTCGCAACTTTGCATAATGTATTTCTAAGAGTAGATTTTCCTGCATTTGTATATCCTACTAAAGAAACCTTAGGAATACTTTCTTTATTTCTCTTTTCTCTTTGAACTTCTCTAGTTTTCTTAATTTTTTTAAGTTCTGCATTTAAATCATATATAGTTTCATTAATATGTCTTTTATCTGTTTCTAGTTTCTTTTCTCCAGGTCCTCTTGTTCCAATTCCTCCTCCAGTTCTAGAAAGGATTGTTCCAAGTCCCATAAGTCTACTTTTTCTATATTTAAGCTGTGCAAGTTCTACTTGAATTTTTGCTTCCTTACTCTTTGCTCTTCTTGCAAATATTTCAAGAATAAGAGTAGTTCTATCAATAACTTTTGCTCCAATTGCATTTTCTAAGTTTCTTACTTGAGCTCCTGATAGTTCGTCATCAAAAATTATTAGATTTGCTCTTTCCACCTGTCTTAAATGAGCTATTTCTAAAACTTTTCCTCTTCCTATGTAAAATGCTGCATCAATTTTATTTCTTGCTTGGAACATTTTGTTTAATACTGGTATTTCACAAGCCTTTGTTAATTCTTCTAACTCTTCTAAACTTTCTCTTGTATCAGAACCAACTAAAATAGCTTTTTCTTGTAAATCTTCTTCAACTTCATTTTCTTTAATTAAATTTTCTGAATATCTTATTTTATCTAACACGTCTATTGCTAATAAACCATCTAAAGAAAGATTGTTTTTTTCTTCATATACTAAGTTATTATTGTATAATGTTAAATTTGCAAAAGAAAAATCTATTACTTCTCCTTTTGATATCCCAATTGCTACAATTGCATCTAATTTTAATTTTACAAGTGCACTTAGATCTAAAGCTGAAAGATTGCTATATCCATTTGGATGTGTATGAATTATTCTTACTCCTGCTAATCTTTTTTCATTTATATCTAATAAAGGAAGTTCTACAGATGTGGAATCTCCAATTGCAATTGAAGTTACTTTTCCTTTTCTATCAATAGCCACACTGACTTCTCTTTCAATATTAGTTGATACCTTTGCAATTCTTTCTATAATTTCAACAGAACAAAATTCTGTTTTTTGTGTTTTCAAACTATACAAAGAATCTAACTCATTTATTATGGAATTTTTAACTCCATCTACATTTCCGTGTATCACTTCTATCACCTCTTAACTATCTAATCTTTTTATGAATTGCTTTAATTTTACTCTATCTCTTCTTTATTGTAAACATTACTATTAAATTTTTCCCTTGATTTTTAAGGCATAATAAAGTATTTTATTTAATAAGGACAATGGTTTTAAAAATTGGAGGTTTTCACATGGATAATAAAAAACGTAATGTACTATTTTCAGAAGAACAAATAAAAGAAAGAACTAAAGAAGTTGGAGCTTTAATAACTAAAGATTTTGCTGATAAAAATCTTTATGTACTTTCTCTACTTAGAGGAAGCTTTGTTTTTGCAGCTGATTTAGTTAGATGTATAGATACTAAAGCTAAAATTGGATTTATGACTACATCAAGTTATGGTGATAGTGAAGAAAGTTCAGGTAGAGTTAAAATAGTAAATGATATTCCTGATAATATTGAAGGCTATGATGTTTTAATAGTTGATGATATTGTTGATAGTGGTATCACTATGAACTTTGTTGTAGAACACGTAAAAAAATTAGGTGCTAATTCAGTTAAGACTTGTGTACTTTTAGATAAACCTTCTAGAAGACAAGTAAAAATTTCACCTGATTATTGTTGTTTCCCAATTGACGATTTATTCGTTGTTGGATATGGACTTAACTATGGTGACTACTATAGAAACGTACCATACGTATTTAACTGGGAAGCTTAGGATATATAAATTTTAGTTTAATAAACCTAGACAAATATACTATTTGTCTAGGTTTTAATTTTATATTTTTTTAATTTACACTTTTTACTTTTTATTCATCTTTAGTCACTACCTATCGCTGAATTTAAACCTCCTAGGTCTATTGATGTATTAGGAATTTTCCCAACAACAACAATATCTGTTAAAGGCACCTCTGTATTTACTGTTATCCCTTCCATATATAAAGGAATTTGAATATTAAGCTTTGCTTCAACTTGCAAATATACTGTATATCGTGTTTGATTTATTCCTTCACTTTCAAAGTTAGCCGAAAACTTTGTTGATACATTTCCTATAGGATCAACATTTACTGTAATATCTGGTCCAAATTCATAATAAATACTACTGTCTGTTACCCATCCCATTGGAACCTTTATTCCTTCTGTTCCCATCTTTTGAATAGCTTCATTACATCTAGTAGAAATTATTCCATTTAGTTTATTTAATTTCATAGTATTTGCATTTATCATATTTATATTTCCATCTGGATCCTTTTCTATATGAATTGCATCATCCTCCTTAAACAACTCATCAAATGCTTCTATACTTATTTCATTTATAACTCTTATAACCTTGTTTTTCATTGTGGCCTTAGCAACTTCTAAGACTGTTGGCATTACTTTTTTATCAAAAAAAACAATAAAAGCATTGGTTAGTACTGCTAAGATAATCCCTAAAAACAGCCATGATTTTAATTTTTTTCTTTTACCGGGTTTCCGTCCTCTTTTATTGGTGTAATATTCCATATAAACCTCTTTATTTGATTTGTATTGTTTTCCTAATACTATAATTATGTTATAATTATGAAGAATATTAATTTTATACTAATTTTTAGGAGGGGAAGATGGCGAAGGACAATATCTCAAAAAATAAAAATCCACGTCCAAATAGTTCTAAAAGCAAAACAGCTCAGACTATTAAAAGGACAGATTCAAATAAAGATATTTTAAAAGGGGCTAAAAAACAAAAAAAATCGAATAAATCTAAAAAATCAAATAAAAAAATACTAAAATATTCTCTACTAGGATTACTATTACTTTTTCTTTCAGTATGTGTCGTTAGTTTAGGTTATGTTTTTGCAGTTATAAAAACATCTCCAGAATTAAATATTGAAAAGATTAAAAACGGTAATGATCCTGCCGAATATTTTGATTACAAAAATAAAAGTTTAGGTAGAGTGGTTTCAGGAGAAACTCAAAGATTCCCTCTAGATTCAAAGGAAATTCCTGAAAACCTTAAAAATGCTATAGTTGCTATAGAAGATGAAAGATTTTATAGTCACTCAGGAATTGATATAAAAAGAATTGGTGGAGCTATTGTATATGATGTGAAATCGATTATTACAGGTTCTGGAGGAATGCAAGGAGCTTCAACTTTAACTCAACAGCTGATTAAAAATTCAATGCTTACAAATGAAAAGAAAATAGATAGAAAAATAAAAGAAATGTATCTTGCACTTCAACTTGAAAAAGCTATCTCTAAAGATGAAATTTTAACTGCTTACCTTAATAATTTTCCTGTAGGTGGTACATCTTACGGTGCTCAAGCTGGTGCTAATTATTACTTTAACGGAAAATCAGCTAAGGATTTAACTTTAATAGAAGCCGCTTATTTAGCTGGCGTTACTCAATCAACACATTATTATAATGCTTATGTTCAAGGAGATCCAAAAGTTTATATAGATAGAACTAAAACTGTTCTTATGAAAATGAAAGAACATAACTTTATTACTGAAGCGCAATATACTAAAGCATTAAAAGATTTAGATTCTGGAAAACTTGTTTTTAAAAGAAAAGAAACTACTCATGACATAAAATATGAAGCTGCTCTTGATGCAACTTTATCACAAGTAAAAAGAGATTTAAAAGCTAAGTATAAATCTACTGATGAAGAGGTTGATAACCTAATTGCTAAAGGTGGATTAGAAATCCATACTACTATAGATACAGCTCTTCAAGATAGTGCTCAAAAAATCTTAGATGATTATAGTAACTTCAATATTGGTAGAACTGATACTAAAGATAAATTTGGAACACCAGAACTTCAAGCTTCTGCTGTTATCGAAGATTACAAAACTGGTGAAGTTAGAGCTTTAATTGGAGGTCGTGGAAAACAACCTGCAAAGTCTACTAATAGAGCTTATAGCGCTATGCGTGCTGTTGGTTCTGCTGTAAAACCATTAACATCATATGGACCAGCAATTGACCAAAAAGTTGCAACTGCTGCTACTGTAATTGATGATGCTCAAACTAAAGCCATTGATAGTATTTATCCTATAAAAGGTAGTTCTTTAAAAAATTCACCTGGAACTTACAGAGGTCTTATTCCATTACGTGAGTCCTTAAAGTATTCAAGTAATATAGGTTCTGCTCTTACTGCTAATATGGCAGGTATAGATACTGGTGTAAAATATGGTGAAAAATTTGGACTTAAATTTAATGATTCATCTAAAAATTTACCAACTCTTGGTTTAGGACAATTCCAAAATAACGCTGCTGATCCTAATGGTCCTGATGGTGGAAATCCATTTACTGTAGCTTCTGCTTATGGAGCTTTTGGTAATAATGGAATGATTATAGAGCCTACTTTATATAGTAAAGTTCTTGATAGAGATGGTAATATTATTTTAGAACCTAATAAAGAAGCTAAGAAAGTTTTATCTCCTCAAGCTGCATATATTTTATATGACATGCTTAAAGGACCTATAAGCTACAATGGAAGTTATGCTAAATTTAGTGACATGCCAGTAGCAGGTAAAACTGGTACTACAACTGGTCGTCAAAATGGAAGTAAAGATTACTGGTTTGCAGGATTAACTCCTCATTACAGTGGTGCTGTATGGGTTGGATATGATGATCAAAGATCTATAGTTGGTGGTGGCTCTGGCCAAACTGCTGCAAATCTATGGGGAAAAATAATGAAAATTGCAAATGTTGGACTTAGTACAACTAATATACAAATGCCAAGTGGTATAACTAAAGTATCTGTTTGTGCTGATTCTGGAAAATTACCTACTGATTTATGTAGAAGAGATCCTAGAGGTAATAGATCTTATACTGAAATGTTTATTAGTGGAACTCAACCTTCTGGATATTGTGAAACTCATGTAGAAGCAGATGTTAACTCATCTAACAATTTATTAGCAACTGGTTCGACTCATCCTAGTTTAATTGTAAAAAAAGTATTTATTAAAAAGGCATATCCTTATTCAAATGCACTTGACAGTAAATATGTCCTTCCAACAAAGAAAGATACTTCTGTTTATGTTGAACCAGAAAAGGAAGAAGAGACTGATGCTGATGATGACTTAGAATTAAATGATACTCCAGATAATAATGCTGCAAATAATAATAATAATAATAATAATAGTACCAATACTACTACTCCACCTAATAATAATAATAATGGTAATACGGATACTGGTACTACTGAAAAACCTGAAGAAAAACCACCAACTCCACCGATAAATCCACCAGTAGAACCACCTGTTGAACCTACTGCACGAAATACTAATAAAACTAATATTGCAGCTTAAAAGCAAACCACCTTCTTAGGTGGTTTTTTTATTTTATTTAATATAGTACAATTTTTGCAATAAGGTTTATACAATTATGCATTTTACACTTCATTTTCTCGTTCTATATTTATTTTTCTTTTGAATATGAATTTTTATTTTTTAAATATTGCATTTTTCCAAAAATACTATATAATTAATATTAAATTACTGTATAGGGGGATATATTTTATGAATACTTTAAACACTTTTCTTTCAAATTTTAATGATTTTATCTGGACATATATACTTATAGCTGTTTTATTAGCTTTAGGTCTTTACTTTTCTATAAGGACTAAATTTGTACAATTTAGATATATAAAAGAAATGTTTAGATTACTTGGTGATGGTATTGGTTCTAAAAAAACTAAGGGTACCATTTCTTCTTTCCAAGCATTTTGTATCAGTACAGCTTCTAGAGTTGGAACTGGAAATTTAGCTGGAATAGCTATTGCAATTTCGCTAGGTGGTCCTGGTGCTATTTTCTGGATGTGGGTTATTGCTTTACTTGGTTCTGCTTCTAGTTTTGTAGAATCTACATTAGCTCAAATCTTTAAAGAGAAAAATTCTGATGGTTCTTTTAAAGGCGGTCCTGCTTACTACATGGAAAAGGGACTTAATAAAAAATGGATGGGAGTTTTATTCTCAATCCTAATTACTATCTCTTTCGGTTTAATTTTTAATGCTGTACAAGCAAATACAATTACCGCTTCTTTCAATGAAGCTTTTAATGTTAATCAAACTTTAATTGCTCTTATTTTATCTGTATTAACAATCTTTGTTATCTTTGGTGGTGTTCAAAGAATCGCTAAAGTATCAGAAATCTTAGTTCCTGTCATGGCTATTGCTTATATTTTAATTTCATTATTTGTTATTTTAATAAACATTAAAGAAGTTCCTGCTACAATATCATTAATTTTCAAAAGTGCTTTTGGTTTTGAACAATTTGCAGGTGGAACTTTAGGTGGAATCATATTAGTTGGAGTAAAAAGAGGTCTTTTCTCTAATGAAGCCGGAATGGGAAGTGCTCCAAACGCAGCTGCTACAGCAACTGTTTCACATCCTGTAAAACAAGGTCTTATTCAAACTCTTGGAGTATTTACAGATACTTTAATCATTTGTAGCTGTACTGCTTTTATCATCTTACTTTCTGGTGTTGATTATACGGCTGGAAATATGGAAGGAATTCAACTTACTCAAAGAGCTTTAAGTTCTCAAATCGGACCATTTGGTAATACCTTTATAGCTATTTGTATCTTATTATTTGCATTTAGTTCAATAATCGGTAATTACTATTATGGAGAATCTAACATACAATTCTTAACGTCAAATAAAAAATACTTATTTATTTACAGAATTTTAGTAATTATTATGATTTTCACTGGTTCTTTATCTAAAGTTTCTGTAGTATGGACCTTAGCTGATGTATTTATGGGCTTTATGGCCATTGTAAATTTAATTGCCATATTTATGCTTGGTAAATATGCATTTAAAGCTTTAAATGACTACTCTGCTCAAAAAAAGGCTGGAATAAAAGATCCTGTATTTAAAAAATCAACTATAGAAGAATTAGAAGAAATTTCTGAATGGTAAAATATAAAAAGAGCTTTTCATTTTTGAAAAGCTCT
>NZ_CAMTIG010000032.1 GCF_947072515.1 uncultured Clostridium sp.
GAAGTATTTAGATTTGAAAGTTGATTTTCTTTTTCAAGAATAGAAATATTTAAGTTATTTTCTTGATTATTAAGATTAGTTGGTTTTGAAGATGTATTGGATTCTTGGATTTGACTATTGTCTATAGGTGGAAGGTGGATATTATTAAGTGAATCTCCGATACTTCCAGAAAAGTTTATAAGTGCCATAAAGTAACCTCCATATAAATATAAATATAATATAATATATAATATTTTGTAAAAAAAGAAATGTTACAAGAAAAAAATGTTTAAAAGGGAACAAAAAAATAAGAATATGAATATATTATGAGTGAAAAACACATTTGAAAGAAGGATGAAAAAAGAAATATTACAAGAAAAAATGTTTAAAAGGGAACAAAAAAATAAGAATGTGAATATATTACAAGTGAGAAATACATTTGAAAAAGAATAAAAATATATTTGAAAGAAGGATAAAAAAATGGATGAATTACAACAACGAAATGGAAAAATAGAATTTAAGAATAATATTAGAGTAAGCGAAAAAGAAATGGAATGCCCATGGGATATAGAGAAAACAATAGAAATTCAAGGAGAAGTTAAAATATTTGCTAAAAAATTTGCACATTCAGAAGCAGAATGTGTGAGAGGTGCAATTGCTAGTAAAGGCGATGACATAGGCTTTACTCTTGTATATGGTAATTATGGAGAATTTTGTTATGAAGCACCAAGAAATAAACCAACAGTAGAAGACCAATTATATATTCAAAGTCCTGTTTCCTTAAAATTAATGAGCTTATGCATTAATGATGAAAATGCAAGATTATTTAATGTTAATAGCGGTACAGTGGTACAAATTGGTGATGTTTTTGAAGGTGGAAGACCTTATCAGCTTCAAGTTCAAAAACTAAATAACATGGGACGATGGATTGCAGATTTTGATATAGAATGTCATTCTATATGTTGTATATCAATGCTATTCCAAATAGAATTCCCAATATGTAAAGATTGTCGAGACAGAAGAGACTAGAAGTTTATAAAAATAATTTTAAAAATGTTAGTTACTGCAATAAAGATAAATGCTTTATTGCAGTTTTCTTATAAAAAGAGAGTATATTTAAAGTTTTAATATTCAAACTTATAAAGAGATTAGTACTTTTGTAGAAAGTACTAATCTGAATGAGACTAAAAAAATTAAGAATATGGGAAAAGGCCATATCAAAAAGGTAAAGTTGACCCTATGGCAAGGATATTTTAAAAAAGGCTATGCAGCTAAAAGCTGATTTCCCTATTGAACTGGAGCTAGCTTTTCTAATCCAGTTTGATATCTATAATAATTTATATAATTTTTAATAGCTATTTTAACTTTAATAAATATTGTACAATATTTAAAATCTAATTCATCTTTCATACGCCTAGAAAACGATTTCTATGGGGTATTATCCTAACAGTTACCACATCTAGACTAGATTGTACGATAGTATATTTTAAAAGAAGCTTCTGAAATTTAGGGCTAGTATAGTGAACTCCTTGATCTGAATGAATAAATTAAGTTTGCTGAAGAATATGGTGTTAAGAATAATATTAAATCACTTCGATTAGATGTATATGAAAATAATTTACTTGCAATAAAACTTTATGAGAAGTGTGGATTTAAATATATAGATACTATTGATTTAGGATTAGAAAAATATGGATTAAAATGGTTTGAGGTATATGAAAAAATAATTTGAATTATATAATAGTAAGGATAGAAAATCACTTATTATAGAATTAGGAATATATTATAGATTAGATAATATTGAAGAATGTGCGAGGTTAGTATGAAAAAAGAGATTTTAGGGTATGTAGCAATTATATTAAGTAGTATAGTGTTGTCATTAGAATTATATGGGTTAAAAGTTATTAAGTATTTAGAAATGAAAGAGCAAGGAGTTTGTTATGCAGACGCTATGAGGTGTGCATATGAAGCACCGATATCAATAGCACTTTTAATACCAATTTTTATAATATGATTAGGAGTATTTTTAATTGTTCAAGATAAAATAAAGCATAAAAATAAGTAATATACTAAATGAGAAGTTTATCCATAATTAAGAAGCCATAAGGTATTATAGATACTTTATGGCTTTAATAAAATTATTTTATTTTTATAGTGAAGAAGGAGAAACCATAATCTCTATTCTTACACAATATTTATTTTCATCTAAAATGGAAAGTTCATTTAGAGGATATTCTTCATAAGCATTACCACAAATTATAAGATTATTTTCTTTTATGAAAGAAAATAATTTCTCATATAAATAATCAGACTCACCATAAGCACATCTACCATAAATTACAGCATAATCACCTTCAGGCTTATAGGAGTTTTCATTACTTTCAACTTTAAAGTAATATTTTAATGGAAGCAATGGAGTATTATCTTGAAGGTTTTCTTTACTTACAATAACTCCTAGAGGATATCCTAAATTAAAACCTTTTTCAGAAACAAAATCATAAAAAGAGATAAATGAGTCATCACTAGTTTTATCTAAAATTACAGGACCGAGCAAAATAGGTTCTTTCTTTTTTCTTTCTATAAAAATTTCATTTTCTTTATGAGTAAGAGCAGTACTCGCCATAGTAGTATAAAGATTCATAATTTCTAAAGTTACCTGAAGTTTTTTTATTTCATTTAATATCTGTGCTCGTTGAGTATTAAATAAGGAAAATAATTTTTCAGGAGTACGACTTTGAACATATCTACGTATTTCATCAATACCAATACCAATATCTCTTAAAGAGACTATAAGATATGCAGTATTAAGTTGACTTCTTGTATAGTAACGGTATCCATTATCTCCACGACAATCAGGAGATAATAGTTTAATTTGATCATAGTACCTTAGATTTTCAGGCTTAATACCAGTTATGTGAGAAAACTCACTAATTGTCATATGTAATTTGTTTTTCATATTTACCTCCAAATTTTATATTTAAACTATTGACCTTAGAGTTACTTTAAGGTTTATAATACACGTTATAGAGAATTTATACAAACTTATTTATATATTGGAGGTAAAAAATGAAATATTTAAAGCAGTTCCTAAAAGAAAAGAAAGGTAAAACTATATTAACTTTGAGCTTACTTTTAGGACAGGCAGTAGGAACATTATTAATTCCTTTTTTAATTGCTAATATTGTAGATAATGGTATTTTAAAAGGGAATATGGATAAAGTTATTCAAATTGGGTTTATGATGTTTATAGTTTTAGTAGTTACGACAATTGTAGCATCCTTAGGAAGTTATTATTCAGCTGACTTAGCAGCAAGTCTTGGATATGAAATGAGAGATAAGCTTTTTTGTAAAAGTCAGGATTTATCTATTCACGATTTTGATTCAATAGGAGTTTCTTCCATGATTACTCGTACAACATCGGATATCGCAATAATACAACAAACTTTTGGGTTAGCATTACAGCTTATAATTCCAGCACCATTTTTAATTGTATCTTCAATAATTATGACAGGGAATACAAGCAAAACATTAGCAATGGTGCTGATTATATCAATAGTGATATTTTTAGCTTTAGCTTTCGTAATAATAAAAAAATCCATGTTTATTTCTACGAAAGTGCAAAAGAAACTTGATGCTATTAATGGAGTAATTAGAGAAAATATTACAGGAATAAGAGTAATTCGTGCTTTTGGAAATGAAAAATATGAAGAAACTAGAACAGATAGTTCATTTAAAAGTTATGCAACAGATATGATTAAATTAAATAAATTATTTGCAATACTTAACCCAATTGTATGGTTAATTATTGGGATTGCCATGGTATCAATACTTTGGCTTGGTGGATTATTTTCTATGAAGAACATAATGGAGATAGGAGAAATAACAGCAGTTATAGAATATGCAATTGTTACTCTTGGGTATTTAATTCTTGCTACATCAACAAGTGTTACTTTACCAAAAATGTTTTCATGTATTAATCGTATTGAGGAAGTTTTAGAAATTAATCCAGAGATTCAAGATTTAGAGCTTAAAAATAAAGAATTTGATAAAGAGACTTCAGAGTTAAGCTTTGAAAATGTATCTTTTTATTATAAAGGAGCAGAAGAGCCAGTTATTAAAAATTTATCTTTTTCATGTAATGAAGGTGAAACTCTTGCAATTATAGGAAGTACTGGTTCAGGTAAAAGTACTATTGCAAGTCTTATTTTAAGATTACATGATATTAGTGAAGGAAAAATATCTATAAAAGGAATGAATATAAAGAATTTTTCACAAGAAGATTTAAGAAATAAGATAGGGTATGTACCTCAAAAAGCATTGCTTTTTAGTGGAGATATTGAAAGTAATTTAAAAATGGGAAATGAAAATGCAACAATGGATGAGATAAAAAAATCTTTAGAGATTTCTCAATCAGAGGATTTTATTAATAAATTACCATTAGGAATAGGCTCTTCAGTATCACAAGGAGGTTCTAATTTCTCAGGTGGTCAAAAGCAAAGATTAGCAATAGCGAGAGCACTTGTAAGAAAGGCAAATGTATATATTTTTGATGATAGTTTTTCAGCACTGGATTTAAAAACAGATTCAAAACTTAGAAAAGCCTTAAAAGAGAATATAAAGGATGCAGTTAAAATAATAATAGCACAACGAGTAAGTACTATTATGGATGCAGATAAAATTCTTGTTTTAAATGAAGGTGAATTAGTTGGAATTGGAAAACATGATGAGTTAATGGAAAACTGTGATGTGTATAAAGCAATTGCACAAAGTCAAATGAATATATAGGAAAGGAGATTTTATGGAAAAAGATATTGATTTACAAGAATTTAATGAAGATATACCTAAAGATACGAAGAGAACGGTCAAAAGGTTAGGAAAGAGATTAAAAAATCAAAAGAAAAAATTATTAATTGTTGGAATTTGTGCATTACTTGGAAGTGCAGCTTATGCCATTATGCCTTTAATAGTGGGAAAGGCAATTAATAGTTTACTAAGTAGTATTAGAAGTTTTGATGGAAGTATGAATATAGTAGAAGTAGTTACAAAGGCCCTTATAGGACCAATAGTACTTTTAATAGCTGTTACTCTTATAAATAGTTTATTAGCATATATTCAACAATATATTATAGCAAGTGTAGGAGAAAATTTAACATATTCATTGCGAAAGGAAATAAGTAGTAAGATAAATAAATTACCACTTAAGTATTTTGATTCTCATAAAACAGGAGATGTAATGAGTAGAGTAACTACAGATCTTGAAAAAGTATCTCAAGTTATGCAAGTTGGATTTATACAGTTTATATCATCTATTTTAACGATTTTATTTACTGTAGTAGTAATGCTTATTTTAAATGTAAAGTTATCTTTATTAATATTTATTTTTATAGGAATTAGTATGGTTGCTACTAATTATGTAGCAAAATTAAGTCAGAAATATTATGGAGAAAATTTTGCTGCTATGGGAGAGTTAAGTGCAAAGGTTGAAGAAGTGTATTCAGGAAATACAGTTATTAAAGTATTTAACAAGCAAAAAGACACTATAGAGGATATGGCAAAACTTAATAAAAAACAGTTTGAAGCAAATAGAAAAGCTCAATTTGTTGATTTTACTATATATCCTATTATAAGATTTTTAAGTCAATTAGGATTTATTGCCACAGCTATTATAGGTGGAATTATGACAATTAATGGTGGGCTTTCATTAGGAGGAATTCAAGCATTTTTACAATATGTAAATCAAATTTCAGAGCCTGTTACTCAATCATCATATGTTATTATGTCATTGCAATCAGCTATTGCAGGGGCAGAAAGAGTTTTTGAATTGCTAGATGAAGAGGAAGAAGTTAAAGATACAGAATGTATATTAGAAGAAAAATGGATAAGTGAAGGAAAAGTTAATTTTGAAAATGTGAAATTTGGATATACAAAAGAAAAAACTTTAATTAAAGATTTAAAGCTTGAAGTAAAACCAAATGAAATGGTAGCTATTGTAGGCCCAACTGGTGGGGGGAAAACTACATTAATAAACTTAATTATGAGATTTTATGAGTTAAATGGAGGGAAAATTTTAATAGATGGAACTGATATAACTCATATTCCACGTAATGAACTTAGAAGAAATATTGGAATGGTACTTCAAGATACATGGTTATTTAAAGGGACAATAGCTCAAAATATAGCCTATGGTAATATGAATGCAACACATGAAGATATTGTTAAAGCTGCGAAATTAGCTTGTTGTGACCATTTTATTCGTACTTTAGAGCATGGATATGATACAGTTATATCAAGTGAATCAGCTAATATATCACAAGGAGAGTTACAGCTTTTAACTATTGCAAGAGCTATGTTAACTAATCCAAGTATAATGATATTAGATGAAGCAACTTCAAGTGTTGATACGAGAACAGAAGTAGAAATTCAAAAAGCTTTATCAAGGCTTATGAAAGATAAAACAAGCTTTGTAATAGCGCATAGATTATCAACTATTCAAAATGCAGATATGATATTAGTTGTAAAAGATGGAGATATTATAGAAAGAGGAAATCATAAAGCTTTATTAGAGCAAAATGGTTTTTATGCATCTTTATACTATAGTCAATTTGAAAAAGCTAATTAAAAAATTTAGAAGTAGCTAGATATATTAAAATCTAGCTACTTTTATTGCGTATATAATAAAAGTAGAATGTAGTGTTTTAGTGATATAAAGCATATATAAAATTAATGTTAAATGGAGTGAAGAGTTGAGAGGTTAATATGTTACAATAGAATAAAACTTAAAAAAGATTGGTGAAATAAAAATGAGTGAAGATAAATATGATAAAAATGGCTTTGATGAAAAAGGAATACATAAAAATGGAACTTATTATGATGAATTTGGGTTTGATGCATTTGGGAAAAATGAAGAGGGATTAAGTTTTAATCAAGTTTTTCCTAAGAATGGATATACTAAAGATGGCTATGATAAGTATGGTTTTAATAAAGAAGGATTTAACCGTGAAGGAATACATAAAGATTCTAAAAATGGAAGTATAGATATAGAAGAAGAGTTGAATAGAATTATAGGGCTTGAAAATGTTAAAAATATAATAAAAGAACAACATAATATTCTTTTAGCTAGGGAACTTAGAAGAAAAAATGATGTTAACGTGGAAGATACACAAGCTTTAAATATGATTTTTACAGGAAACCCTGGAACAGGAAAAACAATGGCTGCAAGACTTATAGGTAAGCTATTTAAAGAATTTGGAATTTTAAGAGAAGAAAAGATAGTTGAAGTTGATAGAAGTATGCTAGTTGGACAATATCAAGGTGCAACAGCTAAAAAAACTAGAGAAGTTTTTAAAAGTGCACTAGGCGGAGTTCTTATAATTGATGAAGCATATTCTCTTTATAATGGAGAGATGGACGAGTCAGGAATGGAAGCAATAAATACTATAGTAAAGCTTATTGAGGATTATAGAAATGAAGTAGTAGTAATTCTTACAGGTTATAAAAAGGAAATGAATGATTTTATGGAAACTAATATGGGAATAAAATCTAGATTTTCTTTTCAGATAGAATTCAATGATTATAATTTAGAAGAGCTTAAAAAGATATTCTTTAATATGATAGAAGAGCGAGGCTTTATTTTAGAAGATAACTTAGAGGAATTTTTAAATAAGAGAATAGAAGAAATGTTACTTAGAAGTGATCGAGCATCTGGTAATGGAAGAATGATAAGAAATCTTGTGGAAGATGTTATAAGAAAGCAAAGCTTAAGGATTGTAAAAGAAAAAAGAGAAGAAGGTTTAAATTTAATAATAAAAGAAGATATAGATGAACAAAGAATTGTACATAAAACAAATTTAAAAGATGAACTAGAAAAGATTGTTGGAAAAAAAGATATAAAAGAATTTTTAACTCTTTTAAATGCAAGATTATCTATGAATAATGAAAGAAGAAAACTTGGACTATTTGTAGAAGCAAGTTTAAATAATATGGTTTTTAAAGGTGGAGTAGGAACAGGAAAAAGCATGATAGCTAAGACTGTATCAACACTTTTTTATAATAATAGAATTTTAAAAACAAGAAATATAGTTGAAGTCACAAGAGGAGATTTAGTTGCATCTTATATAGGGCAAACTTCTATAAAGACAAGAAAAAAAATAAAAGAAGCTGTAGGTGGAGTTTTATATATTGATGATGCACAAAATCTTTTAAATATATCAGAAGGTGACTTTGGGACAGAAGCTATAAATGAAATAGCAAAGGGAATAGACATATATGGGGATAATATTTTAATTATATTAAGTGGTGAAAAGGAAGGTATTCAAAAATTATTAGATTTGAATCCACATTTAAAAGCAAGATTTAAGCATAATATTGAATTTAAAAATTATTCTTTAGAAGAGTTAACAGATATATTACTTGGAAAGCTTGAAAATGGTGGATATACTTTAGATCTTATAACATTAGAAAAAATAAAGGAATATCTTGGAGAAGAAAACACTTTAAATAATGGGCGTTATATAGAAGAAGTTTATGAAAAAATTCAAATGAATATGGCAAAAAGAATATATAAGAAAAAAGAATTAACTAAAGAAGATTTAACACTTATAAAAGAAGAGGATATATATTAAAAATTACTACTATAAAATAGTTTTTACTTATTTTATAGTAGTTTTTTTATAAATAATTAATTTTTAATATATATTTTAGAATAGATAATTGATATATGATATAAAAAATTATAATGAAAATTTATATCTGTATTAAAAAGAGCAAGAATATGTATTAAAAGGTTTTGATGAATTAATTATTTGTATAGAAATAAAAACGAACTGTGTTATTAATTTATAAAAATATAGTTTTCTGTATATCTAAATTTATAAAGGTGATAAAAGGGAGGTTTTCTTTTATGGCACAATAGTTGCTATAAGAAAGAAGTAAGAAAATATAAAAATTAATTAAAGGGTATTTGTGGGAGGATAAATTAATGGAGTATAGAATAGAGAAGGATTCAATCGGAAGTAAAAAGGTACCAAATAGTGCTTACTATGGTGTTCAGAGCTTAAGAGGGTGTGAAAACTTCAGAATTAGTGGAATGAGATTAGAGGATTCTTTTATAAAATCTTTGGCACTAGTAAAAAAAGCATGTTCTATAACAAACTATAATGTAGGGGAACTTGATGAAAAAAGAATGACTGCAATAGTGAGAGCCTGTAATAGAATCATAGAGGGAGAATTTTTAGATCAATTTATATTAGATCCTATTCAAGGTGGAGCAGGAACTTCAATGAATATGAATATGAATGAAGTTTTATCAAATATTGCGAATGAATCACTTGGATATAATAAAGGAGAAAAGTATCCTGTTCACCCAAATGATCATGTTAATATGGGACAATCTACTAATGACGTTATTCCAACAGCAGGTCTTATAAATTGTTATCTTTTGTTAAATGATTGCTTAAAAGAGTTGGAAAATTTTAAGTCTGCTTTAATGGAAAAGGGTGAAGAATTTAAGGATGTAATAAAAATGGGGAGAACAGAAATGCAAGATGCAGTCCCTATGAGTTTAGGTTCAGAATTTATTTCTTTTGGAAGAGCTATTTCGAGAGACATAAAGAGATTAGAAAAAGATTTAAAAGGACTTTTAGAAGTTAATTTAGGTGGAACTGCTATAGGAACAGGAATGAATGCCCATCCAGAGTATATAAAAAATGTATGTAGTACATTAAAAGAATTAAGTGGGTTAGATATAAAGCAAGCAGAAGATTTAATAGATAGTACTCAAAATTTAGATTTAATTGCAAAAGTATCGTCTGATTTAAAAGTATGTGGGATAAATTTAAGCAAGATAGCAGGTGATTTAATACTTATGTCATCAGGGCCAAGAACAGGTTTTGGAGAAATAATTCTTCCAAGTAAACAAAATGGATCATCTATAATGCCAGGAAAGGTTAACCCTGTAATGCCAGAATTATTAAAGCAAATATCCTTTCAGATAATTGGAAATGATACAACAGTGACTCTTGCAACAAGTTCAGGACAACTTGAATTAAATGCTTTTTATCCAATAATATTTTTAAATGTATTCCAATCGATTAATATATTAAAAAATGGATTAAATACAGTAACTGAAAATTGTATAAAGGGTATAGTTGCTAATAAAGAAAGATGCAAGGATTTAGTTGAAAATAGTATAGGAATAGTAACAGCTTTAGCACCAACGATTGGATATGAAAAAGCTGCATATATAGCAAAAAAAGCATTAGCAGAGAATAAGAGTATATTAGATATTATAAAAGAAGAAGAGAGTTTTAAAGAAAAGGAAATAAAAGAAACTCTTGATATAAATAAAATGATTAGGAAAATTAGTTAAATAGCTAGCAAGTAAATTAATATAGATAGAAAATTGAAAATGGTTGAACAACATTTATCACAAAAAAATAAAGGCAGACTTTTCAACCCCTTATGAAAAGCTGTCTTTATTTTTATGCGTATATAAAACAATATACTGAGTAAAATTTATATATTTATAAGAGATTAGAATTATATAAATATATAGTAATTAATAATATAACTATAAATTCAGAGGATGGCATATAAAGGTTTAAGGTATCTTCAATAATTTCAGTATATTTTTCTGCTAAGTAAAATTCTTTCGGAAATGAGGCTTTAAATTTTTCTTTAAACTTTAAGTTATCTAAAGAAATAAGGCTCATTCTATCATAAATAAAATCTAGATGAATATTAAAAAGATTTTCAAGCATAGCAAGTTTAAATAGTTTATCAAGATTTGGATCAAAATTAATTAGTTTTGCATTTACTTCATCAAAAGTTGAATATGTAAAATTAAACTTATAATTATCGCTACAATCTTTCAAAACTTGCATATATGAGTGGAGAGCATCATTTAACTTATCAATAGATAAGTCTTTCATACCAATTAAAATATCAATACGATTAATTAGCGATTTAAAAGCCTTAAATAATTTTTGAGTTTTATGTTTGAAATAATAACTAGTTATTTGACTATTTTTATCATAGATAAAATATCTATTTTGTGGTTGAAGATTTTCTAAAAGTAATTTTTCTTTTAAAAGAGATTTACTTAAGTTTTTTTGAATTTCATGTGTTAAATCAGGACTATTTATTTTTATAAGTTTCTTGTTATTAATAATATAATCTGTGTAAGCATTTGCAACGGAAAGTCTAATATCATTTTTAAGTTGTCCCACATTAAAAGGACAGTCATATGAAAGAAAACAAAGCATTGCATTATAAGATACATATATAGGCGTATCAAGAATGGCACTTTCTTCTTTTAAAAAAGTTTCTATCAAAGTAAGACGTTCTTCTAAAGGACGTTCTTTTAAAGTGGGCATTTTGATTTTTACTGAAATTCTTCTAAGAAAAGTACTTAGAAGAGTTTTATTTATATCCTCGTTTGTTGCACAGATTATTCTAACTTTCGAAGTAATAGTCTTAGATACTTCTCCAAAACGTCTAAAAGTTCCTGTATCCATAAAAATAAAAAGCATTTCTTGTCCTTCATTAGGAAGATTATGAATTTCATCTAAAAATAAAATCCCGCCATTTGCTTTTTCAATAAGACCAATTCTATCTTCTGTAGCGCCAGTAAAAGTTCCTTTTTTAACTCCAAATAGATGAGAACTTAAAAGTTGAACATTATTAGCAAAATCAGAACAATTAAAATGATAAAAAGGCATATCTTTTTCAAATATAGTAGAAGCGTAATCATGCATAAATTTTGCAAGCATAGATTTCCCAGAACCTGTGTCTCCAATAATAAGAGAATTCATTCCGTTAGGTGGATAAAGAATTGCTGTTTTTGCAAGTTTGCATGGATCTGTTAAAGAAGGAAATAAAAGAGAGAGTCTATCTAAAGATGATTTTTGAGTAAAATCTATATTATTAGGATTTTTCAGATAGTATTTTACTGGTCTAGATGAGTTTTTAAATAAAGAGCCATCTTTAACTAGAAGATTTAAATCTTTACTAATATTTGCACGCTCGATATTCAGCTTAGTAGAAATATCAGATGTAGTTACGCCTTTTCCTGCATCTAACTCTTTCACCGTATTAAAAACCAATTGGATTCGTTTCATTGAATAATCACCTCAAAACTTAAATTTAAAATATAGCGAAGTTTAAAATATATTTAATGTATAGCAAAAGAAGATAAGCATCCATTAAGTGTATTAAAAATAAAAAATAGTGTGTTAATGAAGCTATATTTTGTAGTTTATATGTATTATTTTAGGACATTGTAAACATTTAATCAACAAAAAATAAGAAAAAAATGTTTGTAATGGCTAAAAAAGGAGAATAAAGAAGGTTGGCATATAAGTTGCTTATAAAATTAAGTAAGAAAATAAAAAATAAAATTAATAAGGGAGTGTAATGATATGAAAAAAATCTTTTTATTCTGCGATGCAGGAATGTCAACAAGTCTTTTAGTTTCAAAAATGATGGAGGTAGTAAAAAAGCATAATCTAAATATTCATATAGAAGCTAACCCATGTGTAAAAGCACATGCAATGATACAAGATGAGAAACCAGATTGTGTTTTATTAGGACCACAAGTAAGATTTATGCTTAGAAAAATGGAAGAAACATGTAATCCATTAAATATACCAGTAGCAGCAATAGATCCAGTAGCATATGGAGCGATGGATGGAGAAAAAGTATTAAAAACAGCAATAAAAATGATAAAAAAGTCACAAGGAAAATAAAAGTTTAGATATAAATTTAGGGGGAATTGTGACATTTTGAAGGGAGCAGGTAAATATGAATGCAATAATGAAAAAATTAGAAAATATTTTAATGCCAATGGCAGAGGTTATTGGAAGAAATAAATATCTTATAGCAATAAGAGATGGTTTTTTAATATCAACACCGTTACTAATAATAGGATCCTTATTTTTACTTATAGCAAACTTTCCAATACCAGGATGGAATGAATGGGTTGCAAAGTTCCTAGGAGAAGGATGGTCTGCGAAACTTACAACACCAGTAGCAGCAACTTTTGATATTATGGCGATTTTAGCCATTGTGGGAATAGCTTATAGTTTAGCAAGACAGTTAGATATAGATGCAATTCAAGCATCAGCAACAGCGCTAGTAGCATTTTTTATAGTTACACCATATAAAATTAATTTTATACCAAAGGGTGAAGAAACATCATATATAGTTAAAGGAATTCCATTAGATTGGGTTGGATCAAAAGGCTTATTCTTAGGAATGATAGTGGCATTAACTTCAGTAGTTCTTTTTGCAAAGATTATAAAAAAAGGATGGGTTATAAAACTTCCAGCAGGAGTTCCACCTACAGTTGCAAAATCTTTTGAAGCATTAATACCAGCAGGAATAGTTATAGTAGTATTTTTCTTAATAAACTATATATTTGCATACACTGCTTATGAAACAGTTCATAACTTTGTATTTAAGTTATTACAAGTACCATTATTAAAACTTGGAAATACATTACCTGCAATGATTATAGCGTATCTTTTCTTACATGGATTTTGGTTCTTTGGAATTAATGGATCAAGTGTTGTTGGAGCAGTATTTAATCCAGTATTAAAAGCTTTATCAGTAGAAAATTTAGAAGCTTTTCAAGCAGGACAACCAATACCAAATATAATTACAGGTCAATTCCAAGATATGTTTGCAACATTTGGAGGAGCAGGAAGTACACTTTCATTATTAATTGCAATTATTCTTGTATGTAAAAGTCAAAGGGTTACTAAGATGGGGAAACTTTCATTATTACCAGGAGTATTTGGAATAAATGAACCTATAATATTTGGATTACCAATAATGTTAAATCCAATAATGTTAGTACCATTTATAGTTATACCAACAATAAACATAATCATTTCTTATTTTGCAATGTCAAGTGGTCTCGTACCATTTACAAATGGAGTGCAAATTCCATGGACAACACCTCCAGTTATTTCAGGATTTTTAGTTTCAGGGTGGCAAGGATCAGTTCTTCAAATATTATTAATGGCATTAGGAGTATTTTTATATATACCATTTATTAAAGCAATAGATAATCAATACTTAAAAGAAGAGCAAGTTGTAGCAAATAGTGAAGAAGAAGATGATGATATAGACTTTGATGATTTAGATTTATAATTTAAAATAAAAATTTAGAATATGATTTAAGAAAATAATAGGGATAAAAGAGTTATGAGGAACTCTAAAATAAATAATAGGAGAAAGAAAGATGAAAAAAGTTATATTAATATTAAATCATGTACAAGCTGGTATGGGCAGTGATGAAAATGCAGATTTAAAACCAGCAGGAAAAAAATCAGTAATAGGTCCAGGGAAAATGATGGAACCTTATTTTAAAGAGTTAGGGATGAATATAGAAGCTACATTATATTGTGGTGATGGATATTATAATGAAAATGAAGATGAAGTAAAGAAGAAATTCACAGCTATGGTAAAGAAGTTAGGAGCAGATGTAGTAGTTTGTGGGCCAGCACTTCATTATCCAAACTTTGGAGAAATGGTTGGAAGTATAGCAGAAGAAATATCTAATAATTCTGATATACCAGCATTTGCAGCAATGTCTACAGAAAATCCAGCGATGGAAAAGTATAAAGAAAAAGTAATAATAGTAAAGACACCTAAAAAAGGTGGCATAGGATTGAATCAATCAATAGAAAATATATGTAAAATGGCAAGTAAACTTGCAAATAAAGAAGAAATAGAAAGCTTCAAAAAAGAAGTTTGTTTCTAAAATAAAAAAAAGTGGGGTATATGAAATGAAATGGGCAATGATAGCAACTTGGAGAATGGCAGTTGAAGGTATAACTGAAGCTAGTAAAGACTTAGAAAAAGATGGATTTGCAGGGGATGCAATTGAAAGAGCAATAAAATGCGTTGAGGATTTCCCTTTCTATAAATCAGTTGGGTATGGTGGACTTCCTAATGAAAATTGTGAAGTTGAACTAGATGCAGCATATATGGATGGTGACACTCTATCAATTGGTGCTGTTGGAGGTATAAGAGATTTCAAAAACCCTATAAGTATAGCAAGAAAACTAAGTCATGAAAGATTTAATTGCTTCTTAGTTGGAGCAGGAGCTGAAAGGTATGCACATAAAGAAGGTTTTGAAAGAGTAAATATGCTAACGGATAGAGCAAAACTTCATTATCAAAAAAAGTTTAAAGAAACTGTTGAAAAAGGATTAAGTCCATATAATGGACATGATACTGTAGGAATGATAGCAGTAGATAAATTAGGAAAAATGGTAGCAGGAACTTCAACAAGTGGATTATTTATGAAAAAAGCTGGAAGAGTTGGAGATTCACCAATTTCAGGATCAGGTTTTTATTGTGATAGTGAAGTTGGAGGTGCATCAGCAACAGGTCTTGGAGAAGATTTAATGAAGGGATGTATTTCTTATGAAATAGTTAGACTTATGAAAGAAGGAATGCACCCACAAGAGGCTTGTGATAAAGCAGTTCAAGAATTAAATGATAAGCTTGCAAAAAGGCGTGGAAAATCTGGAGATCTTTCATTAATAGCTTTAAATAATAAAGGTGAATGGGGAGTAGCTACAAACATAGAAGGATTTTCATTCTCTGTAGTTTCAGAAACAGAAGAGCCAACAGTATATATATGCAAAAAACAAGTGAATGGAAAGACAGATTATGAAGTGGCTTCAGAAGAATGGTTAGAAGCATATTTAAATAGAATACATGAACCAATAACATTTGATTAAAAGATAATTAATTTAGAAGTAGAGTTTATAAGAATAAAGGAAAAGTATTTTTATAAAAGAAAAATTTGATTTATAAATACAAAGATAGCCTTGAGGGAAAAAGATTCTCTTAAGGCTATGTTTCTAGAAAAATGATTTTAAAAAATTAAATGATTGGAGGGAATTATATGTTTAAGGAAAGAATTAAAAAAGAAGAAAAAGAACTTTTAAAAAGTATAGAAAAAGTTGTAGAGATTAATAGTATTGAAGGAAAGCAAGGTATAAATGCTCCATTTGGAGAAGAGCCAAAGAGGGCATTAGAAAAAGCATTAGAAATTGCAAAAGAAATGGGCTTTAAAGTAAAAAATATAGATAATGTGATTGGATATGCAGAATATGGACAAGAAGATTCATCTGATGAATATATTTGTGCATTAGGACACTTAGATATAGTAGAAGCAGGTGAAAATTGGGACTATGATCCATTTAAGTTAACTATGGATAATGGAAGATTATATGGAAGAGGTGTATTAGATAATAAAGGACCAATTATGTGTTGTCTTCATGGAATGAAAATAATAAAAGATATGAATTTAGATATAAATAAGAAGATAAGAGTTATATTTGGAACTAACGAAGAAACGGGATTTAAAGATATTCCATATTATTTAAAAGAAGAAAAACTTCCAGTAATGGGGTTTACACCAGATTGCAAGTATCCAGCAGTATATGGAGAAAGAGGAATATTAGATATAACTATTTGGAGTAAAGATATAATAGAAAATGTATTAATTGATAGTGACTTTGTAAATAATGTTGTTCCTAGCGAATGTAAATTGATTATTGATGGGAATTTATTTGGAGATATAGGAGAAAAAGCACCGGGAAATGCACCGGAATTTGGAGTAAATGCAGTTACTAAATTAGTAGATAGACTTAAAAATATGGAACTATCGGAAAATTTAAAAGAGTTTTTTGCTTTTGTAGCTAAAGAGTTTCATGAAAATCATAACATGGAGAAGAACGGAATAAAATGTGAGGATGAAATTTCAGGGAAACTTGTAATTAATCCATATGGAATAGTAAAAAAGGATAATAAAATAGGTGTATCTGTAGTGTTTAGGTATCCTATTTCTTATAAATATGAAGATATTTTAGAGATAATAAGAAGCGTAATGGAAGAAGGAAATACACTTACTGAAAATAGAAGAATGGATTCTGTTTTATTTCCTAAAGATGGTGAAATGTTAAAAATATTAAAAGATAGCTATGAAGAAGCAACAGGATTTGATGGAACTCCAGTTACTACTACTGGTGGAACTTATGCGAAAGTTTTTAAAAATATCGTAGCTTTTGGACCATCTTTTCCTGGACAAAAAGGAATAGCGCATAATAAAAATGAATATATGGAACTAGAAGATTTAATGACAAATTTAGAGATTTATACGAATGCTTTGTATAAATTAGCAAAATAATTAAATGTATTTATTGAACAATTGATACATTTAATGTAAAATTAAACAGGGGAGTAAAATCTACATAGAATAAAAAGAGAATGGTTTTATGGAGGGGGATTTATGAGAAAGAGATTATTATTAGTACTAAGTATTTCTGCTATTGCAACTATGTTTGTAGGATGTGATTCTAAGGATGGAATAAAAGGGGGAGTTATACCTAAATACTTTGAAGTAGAAGAAAATAAGGATTTAAATATAGAAGGATTTGAAACTGAATATTCAAAATTATATGATATAAATAATGATGGGATTTGGGAACAATTAGATTTGGTAAAAAAAGATGGTGAAGCATATATTCTTATAAAACATGCGGAAACAGAGGAATTGAAAAGTGCTATTAAAATAAATGCAAATAGCAAGGAAATTGAGAAAATTTTAGATGAAGATAATGATGGGATAGAAGAAATTATAGTATTAAAAGAAGATAATAAAGAAGATATATATCATTATAATCCTGAATCTAAAGGATATGAATTATAAAATAAGTATTTAAAATAAAAATATTAATTATAAAGTACATGGTTTTTAAATCATGTACTTTATTTATATGAAAATTAAAAATAAGATAGAAAATATAGGACAGTAATAATGAAAAAAGATTAATGAATAATGAATTAATTTAATAAAAGGAGAAGATATAAGAAAGAGACATGGAACAAAAATAAATTAAAAAAATGAAATAAAAAGTGATAAATTTGATAAAAGAATAAAAAAATAATATTAAATAGAGAAAAATTAAAAAAATGAAAATAAATCAGGGCAAAGAAAAAATAATATTAAATTAAAAGATAAAGAAATGAAAATATAAAATATGTCAATGTTAATAAATTGTTAAAATTATTTCCTTTGACAAAGAATAATAATATTAGTAATAATTAATGAGTAGTTAAAAGCTTATGAATAGATAATTTAAAGATTAAAACTACAAAATAAAATTATAATGGAAGGATGAAGTATTATGGGAAAAAGTAAAAAGCTAACGTTATTTCAGCTTATAGGAATTACAATGGCTTTCTTTGGAAGTATAAGAAGTGTGCCAACTCTTGCAATTAATGGATGGACAGAAATAACATATGTAGTTGCAGCAGTTGTTATATTTGCAATACCAATAGCACTTATTGCAGCAGAGCTTGCAACAGGATGGCCAGAAGAAGGTGGCCCGCAAGTTTGGGTAAAGGAAGCCTTTGGAGAAAAATGGAGTTTTGTTACTTCATGGCTTTTATGGGTACAAATGATGACAGGTATGACTATGGTAGGTACTACTGTAGGAGTTATATTAGGATATGTTATAGGAATGCCAGAATTATCACAAAATAATATATTTGTATTCATATGTTTACTAGTATCATTTTGGGGAGTTACATTACTTAATTTCAAATTTGATATGGTAAAAATAGTTGGAAAGTTTGGAGCATTAATAGGAGTATATATTCCTTTCGTATTATTAGTTATTTTAGGAATAGCCTATGCAGCGAAATTTGGAATTACTCCACATGGATATCTAGGACATTTTGAAGCAAGTAAATTAATACCTGATTTTAGTAATTTAGGAACATTAACATATTTTTCAGGAATAATATTTATATTTGCAGGAGTAGAAATATCATCAGTGCATGCAAATAATATTGATAATCCTAAGAAAAACTATCCTATAGCAGTAATAGCATCAGTAATAGCATTAGTTGTTGTAAATTTAATAGCAGGGCTTACAGTATCAAACGCAATACCACAAGGGAAAATTGAGTTAACAAATATATTACAGCCTTTTGCAGTATACATAAAAGCATTTAATTTACCAACTATATTCCAAAATATTATTGCATTAATGATATTAGTTGGAGTACTTGGGCAGATGAGTGCGTGGGTATTAGGTCCATCAAAAGCTATGATTAAAGTTGCAGAAGATGGAAATCTTCCAAAAGTATTTCAAAAGAGAAATATAAAAGATATACCAACAACTTTTGTTATAATTCAAGCGATTGTAGTTTCATTACTAGCATTAGCATATGTTGCAATTCCAAATGTTAATGGAGTATTCTTTATGATAACAATGGTTACGACTATTTTATATTGTGTTGTATATATTTTAATATGTGCATCAGCAATAAAATTAAGATATTCAAAACCAGAGGTAAATAGAGCATTTAGATTAGGTGCAAAAGGAAATGGGGTTATGTGGATTATAGCATTACTTGCATTGTTTGGGGTTATATTAACTATAATAGTAAGTTTAATTCCACCATCAGTAATTGGAGAAAATCAACATACATTCTATATAGCATTCCAAGTAATAGGAACATTATTAAGTATAATAATTCCAATAATTATTTTTGCATGTAAAAAAGAAAGTTGGAAAAAGAAAAATTAAATAAAATATTTTAAATGGGAAAGCTCTTGTATTTAGATAGTTAAATACAAGAGCTTTTGAATTATTTTATATTAATTTTAATTATGAAAGCGTTATTTAGTGTTTTTCTTATCGATTCCACAAGGAACCCAAGGATAATCAGGATGTGATGGATCACAAGGGTTAGTAGAATTTACAACCTTTTCTTCCTCAAATATTTGGTCAAAATCTTCAAAATTTTTTTTATCTTTTATCATAAAAAATTCCTCCTTCATATCTTAGTGATTTAGTATGAATTAATTATAACACTAAGAATAATAATTATCAATAGATAATTATTAAAAATAAATAAAAACAAGAGGATTGCAGAATCAACCCTCTTGAAATAAATCTATATCATATTTTAACTACATATTAAAAGAGGATTATCTTCTATTAATACATCAATAATATCTGTAACTTTAAATTTTCCACTTTTTAAAGTAGATAAAGTACAACTATCAATTGGATGTAGTTGTAGAAAATCAACAATCCCATGTTCAGTATGGATGCTTTGTAGTTCTTTATCTCTAACTACTAAAAATCCAGCAAATTTAGAATCGGAATCTATTGTTTCTCTATAATCAATAAAGCTATCTTGAGTTAAATTTATACTAGCTGATTTATTATATTTATAAATATTTTCAATAGCCATAAGAATATCCTTTAAATCATCCTCGGATTCTTTTGTAGTTCTATATGTTAATTCATAACCTAATTTTGATTTTTCTCTCATAAAACTCTGAACATTACCGTAAAGTTCTGAAAATCCTAAACTTACTATATGATTATGAGAAAGATTAGAAGTAGTATTTTTATATACTGAAAAACCTTCTAAAGAATGTCTATTAAATAAAGGTTGATTAATATTAAATAGTTTATAGCTAGCAGGTTCTTGATCTTTATAAATAATATCTAAAGTAGAATAAATTCTGTCTAAACCAGGTGCAAAAGTATCATTTGTAATTAAGTTATCTTTATAATCGTTAAAATTCATCATAAGTCTTGTCCCCTTTTTGTAAAAATTAATATATCCATGAATATATAATAACATAAAATACATTATTTTGTAACAAAATATTCAAAAAATTTAAATTTAATTCAAAAATAGATGCAAAATGATGAAAAAATGTATTAGAAAAGAATAATATAAAATAAAAGTTTAAAATGTGGAGATACTATTAAAAGTGCATTTATTCAATTGACACTAAATATCAATTAGTGCTAGTATAAGCAAGTGATAATAATTATCAAAAGGAATTTTAAATCAAGTATTTAAAGAATAGGAGAAACACAAATGAAGACACTAAAGATGGATGATGAATTCCAGGGAAAAAGAAGAAAAAGAAGTTTTTGGATGCTTTTAGCAGCCATGGGACCTGGAATAACAGTAATGCTTGCAGATACAGACGCAGGATCAATAATAACAGCAGCTCAATCAGGAGCACAATGGGGATATAAACTTATCCTTTTAAATTTAATATTAGTACCAATGCTTTATTTTGTGCAAGAGTTAACTACAAGACTTGGAATAACAACTGGTAAAGGGCATGGGGAATTAATAAAGGAACATATGGGGAAAGCTTGGGCTTGGATTGCCGTTGTTGCTTTATTTGTTTCAACAGTAGGAGCACTTATAACAGAATTCTCAGGAATGATGGGAGTTGGACTTTTATTTGGTGTATCTAAATGGATAATGGTTCCATTAGTAATTGTATGTTTAATTTTACTAAGTGCAACTGGAAAATATAAAACTGTTGAAAGAGTAGCAATTGTTGTTGGACTTTTTGAATTAGTTTTTATACCAGCTATGATAGTTGCTCATCCTGATTATCATCAAGTAATGATGAGTTTAGTTGGACCACAGCCACTTAATAATGGAGCGTATTGGTTATTAATTGCAGCAAATGTTGGTGCTGTTATAATGCCATGGATGGTTTTCTATCAACAAGGAGCAGTAGTTGATAAAAAGCTTACTGAAGAAGATATGAAGTATAGTAAGATAGATACAGCAGTTGGATCTGTAGTAACTCAATTAGTGGTTGTAGTAGTTATAATAGCTGTTGCAGCAACTATAGGAAAGCACAATCCAAATGCATCATTAAATTCAATACAAGAAATTAGTGAAGCATTAACACCGTTCTTAGGAAATGTTGGAGGAAAAGTAATATTTGCAATTGGAATTTCAGGAGCAGCATTAATTGCAGCAATTGTAGTATCGCTTGCAGCATCATGGGGATTTGGAGAACTATTTGATACACCATGTAGTTTAGATAATACATGGAGAGAAGCACCTGTATTTTATGCAATTTATTGTGGAGCAATGATAGTAGGTGGAATAGTAGTTTTATCAGGAGTTCCTTTAGTGCCATTAACATTAGGAGTTGAAGTTTTAAATACATTATTACTACCTTTAGTATTAGGACTTTTATTAGCTCTTGGATGGAAAGCATTGCCTAAAGAACATGCATTAAAAAAATGGGAAAAGATTGTACTTATATTTATATATGTAGTTGTTTGTGGATTAGGTGTAGCGACAATAGTTTTAACACCACAAATTTCAGAATTCTTTAGATATTTAGTGAGTTTAATATAAAAATGTGTTTTAAAGTAAAAAAAGTTTAGAGATTATAAATCTCTAGACTTTTTTTGTTAATATGAAGAAGATTAGAAATAATGTAGAAATTTGTAATTAAAAATAAAATAATGTAAAATAAAAAAATAACATATGAATATATAAGAGGAAGGAGTTTTTTAATGCATATCAAATTAGATATTTTTCAAACAATGGCAATAGCAACATGTATGTTTTATTTAGGAAAAATTCTTAGAGCTAAGATAAAGTTTTTAAATAAATATTGTGTACCAGCTCCAGTAATAGGAGGATTGATTTTTTCAATTTTAGTCCTTATATTAAAAATAACAAATATTGCAACCATTGAATTAGACACTACTTTACAATCAATTTTTATGACTGCATTCTTTACAACGGTAGGATTTACAGCTAGTGTAAAAGTCTTAAAAAAAGGTGGTATAAAGGTAGGGATATTTTTAGGACTAGCAGTAGCGTTAGTTATTTGTCAAGATATATTAGGCGTTGTTCTTGCAAAAGTATTTGGATTACATCCGTTGTTAGGGTTATCTACAGCATCTATTCCAATGATTGGTGGACATGGAACAGCAGGTTCGTTTGGTCCCTTATTTGAAAGTATGGGAATTAAAGGCGCAACATCAGTTTCTTTTGCAGCAGCAACGTTTGGACTTATAGCAGGTAGTTTCTTAGGAGGTGTTGTAGCTAAATTATTAATAGAAAGAAGAATGATAAAGACACCGAAAGAGGCAACAGATAAAGGAATTCCATTAAGTGATTTTCATGAAGATGATAAAGCAATTCTTTGTCAAAGTAGACTTATGCAAGGCGTTTCATGGATATTTATAGCTATGGGGATAGGTTCATGTATTTCTTTGGTAATTCAAAAAATAGGATTAACATTTCCATCATATATTGGCGCTATGATGGCAGCCGCAATAATTAGAAATATTTGTGACTTTAAAAAAGTGAAACTAGTAGAAAAAGAAATAGAGGTATTAGGAAGTATAAGTCTTTCTTTCTTTTTAGCAATGGCATTAATGGCATTAAAATTATGGGAATTATTTGATTTAGCATTACCAATGTTAATCATGTTAATTGGACAAACACTTTTAATGGGATTATTTGCTTATGTCTTAACATTTAAAGTTATGGGAAAAGATTATGAGGCAGCGGTTTTTGCATCAGGAATGTGTGGATTTGGAATGGGCGCAACACCAAATGCTGTTGCGAATATGGATGCTCTTACTAATAAATATGGATTTGCTAATACACCATATATTGTAGTGCCCATAGTAGGATGCTTATTTATAGATTTTGTGAATTCAGGAATAATAACTATATTTGTAAACTTTTTTAAATAGAATATAAAATATTAAGCTAGTAAAATTTGATTTTACTAGCTTTTTTTGATTACTTATCTAATAAACAATTATTAGGATAGACGATTAAATGATATTTAATTAAGATGGAAAATAATAACTAGATAAATGTGTTTCAGTTAAAATATAAAGAAATTTTATAAGAAAAGTATGAAGTGTTGCTATGGAGAAAAAATTGCTCAGGGGATATGTAGTGTAGCAGTAGGAAGGGAGAGGAACAGGAGTTATATAAAAATTGTTATTATAGAAGTCATTTAATAAGATTGAAAATAGAGGAGTTTAATAAGAATGAGGATAAGAAGATTAATAAGAATGAAAGTATAGGACTCTGTTATATAAAAATGTTGAAAATCTGAGCTTGAAAATATAAATTTTTTATAAGAATCTGTTAAATTAAAATGTTGATAAAGACTTGGCTAACCCAAAAATACTGTTAAATTAAAATGTTAATAAGTATTTTAAAAGAGGAAGTTAAGAGATGGATGAGCAGACTGAGAGAGCAATTTTGAGGAGAAAAATTATGATTGATATTTATTTTAATATATTAGAAGGATGTTGTTTATAAAAGAGAAAAGACGTCAATAATTTGTATGAGGTGAATATTATGAAAGATATAGTTAATTGTCCATATTGCAGCAATAGCGATCATGGAAAATATGGAAAATATAACGGAAATCAAAGGTATAAATGTAAGGGATGTGGAAAGATTTTTACTGAAACAACTAAAACGTTAATGCATTGCTCTAAAAAGTTGAAGGAGAATATAAAAAAATTTTCTAGATTGATGTATGAAAATAAAACTTTAAGAGAATGTGCAGAAGAAATGAATATAAGCATAGTAACAGCATTTTTGTGGAGGCATAAAATTTTAAATATATTGTATAAAAGTAATAATAAAAATTTATTAAATGGTTTAGTTGAGGCAGTTGATTATATAACAAAAGAGAATTTTAAAGGTCAAAGAAAAATTGTTACTGAAAGAAGAGAAAAAATACAGATAATTGTTCCTTTTGATACAAATAAAAGAACTAACCCTAAAATTACATCGGTAGGCACACCAAGATTAAAAATTGTTGAAAAAGCTATAAATGAAATATTACATCCGATGTCTATATTGTACATAACTTATAATAGATATATGGTTTTAGTTAGTGAAAAACATAATAAGAATAAAAAATATAATTATAATGTAATAGAAAAATTTAAAAAAGATAATGTTCTAGTGAAAATTCGTAGATGGATGATTAGATTTAAAGGGATTGGAAGTAAATATATAGAAAAATATTTAGGATGGTTTATATTAGATTATAAATTAAATAATTTGGAGAAAAGTAGAATTTATAAATTTTAAATTTTTTTAATAGAAATGCGTTTAAGAAACATAATAGAAGAAAAATAAAGTAAAAAAAAGTAAAAAAACTTAACAAATGTGAAAAATAAAAACAAAAGTAACAATTTGATATAACACAGGTAGAAAGAGGTTTTTAGAATAGTTAGAAGTGGAAATAAAATTAAAATAGAATGAAAATTTGAAATTATTGAATTATTTTGAAATAAAAATTAAAATACACTATAAAAATTAATAAAAACACAATATAATACTATTTTTATTGACATATTATTTAAAAGATTTTAATATTATACCATGGAGAAAAATAGAAAAAGTTGTTTGTAAAAAATGGAGGAAGATAAAACATGAAAATACTTGTAATTAATTGTGGAAGTTCATCACTAAAGTATAAGCTAATTGATATGAGAAATGAAAAGGATTTAATTAGCGGTATTGTAGAAAGAATTGGAATAACGGGGGCGAAATTAATTCAAAAAAGTGAATTAGGAGAAAAATATATAGTAGAGCAAGAGATGAAAAATCATCAAGATGCTGTTGAAGTTGTATTACAAACGTTAACAGATGAAAATGTAGGCGTTATCAAGAGTATGGATGAGATAGTTGCAGTTGGACATAGAGTTGTGCATGGTGGAGAAAAGTATTCAAAATCAGTTATAGTAACAGAAGAAGTTTTAGAATATTTAAATCAATGTAGTATACTAGCACCACTACACAATCCAGCAAATATTATTGGTATAAAGGCATGTCAAAATCTTATGCCAAAAACACCAATGATAGTTGTTTTTGATACAGCTTTTCATGGAACGCTACCAGAAAAAGCATATATCTACGCAATTGATTATAAATTATATGAAGATCATAAAATTAGAAAGTACGGATTTCATGGAACATCACATAAGTATGTAGCAAATAAAGTTGCAGATGTGATGGGAAGAGACATAAGTGAATTAAAGATAATAAGCTGTCACTTAGGAAATGGGGCAAGTATATCAGCAGTGAAGAATGGGGTATGTATAGATACAACTATGGGATTTACTCCGCTTGCAGGAATACCAATGGGAACAAGATCTGGAAATATAGATCCATCAATAATTCCATTTTTAGTTGAAAATTGTGGATATACAATAGAAGAAGTTTCAGATGCATTGAATAAAAAATCAGGAGTACTTGGAATATCAGGAGTAAGTTCTGATTTTAGAGATATAGAAAAAGCGGCAGAGAGTGGGAATAGAAGAGCACAATTGGCTTTGGATATTTTCCATTATAGAATAAGAGCTGAAATTGGATCATTTATTGTTAATATGGGAGGTGTTGATGTAATTTTATTTACAGCAGGTGTTGGAGAGAATTCACCAGAAACGAGAGAGGCCTGTGTAAAAGAGTTGGAATTTTTAGGAATTGAAATTGATGAGGAAAAAAATAAAGTGCGTGGAAAAATAAAAGAAATTTCAAAAGAGACTTCAAATGTCAAATTATATGTAATTCCAACAAATGAAGAGCTTATGATCGCACAGGAAACAGTGGGTTTAATAAAATAAAAAAGAAGCTTGGAGAATAAAGTAGTAAAATGCTACTTTATTTTTTAATATTTATTTCATATTTTTATGGTAAAAAATGACACGATTTGTTATAATATGGATAGATTGATGTTTACATAACAATTTAATCTGTTTATAAAAGGGACAAGGAGCGAGATAGAATGATTACAGAATACAATAAATACCTTTTTCACGAAGGAAATCATATTTTAGCTTATGAGTTTATGGGAGCACATATTAAAGTAGAGGAAAAGAAAAGAGGGGTAAGATTTACAGTATGGGCACCGAAAGCTAGTGAAGTTTATGTAGTAGGAGACTTTTCAGATTGGGAAATTAGAGAGGAATTTTTATTAGGTAAAATTACAGATAGAGGAATTTACTCTAATTTTATTAAAGGAGTAAGTAAGGGTGCTAAATATAAGTTTGCCATAAGAAAGCAAGATGGGGAGTTTGTTTTAAAAGCAGATCCTTATGCAAGAAAATCTGAATTAAGACCAGATACTGCATCTATTGTTACAAGTAAAAGTAGCTATAAGTGGACAGATAGGAAATGGTGGAGAAGAAAAAAAGAAAATATTTATAAAAAGCCAATGAATATTTATGAAATTCATTTAGGATCATGGAAGAAAGATGAGAATGGTGGCTTCCTTAAATATGAGGAGTTAGCAAAAATATTGCCAAGCTATTTAAAAGAAATGAATTATACACATGTAGAGATAATGCCTTTAATGGAGTATCCACTTGATGAATCATGGGGATATCAAATAACGGGTTATTATAGTCCTACTAGTAGGTATGGCGATGAAGATGGATTGAAAATGCTTATTAATGAATTGCATAAAGCAGGAATTGGAGTATTGCTAGATTGGGTTCCAGGACATTTTTGTAAAGATGAACATGGACTAGCTTATTTTGATGGATGTGCAACTTATGAATATGAAGAAGGATGGAAAGCTCAAAATAAAGGATGGGGAACTTTAAATTTTGACTTAGGAAAACCTGAAGTAAAAAGTTTTCTTATTTCAAATGCAATATATTGGCTTAAAGAATTCCATATAGATGGATTAAGAGTTGATGCCGTAACTAACATGCTTTACTTAGATTATGATAGAAAGCATGGTGAATGGTTTGCAAATAGTGATGGAACTAACATTAACTATTATGGAGTCGATTTCTTTAAAGAGTTAAATAGTATTTTATTAGATAAATTTAAGAATGTAATTTTGTGTGCTGAAGAATCAACAACATTTAATAAGATTTCACATAAAATTGAAGATGGTGGATTAGGATTCCACTTTAAATGGAATATGGGGTGGATGAATGACACTTTAGAATATGTAGAGGCTGATCCTATTTATAGAAAATATAAACACAATAATATGAATTTTGCCATGATGTATAACTATAGTGAGCATTTTGTTTTACCAATATCTCATGATGAAGTAGTTCATGGGAAAAAATCTTTAGTAAATAAAATGTGGGGAGATTATTTCAATAAGTTTGCAGGCTTTAGAGCGTATATGACTTATATGATAGGACATCCAGGAAAGAAGCTATTATTTATGGGTTCAGAGTTCGCACAATTTATTGAATGGAGAGAGTATGAAGAATTAGAGTGGAGTTTATTAGAGAATCATGAAATGCATAGACAAACAAAGAAGTTCGTTTCAGAATTAAATAAATTTTACTTAGATAATAAAGAATTATGGGAGAAGGATCACGAAGTAGATGGATTCCAATGGATAGATGCAGATAATGGTGATCAAAGTATATATAGTTTTGTAAGAAAAGGTGAAAATGAAGAAAATTTTATATTTATACTAAACTTTACACCAAACTATTACGAAAGTTATAAAGTAGGAGTTCCAAATGATGCTAATTATGTAGAGGCATTTAATACTGATAGATTAGAGTATGGTGGTTCAGGAAAAGTTATGGATAGAGACATTGTAGTAAAAGAGGAGGTGCATCATAAAAGCAATTTTACTGTAGAAGTAACAATTCCACCGATGGGAGCAATTGTACTTAAGGGGAAGAAAGGGGAAAAATGATGAGGTTATTGTTTATAGCATCAGAAGTTCATCCATTTATAAGAACTGGTGGATTAGGCGATGTTGTTGGAGCTTTAAGTAAGGAGCTTGCTAAAAATGGAGAAAATGATGTAAGAGTTATTTTACCTAAATATACAATTATAGATGAAGAGTTGAAAAGAAAAATTCAACATATAAAATATATATTTATAAATGTAGGATATAAAAATGTTTATTGTGGAATCGAGACCTTAGAACTTGATGGGGTAAAGTTCTATTTTATAGACAATGAGGACTATTTTAAACGAGAAAAAGCTTATGGGTATAATGATGATAATGAAAGATTTGCATTTTTTAGTAGAGCATCGCTTGAATTATTAAAAGAAATAAATTGGTTTCCAGAGGTAGTTAATTGTAATGATTGGCAAACGGGAATGATACCAGTTTTATATAATCTTGAATATAAATTTAAAGAAGGATATGAAAAAATAAAGTTTGCGTATACAATTCATAATTTGTTATTCCAAGGAAACTTTAATAAAGAAACTTTAGAAGATTGTTTTGGATATAATTTAGAGCAATTTTATAATGGAAAATTAGAGTTTTATGGTGGGATAAGTTATATGAAAGGAGGAATTGTATATTCAGATAAAGTTATAACTGTTAGTAATACCTATGCAAATGAAATTAAAACTTCAGAGTATGGGGAGCGAATGGAAGGATTATTAAGTGAAAAAGGATCAGATTTAGTAGGGATATTAAATGGAATAGATTATGAAGAATATAATCCGAAAAATGATAAGTTTCTTTATGAAAATTATAATGCTAACACTATAGATAAGAAAAAGTTAAACAAAGAAGGACTACAAAAAGAGTTGTGGCTTGAAAGCAATAAAGATATTCCAGTTATAGCAGTAGTATCAAGATTATCATGGCAAAAAGGAATAGATTTAGTAAAGGAAAGCATGGATTGGTTATTGTCTCAAAATGTACAAATTATTTTATTAGGAAATGGTGAAGTAGAATATGAAAATTATTTTAGAGAACTAGAGAATAACAATAGAGACAAAGTAAGAAGTTTAATTATGTTTAATAATGAAATGGCTCATAAAGTATATGCAGCTGCAGATATGTTTTTAATGCCATCTAAGTTTGAGCCTTGTGGGTTAGGGCAACTTATTGCATTAAGATATGGTGCTGTTCCTATAGTTAGAGAGACTGGTGGATTAAAAGATACTATAGAAGCTTATGATAAATATAAAGAATTAGGAAATGGATTTAGTTTTCAAAATTATAGTTCATTAGAACTTAGAGATTGTATTTGGAAAGCTTTAAGGGTTTATAATAAAAAAGAAAAATGGGTAAATTTAGTTGAAAAATGTATGATGAATGATAATAGTTGGAGTAATTCATCATTAAAATATATGGGTATATATAAAGAAATAAGATAATAGAAAATAGGGTTATTAAGAAAAATTATTGATAGATACAAAGAGAGTATTAGAGAGGGGTTAATTTATGAAAAATAATAAGGAAATAGTAGCAATGATATTAGCAGGAGGGCAAGGAACAAGACTGGGATATTTAACAGAAAAATTAGCAAAGCCAGCGGTTCCATATGGAGGAAGATATAGACTTATAGATTTTCCATTAAGCAACTGTGTAAATTCAGGAATAGATACAGTAGGTGTTGTAACACAATATAAACCAAAAGCTATTTATAAGCATATTGGAAATGGGGAAGCATGGGATTTAAAAAAGGTAGATGAAGCAGGAGTAAGCTTTTTACCACCATATACAGAAGAAGATAAAGATAATTGTTATACAGGGACAGCTAATGCTGTATTTCAAAACATTGAATATATAGATAAATATGATCCAGAATATGTTTTAATTCTTTCAGGAGATCATATTTATAAAATGGATTATACAGAAATGTTAGATCATCATAAAAAAACAGAGGCAGATGCAACAATAGCTGTTTTAGAAGTTCCAATAGAAGAAGCAAGTAGATTTGGTATTATGAATACTAATGAAGATACTACAATTCATTCTTTTGAAGAAAAACCAAAAGAACCAAAGAGTAATACTGCATCTATGGGAATATATATATTTAGTTGGAAAACATTAAAAGAATATTTAATAAAAGACGAAATGTTAGATTTTTCAAGTCATGATTTTGGAAAAGATGTGATTCCAGATATGCTTAACACAGGAAGAAAAATGGTAGCATTTAAGTTTAAAGGATATTGGAGAGATGTAGGGACAGTAGAAAGTCTTTGGCAAGCAAACATGGATCTTTTAAGTAATGAATGTGAGCTTAGCGTAAATGATAAAAATGATAAGTGGAAAATTTCATCAGCAAATATGTCAGAATATGAAAGATGTCAAATAGGTAGAACTGCAATAATAAAAAATTGTATACTAGGTGATGAATGTGAAATTGATGGATGTATTGACACAAGTATCCTATCTTCAAATGTTAAAGTAGGAAAAGGAGCTATAGTTGAGAATTCAGTTGTTCTTGAAAATGCAGTAATAGAACCATATTCTATTATACACAATGCAATAATTGGATCGGGATCAATAGTAAAGGAAAGAACTGTACTTGTTGAAGAAGGAAATATAACAGTAGTAGGTGCTAAGAGAATAGTTTCTACAGATAAAGATTTAGAAAAAGTAGTAATAGAAAAAATGAAGAAAAAAGAGAAAAAAGAAGAAATAAAAGAAGAGAGAAAAGTTGTTTTAATATAGATTTAAATTAAAAAATTAATATTAAAATTTTAAATAAAGAAAGATATCTTTTTAAGATATTTTAAATGTAGAGATTGTTTTATACAATCTCTTTTTTTGTGTATAAGAAGTTATAAAAAGCTTTATTTAAAAATATTAAAGATTTAAATTAAGAAGAATAAAATTAATATTTAATATAAATTAGGTAACGAAAATAGAAGAAATAACATTTAATATATAGAAGCATAAACTCAACGTATATTAAAAGGAGACTAAAAATATGGATAGCAGAAGTAATAAAAATCTGAAAGGTGTAGATTTAAGTAATTGGCAAGGAAATATAGATTTTAATAAAATTGAAAATAGTGGATATGATGTAGTTATATTAAAGGCTAGTGAAGGAACAGGCTTTATAGATCCAAGCTTAGAAATGAACTACGGAAAAGCTATAAAAACTAATTTGAAAATTGGAATGTATCATTTTATGAGTGAAAAATCAGATCCAAAAGATCAAGCTAAATTTTTTTGGAGTATTATAAAGAACAAAAAAATTCATGTATATCCCATTTTAGATATTGAAACTGATACCTTAAACAGAGGAGCAAGAGCTGTTACAGATAGATGTTTAGATTTCTTAGATGAATTTAAAAGATTAAGTGGATATAATTGTGTTGTTTACACTTATACATCTTTTGCTAATACAAAATTAGATTCAAGATTAAAGAAATATATGTCGTGGATAGCTCATTATGGTGTAACTATACCAGGAACAAATCGAATTTGGGACAATTGGGTAGGTTTCCAATATACAGATAAGGAAAAGGTTTCAGGAGTTATTTCACCATGTGATGCAAATGAATTTAAATTAAAAATATTAATTGATTATAGAACTCCATCTAAACCAGTAGTGAATCCAACACCAACGCCTGTAGTAAAACCAGTAACAAAAAAATTATGGGAGGTTTCTATTTCAGGAAATGAAGTAATGGAATTACAAAAAGCATTAAATAGCCTTGGAGCAAAGCTTACAGTTGATGGATTATTTGGAGATAGTACTTTAAAAACATGTAAAACTTTAAAAAGAGGAGATAAAGGAACTTTAGTATTAGTATTACAAAAAAGATTAATAAGCAAAGGCTATTCTTTAGCGCCATTTAACGCAGATGGAAGTTTTGGTGCTGTAACTGAAAGTAAAATCAAAGCTTTTCAAATAGCAAAAAATTTATCAGCTAATGGAGCAGTTGGAGCAGATACTTGGAAAGATTTATATGCTAAGTAAACTAGAAAATAAAAATAACTCCTTTAATGGATTTATTAGGAAAATAGAAGAGGATTCTATTGAATTTATAGTTAAATATGAATAGAAGATTTCTTTACTTTAGAATATATGGAGTATATAATAAATATACAAATTAAATATAATATTAGGTTTATATGATAATAAAAAAGAAAATTAATAAATATAATTAAAAGGGAAAATGGTTTAAATCCATTACAGCCCCCGCTACTGTAATTGTGGACGAAGCTCTAATATGTCACTGAAATTAAATTTTGGGAAGACGGAGCAGAGGATGAAGCATAAGTCAGGAGACCTGCCTAATATAAAAAATAGCCATACTTCGGAGGGAAGAGAAGGAATTTTAATTTATTAAATTTCGAAAATTTTAAATTTGATAGATATTCTTTAAAGCACCCTAATTTAGGGTGCTTTTTTAATGTTTATATGAATTTAAAGGGTAGAGTCTTTAAGATTAAAAATTCTCCTAAGAAGATTTAAGGGTAAGTAGCTAAAATGGCAGATAATAAAATTTGAAAGAGGTTTTTAATGATGAAAAAAAAGGCAATTATAGTTGTAAGTTTTGGGACAAGTTATCAAGAAGCACTTAAAAATTCAATAGAAAAAATTGAAGAAGATATAAAGAGAGAGTTTCCAGAGTACGATCATTTTAGAGCATTTACAGCACATATGATTATAAATAAAATGGAAAAAGTTTATGGTATTCATGTAAATACACCAGAAGAAACTTTAAGGGATTTATATAATGAAGGATATGAAGAAGTTATAATGCAACCTCTTCACATGATTCCAGGTGAAGAATTTGATTATATAAAAAATGTACAAGCAAACTTTAAAGATAAATTCAAAAGCTTAAAAGTTGGAAGACCAATACTTTATTATCAAGGAATAGAAGATGTAGATTTTGATTATTCTTTATTTATAGAATCTATAAAAGATATTTTAGATAGCCATGAAAATGTAGTTTTCTTTGGACATGGAACATCTCATCCTGCAAGTTCAGCTTATAGCTGCCTTCAAGTAGTTTTAGAAGAAGAAGGATATGATAATGCTTTTGTTGGAACTGTTGAAGGACATCCTACTTTAGATAGTGTGATAAAAAGATTGAAGAGAAGAAATATAAATGAAGTTTTATTATTACCTTTAATGGTTGTATGTGGAGATCATGTTTTAAATGATATGGCATCAGATGAAGAAGATTCATGGAAAACTATATTAGAAAGTGAAGGAATAAAGGTAAATCTTTTCTTAAAAGGACTTGGAGAGATTGAAGATTTTAGAAAGCTTTATGTAAATAGAGTTCATAATACTATAAATGATACGTTTAAAGGTGTTGGAGAAACAAAGAAAGGGAAGCAAAATGAAAATTTTAGTCTTGTCATCTAATAAAAGTGGTGGAGGAAAAACTACTTTTACAATTGGTCTTATGAAGGCCCTTAAAAATAGAGGATATGATGTTCAAGGGTTTAAATCAGGACCTGATTATATAGATCCGGCATTTCATAAAAGAGTTACAGGAAAAGATTCAAGAAATTTAGATCTATTTTTAATGGGAGAAGAGGGATTTAAAGAAGCTTTTAACAGAGGTAAAGGAGATTTTGCTGTAGTTGAAGGTGTTATGGGACTTTATGATGGAAAAGGGATAAGTGATGATTTTTCTACCTATAGTACATCAAAGGCTTTAAATAATGCTCCAATTATTTTAGTTCTTTCACCAAAGGCACAAAGCTTAACTTTTTGTGCAGAACTTAAAGGTTTAATAGAGTTTAGAAATGCAAATATTAAAGGTATAGTTTTAAATAATGTAAATAAAATGTATTATATTTTATTGAAAAAATTAGTTGAAGAAAATTTAAATATAAAAGTTTTTGGATTTATTCCATCTACAGAAGATTTAAGTTTAAAATCTAGACATTTAGGATTAGTTCAAAGTGTTGAGGTTTTAGATTTAGATGAGAAAATAGAGCTTTGTGCAAAGCTTATAGAAGAAAATATAGATATGAATAGTTTAATAGAAGCGTTTGAAGAAGTTGATTTAAAAGAAGAGTCAAATGAAATAGATAATAATGCATTTAAAAATTTTAAAGAGTTAAATGAAAAAGAAGATTACAATAAAGCATTTAAAGATATTAAATGGAAAGAAAAAAATGAGAGCTTTGAAGTTCCAAACTTGGGACTTAAAATAGGTGTAGCTTTAGATAAAGCATTTAATTTTTACTATAAAGAAAACTTAGAGTGTTTAGAAGCTTTAGGTAAAGTAACTTACTTTAGTCCATTAAAAGATAAAAGCATTCCAAAAGATTTAGATTTTCTTTATATAGGTGGAGGTTATCCTGAAGTTTTTAAAGAAGAATTATCAAAAAATAAAACTATGTTAAATTCTATAAAAAAAGAGTTAGAGAAGGGACTTCCTTGCTATGGAGAATGTGGTGGTCTTATGTATTTAACTGAGGAAATAGAAGATTTTGAAATGGTTGGATTCTTTAATGGAAAATCATATATGACAGAAAAATTAAATAATTTTGGTTATGCAGAAATAGATTTTAATGATATGAAGATAAAGTGTCATGAGTTTCATAAATCAAAAACTGAAACGCATGAAGAACCTGTATTTAATATAAGTAAAGAAAATTATACAGGAACATTGAAAACTTGGAAATGTGGATATGAAAAAAAGAATACTTTAGCTGGGTATCCACATATTCATTTCTTTAGTAATATGGAGTTTTTAAAATATATTTTAAGATTAGAGAAGAGGTAAAAAAATGAGTTATATAAAAAATCCAATGGATATTGAAAATAGAAGTTTCCAAATTATTGGAGAGGAAATGGGAGAACATAATTTTTCAGAAGAGGAATTAAAGATTGTAAAGAGAGTTATTCATACAACTGCTGATTTTGAGTATAAGACTTTGGTTGATATAAGTCCTAAAGCTATTGAAGCGGGAAAAGAAGCTTTAAAAAGAGGAGCTAAAATCTATACTGATACTAATATGGCTCTTTCTGGTATTAATAAAATGGCTCTTAAAAAGTTAGATAGTAATGTAATTTGCTATGTAAATGAAGATAGAGTTCATAAGGAAGCTAAGGAGAGAGAAATAACTCGTTCTATGGCAGCTGTTGAGATGGCAGCAAAGGAAGATGTAGATATTTTTGTTTTTGGTAATGCACCAACAGCTCTTTTTAAACTTAAAGAACTTATAAAAGAAGGAAAAGCTAATCCAAAACTTATAATTGGAGTTCCAGTAGGATTTGTAGGAGCAGCAGAAAGTAAGGAAAATTTAGAAGAATTAAATATACCTTATATAACTATAAATGGAAGAAAAGGTGGAAGCACAGTGGCAGCAGCTATTGTAAATGCTCTAATGTATATGTGCGTAGATAGATAAAATGTTAGATTTATATATTGAAGCTGATGGGAAAAAATTAAGATGTGGGTATACTACTGGTTCAACAGCAGCAGGAGCTTCAAAAGCTGCTACATTTATGCTTTTTAATCCTGATATAGATTTAGAGTTTATAGAAATAGATACACCAAAAGGAATTAGATTAAATCTTAAGATAAATTCTATAGAAAGAGGCCATGATTATGTGTCTGTATCTATCTTAAAGGATGGAGGAGATGACATAGATGCTACAGATGGAATAGCTATTTTTTCTACTGCAAAAAAAGAAGAGAGAGGATACTTTTTAACCGGTGGAGAAGGAGTTGGGTTTGTAACTAGAGATGGATTATCTATAGGAAAAGGAGAATATGCTATAAATCCTGTTCCAAGAAAGATGATACAGAAGGAAGTTCTAGAAGTCTTACCAAAAGATAAAGGAATTTCTATAAAGATATCTGTACCAGAAGGACGTGAAATAGCTAAAAAAACTTTTAATCCAAGGCTAGGAATAGAAGGTGGAATATCAATACTTGGAACAACAGGTATAGTAGTTCCAATGTCTGAAGATGCAATAAAGGAATCTATTAATATAGAAATAAAACAAAAAGCAAAAAAGAATAAAAGAATAGTTTTAACCTTTGGAAATATAGGTGAAAAGTGTGCTATAGATTTAGGATTTAAAGAAGAGGAAATTGTTATTATTTCAAATTTTGTGGGCTTTTCTTTAGAAAAAGCAAAAGCTATGGAAGTTTCAGAGATAATTTTAGTTGGACATATAGGAAAACTTAGTAAAGTAGCTTATGGATGTTTTAATACCCATAGTCGTGTAGCAGATGTAAGACTCGAAGTTATAGCTCTTGAATTATTTCTTTTAGGTTATGATAAAAATTTTGTATCTAAAGTAATGGAAGAAAAAACAAGTGAAGGTGCTGTAAAACTTTTAGGAGAAGGTTTTGAAGAATTATATTTTAATATAGGTGAAAAAATTAAAAAGAGAATGACTATTTATATATATGATGAAGTGAAATGTCATGCAGTAATGTATAGTGGATATTCAGCGTATAACATTTTATATAATTCTTTAGATTTAGTGGATAATTAGATATAGAAAAATAAAATTACTTAAAAGTAATTAAAATAAAATGCTAATTAAAAGATATAATTTCAATATAAAAATAAGTTTATCGAAAAGGAAAGAAAAGTATGATTTATGTTGTTGGAATAGGTCCAGGGCATAGGGACTATATATTAGGAAAAGCTATAAAAACTTTAGAAAAAGTAGACAAGATTATAGGTTTTTCTAGGGCTATAGATGCAGTGGATTTTATAGATAATAAAAAAGAAAAAATAGAAAGTCTTTTAGAAATAATAAAGAGAGTAGAAGAATTTAATGGAGATATTGCAGTAGTTGCGTCAGGTGATCCTACATTTTTTGGAGTATCTTCTTATATAAATAAAAAGACAACAAAAGAAGTGGAAGTTATTCCAGGACTTAGTGCTTTTCAGTATATGACAAGTAAATTAAACAAACCTTGGAGCTTTGCTTATACAGGAAGTATGCATGCAAGAGAAGATTCTTTTATAGACAAAATAAAGGAAAATAAACTAAGTATTTGGCTTTGTGACAAGAAGAACACACCAAACAAGTTATGTGAAAGTCTTTTAGATTTAGAATGTAATATCTATATCGGAGAGAATCTTTCTTATGAAAATGAAAAATTAGTCTTTGGGAAACCACAAGATTTTATAGATAAAGAGTTTAGTGATATGAGTATTCTTATGATTGAGTTAATAGAGAAGAAGTAAGAGAGAAGAGGTAAAGGGCTTGTTCACCTCTGACAAGTCCAAACGTTCGAAGAATGCTTGAATCTGTGCCCGTGGGGTGAATATGCCCTGAGCTACCCAATAAATTAAGCTATGAAAGGAAAAAAATATGATTTTAATAAAGGATAATGAATTTCTAAGAGGAGATTGTCCTATGACTAAAGAGGATATAAGAGCTTTAGCTATATGGAAAATGGACCTTAGAGAAGACTCAAAGGTTTTAGATGTTGGAGCAGGAACTGGAACTATAACTGTTCAAGCTGCTCTTATAGCAAACAAAGGAACTGTATATTCTATTGAGAGAGATTTACCTGCAATAGAAACTACAGAAAAAAATATAGAAAAGTTTAATTGCAAAAATATAGTTTTAGATAAAGGAGAAGCTATAGAAATTTTAGATAGATATAAAAATGAAGAGAATACTTTCGATTCTATTTTTATAGGAGGTTCTGGTGGAGACTTAGAAGGAATCATTGAAAGATGCCATAATATTTTAAAACCTTCAGGAACTCTTGTTATGAATTTTATAACATTAAATAACTCCTATATAGCAATGGAGAAGGTAAAATCTTTAGGATATAAAATAGATGTATCTTTAGTAAATATAAGTAAAAATAGAGGACAAAGCTATATGATGATTGGATTAAATCCAATTTATATAGTTAAATGCGTTAAAGGAGAATAGGATTATGGCAAAATTATATGGAATAGGTGTAGGACCTGGAGATAGCGAACTTATTACTGTAAAAGGAGTTCGTGCTATAGAAAATAGTCAGGTTATAGTTGCACCAACAGGAACTGAAGGTGGAGAAAGTATAGCTTTAAATACAGTTAAAGAGTATATAAAAGAAGGAACAGAAGTTTTTATAAAACATTTTCCTATGGGTGGAAAAAACAAAGAAGTGAAAGTAAAGGAAGCCTATGATTTAGTTGAAGAAAAGCTTAGAGAAGGAAAGAATGTAAGCTTTTTAACAATAGGAGATCCTTTTGTATATAGCACATATATTCATCTTTTAAAGCAAATGGAAGAAAAAAATTTTACTGTAGAAACAGTACCAGGAATAACTTCTTTTTGTGCATCAGCTAGTATTGTAGGAAGAACTTTAGTTGTTGGAGATAATAGATTAACTGTAATGCCAGCTACTAAGGTACATGAAATAACTGATGAAAAATACGTAGTTATAATGAAAGTGTACAAGCGTGAAGAAGAAGTCTTAAATCTTTTAGAAGAAAAAGGATTTAATTATGTTTATGTAAGTCGTGCAGGACGTGAAGGTCAGCTTATTTTAGAAGATAAAGAGGAAATACTAAAATGTAGAGACTATATGTCATTAATTTTAGCTAGTAAGGAGTAGATTAAAATGGTTTATTTTATAGGAGCAGGTCCAGGAGATGTAGATTTAATTACTGTTAAAGGAAGAGATATAATTTCTAAAGCAGATATTGTTATATATGCAGGTTCATTAGTAGCGAAAGAACATATGGATTTTTGCAAAGATGAAGCAGAAATTTATAATTCAGCAAAAATGACTTTAGAAGAAGTTATAGATGTTATGGAGAAAAACAGAGATAAAATTATTGTAAGGCTTCATACAGGAGATCCATCAATATATGGTGCTATAAAAGAGCAAATGGATGAACTAGATAAACTTGAAATTTCTTATGAAGTAGTACCAGGAGTTAGTTCTTTTGTAGCAGCAGCATCAACTATAAAAAAAGAATTTACTCTTCCATCAGTAACTCAAACAGTTATTTTAACAAGAGTTGAAGGAAGAACGCCAGTACCAGAAACTGAAGATTTAGAAAGACTTGCAAGTATTGGAGCTTCAATGGCATTATTCTTATCTATAAGTATGATAGATAAAGTTGTAGAAAAGCTTAGACGTGGATATGGAAGAAATGTTCCTATAGCAGTTGTAGAAAGAGCAACTTGGGAAGATGAGAGAATACTAATTGGAACATTAGATGATATAAGTGAAAAAGTTAAAGCTTGTGGAATAACTAAATGTGCTCAAATTTTAGTTGGAGACTTTATAGACTGTGAATATGAAAAAAGTCTTCTATATGATAAGAAATTTACTCATATGTTTAGAAAAGGAATAGAGTAATGCTTTGTATTATAAGTGTAACTAAAAAGGGTGATAGTATAGCAAAATCTTTAGCTAAAGAATTTAATGGAGATTTAGTTTTAAAATCAGAAATGGAAAGTTTTAAACTTGGAGAAGAGGCAAAAAAAGCTTTTAAAAATTATGAAAGAATAGTTTTTGTCTCGTCTACAGGAATTGCAGTTAGAGCTATAAATGGTCTTATGGAAAGCAAAGATAAAGATCCTTGTGTAATTGTAGTAGATGTTTGTAATACCTTTACAATAAGCCTTCTTTCAGGACACCTAGGAGGCGGAAATTATTTAACATCTAAAATTGCTAAATTCTTAAATAATACACCGGTTATAACTACAGCTACAGATAATATGGGCAAAGATGCACCAGACATAATAGCTTTAGAAAATAATTTGACTATAGACTCATTAAAAAAGGCTAAAGTATTTGCAAGCCGTCTTGTAAATGAGGAAGAAGTTTATTTTTATGATAAAAAAGAAAAGATAAATCTTCCTAAAGGCTATATAGAAACTAAAGAAATAAAACCTTGGACACTAGCTGTAACTAATAGAGATATAAATAGAGATGATGTTTTATGTCTTATAAGAAAAAACATTATACTAGGTATAGGTTGCAGACGAGATACAGAACCAGAAAAGCTAGAAAAAATAGTCTTAGATAGATTAGAAAGCTTAAATATAAATCCATTAAGTGTAGAAACTATAGGTTCAATAGATTTAAAAAAAGGTGAAAAAGCTATTTTAAATTTAGGAGAAACTCTTAATGCAGAACTTAAATTTTTCACAAAAGAAGAAATAAGTCTTTACCACAATAAATATGAAGGTAGTGATTTTGTAGAAAAAATTACAGGAGTAAGATGTGTAAGCAGTCCTGTTATTGATCTTTTAAATGGAAAGATTATAAGAGAAGTAGAAAAGGTTAATGGAATAACTTTGACTATAGGAATTAAGAAGGAAGAAGAGTTAATTAAGAAGTAAAAGAGAAAAGTGAAGAGGAAACTTGTATACTAAAAGTAGTCATTTAAAACAGTGAAAATAATGATATA
>NZ_CAMTIG010000033.1 GCF_947072515.1 uncultured Clostridium sp.
TTTCCACTTCTTCTTTTTATCTATAATTCTTCTCTACTTTTCTTACTGAAATTAATAACATCATCGGTCTTCGAAGCTCTTCTTTCATATCTAAACACTCTTTCAACATTTTTTCTGATGGAATAGGTTCTATAATTTCTTTTATTTCAAATCCACATTTAATTAAAGTGTTAATATATGTAGTCAGTGTCTTATGATATTTAACTATCTCTTTCCCTAAGAAAATAGCTTTTCTACTTCCTTCACTAAAATATCTATCCACTGGCCAATGAAGCTTATCTCCCTTTTCATCATAATACCAATCTTGTTTTCCTGAAGCTGTAAATATAGGATGTTCTATTGAAAATACAAAGTCTCCATTTGGTACTATTGAATCATATATTTTTTTGCAAACTTCTTCAAAGTTTTCTACATAATGAAATGCTAAAGAACTAATTACAAGGTCAAAATATTCCTTTTGAAGATTTATTTCCTCAATTCCATTTTCTATATATTCTATATTTTTATCATCATTAATTTCCTTAGCTTTTTCTAACATTCTTTTAGAAGAATCCACTCCAATAACTAGCTTAGCTTTATTATCAATACAATATTTACAATGCCATCCAAAGCCACAACCTAAATCTAGAACTTTTTTATTCTCTAAACTTGGAAACATTTTTCTAAAACTTTCCCATTCCCCAGCTCCTTCAAGCCCCTTTACTGAACGATTCATTTTTTTATATTCATTAAAAAATTCTTTATCATCATATTTATTTTCTTTCATAAACTCCCCCACTCCTTTTATTTATTCTCATATATCTTATCATTCCTTTACCCCCTTCATATAGCACATAAATAACTATTCAGTTCTTGCTAGAAGCTTAATGCACTTTTTCTACAATCTATTTTATAAATTCCCATTTATTCATCTCCCTTTTTTAAATCTTATCTATCTTTAGATATACCATATCTACTAACTTTATTCCAACTTCAATAATCTCATGATTATAATTATCTACAAAAAAATTCTTTATTCTATGAGATTCTTTAAAGCCACAACTTTTATAAAAAGGTATTGTTAAAGGACTATCTCCTGTACCAACATATATGGTTTTATAATCATCTTTAAAATATTCTATAATATATTTAATTAATTTCTTACCATATCCTTTATTATGTTCATTTTTGTATATTGCAACATTCTTAATCTCATATATCCCTTCCTCTTCCTTTGTTACAATACAAATGCCTTTTAGTTCCTCATTATATAATGCAAACATAATTCCTCTTTGTAAATATCTATCTATCATTTTTTCATCTTCATCAGCAAGTAATAATAAATCTAAAAACTTTTTTTTATTTTCTTCTATTAATTCTATCCTCATTTTACACCCCATTTTTATTATATCTTAAAATATTAAACAATATTTATATTAAAAGGTCCTTATATAGAATATTAGCAAAAAGAGACTTTAAATTAACTATTTAAAATCTCTTTGTTTATTCAATATTTTATTCATTTATAATATCTAAATAGATTCTATTTAAATCTATTTCTAAATCTTTAAATACTACTGATTTGTATCTATCTGTATTATTATAAATATTAGAAACTCTATAGTAATCATTATGAAGTATATATTGCTCTATTCTACCGTCTTGATATACTAAACAATACTCTTCAACTCCATATATAGAGTATAAATTCATCTTTTCAATAGTATCTAATTTAGCATTTGATTCCGAAACAACTTCAAATATTAAAGTTGGAACTGTCAAATAAGATTGCCCTGCTTCTTCAAATTTCCCATCTTCCTTTGGGCAAACCACAAATACATCAGGTTTTACTTTAGAGTTTTCATTTAAAATAACTTCAATTTGCTCACTAAATACTTTTCATGGCTTTCCATAAAAAAAGTCATCTAATTTAGCAAAAAATCTTCCTGTAATTATATTATGATTTTTAGATGTAAATGAACTACAATAAATCTCACCATTTATCATTTCAATTTTATCTTCTGATGTTTTACATAGTGTTTCATAAATTTCATTACTATCTTGTTTTATTAATGACATCTCTTACTCCTCCCAAAGGTATTTTTCTATATTATAAACTAAAAAAAATTTTAATATAAGTCATATTTTCTAAATACTATTCTTAACTTTCATCTTCTGATTTTAGCTATCTATTTCATCTATATACATTTTATTATATAATATTCATATATTTATAAAAAGAGGTTTTTTATATTATGATTATAACTACATCTAGATTAATTTTACGTCCATTTCTAAAGTCAGATTTATCTAACTTACATCACATTATGTCAAATGAAGATGTTGCTTGCTTAGCTGGATTTGCAACTAAAAAAACTTTAGAAGAAACAAATATCATCTTAAATATTTTTTTAAAAGAATCTCCTAATTCCCTATGGGCTATTTATTATAAAAATGAAAATAAAGTGCTCGGTTGGATAGAACTTCATTCACCATCTATCTCTATAGTAGATTCAAAAGAAATAGGTTTTGTATTATCTAAAGATTATTGGGGACTTGGCTTAATGCCAGAAGCAATACTTGGTCTTATTTCTTATGCTTTTGACACTCTTAATATAACTACCTTAATTTGCTCTCATTTTGAAAATAATATCCAATCACAAAAAGTCATAGCCAAGTGTGGTTTTAAATTTATTTTTAAGCAAGATTCTAAACTCTATTATCTTTTATCTTTTTATACTCTTTAAATATTCTTTTTGTCTTTCTCTATAAATTTGAACATACCTTTTATCTTTACTAAAACTTAAAAATTCTTCTCTACTTAACCACCTATATGATATAGTTTCTCCTTTTTGTAAAACAATTGAATTCTTATTCCAGTCAGTTTCACATAAATATCCGTAATAGATAATGTTTTTATCTATATGCTTATATAATAAATCTAACTTCTTAGCTTCTATTCCTGTTTCCTCTTTTACTTCTCTAATCGCTGCTTCATAAGGTTTTTCACCCTTTAATACTGCTCCTCCTGCTGTTGCTTCATATTTTCCTGGATAATTCCATTTTTCAAAATATAGCGCCCCTTTTAATTATAATCTAATGCTATTCTTTAATTTTTCTTTTGCATAATCCATAAATACACATATTATAATTTTTTTCATTTTTAAATATAGCGTCTCTCATAATCCCTTCAAGTATAAAATTATTTTTCTCTAAAACTCTTCTCGATCCTATATTTTCTTCACATACTAATCCTGTAATTCTTACAATATTTAAATTTTCAAATGCTATTTTTACTATTTTTCTTGTAGCTTCCGTAACAATACCGTTATTAAACTTTTCATTTAATAATAAATATCCTATCTCTGAATCCATACATCTTATGTCATCTTTCCCTTCTACAGATATATTACCTACAACTTCACCATCAACAACTATTGCTCTAAATATACCAGTTTTGCCCTCTTGTTTTTCAACATTATCTAGCCACCAATTTGCATCTTTCTCTGTATAAGGTAAAGGTATTCTATTAGATAAATATTTTCTATTTACTTCATTACATATTTTCATCAATATTTTTTTATCTTCTCTTGTCCATTTTCTTAGCTCTATATTCATGCATACCACTTACTTTCATTTATATTTAAAAGTCTTCAATTAAAAACTTAAATTTTGGTTCTTCTCTAACAAAATCTAGCTCTTTATTATTTAATACCATTTCCTTTAGTAACTCTACATAGTTTCCCTTCATCTCTGTATTTGTAAATTCTAAGTTCTTATAAAGCTTAGTCTTTGAATAATCTAATATTTTTTGATTTAATATATCTTTTATTGCATCAATAGTTCTTTCTTTATCTTGCAGTCCAATTCCTAAAACAAGGTTCATTTCATTTTTCTTATTAACTCCTAGTTCAGAACCTTTAATAAACTTTTTAGTATATTCAAGATAATCTATAGCTTCATCAAATTTTTTCTCTATACAAAGCATTTTTATAATTTGTTCCATTATTATCAGATTCTCAATATTATTTTTAAATAATATCTCTTCACAATTTTTATATGCCTTTTTCATATTACCTGACTCTTTATCTATTAATATTTGCTGAAGCTTTTTATTAATTCCATTGTCATTGGGTATTTTTTCTAATATCTCCTCAGCCTTTTTATATTTTCTTTTACTTCTATAGAGATAAATCAAGGTATGCTTAACTCTCAATGATATATTTTCTTCTGTACTATTTTCTATAAGCTTATAAAAATTTATTATCTTTTCTTCATATATCTCCTTACTATCTATCTTTGATTTTTTTAACCATATATATAAATACGTCATTAAGTTAAAAATTAATTTATCCGAATTAGGATACTCCTTAATAAAGCCTACCCCTTCTGCAAAAGCCTTTTCAAACCCCTCTTCTTTATTAATTTCCTTTATTCTTTTTAGCTTTTTATTAATCTCTTGATCAGATAATTTATCTCCAAACCCTATCAATGTATTTACATCTATTTTTAAAATACGTGCAAGCTTCGATAATAATGTTATATCTGGATAAGATGCTCCCGTTTCCCATTTACTTATTGCTGTAGAACTTATATTTAAATAATTTGCTATATCTTCTTGAGTTAGTCCTTCTTTTTTTCTGTAGTATTTTATAATTTCATTTACTCTCATTTTTATATTCCTCCTCTCTCTATTTATCTAATAATTAAATCTCTATAATTAAATATTAATATCAATTATTTTCTAAAACAATTGATATTTATTCAAGCTTTAATTTAATTATTTGAACATTACTCAAGTTTTTATTTTCTTCTAATATCAAATATTTTTAATAAATCTTCTAACTTAGAAATTTCTTCATTTGGGATATATTCTTTTAATTTTGGTTTTTGAATCCCTCCAAACCCTTGCTTAATCCAAATCGTTTTCATTCCAATTTGCTTTGCTGGAAATATATCATTATCTAGTCTATCTCCAATCATTATTGTTTCCTCTGGTTTGCATCCTGATTTTTCAACTGCAATTTCAAAAATTTTAGGATCTGGTTTCATAACACTACAATCACTTGATGAAATTATTATTGAAAAATACTTTAAAATTCCTAAACTTTCTAATCTTTCAACTAATCCATTAGTTTGATTTGCAATAATTCCTAATTTATATGAAGAAGATAGCTTACTCAAAACTAAATCTGCTCCTTCATATAACTCCTCTAAGCTATGATTATATTTTGCTACTTCTTTAAAATCAAATTTTTTTACTACTGTTTTATATTGTGGTTTATATGCTAAGGAGGCTTGTATAATTTCTTCATATATTCTTTCTGAAGACAGTCCTAACACCTTTGCTTCCTCAGTTTCTGATTGCTCTAAACATCGTTTTTCCCATACTTTATCTTCATTAATTAATGTATAGCCTACATCAAAAAATATATATTTTATAGATTTTAGCTCTAATCGTAACATATAATTATATCTCCTTTATAGTTTTCTTTAATCTGCTTATATTTAACTTTACCTTTTTCAATCTACTATTTATAACTTTATTTACAAATAACTTATTTACATTTTAATGTTAGCTACTTAGTTAATACTCTCACATATTTTCATATTACTTTTTAAACTTTTTATATATTCTATAAAATCTTCTTCTAACTCATCAAACCTTTTTATAAATAAATTATTACAAATATAATTTAAATTACTATCATCTAAACTTCTATAAAATTCTATATATTTATCTATTCCATATCTCATTATGATATATTCTGTAAATGCTCCTGCTATTGGATAAGTTTTATTCCAAGATATCTCATAAAAATTTTCATTTAAAATCAATTTTTCTAATCCTATATATTCTCCACTATTAATATAATAATTTGTCCAATTTAAATTACTAATTCCTTTATGATTTTTATCAAAATACATTGCTAATCCTTCTCTTATAAATACTTGTGAGGGATATCCTATTAAGTAAGATAGAATATGAGCATCTTCATGATACCCTATACATTTTACCGTTTCATTGAAAACGGCAAATATTTTATTTGATTCCTCTGCAAATGCATTACACTCAATATTATCTCCAGCCCAAAAACCTACCTCTCTTGATGAGTTACACAAATAATAATTAATTTGTATATCACATTCAATTTTCAATACCTGGACAATATACCTAAAACAATACTCTTGTAATTTGATTATTTCATTTATATGCTTTTCTGCAATTGAATCTTTATGATAATGAAATAAATAATGCTCACTTTCCACTTTAATCCACTTTTCCATATTTTCATCTCATTTCTTTAACCAAATTTCTATTTAATAAGCTCTATATGCTTTTAATACATTTAGTAATTCCATATCTTTTCCATATCGCATTACATATTCATAGACATTTTCTCTAGCAACAATCTTTTTCATAAAATTTATATCCATTTTAGGAATAATCTCTTTTAAACTTCGTTTAGTAATTAAATTTATTTTTTCTAATAACCTAGTATCTTTTCTTTTTCTCTCCGCATCCTTTTTAGGATATCCTTCACCAAATTCTCCATCAAATAACTTTTCAAATATACATTGCAAGTTAATTTCCGCTGCCCATCCAAAATTCAATCCTAATGGAATTGAAATAACGTTTCCAGCATTAATTCTTCCAAATAAATATGCATCAGACGGATTTTCAATATATCCACAGTTTATTGTTGGTAGACTATTGCATGCAAGCATCATTCCTTGCCCTGAGGAACAACCTGTTATTATAAAATCTATTGATTTGCTTTCTAATAAAATACTTATGCACATCGCTGTTTCTATATAAGAATATTCAATATCTTCATCGTTAAATATACCAAAGTTAATAACTTCATATGCTCTATTTTTTACAACTTTTCGTAATACATCTTCTATTAAAGGATTTTTTTCTTTCTGTGAACTTCCCTGAATAATTCCTATCTTCATAACTCAACGCCTCTAATTTATATAATTATTTTTAAATTTTTTCTAAAATTCTATCTACAACTTCATTTATAGTTAATTTATCTGTATTTATATAATCTTCAAACTCATTTTCTTCCAATCCTTTTAAACATCTATTAATTTGATTTACTGGCCATGAATCTTTGTCATCACCTCTATTATTTAAACGATTTATTATTGTTTCTTTAGAAGCTATTAGCGTAATCATTTTTACTTTAACTCCATTTTTTCTTAATTCAGTTATTATATTATTGTAATATTCATAATTAACTAAGGTCATAGGAACAATAACAGTTCCACTATAATTTTCATATAAGAATTTAATATAACTATAATTAAATTCTCTCCATATTTTATAATCCTGAAAATCATCTTTCTTTATTTTTAGAGGAATATTTTTTTGAATAAAATCCCCCATATTTTCTGGATCATAGATAAAAGATTTTTCTATTCTTTTATTTAATTCTGAAGCTGTTTGTGTTTTCCCTACTCCAAAGGGACCATTTAACCATATTATCATTTATCATTCTCCTCTCTACTCAATATTTTTATTTTATAATATATACTTCATATAATACCTCTTAATCATCCATTATTTATCTTTTTATATTTATTTTTACAAATATTTTACTATTATTTTCTATTTTTTATTTTCTAAACTTTCTTTTCTACTTAATATCTCTGACACACTGATAGTATATTCTAGAAGAATACTATTAAGGGTGGATTTTTATAAAGAATCGAGATAAAGGAATTTTATTAATATTAATTTCAAGCTTTTTTAGTGCATTAACACTAACCTTTATTAAGCTTGGTGGTAATGTTCCTGTATATGAAAAAAGCTTTTTAAGAAACGTTTGTACAATAATTGTTGCTAGCATAATCTTAAAGAAAGCTGGAATTAAATTTTTGGGAAATAAAGGAAATAGAAAACTCCTTTTAATTCGTTCCGTAAGTGGAACTTTAGCCGTTTGGACAAGTTATTATGCATTATCACATATGATAATTTCTAATGCTACTATCTTGACCAATCTAAGTCCTATCTTTGCTATTATATTTGCCGCAATATTCTTAAAAGAAAATATTAAAGGTGTACATATAATTGCCTTTATAATTGCATTTATAGGTGTTTTATTTGTAGTAAGACCAACTGGACATAGTTACTTATTATTACCTTCGGCCATTGCTATATTATCAGCTGTTATTGCAGCTGTTGTTGTTACTTGTATTAGATTACTTGGAACTCGTGAGGATCCTAGAACAGTAGTGTTTTTCTATGCTATGGTTTCTATGATTTTATCAACAATATTAATGCTAATTCATTTTCAAATGCCAACATCAAGGGAATTAGTAATACTATTGTTAGCCGGAGTATCTTCTACATTAACTCAATACTCTATAACCTTTGCATATAAATTTGCACCAGCTAACGAAATTTCTATATACAATTATTCAAGTATAATTTTCGTTACATTATTTGGATTTATAATTTGGGGTGATCTACCCGGTTATATTGCTGTTATAGGATATATCCTAATAATTTTAGGTGCATTAATCCCATCATTTTTCTTAAAAACTTCTAAGAAAAATTAAGCTTATATTATAATAATTTTAAAAGGATTGAATTTAGTAATAACTGAATTCAATCCTTTTAATTTCTATATTTAATTATTCCACTTAACCTGTTCCCATACTTGATATTATATATTTATCCTTAACTTTCTCAATATTAACTATTGCAACTTTATTAACACACCAATTATTTTTCTTAACTTCTCCATTTCCTGCTACCCATCTATTACTTTCATTAGTGTATTTAATATCATAAGATATATCTGCCACAAATCCTTTACTCTCTTTTTCACTAATATTTAAATCTTCCATTTCATAAATATCTATATCTTTTATCTTATACTTCGTAAATGTAGTTACTTCTTTTTTCTTTGAACTATCTTCCTTACTTTCTATCACTTCTATTTTATTCTCATTGATATATTCATCAAAAAGACGTCTTGCTATCTCTATTTTTTCACTTTCTTCTAATAAATCATTTTCTTTATTGTCATTATCTACTTCCTCTAAACTTTTCTCTACAACATTAATTTCGTTATTATTAGTTTTTGCCTTCTCTAACCCACATCCAGTGATTGTAACTATTGTTAAGCAACTTAAAATTAATACTATTCCTTTTTTTCTCATTCACTCACTCCCAATACCCTAATATCATTTTATTATCTCTCATAATTCTTAAAATCAGATTTTCTAATTTTTATCTATTCTTATCTTCAAATTTTTCCCATTCCTCTTTATTAATACTATATACTAAATGAATCATATTCTTCTCTTTATAAATCTTTATAAATTCATCTTTTACTCTCATCCCAATATTCTCTGCAACATCACAAGATGTCTTATTTTCCACACGTATTGTTGCAATAACTTCTTCTCTTTTTAATATATTAAATGCATAATCTAACATAGCCTTTGCTCCTTCTGTAGCAAACCCCTTATGCCAAAATTTCTTTTTTAATATATATCCAAGTCCTATAAAATGTTTTCCATTAACAACTTCATCTAATAATCCTATTTGTCCAACAACTTCACTTGTCTTCTTATCTATAGCTAATAAATAATCATATCCTATATTTTTATACGATTTATTTCTTTTCTCTATCCATTTAAATATCTCTTCATCTGAAAATGAATGTTCCCAAGCATACATTACATCCAAATCTTTTAACATTTCAGAAAGTTCATTAAAATCATTTTTTGTAATTCGTCTAAATATTAATCTTTCACTAGTTAAAACACTATCCCTATCTATTTCAAAGTCATATTCTTTATTAATTAAAATATATTCACACTGATATTTTTTGCATTCTTCGAGTACCTTTTTATTATCTTTAATCATTATTTCTTTTGGATAATCCCAGTGTTTTCTTTCTTCAATAACATTTTCATACTTTATAATTTCTTTATAGTTATTTTTAATATATTCTTCACTAAATATAAGCCATAGTTCCCTTATATGTGCCAAATATTCTTTCTCAAAATCCTTTCTAAAATTATATGGAATATAACATCCTTCTACAATTAAATTTTGCTTATTTTCTATAGCCATTTTAATCATTTCACAAACAATAGGCCATAAATACTCAGTAAGTTTATCATCCTCTTCAACTGTAAGAGCCGTTTGTCCACTCCTTATTAACCCCATTTTCAAATGATCTATTGAAAGATATGGATATTTATATTTTTCTAATAGTCTTTGAGCTAAAGCTGTTTTTCCTGTATGTGAACTTCCTGATATTAAAAATATCACTTTCTATCACCTCTTTATCTAATAACTTTTTTATATTTAATTTCATCCTTTCCAAGAAAATCTTTTCTTTCTTCTGTTTGCATAAATCCATTTCTTTCATAACATTTACGTGCTCTATTATTTTCTTCAAAAACCCATAAGATTACATTATTAAAGCCTGCATGTTCTATATCCTTTAGAACATGTTCCATCATCATAGACCCATAGCCTTCTCCCCAATTTTGAGTTAAGCTATGTATACAAATAATTTCCGCATAATCATCTTCTTCTATATCCCTTGCTTTATCCCAATATGCTATACAATGTGGTTTATTATCTATAGTCAAAATATATCCATTACCTATTTTATCTTTCAATATATCTCTATACATTTCTATAGCCCAATTATGGTTTGTGTATTCATCTAATATCTCTCTAGATAAAATTTTTTTAAATCCTTCCTTCCATGCTTCTGTTTGTATATATGCTAACTTCTCCTCATCTCCAGCTTCTACTTTACGTATTTTAACTTTTTTCATTTTGGTTTCCCCCGCTATACTTATATCATTTACTTTTTACCTTTAAATATATAATTATCTATTTTATACCATTTTAACATTCTGTATGTATTTTTGAAATTACCACTTCATATTTTTCACTTATTATTGCTATATCTAAATTTAATAAGAAAGTTTTTTATGAATTTCAACTAAATTAAATACTCCCTTTAGTATAGACTCTGTACTAAAGGGAGTATTTTTATAATAAATATTCCTCAAATTTTTTAATTATTTCTATTAAATTTTTCTCATACGCAATAGCTATTTTTATTACTGTTTATATCTTACCATATACCTAAATCTTCCTTCGCTTTCTCTAATATTAAATCATTATAATACATTCTCTGCTTTATTGTTATCTTAGTTAAGTAAAGAGCTTCATGCTTTAATGATCTAATCAACCCCATATATCAACTTTTTATTATAAATATATCTTTCACAATATTATAATTAATTATGAATTGAATTATCAATACATATAACACTTGCTATCATTAATTTCTCATATTTCCCTTCTAATATCTGTATATTATATTTATCTTGAATTTTAAATCTTTTTTTACTTATTCCCCCAATATTCATATGGTCTTTATTTATGATAAAGTTTTCTCCCATTACATCACCATTAATTTCATAATTATCTTCACCCATCAATATTATAAATTTAGGCTCCATAGATTTTACTATTCGTTTTATTTGTCCAATTTTTCGTTCTTTATATAAAATATCATATTTTTCACTTATAAATCCCACACATTTTTTAATCGTAATATATTCCGTTCCCTCTGTTGTTTGGATAAAAAATTTATGCCCTATTGAACAAATACTTCCTATAAATCTGTCTATTAAAAATTTAATTCCCTTAGTTTTAACTTTTAAATATATCTCATTTTCATCATATATTTCATATACATTTTTAAAGCCTACTATTTTTACTTCCATGCTATATATTTTCATTTTTATTCCCCATTTTTATAACCAATCTTATTATCAATAATTTTTATTTTGCTAAATATAAATCTATAGTATCATATATATTTATTTTCCCACCTACACTATCTATCGCTTCTCTCATATCTTTTTCAAAATTATATTTTATCTTTTCTTCTAATGCTCTATGATCAGAATACGTATTAATTAATCCTATATACTCCTCAGATGTTAAAGTTCTTTTTCTATAATACACTTTTGAAATAACCTCTTTAAATCCGAAGTTTTTTAATTCTTCAATATATTTTTTACAATCTTTTTGGCTAAACTCAATTGCTTTTTCTTTTGAAGGTTTATATTTATCATATATTTCTTTACTCTTTACGTTTGTTATATCATTATTCCTACTAACAAAAGGATGATTCCAAAATATTGCTAAAACTCCATCTTTCTTTAAGATGTTTTTTATTTTCTTATACTTTTCTTCTATAGGTAGCCAATGAAATGCTGTAGCACAATAAACTAGATCAAATTTATTTTCCTCAATATTATAGTTTATAAAATCATCATTTATAATTTTAAAGTTATCATATCTCTTAAATTTTTCCTTAGTATATGTCGCCAAATTATTTCCCAATTCAATAGCCATAACATTACATCCTATTTTTAATATAGGTAATGTTGCTTGTCCTGTTCCGCATCCTATTTCTATTACTTTAGAGCTTTTATCTAACTGTGCATAATTTATAAGTTCTTCAAATAACTCTTTAGGATAACCTGGTCTATATTTTTCATAATTAAGTGCATCTTCATTGAATTTAAGTCTAATATCCATTTTAACACCTTCTTTACTTTATTATAACAGTTCCTTTTATACATTAATTTTAACTTACTGACAAACCTATCATTTATAATATAATTATCCTATAAATGTAATTAAAGGAGGTTTTATAATGACAACACATATAATGAATTTAAATCCACAAGCATTATCATTAATTAAAAGTGGATCAAAGACTATAGAAATGAGATTATTTGACGAAAAACGAAGAAAAATCGTAACTGGTGATATTATTAAATTCATTAGTACTAAAGACTCTTCTACTTTTTTAACTACACAAGTAACAAAATTATATGTTTTTAAAAATTTTAAAGAGTTATACCAAAAATTTGATAAATTTAAACTTGGTTATATGGAAAATGATATTCCTAATTATTCTGATATGGAAAAATATTATTCCCAAACTGATATGAAATCATATGGTGTAGTTGGAATTGAAATTAAAGTTATCTAGCTTCACAACTGTCATTCTATTTATAAATAAAAAAGCACCTTATAGTTTTATTTCTCTATAAGATGCTTTTTGTGTTATATATCTTTAAATTTCTTTAACTAAACAGTTATGATTTTTTTCTTTTGAGTTATATGTTATTGCAACTGCAAGTATTCTCTTATCTTCATTTTCTTTTTTAAATTTTTCTATATATTCTTTATCCTTTATTTGCTCTAATGCAATTTCTGGATTTACATCTTTTTTCAATTCTACTATAAATACTGTATCATTCTTTCGTCTAGGATGAAATGTAAAATCTGCATATCCTTTTCCTGTCTTTTCTTCTCTTTCAACTCTATAAGTATCTCTAGCTGAAAGATATGCTAAAGTTAGAACACATGATAAGCTATTTTCGTCATTATATTGCAATATCGGAATTTCTGAATTGTGAATGTCATGAAGAATTCCTTCTACTTTTTTGGTATCCTTATTAACTGTAGCTCTTAACATCTCTTTGGATTTCTCTACTATTTTAGCTACATATCCAAATGATTCATCCTTTAGAGCCTTTTCAAATTCTTTCATCAATTCTTTATTTGGTATTTTTAAATATCCATCATAATATGATAAAAACCCTAAAACAATCATTGCTGAGTAAATTTCTTCTTTATTTTTAGGTGCTCCTTGACCTGCTCTAAATTCCTCATCTATAGTTATATCAATTTCTTCTCCTGATACCATTTCTATAATATCGTCTCTAATTTCTAATGTATTGTATTTTAAGAGTTCTATTACTTCATCCATTGCGCCTGTATTTGTCCAATAACTTTCACAATGATTATTTTGAAGTGCTTTAACTACTGAGCGTGGATTATATATTCTAGTTCCAACTGCTGTTTGATATCCATTATACCAAAGCTCCAAATCTTCATATCTTAAAATTCCATTTCTATCACAAAGTATTTTTACTTCCTTTTCAGTAAATCCAAAATATTCTCCAAATATTCTATCTCTTAAAAATGTAAACTCATCAAACATATTAAGAGCACTTCCACTTGAATATTTTTTTATAGGTAAAACTCCTGTCATATAGCAAAGTGCTACATAAGGCTGATCTTTCAGAAGATTTCTTAAAAATTCTAAAAACTCATTTTGATTTTCTATAAAAAGATTATTATTAAAAATATAATCCCACTCATCAAATATAAATATAAATTCTTCTTTAGTTTCTCGTAACATAGAACTTATATTGAAGTATTCACCTGGATTTATATGAGGATATTTCCATACTATATCTTTAATAAGATTTTCTCTTATCATTCTAATATACTCTTCATAAGTATTTCCTTCTTCTGATATCTCATTAAAAGATATGTTTATCACATTATATTTATTTAAATGTTTTTGATATTCATTTTTTTCACTTATATTAAGCTTTTCAAAGATTTTATCTGATTTTACAGCCTTAGAATAATAAGCTCCAAGCATATCTACAACACTGGATTTTCCAAATCGTCTGGGTCTAGTTACGCATATGTATCTATCTGTTGTATTAATAACCTTATTAATTTTTTCTATTATATTTGATTTATCAACAAAATACTCTGCATTAATTAACTTTTTATAGTTCTCTAAGGGTTTGTCTGTATTTAAATATAAAGCCAATTTATCTACTCCTTTACTAAGTTCTATTTTCTTCTTATTATATCATAAGACTCTCTCTTTATTAGCATTAGCCTAACACTCTATTTTTAATCATTACCTTTTTTAATTTTCATTTTCAAAATTCACTTCAACTTTCATTCCTTTATCTAACTCGCTTATCACTTTAATCTCTCCATTATGAGCTTTTATAATGTCATGGGCTATAGCCATTCCAAGTCCAGAGCCTTCTATTTTATTTTTTGTATTTGTTCCTCTATAATATCTTTCAAATATATGATTAACTTCTTCCCTATTCATTCCTTTTCCATTATCACAAATAAATATGTTTACTCTATTATTTGTACTATTGTCAGTAAATATGTTTACATTTATATTTACATTTTTGTCATTATGAATTATAGAGTTCATTAAAATATTTATAAACACTCTATTTATAAGATTTTCATCTATATCTAAAAATATCTCTTTTTCTGAATAATTAAATTCTATATTTATATTTTCATCATTTATGATATCTATAACAACGTGTCTAACCAAAGAAACTATATTCACCTTTTTTTTATTTAAATTTAATGAATTACTTTTTAATCTAGCTGATAAATTTAATTCCTCAACTAAATTTTTTATATAATGACTTTTATTAATTATGGTATTAGAACTTTTTACTCGTCCTTCATCTCTTAACTCATATTCAATATCGCCTATTATTTCTGCATTTCCTATTATAGATGTTAATGGTGTTTTTATATCATGAGAAATATTAGAAATCCATTCTTCTCTCATTTCATCTAATTTTGCTCTTTCTTTTTCATTATCATCTAATCTTTCTCCTAGTTCATTTAATCCCTTTTCTACCTTAAAGTAGATTCCTGTACTAATCTTTTTATTTATATATACGCCTTTAGATAGATCGAATATTTTTTCTATAATATTATTTATTGGCTTAGTTAATTTCAATGTATATAAAAAACTAATTATTAAGACTACTAATATATTCATTACTATCAATAAAGGAAATCTATGTATTTTAGTAATTTCCCTTGAATCATAGGAAAGTGATATTCTTTTAATTCTACCGGACTTTAAAAATAATAAATAAGAATATTCCTCTCCATTCAACTCTTTTTCACCTAAAAATAAAGTATTATCATTCTTTTTATACATATCAATAATATCTTTATTAGAATATTTAAAAGGTGCCTCTTTTGGCATATTATAATTAAAAACCTCTCTATTTTCGCCATTTAATATTTGTAATCCAGCTTCACTTTCATTTAACAATTTTATTCCTTCTCCATCTATCTTTACTTTATTATGGACTATATCTATATTCTCATATATCTTCTCCATTAATTCTGTAGGATAATAATTAAAAATATCTTCTTTGTCATTTAATATATAAATATTAAATACCATAAATCCAATATTTATAATAAAAATAAATAAACAAGCACCTATAAATGAGCATAAATAATGAAATATTAATTTCCTTCTCATTTATTACTCCCCTTATTTATAAATTTATACCCAAGTCCTATTGCAGTTACTATATATTTAGGTTTTGATGGATTATCTTCAATCTTTTTTCTTAATTTTCTTATATGCACTGTTATGGTGTTGTCATATCCAAAGAAATCTTCTCCCCATACTTCCCTACACATCATTTCTTTGCTTAAAATTCTATTAGGATTATCTATTAAATAGTTTAAAAGTTTAAATTCCTTTGCTGTGAATTCAATACTTTCTCCACTCTTAAATACTTCTCCAGTATCTTTATGTATCTCTAAATCTCCAAACTTAATTATACTTTTTTCTTTTTCTACACCAACTACAAGATTCTCTATAGCCTTTAATCTAGCTTTTACTCTAAAAGCTACTTCTTTTGCACTAAACGGCTTTGTTATATAATCATCTGCTCCTATTGCAAATCCTAATAGCCTATCTACTTCATCTCCTTTTGCAGATATAAATAAGATAGGTGCTTGACTCTTATCTCTTAACTCCTTAAAAAGTTCATATCCTGTAGTATCTGGAAGCATAATATCTAATAGTATTATGTCTGGTTTAACTTTTTTTAATATTTCCAAAGCAGCTTTTCCAGTATTTGCTGTATAGATCTGCTTAAACCCTTCTCTTTTTAATACAGTTTCTAGAATATCCAAGATATCTTCCTCATCATCAATTAGTAATATCTTATGTTTCTCAAAAATTCTATTCATTTTTTACCCCTTTATCTCTCTTTAATCTCTCTATTTGATTATAAACTATTTTTTACCATTTTGAATTAAAATTTAAGACCGTTTTAAGACCATATTTATATAGAATAAATTTAAACTTAATATACTAATAGCAAATACATAATTTATTTAGGAGGCTATTTATGCAAGCAATTATGGAACCAATTTTTCACGTAGTTTATTTAACTACCGTTATTGTTTTAGGATTTAAAATGATATTTAAATCAAATGGTGATAAATATTTTAAATTATTCGGTTTTATGGCAGTAATCTTAGGCTTTGGAGATTCATTTCATCTTATTCCAAGAATATATGCCTTATTAACAACAGGACTTGAAAATCATGCAGCATCTCTTGGATTTGGTAAGTTTATAACTTCTATAACTATGACTATTTTCTATCTAATTCTTTATAACATTTGGAAACTTAAATTTAATGTTACAAATTCAAAAGTTTTAGATATAGTAATGTATCTTTTAGCAACAGTTAGAATTATTCTTTGCTTCTTCCCACAAAATGAATGGTTTATAAATAATCCACCTGTAAGCTGGGGAATCTATAGAAATATTCCATTTGCAATTATGGGAATAATAATGATTTATCTTTTATATAGTTATGGAGTTAAATATAACAATAAAGATTATAGACATTTAGGTATAGCAGTATTTTTATCATTTGCTTTTTATTTACCAGTAGTACTTTGGGCATCAGAAAACTTCTTTGTAGGAATGCTTATGATTCCAAAAACTTTAGCCTATGTTTGGGTAGTATTAATTGGTTATAAAGAACTAAAACAATCATTAAAAGCATAAAAATAAACGGGACAAGCTATCCCGTTTATTTTTTATTTCTATATTCTCTAATTGTCATTCCAGTCCAAGTTTTAAATGCTCTAACAAAAGAATTTGTATCTGAATACCCTATCAAATAAGCTATATCATCAATAGTCATTTGTGTATCTTTAAGATAACTTCTAGAAAGTAATTCTCTCGTATGATTTAATTGTTTTAGAAAAGTTGTTTTTTCTTCTGATAATTTTCTTTGAAGAGTTCTAGTGCTTAAATTCAATTCTTTAGCCACGCTCTCTATACTAGCTTCTCCACTTGGTATAAGTTCAAATAATGCAGTTCTTACTCTTGCTGCAAAAGATTCATCTACTTCCATATCTTTTATCCTCTTTTGAAGTTCTGGCTCTAAATATCCCCACATGACATTATTTTCAGTTAAAAATGGTCTTTTCACATCTTCAATATTAAACTCTATTACTGCCTCTTTATCTTTATATGGCTCCACTTTAAAGTATTCCTCAAAAGCTTTATCTTCATATTCATAAATAGATGTTACCTTTCTTGGAACTATCTCTACTCCTGTCCCTTTTCTCAAAATACTAGTCATTAAAATTTGCTCACTAAGAATTGAAAACTTAGGAAGTTCCTTATCTCCATCATCAAACATAAACTCAATACTTAATTTTTCTTCATCTATTTTTATATCTAAAATAAAAGGTCCTATAATTTTTTTATATTTTAATATTCTATCAAAACATGTTATTCCATCCTTTGCACATAATCCTGCAAATAATGGTGGAATAAAACCAATCATACTATCTACATTTGCATAACATAAAAGATTATGGGAAGTGATCATCTTATCAAGTGTATTCATTAAATTTATATATTGCTCTCTAGTTACTGAGACTCCATTTTTATCAATAGCCTTAGGTGACATGTTAGATTTTTTTAATAACACCTCTATATTTACATTCTTAGACTGTATATATTCTATATATTTATTATCTATTGAATAGAACTTTCCCATCTTTCACATTCCTTTCTATAGCTTCTTTATAAGTTTATCAAACATTCTATCTGATAATATTCTTCTAGCCATTACCCCCACTTTTCCTCCATATCCAACTAAATATCTAGTTTTAGGTTTATTTACTGTTACTGCTTTCCCTATAGTCCTAGCTATTACACTAGGATTTGTAAGTTTTTTACCACTATATAAATCTCTCATATGTTCTGAGGCTTCTTTTGCAGTATTTTCGTAAGATCCTCCTTTAGAAGAATCTCTTAAATTATCTGCTGCAATAATTCCCCAATCAGTTTTTATTCCACCTGGTTCAATAATTATAACATCAATGCCAAAAGGCTTTAATTCCATTCTTAAACAATCACTAAATCCCTCTACAGCAAATTTTGTTCCATGATACCAAGCTCCAAATGGAGTATGCATTTTTCCTCCCATAGAAGATATATTAACTATTTTTCCAAATTTATTTTTTCTCATACTTGGAAGAACTAATTGTGTCATTCTAGCTAATCCAAATATATTAACTTCTATCTGTCTTCTTGCCTCTTCCATAGTAACATCTTCAACTGCTCCAAAGGAACCATATCCTGCATTATTTACAAGTACATCAATTCTTCCTTCTCTTTTTAAAATCTCTGAAACACAGTTTTTCATAGATTCTTCTTTAGTTACATCAAGTTCTAAAATATTTATTCCTTTATCTTTTAATTTATTTAATCTATCTAATCTTCTTGCTGCTCCGTAAACTATAAATCCTCTATCTTTTAAATCTAATGCTGTTTCATATCCAATCCCACTACTTGCTCCAGTAATAAGTGCTATCTTCTTCATAATGTGTCACTCCTTATTTATTTCTTGATTAAATTATATCTTCTTTTTAATCTTTCTTTAATAGCAAAAGGTGCCACCTCTTATGCAATTTGCGCCACATTAAAATCTATCTTTATTATTAGCTAAATTTTCTAACAGTTTCTTATGTATAATAATTCTCTTTTTTATAAACCTTTACATTTAGTTTTCTAAAAATAATCTTTGTTATAAATCTTAATAGAACCGCTCCTAATATAGCATGAGCAATAATTAAAATAATAAAAATTAATTTTAATGATTTAATCATCATTAAATATTCGCTTATACTCACTCCTGAATTAATATAAAATTTAATACCAAACATAAAAAATATAGCTAGTATTAATCCTATGGATACTACTAATATAGTTTTTATATTTCCTCTTTTCATCCCCCACCCTAAAGGTAATCCCACAAAACAAGTAAATGCTAATGCAGTAATTCCATTTCCTATTCCAAACAAAATAGTACAGCCTACAGTACTTAATATTATAGTTATTATACTATCTTTAACACCTCGCTTTATATACATTAGTGCTATTGGTATCTCTATAAATATCAGCCCTACATGTGAAAAAATTGGAACTTCACCTGTAGCCATAAAAAGTATTACTATTGCACTAAAAAATGCAATTTCTACAATTCTTCTAGTAGTTATCCTTTCTTTCATTACTTCACCTCTTTAGTTTTTAATTATTATATTATATTTCTTCTTTCTAATCAATAATAATTATTAATTAATTTAATTTTTCGTTAATTTGCGGATTTAATTTGATTTGCTATATTCCTTTTGTTACAATGAAGAAAAAACTAAAGGAGAAATTATTATGTTTGGAAATGATACTTATAATGAAGATATTAAAGCATTCAATAGAATAGATTCAAGTACAGCTGATAAAATGCTATCTACAGAAAGTATAACTATTGTTTATATTGGTAGAAGTAGCTGTCCTTTCTGTCGTAAATTTGCTAAAAAATTAAGTGGATTATCATCTGGAATAAATTCACCTATCTACTATATAGATAGTGAAGATTTTTCTGATGACGGAATTCAAGGTTTCAGAGAAAAATATAACGTTAGAACTGTGCCTGGATTTATTGTTAAAAAACAAGGTGAACTAGAAGTTCGTTGTGATTCTTCACTTCCTGAAGAAGAAATTTTAAATTTAGCTAATTAATAAAAAGGTCTTAAATATGCTACTTAGCTTATTTAAGACCTTTTTATATTTCTTTAATCTGCAAATTTCATAACTTCTTCCTTTAAATATCTATTAAATTCCTCATACTCCTCTTTAGATAAGTTCTCATTGAAACTCATTATTTTTAGCTTGTGACCTTGATATTCTTTTCTATATGGAGGATGAATATGATTAAATTCTCCAAGTTTAAATCCTAATTTTGAGTAAAATTTTAATCTTTTAATACTTATATCATCTATAGGAGGATCTATTTCTAGTATAGTTTCTTTTTCACTTTCACAGAAGATTTTTAAGATTTTTGAGCCATAACTTTTTCCTCTTAAATCTTTTTTTATTGCAAAATGTTCTATATATCTGAAATTATCATATTCCCAATAAAATAGTATTCCCATTAAGTTTTCATCATCACATATAATAGCAAAATTATATTCCTTATTTTCTAATACTTCTATTTGCTTATCTAACGTCCTTTGCTCAAATACAGGAAAACTTGTCTTATATAATTCCATAGCTTCCTTGAAATATTTATCTTCTTTATTCTTTATTTTTATAAATTTCATTATTTCACCTATTACTTTCTATTTTTATATCTTTAAACAATTATTTTATTTTTATCCAATCACTTAAAATCTGTTCTATTTCAAAGCCTCTTTTTAAATACATATTTAATGCTATTTTATTTTCTCCAATTACAATTAACGTAACCTTCTCTACTTTCGTTTTATTCAAAGTCTCTATAGCTTTTTCCCATATCCTATACCTCTATATTCTTTACATAATCCAATATCGAAGCTTCCAACATTATCACATATATCTATATTCATAAAACCTATTATATTATTTTTATCACTAACTAAATAATATTTATTTAAACTATTATCTTTCAAATATTTTTCTATATCTTCCCTTTCATAATAGCATCCATGAGGCATATCACTAAATGATCTGTTAAAAATATCTAGATACTCTACCTTATTATTTTCTGATAAAGAAATTAATTCTAAAGTTGTATCCACAGTTTTTCTATTTTCAAGTTTCATTATATAAGATTTATATTCTGCTTCATATCCAATATCTGAAAGGATTTTTAATATTCTCTCATTCTTTATTCCTAATAAAATTTTATTACACTTCTTATCCTCTCCAATTTTAATAGCTTCTTTTAAAAGCTCCTTTACAATGGAAACTCCATCTACTATATTTTCATCTATATCTAAAGAATGAATATAAATCACACTTAAAGGATTTACTGCTTCTAATACAATTAAAACTTTTCCTATAATTTCATTTTCTTTAAAGCTAACTAATACTCCTTCTCCATAATCATATATTTTTTCATTAAATTCTTTTTTTATTTCCTCTATACTTTTATTATTTTTTTCGGCCTTATTTAAATATACTCTAACCTTATCTATTTCCTCTTTACTCAAATCCTTAAATTTTTTTACCATTCTCCCTCTTCTCCCCTTATTTTTATTTATCATATATTATCTTTATAATTAAAGCCAATGATATTAGATAATCATTGGCTTTAAATTCAAATTTATAGTTCTTCTATTAAGCATTTATGTTCTTTTTCCTTAGAATCATAACAAATTGCTACTGCAAAAATATTCTTATTTTCATTTTCTTGTTTAAATTTCTCTATATATTCTTTATTTCTTATTTGTTTCAATGCAACCTCTGGTTTTTCATCTTTTTTAAGTTCTACTATAAAAGCAGTATCTTTTTTTCTTCTAGGATGAAATGTAAAATCTGCGTATCCTTTTCCTGTCTTCTCTTCTCTTTCAACTCTATATGTGTCTCTAGCTGTAAGATATACAAGTGTTAGTACACATGCAAGACTATTTTCATCATTATACTGTAATATTGGAATTTCAGAATTATGGATATCATGAAGAATTTTTTCTACAGTATTTGTATCTTTGTCAATTGTTGCTTTTAACATGCTTCTTGATTTCTCTACGATTCTAGCTACATAACCAAAAGATTCATCTTTTAAAGCCTTTTCAAACTCTTTCATCAATTCTTTATTAGGTATTTTCAAGTATCCATCATAATACGATAAAAATCCAAGCACTATCATTGCAGAATAAATTTCTTCTTTATTTTTAGGTGCTCCTTGTCCTGCTCTAAATTCTTCATCTATTGTTATATCAATTTCCTCACCTGATACCATTTCTATAACATCATCTCTAACCTCTAAAGTATTATATTTAAGTAATTCTGTTACTTCATCCATTGCTCCTGTATTAGTCCAATAACTTTTACACTTTTTATTTTTAAGTGCTTTAACTACTGAACGTGGATTATAAAGTCTATTTCCATTTTCATTAATATATCCATTATACCACTCACTTATTTCTTCAAAAGATATTTTATCTGATTTTTCACAAAGTATCTTAACTTCTTCTTCTACAAACCCAAAATAATCTCCATAAATCATATCACTAAGCATAGTGTGTTCATCAAACATATTAAGTGCACTACCACTCGAATATTTTTTTATTGGTAAAACTCCAGTCATATAGCAAAGAGCTACATAAGGCTGATCCTTTAAAAGATTTCTCAAAAATTCTAAAAAATTATTTTGATTTTCTATAAATAAATTATTATTAAAAATATAATCCCATTCATCTATTATAAAAATAAATTTTTCTCCAGTCTTATTTAATAGTCTACTAAGACTATCCTTCTTATTTATATCATTTATTTTAAAAGTTTCTACAATCTCTTTTTTAACTTCATCTACTATATTTTTTATATAATCCTCATATGTTTTCATATTTTCTGGAATTTCATTAAAACTTATATTTATGACATTATATTTATTTAAATATTCCTCATATTTTTTATAATTACTTATATTAAGTTTAGCAAAGATTTCTTTTGAATTTACTGCTTTACTATAATAAGCGCCTAGCATATCTACAACTGATGATTTTCCAAATCTTCTAGGTCTCGTTACACAAATATATCCATCTGTTGTTCCAATACGGTTTGTAATATATTCAATTATTCTTGATTTATCAACGAAGTATTCTGTATTAAATAACTTTTTATAATTTTCTAAAGGTTTATCTGTATTTAAATATACATTCATGCTATTCACCTCTATTTATATAAATTTTATAACTATTTAAATTCTTAACTTAACTATAAATAATTATAACATCAAATTCTACAAAATAGTAACATCAGTATGCTCCCAATTTACTTTACTTTTAATCTTCTACTTTTATACATAAAACTCATCAAAAAAGCAGATAGTTTCCTATCTGCTAATCTTTAATTAAATACTATTTTATTTTCCTCAATTATTTTCATATTTTCTTTTATTCCTAAAAGATATCCAATAACTATTTTAGAATCTATAGTAGAAAATTTATTAAAATCTACATCCTTATTATCTATTTCTGATTCCTTTAATTTAGAAATCAATCTAGGTAAAATATTTCTTTCTTCCTCTGTTAATTTATGCGCTTTTAAAAACTTTTCTAATTCATAAACACAAGCTATAAGCATTACCTTAGCATTACTTCTAGCCATGTAATTCTCATTTAGCATTTTTGCCTCATATTTTAAATCATTTTCAATGATAGTTCTTTCAACTTGTGAAGCTAAAAGATATGAGTTATTTATATATTCATCTAAATTTTCCTTTACTACAATATCATCTAAATTATCATAAATTTTATGAGCTAATTCCCATGATATACTTTCTAAATTTTCATTTGCTTTTCTTACATCACAACGGAATAAATATCTATTAGCTATTAAAGCTATTATTGCTCCAATTAAAATAAATGATATTCTCATAATTGCCATGGTAACTGGTGTTACATGTCCTAAATTACCAATTATATTTCCTGTAACTAATGATGCTGAACCAACTGAAGATAAAGTAACTACAATCATTTGCGATCTATATGTCTTACAATATACATTTGCATAACCTGCAAGTAATACTAATAACCCTCTAATTGCATCATTTTTAACAACTGAAAATACAATCCCCACTACTATAGCTCCTAATATAGTTGCTATGACTCTATCCCTCATCTTTGTTTTAGTTAATTCAAAGAATGGTGTTGTAAGTGATACTACTGTATATATTATCCATTTCCCTTGATGTAAATGAAAATATTGCATTATAAAGCAAGCTATTGCAACTTCTATTGCTATTCTCATAGAATATTTAAGCTTTATAGAATTCATCCTTATATCCTTTAAAGCAAATATATCTTCTTTTAAATTTCTAATTCCTCTATTTTGATTCTTAGTCTTTTTGCTATATTCTTCTATTGAAGCTTTTATAAATATAAAACTAGATATAATTCTTATATCTATAAAATTTGTTGTATTTTTATTATCTTCTTGGACTTCTTTTATAAATTTTTCTAAACTTTCTTTATCAACTTTTTCTAAATTTAATATAATCTCTAAGAACGCTTTTATCTTATTAAGAGTAATTTTTCCTTCACCCTCATTAGCTTTTAAGATTAATAAGTTTATTTTTTCTAATGAAACTAAAAGATTTAAACTTTTTTTACCTTCATCAGAAATATAAAATCCTTTCTCTTTCTTATCATAGATTATATCTTTTAATTTGTTCGCCATAGAAAAAGCATTTTTATCCACTTCTTCAATATTTCCCTCTTCTTGTATAAGGTCTATCTTTTGAATCAATAATCCAATATAACCCTTCAATATACCTGATGTAGCTTTTTGAATTTTATTTTTATTCACTATAAATTGAGGCAACATAATACTTAATGCTCCCACGATTAAAGCTACTATTCTCAATGGTAATTGGTGTCCTGATATTGGATCTGTTAATAAAAATAAATATAATAACGTAAATGGTGTGTACATAGGACTTTTAAGAATATGACAGAACTTCATACTTATAATAAAGACAACAATTAAATTTATAGGTATTGCTAAATACATATTAGTTGATGCAATAAATGCCCCTACTCCAATAAGCAAATACATAATAATTAAACTTACTGCATTTCTAACTGGTTCACCTGTTAAATCACTTCCTAAGAACATTAATAACCCTGTTATAGACATTACTGCGATTACTGAGTTATTATCCCCAAACACACTTTGAAATCCTACTACAAATATTAAAATTACTAAAAATAATCCCGTATTTGTAATTATTGTTTTTTTCATAAAATATATCCCCTTTCTTTAGTATAAAAAAAGTATATCATAAAAAAGCATATCTCTGCGCAAAACTTTTTGTTGACAAAGACTCAAAATAATCCTATAATTTTGTTGACAAGGACTCAAAATAATAAACATATGGAGGATATAAATGTTAAAATCATATAATAAATCAAATACAAATAAAAAACCATTAATCTTTGGACTTATTTCTGTATTTCTCTGTGGAATGGGCTTTAGTATCATCGTTCCTATAATTCCATTTCTAGTGAAACCCTATGTAACCTCTTCAGGTGAACAAGCTATGATGGTTACATTACTTACATCTGTCTATGCACTTTGTGTATTTTTTGCTGCACCTGGACTTGGGGCATTAAGTGATAAATATGGCCGTCGTCCTATTCTTTTAATATGCCTTTTAGGTTCATCGATTGGATATTTAATCTTTGGTATTGGTGGAGCTTTATGGATGCTATTTCTTGGAAGAATTATAGACGGTATCACCGGTGGAAATATTACTACTATATTTGCATATTTTTCTGATATTACTACTGAGGAAAATCGAACTAAATATTTTGGATGGATAAGTGCCATTGTTGGAATAGGTACAATTTTAGGACCTATCTTAGGAGGATTACTTTCTAAATTTGGTTATGCTACACCACTATACTTCGGTGCTACTATCACTTTTTTTAACCTTATTTATGGTTTATTCTATATGCCAGAAAGTTTAGATAAAACTAATAGATTAGAAAGCATCACTCTTATAAAATTAAATCCTTTTTCTCAGCTTTTAAATATACTTTCCATTAAAAATCTAAAGAGAATTCTTATTTCAGCATTTTTACTTTGGATACCTAGTGGATCTTTTCAAGCACTTTTTTCGCAATTTACAATGAATACTTTTAATTGGGGTCCAGTATTAATTGGACTTATGCTTTCAATCTTAGGACTACAAGATATTATTTCTCAAAGTCTTATAATGCCAAGACTCTTAATAAAATTAACTGATTCGCAAATAACACTTTTAGGAATGATTTCAGAAATTATTGGATATGGACTTATCTTTATATCTGCTTTATTTTCCTCTTATCCATTTTTCATAATTGGAATGTTTGCATATGGATTTGGTGATTCAATCTTTGGTCCTTCTTTTACTGGAATTCTTTCTAAGTCTGTTGATTCCAGTGAACAAGGAAGAGTTCATGGTGGTAGTCAAGCTCTTCAATCTCTTTCAAGGGTAATTGGACCTATCATTGGTGGACAACTTTATTTATTCTTTGGACATTCATCTCCATTCTTTATGAGTGTAGTACTAATTATAATTGCAATACCAATTCTTTGTAGAGGTTCACACATACGTAAATAAATTATTCATTTATCTATGTTAAAATTTATTAATAATATATTAAAACGAGGTGATTTAATTTGAATAAATCAAAAATAGAAAAACTAACTTTTTATAGTTCTTCTTTAAAAAAGGAAATGAATATTTCTATTTATTTACCAGAATGCTATAATTTAAAAACTCCTCTACCTGTTTTATATTTTTTACATGGTAGAAGTGGTGATGAAAATATAATATTTGATTTAAATGTACAATCTAAAGCTGATATTATGATAAAAAATAAAGAAATCTCTCCAATGATTATTGTTTGTCCAAATTTTGAAAATAGTCGTGGTTTAAATTCATCATTAATTTGTAGAAAAACTGTCGACCCATTTGGACGTACTATAAATCTTGGAATGTATGAAGATTATTTTATTAAAGATATAATTCCATTCATAGATAAAACCTTCAATACTATACCTAATAGTGATAATCGCTATATTGGTGGTGCATCTGCTGGTGGATATATTGCTTTACATACAGCTTTTAGACATAAATGTTTATTTTCTAAAATAGGTGGTCATATGCCCGCTTTAGAATTAATTCTTGAAGATGAAGATAAACTTTATTTTTCTGATTTAGCGACATGGAATGAATATGATCCTTTATATATTGCTAAAGATTTATCTTCAGATTTAAATTTTAAGATTTATCTTGATGCTGGTAATGAAGATGAAGGTGAGTTTTACAATGGTTGCGCTCATCTTCAAGAAATTTTAAAAGAGAAAAATATTAATTCTCAAAATCATATTTTTCTTGGTCATCATAATCTAGAATATATAAATTCAAACTTTGAAAAACATCTTAAATTTTATGGGAATTTATAAATGATTTTAATACTTATATAAAGGAGATACTTATGTTATATGATATGCCATTATACAGACCTCCAAGTGAGGCAAATAGTTTAATAATTCAAGCAACTTTAGGTTGTTCCCACAATAATTGCTCATTTTGTAGCATGTATAAAGATAAAAAATTTACTATAAAAAGTTTAAATCAAATAAAAAAAGAAATTTTAGAATTTAGTCAAAGTGCTCCTTATGCAACAAGAATTTTTATTGCTGATGGTGATGCCTTAATTATTCCAATGAAAGATTTAAAAGAAATATTAACTTTAATAAATAAATCTTTTAAAAATATTGAAAGAATAACTATGTATGCTTCTCCTAAATCAATACAATTGAAAACATTAGAAGAGCTTAAAGAATTACATTCCTTAGGTTTAAAAATGGTTTATATGGGAATTGAATCAGGATCTGATAAAGTATTATTAGACATCCATAAAGGAGCTACAAGACAAGAACTTATTCACGCAGCTTTAAAAATTAAGGAAAGTAATATAAAATTATCTGCAACTGTTATCGCAGGAATTTCTGGATTAAATTATTCAAGAGAGCACGCAATTGAAACTGGTTCTTTAATAAGTATTATTAAACCAGATTTCTTAGGTGTACTTTCCCTTATGGTAGAGCGAAACACTGAAATTTATAATAAAGTTAAAGAAGGAACTTTTAAAACACTATCTAATATAGAAATTTTAAATGAAATTAAGCTTTTACTTCAAACTATAGATACTGATAAATCTATAGTTTTTAGAAGTAATCATGCTTCGAATTACGTTAGCTTAAAGGGAACTTTACCTTTAGAAAAATCGAGACTTATTGAAGATATAGATTGGTGTTTAAATAATAATTATTTGAAAAATGAAACTAGTAGAAGACTTTAATCTTCTACTAGTTTCATTTTTACTTTTTAAAAGATTTATTTAATCTAATAAATCTTTATATTTTCCATAGCCTTCTTTATCCATTTTTTCTTTAGGAATAAATTTAAGTGCTGCTGAGTTGATACAATATCTTAAGCCACCAAGTTCTCTTGGTCCATCCTCAAATACATGACCTAGATGCGAATCTGCAGTCGTACTTCTAACTTCTACTCTATGCATCCCAAAAGACTTATCTTCTTTATCATAGACAGCTCCTTCTGCTATTGGTTTTGAAAACGCTGGCCATCCACATCCTGAGTTAAATTTGTCTTTAGATGTAAAAAGTGGTTTTCCACTAACTATATCTACATAAATACCTTCTTCTTCATTATCATAATATTCATTTTGAAAAGCTGGTTCTGTTCCTTGCTCTTGAGCTACTTTATACTGAATTGGTGTTAATTTTTCTCTAAGCTCATCTTTTGATAAAGGTGCTCTATAATTATTTTCTTCTATAAATTTTTTTCTTCCTGAACCTTTATAATACATATAATATCTAAAAGAATTTTTCTTATAATAATCTTGATGCTCCTCTTCAGCTTCATAAAATGGTTTAGCCTCTCTTACTCTGACTGCTATTTGTTTATCTCCATATACTTTTTTCTTTTCTAACTCTTCAATGTACTCTTTTGCTAGTTTTTTCTGTTCTTCTGTACAATAAAAAATTGCTGTTTTATAACTTTCTCCTCTATCCCCAAACTGACCATCTGGATCTGTTGGATCTATACTTCTAAAGAAAATTTCTAATAATTCTCTATAGCTTATTATTTTTTCATCATAAATTATCTCAACTGCTTCTGTATGTCCTGTTGTTTTACTACAAACTTCTTCATATGTTGGATTTTCCACATATCCTCCTGTATATCCTACTGTTATTTTTATAACTCCTGGAAATTGATCAAAAGGTTTTACCATACACCAAAAACAACCACCTGCAAAAATAGCTTTTGAATATTCTTTCATTTAAAATCACTCCTTTTTATTTCATAGTAAAACGATATGTTTTATATGAATATATATTATTCCTATTTTAAAAATTAGTCAATAATCATTATCTCTTTATAACTCTTTCTTAAAATTATGTCTTTTTTACTTTTATTTTTAATTTCTTATTTAAATATTTCTTCTTTCCTTTAAACTCTTTATTTTTATTTAATTTTTTTTTAATACTAATTATATCTTCTGTTATCTTATTGTTCTTAATTTTAAGATATACTTATAAAAATATAAGGAGGTGCTTATATATGAAAAAATTTATTTTTACTATCACTTCTGTTTGTATACTATTTTTTGGAGGAATCTACATTTATAATTCAGTTCAAACAATTACACAAAATAAAGAAATATTGAACTTTTTAAACTCTGTAGCTACTTCAAATGAATCACTCTCTTTTCCAAAGATGGATATCCCTTCTACTAATACAAATAGCAATGAAACTTTTTCTTTTGGAACTTCTTCAAATAGTGTCACTAATCAAGAAATTTCAAATGGGAAAAATAACTATATAGATAACGTTAATCAAAATCAATCTAATAACATTAATAATTCTTCTAAAGCTAATTTACAGTCTGACTCTACTAATAACAATTCAAATGGTCAATTATTACTTTCAGAAGGAAATATCAATGTTAATGGTATCAGCTTATTAAATACACTTAAAGGAAATTCTGCTATAGCTGAAGCTGCTCAAAAAATAACAGCTTCATATTCTACTCCAGTACAAAAAGCAGAAGCTCTCTATGTATGGATTGCGGCAAATATTAATTATAATGATGCTTATGCAAAAGATATTACAAATGGTAACTTTCCTCCTAACATGGGAACCGCTATTGATACTTTTAATAGTAAACAAGCAGTATGTAGTGGATTTGCTGCCCTTTATTTTGTAATGGCAAAAGATGTTGGTCTTAATGTTAAATTAGTATCTGGCCAAGGTCTAGGTGATAAATATAATAATACTTGGGGAAGCCATATGTGGAATGAAGTCTATATAAATAATCAATGGATTCCTATAGATGCAACTTTTGCTAACTCTTATACAGTAGCTATGAAAAAAATTGGTGCTACACCTGAACTTAAGGGTTACTTATCAAATCAAAATACAATAATAAACAAACTTAATGGATTTAATATGGAAACATATACTGTTCCATCTGCCGATTTCTTTGATCCAGCTAATTTTTATTCAACTCACAAAGATGCTAAAGTATTAGCTACTTGGATACAATAAAATATTTTCCACATAAACAAAGGACTTTTTCAAATTTGAAAAAATCCTTTGTTTATAATAAATTTATTTAATATTATAATTTTACTCTACAATACTTTTCATAGCTTCAGTAGATTTCTTTAAATTTAATAAATTTAAAAGTACTCTCTTTTCTTCATCCTCCATATTATAAAAAGTAACTTTTTTCTCATCTTCTGATAAAGAAATAAAATCTTTCACTATATCATTTTCCTTATGTAAACTTAATTCTTTTTCTGCTCTCAAGTTTTTAATCAAATAATATGCATCCATTATAAAAATATTCTCAAGCCTTAATATTTCAGTTACTTCTTCTGATTGTAATTGCGTATTATTAAAGTATAATTTACTACATGTAAACTTCATTATAGCTGCTAACTTCACTATCTCTTTTCCTTTTTCTCTATTTAGCATACTATTACTTTTAACAACCTTTTCCATTTTACAAACTAAAATTACTAAATCTTTTTTTAATTCCTCTGTTTTATCTTTTAATCTATACGGAAATACTTTTGAAACTATATACGGCATCAGTGTTCCTAATAAAACAAAACTTAATCTCTCCAAGCTTAATACATAGTAATCTTTAAATGGATTCCCTAATGCGAAATTAGCCATAGAAAGACTCATAAATGTTATGAATATAGCTTTTTTACTATAATCTTTAATTGATAACATACAATATACAGAAATAATTAAAAGCACTATTAATATAGGTTTGTAATGAATAAATGTAAATATTAAATCAAATGCTATAACACCTACTATAGTTCCAATAATTCTATCTCTACCTTTTTTATTTATTTGCTCTGAAAATGGAAGAGATACAACTGCTATAGTGAATAATAGCCACTTTCCTTCTGGTATATTAAAAAATGTTACTATAAAATATCCAACACTTATCATTAAAGAAGATTTAATTGCAAAGTTCCATTTTAAAGAACCTATTCTTCCTAAACTTTTCAATTCTTTGCTCTTAAATGTTTTATTATAAAAACTTCTATAAACTCTTTTAAAATTTTCTTTATTTCCTAAATAACTTATCTCATTGCTATTTATAGCTTTTAATCCTTCTAATATTTCCTTTGTATCCTCAAAAATGTTATAAATATAATATGCATTTTGACTTGATATTTTTAATGTGAATTTTTCTAGTTCTTTTAACTTCTCATCAATTTTTCCATTTGATTTACTTATTTCCCCTAAGCAATTAATCAATTCGTCTACATATTGAAGAAATTCTCTATTTTCAATCTTCTGTCCATTTAATTTTATAAGAACATTATTTAATCTTTTAATAAATAAAAATATAGCATATCTTCTTTCTAAATCTATATCTATATTTGTTAATTTGCTAATTGTATTAAGGATTCTATTTTCTAATATTTGTAGTTTATTACTAAGCTCCATATATTTTTCTTTTATATCTTCATTTTTTAAAAGACCGTTTATCTCAATAGAAACAATATCTATTCCACTTTTTATTTGAGTTATTGTTCCTTTTAAATATTTTTTTCCTACTATTATATAGTATAAAAGCATCATTAGAATTCCCGATAAAGCTAATGCCATCAATCTAAATGGAAGCTCTTTAAAGTTTACCGGTATATAAAGCAATAATAAATAACTTGTTATAAATCCACTTGCTTTAGATATCTTCGTGTTATATGTAAAATTATAGTATATATATAATGTAACAATAAAAATACTTATAATTCCTAATATTATATTTAAAGATCCTATATATGCCATAACACCTAGCGCTATTTCTAAAACTACAAAATTCAAAATATTTCTTAGTGCATTTACAGTATAATCATCATTAAATAGTGTTACTGCTGTTAAAAAAGTAGTCATTCCTATTATTATATTTTCTTTCCCAAATAAAGAGAATATTCCTATTATAATAGAAAACAGAACTATTATAACTATATTTTTTTTAAAATTTTTCATGTTTTTCTCCTATAAATTTAATCAAAATAATTATTCCTTATTATAGCATCTCTTAAGCTTATTTTCCCTATTCATCTATAAAAAGTAACGAGGATTTAGTAAATATTTAAGAGTTACTAAATCCTTCTCATTTTTAAATTCAATTTAATTTTCTTTTCCTTAATTTTTCTTAAAAAGTTTTATTACTTTTTCCCATAAAGTACTTTCTTTTTTTTCTTCCTGTTCCTTTTTTTCTTCTACTTTATTCAAATTAGGTGTCTTCATGACAAATTGCACTGATTTTACATTTTCATTTTTTTCCGATGTAAATGATTCAACTTTATAATCACTTTTTGTAAATTCCTTTAACATCTTTTCTATCTCTTTGTCTACTTCTCCACTCATACCTTTTGTTTCATCTTTTAATATTCCTGTACCTTCAGCCATATTTGTTGTACCACCATATAATTTCGTTATTCCATCTACTAATTCAGTTGTTCCCATAATTATTTCATTATATCCTAACGCAATACTATTTACTCCATTTGTATATTCATTAATGCCTTTATCAAAGTCTTTATAATTTTGAACCAATAAAGAAATTCCCTTATTTAATTTATTTATATTTTGAATTAAATTTTTTGCTTCTTCTATAATTTTTTTAACATCTTCTGAAAATTTATTTAAATACTCTTTTAAACTTTCTATTTCCGTTATCATATTTTTATTTTTTTCATCTAAGCCTTTCATAAATCCCTGACTTTCATTAATATAATTTATATCCTTTTTTAGTGTATCTTCAGCTAGTTTAAGAGCATTTAAATTTTCTATATATTCCTTAAATATATTATTTTCATTTTCTATATACTTTTCATAAATATTTTTCGCCTCTACATTCCCATTATTTTTAAGTTCTATCACTTTAGCTTTTGCCTCTTCTACCCCTCTCAAATTATAAGCATTACAAATCTCACTTTGAATACCTGTTAGTTGAATTCTTTTTAACGCTTCTTCATTTTTCTTTATCAAGCTCTCCATATTTTCAATTCCACTATTATTTAACTTATTATAAAATTCATCTATTTTCTTATTTATATAGTCTGAATTTTCCTTTAAATTTTCTATCTTTTCTTTTATTAATTGAATTACTTTATTTATTTCTTCAATCTTATTAAATGAGTTTACTCCTTCTTCAACTATTTGCAATCCATTTTTTATTTCTCCTGATGCTTTTTTAAGTTCTTCTGACTTAGAACTCAAATTGTTCAAAGCATTATTTATTATTTTACTTCCTTCCTCTAATTTCTTTGCACCTTTATTTAATCCTTCAGCTCCATTATTTAATTCATTTGCTCCTTCATCTAATATTTTTATTCCCTCTTGTAATTCATCTAGTTTCTTAGAAATTTCACTAGTATCTATACTATTTTTATCAATATTTAAGTTTAGTCTTATTCCATTAAAATTAATTCCTTCCATCTCAAAATCAACTACATCTGATTTAACATTAATTTCAACTTCTTTTCCTGGTAAAATTATTGCTGTAAATTGTTTCATTCCTCCTACATTAACTTCAGTTAACCCTTCTCCTTTAATATTCATAAATTTATTTGTATCTAGTTTAAAATCTAACTGCATTGAATAATTCTCAAAAAACTCTTTATTCCCCTTCTCATTCTCTTTCACTATAATTTCTATTTCCACTTTCCCACTTTTTCCTATTATATCTTCTGGCTTCATTTCACTTCCATCTAACTTATATTTAATCTCTATCTTCCATGGAATTTCTACATTTTCTAAAATTCCTTCATAATATAAAATATCTTTTGAACTTTCTATATTAATTTTTCCTGTTTCAAATTTTATTTCATCACTTGTATTCATATTTTTCACTTCTGTATAATTTCCGTAATCCTCTATACCTTTTCCATTAAAAATATTTACTACCCTTAAATCCTCTGTTTCCCCTTTAGAATCTAAATTTATATAAACAACTTCTTCCTTTGAAATTTTCTTTTTTTCATTTTCTGCATACACTTCTATATTAGAAAATATTGAGCATCCCATTACACTTAATATTCCAATACAAATCCCCTTTTTCACTTTACTTATTCTCATTCTTTTTACCCCTTTTCTTTTTTAATATGAGATTATCACAAAGATATAACATTCCTGGTAAAACAAAAACTACAATTATTAAAGAACAGATTGTCCCTTTTCCAAGCAGAACTCCTAATTGTGATAATATTTTATGAGACGATATATATCCTAAGGAAAAACCTACTCCAATCATAATGCTTCCTGATGTTAAAATTGAAATCATAACAGTAGATACTGATTTTACTATTGCTTCATCTTTGCTTCCCTTTTTTCTAAACTCTAAATATCTTTCTGTCATCAAAATTGCATAATCAACTGTTGCTCCCAATTGAATAGAGCTTATAATCAAATATCCTATATAAAATAAAGGTATTGCCATATAATAATTTAATGAAAGATTTATCCAAATAGCTGTCTCAATTGCTAGAACTAAAATCATAGGTATATATAAAGATTTCATAGTAATCATTAAAACTAAAAATACTGCACCTATAGCTAAAAAATTTACACTTATCATATCCTCTGTTATTGTATTTTTTAAGTCATATGTGCTTACAGTTTCTCCTACTAATTCATATTCATTTCCATAATATTTTTTAGCTACTTCTCTAATTTTTTCAACTACTTCAAATGCTTCTTCCCCTTCAAAATCTGTTTTAACGTTTATAATCATTCTGCTATAATTATTACTAATTAAATTTGAAGTCAGTTCTTTATCTAAATACTGAACTGGAATTTCTATTCCTACTTTATTTACATAAGAAATTATTTCTCCAACTTCCTTTATTTTTTTTAATTCTTTTGATAAATCTAGCTCCTTCTTTAAATCCCCTTTAGGCACCATCATGACATAGTTATTTAGTTTTCCAAACTTCTCTTCAATAAATTTCGTATCTTCTCCTAACTTTGTTTCTTCTCCAAATATTTTAGATGCTCCATAATAATATGTATTATTTGTGGATGCTAAATAAGAAGGAATAATAGCTATAATAAAAATAATAACCATTGGAATCATTAATTTCTTAACCATTTTTCCTAAACCATTAAAAGATGGCATAAAATTTTTATGTTCTGTTTTTTGTATTAATTTACTACAATATAAAATCAATCCTGGTGTAAATATAAATACAGTAATTAAACTTAATCCTATTCCCTTAGCTAAGGCTACCCCAAGATCTGGTCCTATTTTAAATTTCATTACTGCCAATGCTAAAAATCCAATTACTGTTGTTACTCCACTTGATAAAATAGAAGACATAGATTTACATAATGCCATATGCATTGCTTCTTTAGGATCATTTATATTCTCTTTTATCTCCTTATATCGATGCAATAAGAATACTGAATAATCTAAAGATACCGCTAATTGCAAAATACTCCCTGCTGCATTAGTAACAAAAGAAATTTCTCCAAAAATCAAATTTGTCCCTGCATTTATTATGATTGCTATTCCTATAGAAATTAATATCACTATAGGCTCAAACCAAGATGTTGTTGTAAGAATTAATATTAACAAAGTAAATGGAACTGCTATTAAAATAATTTTAGTTATCTCTTTCGTTGTAGACTCTGTTGCTACAGCCATATCCACTGCTGAACCTGCTATAGCATTTTCATTTCCTGTTATTTCTTTTATCTTATTTATTGTTTCTATATTATTTTCTTCACTTATAGTTATTGAATATAGTGCATTATTATCTTTATAATATTCCTTTATTAAATCTTGACTTAAAAACTCTACCGGAATATTAATATCTACTAAATCATCAACCCATATTACCTCTTCAACATGCTCAATTTCTTTTATCTTATTTTTTATTTCCATTCCTTCTAAAAGTGTTACATTAGAAACTGATGCTCGTACATTAGGTATATTTCCACTAAATTCTTGTTCCATGATTTGCAATGAAATAATAGATTCTGTTTCATCTGGTAAATAATCATTCATATCATAATTTACTAAAATGAAATTCTGCATTATCCCTGATATTATAGCTATTATAAAAAAACTTATTAAAATAATTCCTTTATATTTTAAAACCCCTCTAAAAAACTTCTCTTTTATAAAACTCCCCTCCTAATTTCTAAATAAAATTTCCCCTTTATTACCCTATTTAACTATATTATTTTTTAATAGACACTCTGTTGATTTTCTTATTTATTTAGATTATAATTAACTAAAATTTGGATATCAATAATCAATATTTTTCTAATTGTCAATAATTAAACTTTTTAAATATATCTTGATTATTAATAAACAAATTTAATTATTTTGTTTATTTTATTAAAGGGTGGGAAATATATGAGTACAAATACAGATAGACGCATACGCAAAACTAAAAAAGCCTTAAAAGATGGTCTTATTGAATTACTTTTAGAAAAAAATATAAAAAATATTTCTGTACGTGAACTTACAGAAAAGGTTGATTTAAATAGAGGAACTTTTTACTTACACTATAAGGATATTTTTGATCTTTTAGAAAAAATTGAAGACGAGCTCTTCTTAGAATTTAATACTATTTTAGATTCACATAATTTTGATACTACAGAAAGTCCACTTCCTTTACTTGAAGATATTTTTACCTTCTTAAAAGATAATTCAGCTTTATGTACTGTTTTGCTTGGCAATAATGGTGACCTATCTTTTATGGATAATATTAAAAGTATTCTTAAAGAAAAATGTTTTATTACTTGGCAAGCCTTATTTAATTTAGAAGCCACAGAAAAATTTTATTATTACTATAACTATATCTTGGCTGGCTGTATAGGAATATTTGATGCTTGGCTTAAGAATGGTTTAAAAGAATCTTCATCCGAAATGGCTTCACTAACTGAAGCTTTTATCTTAAATGGAGTAGATAGCTTAAAATAAATTTTATTTCAATATTAAAAAATATAACCTAGAAATTTATATTTCTAGGTTATATTTTAAATTCTTATCTCTTCAATTTATTATTTTTAATAGTAAACTATAATTTTGAATTAAATAATATAAAATTTAGTAATTTATAGATAACTTCTTTTGTTTGTTTCTCGTTAATATTGGTAAATGCATGCCCCATATTATTTAGTAATATTAAGTTTACATCATTACCAACTTCCTTGCTTTTATCATATAAATCTACTGAATTACTATATGGAACTATTTTATCATCTTTACCTTGAATTATTAGAGTTTTAGGCAACCCTTTTTTAATATAATTTATAGGACTGTACGTATCCATATAATCTTTTAATGCTGCTTTTGTCTTTAAATTTGCCTCTTTTTTATTAACTGCCTCCAAAAGTTCTTTTGATTCTCCATTTTCACTTAATGAAGACAATTCTGTCGGTCCAAATAAATCTACTACATAATTTACTTTAGAACTATAATCCTTTAAACTTTCATTTCCTACAAATTTATCATTATCACTATAAGCTGCTAACATAGCTAAGTTTGCACCAGCTGATGCACCTATAATTCCTATACTATTTGTATTAAAATTATACTCTTCAGAGTTTTTATAAACCCATCTTATTGCATCTTTAACTTCCGTTGTCTGTAAATTAAAATCTATGGTTTTTGTATCTAAGGTATAGTCTACGCTAATTATTGTATATCCAGCTTTTCTAAATTGATTTATAACCCCACTCATATTTTCTGGAATCTCACTATTTCCATACATCCATGCTCCCCCATGAACATATATAATAACTGGTGAGCCTGATTTTAAGTGTTTTTCGCTTTTATAAATATTTAAAATCACTTTATTATTTTCTTTCTCATTAATAACTATATTTTGACTATCCTTCATACTTTCATTCTTTGTTCCGCTTAAAGGTATCGCTTTTGCATTAACTTCTATAGTTTTATAATTTTTTATAGTATTTATATAAAACTCAATTTGTCCTCTATATTTAATTCCTAAAAAGGTTAGAATAATTATTCCTATTATTAATATTATTCCTATACCTTTTAAAACTTTTTTCATCTTATAACTCCTTCTTAACTAGAATAATAAGATTATATCATTCAAAAAGCTTCTAGACACTACATAAAGGTTAATAAATCTTACAATATAATTGCATCCAATTTTATTATAATTTTATCCATGTGCATAACCTGTATTTGCATCTACAGTCCAATAAATATTATTTCCTGATTGTTTAGTATACACCTCATATACACTCGGTGCCCCTTGTTCAAGTACTATTTTAGTAACCTCACTTGGAGTTGCATAGTTATCTTGTTGAAGCATATTTAGAATAATTGCCTTTGCTTGTGCTAAAGTAAATGGAACACTATTTATAGTTAGTAAATCTAATTGTTGAGTTGTTTTTACAAATTCACTTGCTGTTATATTCTCTGATAATGCTGCTTCTCCATTTGCATCTATAAATGCATTAACTACAGTTTTGTCTGACACTTTATTGAGCCATGGTTGTCCCCAAAATGTCCCTGTTGCATCACAAATTCCTTCACAATTATTTTGATCTTCCATAATCCATGATCTTAAATATTCATTTAATAATCCAGATGAGATATCTTTTCCTGTTGTATTAGTTACTAAAATTGTATTTTGAGTATAACTTCCATTTGGAACTTTATAAATTATTGTTCCTTGATTTTGTGGAGTTTCTTGTGTCTGATTTCCTTGAGTACTTACATTTTTCACTTTAACACTTTGTGTAGCTATAGTTTGAGTTTTTGTACTTTGTGTATTTACTGCATTTGAATTTTCATTACTTTTTGTACTTGCTACAGTATCTTTTTGTGTAGATGTTTTTGTACTTGTTTCAGTGGTTTTTATCTGTTTATCACTACTATTTGCAGCATCCTTATTTATAAATTTATGTCCTATAAAAAATCCTATTATACAGATAAGAATTATTAAAACTATTATTGCTAACAATTTCATTTTTTTCATAAAGAATCCTTCCTTTCTAATAATTAGATTAGTATATATTTATTGCCTTATTATTAATAATTTATTGCTATTTTATTTATAAAAAAAAGCAAAGTTGTAACTTAAGGTTACAACTTTTTCTTTTTTATAGTCCTTCTTTTAAAATTCTTTTACTTTCTCCT
>NZ_CAMTIG010000034.1 GCF_947072515.1 uncultured Clostridium sp.
AAATGACGCTTATAGCGTCATTAACTTTCTATACTTCTAAAACAACTTTTAATCTTTCTATACATTCTAAGAATATACCTTTATCTATAGCTTTTGCCCATGTTCCATCTGCAAATCTTTCTGTTCTTAAATAATAAGTTAAGATAGTACCTATTTTTTTCTCATCTAATTCAGATATTTTTTCTAAATCTATCTTTTCCATGTTTGTTCCATAAGAATAATCTATCATATCAGTTCTAGCAAACTCATCTAAAAAGTTTAACACTTCAACATCATAATCATAATATCTAATTATTCTAGATCCTTCAATTGGTGTTTTTAATTCATAGAATTTATTTTCTCTTTCATTAAAGTAATCTAAATATCTCAATAATTTCTTTTTATTTCCCATAATTCTCTCCCTCATTTTAGCGCATAATTTCCCATAATTTTACTATAATAAATCACTTTCTGTCAATATTTTGAAAGTTTTTTTTTATTTTTATGCTCTCTTTTCTATCTTTATTCCACTTTTTTTATTTTTATTCCACTTCCTTTATTTTTATTCCTAAATATGTTAATTTAAAAGAGGTTTTTCTATAATTTAGTAGAATAATAAAAATAAAGGATACATTTCTTCGGGATTTTAAAATATTCAACTACTACTCGTATATTTTAAAACTCTACTATGTATCCTTTTTCTTTTATCTTTTTATTAAGTTTTTACTCATTTTCATTTGTATTATAAATATTATTATAGAACCAATTGCCATAAATATTACACCTACATAGTTATGTGGATATAATATTGATACGTCATGAATTAATATTAATGCTAATATTGGTGATAACACTGGCTTTATAAAGAATATTAATGACGACATTGTTGCACCTAGTTTTTCCATTACTATAAATAATAGTGCAAAAGAAATTCCTGATACAAAAATTGATATGTATAAAAGTAAAATTATATTATGCATGCTAATTCCATGTAATATTGGAATGTTACTAAACATACTTAAATTATGTTCAACCATAAGATTTGAAAATGCTTTTATATGTGATAATCCTATTAATATTAAAAGTTCAAAACTTCCTACTAAAAAAGTAAATGCTGTTACTGTTATAGCATCTAATTTTCTTTTAACAATAGTATATTTGCTCATTATACTGTATAAAGCAAATGTAAATCCTGAAACTAATGCCATTATCATACTTGGTACTGCACTTCCACCTAACTGGAATGGATTTATAACAAATAATAACCCTATAAAGCAAACAACTAATCCACCAATTATTCCTTTAGTTATCTTTTCTTTAAATATAATACTTGCTAAAGCTATAGTAAATATTGGATTGAAACTAAATATTACTGCAATAACAGCTGGATTTGATCCTTTCATAACTACTGCTGCTGTAAATAAAGTCATACTAATGATTATGCAAATAAATCCTGTAATTAGGAAATAAATAAAATCTTTTCCTTGTAGCTTTCTATTATTTTTTCTAAGTTTTCTTATTGATAATGGTAGTAATACTAATCCACCTATTAAGAATCTTATAAAATTCAATTGAATTGAATTAAAAGCTGTGCCTGTACATTTTATAGCTATTTCCATTGTACTAAATAGAAATGTTGATATTAAAATTAAAAATATGTATTTTTTCATTTGTTATTCCTCCCTATATATTTTATGTCTATTAAACTACATTTTATCTCATAAAATATAAAATGTAAGATTCAATAATATGAATCCTACATTTTATATTTTGAGGCTGTATTAAAACAGCCTCAAAATTTTTATTAGTTTCTGTATAATCCTTCGATAGTAGCAACTTCTAAAATGTGCCCTCTCATTGCATTATATAAATCATTTACTAAGAATCCATTTTCTAAATCTAAATCTGTATCTAATGCATATACTCTTAATTCATAAGTGTGTGTGCAGTTTGGAGGAGCCATTCCACCATAGTTTGCAGCTTCTTCTCTTGATAAAGCACCTCCACCAAGTACTGGAGCACCCCAGCTGTTAACACCTTGAACGAAATCAGTAGTATTTTCTGCTTCTCCTTCTTCAACCTTAGTCTTTTTAAGGTTAGCTCCTGCCCAGTGTATCCATGTGAATCCACATACTGGAATAGCATCGTGATCATCTAATATAAATGCGTAGCTTTTAGTTCCTGCTGGTGCATTTTCAATTTCAAAATCAATTGAATGATTTGGCATTCCGTTTACAAATTTTTCTCCGTGTTGACCATGTTTGTCATGGAAGTGTCCTTTTTCGTTAATTGCGTTAGTTTTAATTTTCATCATAATAAATTCCTCCTGTTTTGTACATCTGTACTAAGTTTAGTTTATGTAATTTGTATACTTTTATTTGCTTAATTTTAATTTTAATTTTTATTTTGTTCCCTTGAACAATTCTTATTATATGCCTTTAATACATTTAGGTAAATTACTTACTTTTTTGTGAGTATCCTATTTATAATTTTTTTATAAAATAAAAAAACTTACCTTAGTAAGTTTTCTCCTTAATTCTAAATGATCTAATCTTCTACGTATTCTATTATATCTCCTGGTTGACAATTAAGCTCTTTACATATAGCTTCTAATGTTGAAAATCTAATTGCTTTTGCTTTATTATTTTTTAAAATAGATAAATTTGCATTTGTTATTCCTACATTTTGAGCCAAATCTTGAAGAGATATTTTTCTTTTTGCCATCATAACATCTAAGTTTATTACTATAGCCATTCCACTCTCTCCTATACTCTAAATTGTTAGCTCATTTTCTTCTTTATATTTAACTGCTTGCTTAAATATTTTTGCAAGTATTCCTATAAAACATCCAGCTATTATAAAACAAGCTATCGATATCTTAGTTAAAGCTTTTACATTCCCTATACAAAAAGGATTTTCTAAAACAAGAGTTTTCATCATTCCTTTAAGTAAAAATACAATATATAACTTTAAAATAGCTCTTATTTAAATTTGCTTTTAATTTTTTGAATTTATATAAATAATATCTTTTATTCCCTCCTTATCTAATTGAATAAAAGATAATCTTCCTTGTGACTCCTTATAACTTGAAAACACTCCAGTATCTAAACATATAACTTTCTTTCCAAATTTATTTTCTCTAATCCCTATCTCATTTATTTTTTTAAATATATTTTGCATAGGTGTATGTCCAATAATTATATTAAAGGCCTTTGATCCAAAATCTTCTTTTTTCAATTCTTTATCAAAGGTGTCTATCCATAAGCTCCTATTTATTAATATTTCTTCTTCAACCTCTGTATTTTCCAATCTTTTTAATACTTCTTCCTTACTATCGTTTATATCTATATCAATTCCACCATGAACTAATAAAAAATCATCATTCAAAATTATATAGTAAGGAAGATTTTTTATATATTTATATACTTTTTCAAAATATTCATTTCCCATTTTCTTTATCTTTTCTATTTTTTTCTTTCCTTCAGTATTTATATAATCCCTTATTCTCTCATCCTCTTCTATAGCTAGTTGCAACATGTATTCATGATTCCCTTTAATTAAACTTATATTTTCAGCACTCATTACATAATTTAATACTTTAAAGGAATCTGGTCCTTTATCTAAAATATCTCCTAATATATATAATTTATCATCTTCCTTAAATTTTATTTTTTCCAAACCTTCAATTAGTTCATTAAATCCTCCATGAACATCACTAGTTATAAAAACTCTTTCCATTTCTTTGTCTCCCTTCTGTAAATTTTATCCTTTAAATTTATTTTAATTTAGTTTCTTACTCTAAGTTATTTTTTAAATTTATCCATTATACTAAATTTTTATATTTTCTTCTATTCAAAAAAAGAACCCGTTAAACGAGTTCTTTTATAAATTTCTATTTTAAATTTTCAATTATAAAAATGAATATAATCCGATTGACATAGCTGAACTTAATAAGCTCATAACAAAAATCATAAGAGCTACAAATATTATTATAGCTAAAAAGAATATTACTACTGATAACCCTGAAGTTCCACCATTAGCCTTTGTAACTTCATCTTTATATTCATAATCTTCAAGTTCGGAATTTATAGAATTAATCTTCTTTTTACAATGAGATAAGTATATACAATTACCAAATATCCCTACTATAACTATAATAGCAATTTTTAATAATATACCTATAACAACTGACATTGCGCCTATACCTTCTGCTATAGTATCAGCAACTAAAAATATAGCTAGCCATCCATACATTTTTCTATATGCTAACCAAAATGGTGCAAATAGAAATGCGGCCCAGTTCCAAGATGCAAAATTATCTTTTTCTTTATTTCTTCTAAATATTTTTGCATAGTAATCTAAATTTTTTGCACCTATAAACTTAAATAGATTATCTTCTGTTACAAGGTTCTTTTCTGAAAAAAACACATCTTCTTTTTCTTCAGTATCATTATGTACTTCCACTTCTTCTCCTATTAGAGTTTCTTCTAATATTTCAGTTTCTCTATTATTACCTTCCATAATATCCCTCCTTTTCTTTTTATTTTATCACCTTTTCATTAATAAATTATGTATTTTTCAAATCCTTTCTTTGAATTTTAATATTTTTAATATAATTTATTTTCATTTTATACATATTTAAAGTTAAGCTACTAAATCCCTTTAATAGCTTAACATTTTTTTCAAATTCCCACTTAACTCTTTTATAAGCTCCATATTTTGCTCTAAATTCTTTACTAATACTCCATCATCCGGAACTTTATATCTGTGTGCTAATCTATTTCTAAGTCTTCTTGAACTAGAATAAAACTCTAATATTTCTTTACTTACTACACCACTTTCTTTTATTATTTCCATTCCACCTATTGCTGAAATATCTATTTTAAATTTTCTTAATTCTTTTAAATTAATTGATATATAATCCTCACATAATATATGAAAATCTAAAAAGTAAGCTCTTGCACTATGATATAAAAGTTTTCTCATATCCTCACTTTCACATTGTTTAATTGCATTCACACATTGGCTAAAATCATTTTCCCATTCCCTAAAATCTTCTAATAACTTTAATATTCTATCTTCATTCATTAATTAAATCTCTCTTTCTCTTTTCTATAAAATCACTGTTTTCTCTATAAAAATTCTCTATCATGATACAAAACTGCATATATTTATTTTTTTTATCTACTATAATTATTCCATCATTTATAATGTTTTTAGCTAGCCTTTTATCTGTTTTTTCATTTAATTGTATTAAATCAACAGTTTGATTAAGTGCTTTTTCTAGCTTTTCTTCTAACTCTAGCTCTTCTTCTAGATTTAAATTACTTATCATAAAAATATCATAGTCTGAATTCTCTCTATTATCCCTTCTCGCTCTACTCCCAAAAATCCCCATAGCATCTATATTTGGATTTTCTGCTATTTTTTTTATTTTTGCTAACTCATTCCTCATCATAATTTCATTCTTCCTTTTATCCTTTTATTATTATCTATATTTTAGACAGTTCTTCTTATTTTAATTATAATAAATTTCTCATATGAAAAAAGGATTTTCACTAAATTTTAGTGAAAATCCTTTTTATTATTTATTATAAGTCACATTCACAGAGTTCCTCAAGCATTGTTCTTAGCTGAATCTCTTTTGTTTCACTTGCTAAGGTACTTATGGTATCTCCTGCCATTATAACTGTTTCTCCATTTGGTATTAATATTTCCCCACTTCTTTCAATAGAGATAACTAATACATTTTTACCTAAGTTTATTTCTTTAAGTTTTTTACCTGCTATACTTGAACCCATGCTAACAATATAGGATACTACAACTTCTCCTTTATTTTCCTTAGCATACTCTTCTCGTTTCTCTGTTGATTCCATAGCATGTAATCTCATTTTAAATAGTGATTCATATACTGGTTCACTTCTTAAAAGTTCTGCTACTAAGTATGAAACTCCACAAACTAAAATAATTGGTCCAAATTGAGTAAATGATCCACTCATTTCACAAACAAGCATCATACCTGTAAGTGGTGCTCTAACTATTGAGGAGAACATTCCTGCCATAGCAAATAATATGAAGTTCATTAAGTACATTCTATCAAGTCCTAAGAACTGAATAGATACTTCACCAAATATAACTCCTACTAATGCTCCTAATGTAAGTAATGGGAATAGTATCCCACCTGGTGTTCCAGATGCGAAACTGATCATTGAGAATATGAATTTAGCTATTAATAATATAATTGCAAATCCTAGTAAAACTTTCCCTGTTAATACACTATCTATTAATCCTTCTCCTCCACCTAATACTTGTGGAAGAAATATTCCAAAACCTGCTGCACATACAAAAGGTATTATCATTCTAAATTGTATAGGTAACTTAATCTTACTATAAAGACCCATAGTTCCTACTATACAGAAATTATATAATGCTCCACCTAATCCAACAACTATACCTAAAACTATTAAATATCCATAATATCTAAATGGTAATGTTGGTATTACATGTGCCATTAATATAGGTTGTTTTCCAAAGAAAATCCAAGTAACGGCATCTGATGATACTGATGCTGCTATAGCTGATACAAATAACATTGGAGTAAATTTCTTATGTACTTCTTCAAGAACAAATAAAACTCCTGCAAATGGCGCATTAAATGCTGCTGCAAGACCTGCACCAGCTCCACTTGAGATTAAGAATCTTTTTTCGATTTTTAATTTCTTAGTTACATTACCAAATATATGTCCAATACTTGCCCCTAATTGAATTGAAGGACCTTCAATTCCTAGTGACAATCCACTTCCTATGGCTAAAACCCCACCTACAAATTTATAAATAATGACTTTTCCTGGTGATGGTGCTTTAAAATATCCCGTTAATATTCCTTCGATTTGAGGAATACCACTACCACTAATCATGGATTCATCTTTTACCATTAAACCTACAATGACTCCTACTATGGCTAAAATTATTAAACCTATAATTATAGCAAAAACATGGTCTCCCATAAATTTATAAGCTAAATAAGTGTAGCCAAGTATGTACTTCAGTATTAATCTGTACATCGAAACAAGAAATCCAACACCTATCCCAACAATAATACTTTCAAGAACTACTCTTACCTTAGAGGCATTTATCATTCTTTCGATCTTATTATCCATCTTTATCCTCCTTCTTTTAAGTTTTAAAAGGCTCTTGATTTATAACTTGCTTAAACCAATTTAAAATTCTATATTTTTCGCCTTACTTTCTATTATATATCTCAACAAACTTTTAACTCAAAAGATATATTATTAATTTAATTTTAATTTTTAGTAAATCTTATTGTATTTCTCTTTTTTTTTAGGCTTAACCTATGTATGTATATGTTTACTTGCCTTTTTTATACTATTAATGAAATTTTATGATATTAACTTTATAAATTTTCTTTCTCTTATCTTCAACTTTTTTATCTTTCACTTCATATTATTCATCTTTATTTAATAAATTATTTATTATCTTATACCTTTTTCATTTTATTTATAACTTATTTTTTATTTTACTTCTATCCTTATTTTTCTCTACTTAATTTGCATTTAAATATTATATATGAACCAATTATTATTACTATAACACCAACCCAGAAATTTAAATGTAAGGCTTCTCCTAAAAATATTATTGCTAAAATTGGCCCTATAATTGGTTTTATCATAAATGTAGTTGATGCAATTGTTGCTGAAGTTGATTCTATTGCCTGTTGATAAAAAATATAACCTAAAAATTTCACTAATAATCCCATTATTACTAACAATATAACCATTTCAATATTTGTTATATTATCAATTATTGGTCGTCCTGATATTAATAATCCTACAAATAAAACTATATCTCCAATTACGAAAGAGAAAAAGTTAAGTACCATTCCACCATATTGTTGCACTCTCTTTTTTGATATAACTGTATATAAAGAAAATACTATCGCGGCAAAGAAAGCAAGTCCAATTCCAATTAGGTGACTTCTAGCTGATCTACTATCAATTAAACTTTCTGGATTAATTAATATTAATAACCCAACTATTGATACTATAAGTCCTATTGCTATTTTTTTAGTTATTTTTTCATTTAAAATAAAAAATGATAGTGGAATTGCAAAAATCGCTGTTGTACTAATTATTACTGCAACAGTTGCTGCATTTATATAGCTTAAGGACATTTGTAATGCAGTCATTGATAATGGAACACACAGTATTCCTACAACAGTAAAATATCCAAAATCATTTGCTTTAAATTTTATTTTTCTTTTTTTCATTTCACGACAAGCAGGTGCAATCATTAATATGATGGCTACGAAAAAGGCCCAAAATATAACTTGATAAGGATCTAATTTAAATAATGCCAATTTCTTTCCGGCTATTTCTTGTGTACTATACATAAATGCTGCTAAAATTATACATATATATCCTTTAATAAGTGATTTTCGTTCAATACTATTTTCCATCTCTTTCTCTCCTTGTTGTTAACGTTTACTTTTTGTTTTTTAAATATATCTGGTGGTTATCACCAGATATATTTATTTTTATTATATTAAATGTTGCTCTTTTGCTGCTTTTCTTAATGCTTCTCTAAAATTAGGATGTGCTAGAGATATTAATTTTTCAGCACGCTCACTTGAATCCAATCCTTTTAAGTTTGCAACTCCATATTCAGTAACAACATATTGTACATCTGTTCTTGGTGTAGTTACTGGTCCTGATAATTTAGGTACTATTTTGCTTATAGCTCCATTTTTAGTTGTAGATATAAATGCAATTATTGATTTTCCACCATTAGAAGTACTTGCTCCTCTTACAAAATCTAATTGTCCACCTGTTGCACTAAATTGATGTCCTTTCATCCATTCTGAATTACATTCACCTGTTAAATCCATTTCAATAGTTGAATTTACAGATATAACATTATCGTTTTGTGCAATAATAGCTGGATTATTTACATAATCAACTGGATGACTTTCAATTGCAAGATTTTCATTTATATAATCATAAAACTCCTTATCTCCCATTGCGAAAGTAAATACACTTTTACCTTTATTTAATTGTTTCTTAGAATTATTTATAACTCCAAGTTTCATTAATTTCACTAGTCCTGGTGTTAATAACTCTGTATGAACTCCTAAATCTTTATGATTAATTAATGCAGAACACACAGCATCTGGTAATCCACCAATCCCCATTTGAAGACAAGCTCCATTAGGTACTAATTCTGCAATTTGTTCACCTATTACTCTTTCTTCTTCTGACATAGCCTTAGTTTTTAATTCATCTAACTCCTCTGTATGCTCCACTATAGCATCAACTTGAGATACATGGATTGTTGACTGTCCAAATACCTTTGGCATGTCTTCATTAACTTCAATAATTAATCTTTTTGCATTTAAGGCAGTTGTTCTTCCATAATCATTATTAGTTCCAAAAGTAAAGAATCCATTTCTATCCATAGGTGATACTGTTATCATAAACACATCTGGTTTTATGACTTCATTAAATATTTTTATTGATTGACTAAAGTTATTTGGTATGAATTTAACTACTTTTTTATTTTCTTCATCTGCTTTTTTGATAAGTGCTCTCTCTCCACCTGTCATAAAACATGTATGTGGGTGAACTTCATCCATTAAATCATATTGTAATAAATTATTTATCAATTTATGTTCTGAATGGAAATAATATAAATTCAAATTTTTCAATTTTTTATTTCTTACATTTAATGCTAGAGTTTCTATAAGCTTTGGAGGTTGTGACATAGCCATTCCAAATCCTATTTTACTATTACTTTCCACGTTCTCGATTATAGCCTCTTGTGCTGTTCTAAGTTTTGAATTATATATTTCTTGAAAATCAATCATATCTTTCATGATCTTTACCTTCTTTCCTAATTTTTATTTTCCTAATTATTTTCTTAACAGTTAATTTCTAATAATTACTTTCTTTTGGATCATGTCCTTTTTTGTATACAAGCATTGTTCTATCAAAAATCATAACTTGTTCACCATTTTGATTTAATCCTTTTGTTCTAACTGTTACAATACCTTGTCCTGGTCTGCTTTTAGATTCACGTTTATCTACTACTTCTGACTCTGCATATAAAGTATCGCCTGCAAAGACAGGTTTTGTTGCTTTAACATTATTCCATCCTAAGTTTGCAACTACTTTACCACTTACTGTTTTAACACTCATTCCTGTAATAACTGCTAATGTGAAAGTTGAATCTACAAGTAATTTTTTCCACTCAGTTTTTGATGCATATGCATCATCAAAATGTACTTGTTGTGTATTCATTGATAATAATGTAAACCAAATATTATCTACATCTGTTATTGTTCTTCCTGGTCTATGTTCAAAAACATCTCCAATTTTAAAATCCTCAAAATAAAATCCTGATGTTTCTCTATATCTATTTGCTCCTACTTCTTTGTATGCTCCTGGTAAATTCATAATCTTTTCCTCCTAATATTTAAAAACTTTTCCATTTTATATTTTTAGTTTACTTTTTAGTTCTCTAACTTATATTCTTTAATATTGCTCTTGCTCTCTTAGCAATAGCCTCATCTATCATTTGTCCATCTAGAGTTCCTACACCCGCTTTATTTATCTCTAATACTTTGTTAGCCCACTCTATTTGTTCTTCTGTTATATTGAAAACCTTATTTATCTTTTCTACTTGTGCTGGGTAAATAACTAGCTTTCCTCTAAATCCCATGTTTTTTACTTTTATTGCCTCTTGTTCAACACCTTCTAAATCTTTAACATTAAAATATGGTGTATCAATCATTTGGACTCCATTTCTTGATGCAAAATCAATTATTTTATTTCTAATATAATTTAAGTTATCCCAATCATTTACTATATTTAACTCATCTGACAGATCAGCTGAACCAAATAATGCATAAGGTACTTCTTCTTTTTCTAGTTCTAATAGCATATCAATACTTTTCATTGTTTCTATCATTGGTATTGCTACCGTTTTTTTATTTTCATTTTTAAATGCACCTGTTACATTTTTTAAAATCTCTGCCGAATTGCATTTAGGAATAACAATAAAATCTGGTTCCATTTTTGACTCTATTAATGCTTTCAAATCATTTATTCCATCTTTAGTATCTAAACTATTTACTCTTACTGCTATTTTTTGAGTCAAATTTTTTGATTCTAAGTATCTTACAACATTTTCTCTCGCTGTATTTTTATTTTCCTGTGATACTGAATCTTCTAAGTCTAAGATAGTTACATCTGCTTTATTCTTTTCTCCTGAACCAAAGTATTTCTCTTTTGTACCTGGAGTAAACATCCATGTTCCTAACATATCTTTCCCTCCTTTTTTATCTTATACCTTTTATATAAGCATTTTCTGTGCCAACTTCTACAAGCCCACTTAAATGGTCATTTTTATTTTTTTATTAAAAAAAAAGACACAAAAAGTGTCTTTTTTAGAACTTTTGGTGTCTTTTTTGAATTTAACTACGTTTTTTTCGCATATAGCTTGATTTACTTATATTTAATTTTTCTAAAATCTCTTCCATACTATAATTTTCATTTATATAGTAATTTATAACCTTCTTCTCAATTTCTCCTACAATTTCTTTTAAATCCTTATTTAAATTTATATTTGCTTTTAGAGTTCCATCCGTTGCCCTCTTATTCATATCAACTAAAAGCTTATTTAAATTTGAATTATATAAATTAGGTGCTTTTGTCATAAGATATGCTCTCTTAACAATACTATCTAATTCTCTTATATTTCCTTTCCACTCATGAGTACTTGGAATATCATCTATAATCTTTAATACAGATTCTTCTACTTCTTCTTTATCTGGATATTCCTTTATTAACTTTTTAGCTATTATTCTTATGTCTTCTTTTCTCTCTCTAAGTGGCAATAAATTTATATAAAATACGTTTAACCTATAATATAAATCTTCTCTGAAATTTCCCTTTTCAACTTCATCTGCTAAATTTCTATTTGTTGCACATATTATTCTTATATCTATTGGAATAACATTTTCTCCACCTACACGTCTAACTTCTTTTTCTTGTATTACTCTTAATAAACTTGATTGCAGGTGCTTCGATATTTCTCCAATTTCATCTAAAAATATTGTTCCTTTATGAGCTAATTCAAATAATCCTGGTTTTCCTTCTTTTCTAGCTCCAGTAAATGCTCCCCCTTCATATCCAAAAAGCTCACTCTCTAATAAATTTTCAGATATTGCAGCACAGTTTACTGCTACAAAAGGCTCATTTTTTCTTCTGCTTTCATTATGAATACTTTGAGCAAATAATTCTTTCCCTGTTCCTGATTCACCATTTATTAAAATAGTTTCATCAGTTTTAGAATATAATTTTGCTAATATCTTTATATCTTGCATAATTTGATTACTTACTTCAATATCATCAAAATTATATCTTGCCATAAGTCCTTTTTCATGAAGATTCTCTCTAATTTTCTTTTCAATCTTTTGAATATTTGAACTTTTTTCAAATGTACTAACTCCCCCTATATTTCTTTGTTCAAGCATTATTGGAATTCTACTAGTGGCTATTATTTCTCCATTAATTTCTTGTAACATTCCGATCTCTGCTTTACCACTTACATTTATTTCATGCATTTTCGTATTCGGTATTGTATCTACAATATTTTTTCCTAATACTCTATCTCTTTTCTTTTTCATTATCTTCTCAGCACTTGGATTATATAAAGTTATTATATCTTTTTCATCTGTTACTATTATCCCTTGATTTATGGAGTTTAATATAGCATTTAATCTAGCATTTTTTTCTTTTTCTATTCTTCTTACTTTAGCAATGTTAATAGCATTGGTAACTGCATTTGCTATAGACTCTTTACTTGATTGTAATAAAACACTATTCATTCCTAATCTTTCTGCATTTAGAGGAGTCATTCCCCCACCAATTACTGTGTTAATTCCTAGCTTAGCTATACTTTCAACATCATTGGCTACTTCTAATGTACTTTCATATTTCACTCTTTTTAATTCTACATCTAAAATTCTTTCAATCTCTTTTACATCATACTTATCTTCATTATAAGATAAAAAACCTATCTTCTTTTCTCCATAACTTTTAGCATTATCGATTGCTTTTATTAAATCAAAGTTTGTTATAGCTACATTAACAACTGGAATACTACTGTTCTCTTGAATTCTTCTAACCGTTGCTCCTCTACTTAAAAAAACATCTGTATCCTTTTCATTTTCTTTTATATAATTTTTTATTTCATCTATTTTGTTAATAGTTTTTACTTTTAATCGAACACCCTCAAATGAAACTTCATCAAAAAAACTTTCCATTTCTTTATATGTAGATATTACCGTTATCCTTATTTGTTCTTTCATCAGCTTACTCCTTTCTGTAATCCTTTCCTTTATAAAATACTATATATTAATCTATAAAAAAATAAAACCTTTTAACTCCAAAGTTAAAAGGTTTATTAAAATGTTTTACTTTTTATTTCATTAATTTACATATATCATTTGCAAACTCTGTAGGATCATCTATACTTAACCCTTCCATAAGTAATGCTTGATTATAAAGAAGATTTACATAAAGATTAAACTTTTCTTTATCACCTTCATAAGATGCTTTTAAAGAATTAAATACTTCATGATTTGGATTAACTTCTAATATTTTTTCAGATTTTACGCCTTCATTATTAGGCATTGTATTTAATATCTTTTCCATCTCTATTGAAACTTCACCTTCTGTTGAAAGGCATACAGGATACTTCTTAAGTTTTGAAGATGCCTTAACTTCTTTTACTTTTCCTGATAGTGCCTCTTTAATTCCTGTAAATAAATCTTTATTTTCTTCATTTGCTTTAGTTTCTTCTTCTTTATTTTCTATTCCTAAATCACCTGAAGAAACTGATTTAAATTCTTTTTCATCAAAGTTTTGAAGAACTTTAATAGCAAATTCATCTATATCTTCTGTAAAGTATAATACTTCATAGCCATTATCTAATACCATTTCAGTTTGTGGCATTTTTTCTATTCTTTCATTTGATTCACCTGATGCATAGTAAATGTATTTTTGGTCTTCTTTCATTCTTTCAACATACTCTTTTAGAGTAACCATTTTCTTTTCTGTTGAAGAATAAAACATTACTAAATTCTTTAAGTCATCTTTATGTGCTCCAAATTCATCATATATTCCATATTTTAAAACTCTTCCAAATGATTTATAGAATTTTTCATATGACTCTCTATCATTTTTAAGCATAGCTTCTAGTTCATTTTTAATTTTATTTTTTATATTTTTAGCTATTCTTTTTAATTGTCTATCATGTTGAAGAAGTTCTCTTGAAATATTTAATGAAAGATCTTGTGAATCAACTATTCCTTTTACAAATCCAAAGTAATCTGGAAGTAATTCTTCACATTTTTCCATTATTAAAACACCATTTGAATATAGTTCTAAACCTTTTTTATACTCTTTTGTATAGTAATCATATGGAGTGCTTTCTGGAATAAATAAGATTGAATTATAGCTAATCATTCCATCAACACTTATATGAATATGTTTTAAAGGCTTATCAAATCCAAATCTTTTCTCAAAGTAGAAATTATTATAATCTTCATCAGTAAGTTCACTTTTGTTTTTTCTCCAAATAGGAACCATACTATTTATAGTTTCTTCTATATATTCATCATACTGGTCTTCTGAATCTTCTTTTAATTTAGATTTTTTTGCATCTATTTTAATTGGATATCTTATAAAATCTGAATACTTTTTAACTAAGCTTCTTAATTTATATTCATTCAAATACTCATCAAAGTTTTCATCCTCTGTATTTTCTTTTAAATGAAGAATTATATCTGTTCCATAGCTTTCCTTTTCAGCATTTGAAATAGTATATCCTTCAACACCATCAGATTCCCACATAAAAGCCTTGTCCTGACCAAATCCTTTAGTTAGAACTTTAACATGGTCTGCAACTAAAAATGCTGAATAGAATCCAACACCAAATTGTCCTATAATATCATATCCATCTTTTAATTCATTTTCATTTTTAAATTGTAAAGAACCACTCTTTGCAATTACTCCAAGGTTTTCTTCAAGTTCCTCTTCAGTCATACCTATACCAGTATCTTTAATAGTAAGAGTTCTATCCTCCATGTTTGGTATAAGCTTAATAAAGTAATCTTCCTTATTAAAACTTAAAGTATTATCACTTAAAGTTTTGTAATAAATTTTATCAATTGCATCACTAGCATTTGATATTAACTCCCTTAAAAATATTTCTCTATTTGTGTAAATAGAGTTAATAACAATATCTAATAGTCTTTTTGATTCTGCTCTAAATTGTTTCTTTTCCAATTTAAACATCTCCTTTCAACATTTCCCTTTGTTAGCACTCTAATCATTAGAGTGCTAATCCCATATTTCTGTTATATCACACTAGATTTTTTTTGTCAATAATCTCCTAATTAAAGAAAAAAATCTACAGCAAGCTGTAGATTTTTTCTGACAATATAAATATTTATAATTAAGGATTCTGCAAATGCATTCCTTATTAACAGTATCTGTATACCAATTTAATTAATATACTCTAATGGATTTATTATATATACTATATTATCATTTATTCTAAAATTTCAAAAGGACATTTGTCCGTTTTTCTATTTATTTTTTATTTATTTTCTTTAGTATATACTTTTTATTTTTCTTTAACTATATTTTTATATCCTAAAAATGTTACTAAAAAATATCCAAAATATATAAATGCAATTACCCCCATAGTTATTATTGAAGTTTGGAGTATACTTGATTTCCCAAAGTTTGATATCAACTCATTTGCAACATATATTCCAATTGAAGCATGCACTAATCCTAATATTAATGGTAATGCAAAATAGCTTAATGTTTGTATAAAAATACTTTTATTAATTTGCTTATTACTTGCTCCAATTTTTCTTAATGCTACATATCTATCATAACTATCACTTGCTTCTGAAAGTTGTTGAAGTGCTAATACTGCTGCACTTGCTACTAAGAATATAGCTCCTATATAAAGTCCAATGTATAACATCATTGTTGTCATTTGACCTTGACTTTGTATCATACTTTCTTTTGTTGATAATAATGCGAACATATCACTATTATTTGAATTTCCTATACTTTTATATTCTTTATTATTAAAGAACTTTTGCATATAAGCTTCTGAATTAGTTGCATTATTTTTATCATAGTTTATATTTGCATATTGATAATCAATTTTTGCATTGCTTAAAACAGAATTATTTACAATTACTGTAAGGAAGTTAGTTGCGCCTTGTGACGTTGCTAAATTATCAGAAACTGCTTTATTATCTTTTGTTGTATATTCTTTATCACCTATTTTTATTTTTCCATTTTCATTAAAGAAATTGTCTAATGTTTTTGTCATATATTGAGTATCTGATGTTAATAATACTTGATCTGCTCCTAAAGTAATAGGATTTTTTCCTGATAAACTTAATAACTTATTATAATCAGTTATACTCATAAAATCTATTTTTGAAGGTTGCCCATTATATGACTTCCATAAGTATGATGATTTTAAAGTAGAATCTGCATATTTTGAAAATTCTGATTGATAAGTTACATTATCAATAGTTTTTGTTGTTGTATATTCCACTTTACTTCCTTGTGGCAATTCAAATCCTGCATCTTTTAATCCTTGTTCTAATGATACTCCTGATTCACTTGCAGAAATAGTTGCACTATATGGTGTGAATTGATCTATATTTTGCATTTTAAATCCAACTGAAACCGCAATTAAACTTATAGTAATAAATAACATTAAACTTATTACTGCCATAGATATAAAATTTGTATTTATTTTGCTATTCATTTGTCTTACTGTAAATACATTTAATTTTTTATAATATATACCTTTAATTTTACTTATAATTAATATTACAAATCCTGTTAATCCATAGAAGAATAATATTGTTCCAACTACTCCAAATAAAATTGAAAGTTTAAATCTAACATCCTGTACATTTAACCCTGTTTCCAATATAAACTTATATGCTACTCCAATTATAATTAATGAAGCTACAAAAATTCCACCTGCTACTATTGGATTTTTCACTTTCATTTTTTCATTTTTCTTATGTGCTGTAAGTAAATCTATAAGTTTATATTTTGAAACTATAATAACATTAAATATCATTACTAATATAAATATGATTCCAAAATAAATTATAGATTTTATCATTGCATCTAATGAAAATATAACTGAAAAACTCTTATCGCTTATATTAAATAACTTAACTGTTAAAAGTGCTAAAAATTGTGAAAGTACTATTCCACTTAAAATACCACAAACAAGTGATGCTATTCCAATTATTATTTCTTCTACAACTAGCATTTTAGAAATTTTACCTTTTTGCATACCTAGACTCATATAAAGTCCCAGTTCTTTTTTTCTTCTTTTTATTAAGAAGTTATTTGCATAAATAATAAGACATCCTAATACTACTGATACAAATACTGATATGTATCCAATAACTTGCCCCATCATTTCGATTATTTCTTTATCTCCATTTGCTGAAAGTAATTTTCCTTGTGCTCCAATAGAGTTAAATGCATAGAATATACATACTGCAAAACTTAATGTTAAGAAGTATATTGCATAATTCTTCATACTCTTCTTTACATTTTTAAAGGCTAGTTTAAAGTTCATTTGCTGTTTCACCTCCAAGAAGAGTTACAACTTCAATTATCTTATTGAAAAAATCTTTTCTTGACCCTTCTCCTTTGTTTACTTCTGTAAATATCTTTCCATCTTTTATAAAAATAACTCTACTTGAATAACTTGCTGTAAATGGATCATGAGTTACCATAAGTATTGTACTTTTTAATTCTTCATTTATCTCTTCAAAGCTTTCAAGTAAAAGTCTAGCTGACTTTGAATCTAATGCTCCTGTTGGTTCATCTGCTAGCACAAGTGCTGGGTTTTTAACTATTGCTCTAGCACATGCAACTCTCTGCTTTTGCCCTCCTGAAACTTCATATGGATATTTATTTAATATCTCATATATTCCTAATCTTTTTGCTGTTTCGTCTATTTTCGAATCTATATTGGTTGCTTTTTCACCCTTTATAGTAAGTGCTAATGCAATGTTTTCTCTCATAGTTAATGTATCTAAAAGATTATAATCTTGGAATATAAATCCTAACTTTTCCCCTCTAAACTTTTCTAGTTTTTTACCTTTTAATCTAGTTATATCTTCATTTTCTAAAATTATTTTCCCTGTAGTTATAGTATCAATTGTTGATATACAATTTAATAATGTAGTTTTCCCTGAACCTGATGCTCCCATTATAGAAACAAATTCTCCCTCTTCAACTTCAAAATTAATCCCCTTTAATGCTTTAGTTACATTCTTTTTATTTCCATAGTATTTTTCAACATCTCTTACATTTAGTATTGTACTCATTTTTTTCCTTACTCCTTTTTCTCATCTTATGTACTTATTCTAATTTATTTTCTTTAAATCTAGTATCGATTTAACTTTCATCTATCTTACATTTTTGAAAGATTCGCATATTAAAATAGAGATGCTTTTATACATCTCTTATTTGCTATTTTACTTATTTTCTTTTGCATTTATTTTCTTTAATATAAATCTTGAACTTATTAATGCTATTATAAGTAATACTATTGGTATTATAAATGCTGGTGAAAAAGGTTTATCAAAGTTATTACCTAAAAAACTATAACATAATGTTTCTGGTGCTACACCTAAAAGTGATGCTGCTATAAACTTTTTAAAACTTACATTTGATAACCCACAAGCATAACTTACTGGATCTAATGGAATTATTGGAATCATTCTTAAGGAAAATAAAATTATAAATTCCTTATTTTTAAAGTTCTCTTGGAACTTACTCATTTTCTTACCTAAAATTCCTTCTATAAAATCTTGCCCTAAAAGTCTTGCCATGTAAAATCCAACTGAACATGAAAGAAAATTTCCTACCATTGTTACACAAAATCCCTCAATAGGTCCAAATATAAGTCCATTTGCAATAGCTATAACACTACTTGGTATTATTACAAATATAGGTTTAATTAAAAATATTACTAATGTTATTATAATTGCGTAAAATTTTGTGTTTGCAGATTCTGCAAAATTTATAATTGTGCTAACCTTTAGATTCATTATAAAATGTCTATTCTTTATTAAAATTGTGAAAGCTATTCCTAAAATAAGTATTAATATCCCAAATTTAATCAGATTAATTCCCTTTATTTTTTTCATATGTACACTTCCTACCTTACTTTATTTAATTTATAAAGCAACTGTATCCCCTATCATAACTATTTTATTTTTCCCTAAGCTATTTAAATTTAAGTTCACTCTAAATCAAATTCAAATTTAAATATAATTTCCCATTATAAACATAATATACTATACCGTGTTTTTTTTCAAAATTCATCTAATATTTCTTATTAAAAATTATTTTTATAATATTATTATTCTCAATAATCTGCTATATTATTATTCTCATATAAATTTATTATTTATATCACTACCTTTAATACCCTTTAGGCTTAAAATCAATGTTATATTGTCTTTCATTATTAATGCAATTTATTATATCTATTTAGTACTAATTACCTTCAATAAAAAGTAAATTTAAAAATTCTATTTTTTTATATACAAAAAAGACCACTCTGGAAAACAGACTCTATAAATCCGCTCACCAAATTGGTCTTCTATGTATTAACCTTTGCTTTTATTATATGCAATAATTTCTTCTTTATTCCTGATTTTTTTATTTCTGAACCTCCCACGACTAAAGTCGCAGGGTTCTTGGTCAATAACACTAATGTGCTAAGTATCACCAAGCTAACCCCGTAGTTCCTACGGTTCTTATATATTATTTACTATTTAATAATCTAATTCCTTCATTGTAAATATTTATAGCAGAATTTAAATCTCTATCCAATTCACTATTACAATGACTGCACTTCCAAAGTCTAATATTTTCTAATTTCTTGCCACCATTTGTTCCACATACGCTACAAGTTTGAGTTGAAGGATAGTATCTATCTATAATCGATAGAACTTTTCCATACCATGTAGTTTTGTATGTTAGTTGTCTCCTAAATTCATACCAAGAAACATCACTAACTCTTTTATTTCTAATAGTATTATCTGTTTCTTTCATATCTGAAACTTTTAAATCCTCAATAGATATAATGTCATAGTTTTTAACTATTTTTGTTGTTAGTTTATTCAGAAAATCTTTACGCTTATTAGAAATATACTTTTGTAGTTTTGCTAATTTAAGTCTTGCCTTATTCCAATTTGAACTACCCTTTGTTTTTCGAGATAATTCTCTTTGTAATTTAGCAAGCTTCTCTTCTAAATTTTCATAAAAAGATTTATTTTCAATTTTTATTCCATCAGAAAATATAGCAAAATCTATAAGCCCTAAATCTATTCCAACATTTTTATTAGTTTTTGGAAATTCTATTAATTCAACATCTGTACAACATAGTGAGCAATAATATCTCCCATCTGGGTCTTGTGATATAGTTGCATTAAGTATTCTGCCCCTTGGAATCTGCTTATCTCTTATCTTTACGAATCCAAGTTTCGGAAGTCTTATATGCTTTTCTTCATATCTAATATTGTTATTTGTACAATTCGTTCTATATGATTTTTGATTATTTCTCTTAGATTTAAATTTTGGGAATCCTGCTCCTTCTTTAAAAAACTTTTTATAAGAATTATCTAAATCCTTTAAAGCTTTTTGTAAAGAATCTTTATCAGGTTCTCTAAGCCAAACATGCTCTTTTTTTAATGAAGTCAATTTTTTACTCATGGCATTATATCCAAAATTTGTTTTATCTTCATCATATTTTTTAATTCTTAAATCTAAAAAATAATTATATATAAATCTTGTACATCCAAATGTTTTATGAATTAATTCTTCTTGCTTTTTATTTGGATAAATTCTATACTTATATGCTTTTTCCACTATATCACCACACTATTTAATACTCTTATTAATAGTATCTCATGGTTACATTGAATTTATCCCTAATAAATAATATATAAAAACCGTAGTTTTTAGTCCTATTAGAGGTTGTCGTTCATATAAAATCGCTACATTTTATACAGTTCTCTTATGAACTTCTTATACTTTCATATAAGCACAGACTATATCTTCACCCTCACCATTATATGCTAGGGGCTACCTACTTCCATCACCAACCGCTTGTGATGTACTTCCCTCAAGAGGAATAGTCGTTGAACTTTACTCTATTCGAGTCTTAGCTGCTGATTGCCCATTATTAAGTTACTTAGGTTTTAACCTTATAACATCTAACTAATTTTTTCTGATTTCTCGACATTCACGTTTAGTTTTATTTCAAACTTACATTGTAGTTTAGTTAGCTTTAGGGGTTTCCAGCAATTCAAGTAGTATTGGATAGGTTTTTCGCCTACCTCTATATATAGATTTCTCTATATACTGACTCTTTGCCTACAAACTCATTACTCTATTTAACTGAAGTAACGAGTTTGCGTAGGTAGTTAATCAAAAAGGCCTCCACCATTTCCTGTTTTAACTCCCTTTGATGGACCTCCACCTAAAGATTTTTGAGCTTTAGAAGAATTTTTAGTATTCTTACCTTTATTCTTCTTCTCTTCTATAAGCTTTTTCATCATCTCTAGATTCTTATTCACTGTACTCACCTTTTATTCTTCCTGAACCAGCACTTTGACTACCATATCTACTTGGTATTATTCTTTTTTGTTTTTCTTTAGATTTTCTTTGTTTTTCCTCTAATATTTTTTTCATCATTTCTAAATTTTTATTACTCATTTTTTCTCCTTTTATAAAACTACAATAAATATAGTTTTATTATATATTATAATTTTTTGTCTATTTCATCTATATAAAAATTTAATAGCTCTATTTGTTTTAAAAGCTTTTCTTTGTGCTCAATAAGTATTTCATTTGTAGTTTTTTGATCATCACTTAAAAATTTAGTAATATTCTCTTTAACTTCTGATAAAGGCATTCCTATTCTTCTTAAACATTTTACTAGATTAATTAATTCTATATCTTCTTCAGTAAAATATCTAATATTATTTTCATTTCTTTTGAACTTAGGTAATACTCCTATAGTTTCATAATATCTTATTGTGCTTGATGTAACCTCTGTTATTTGTGCCACTTTCTTCATTGAATAATTCATAAAAAAAACTCCTTGACTTAAAGTATACTTTAACTTTTATAATTCAATTATAAGATAACTCATATTTATTTTAATCTATTTTGTCTTATTAGCAAATGTTTAATTTAAATAAAATTTATCTAGATTTATTTAAATTAAAAAAATAAATCGCTTGACTTAAAGTATACTTTAACCTTTATGATTAAATTATAAGATAACTCGTATTTAAATTAATCTATTTTTTACCGATGTATGATTAATTTAAATAGCAATTACATAAAACAATTAAGTATAATATATAAATTAAATTCTTAGGAGGAATTACAAATGAAAAAAATATTAGTAATCGTAACTAACACATCAAAATATGACACAATCGAAAGACCTACAGGACTTTGGCTTGGTGAAGCAGTTCACTTTGTAGATGTTATGGAAAAAGCAGGTTTTGCAATTGATTATGCAAGTCCACAAGGAGGATATACTCCAATTGATCCTCATAGCTTAACTCAAGACATGATGACTGAATTAGATTGGAAATACTACCAAGATCATAGCTTCATGAATAAATTAGGAAACACTCTTGCTATAAAAGATGTTAACCCTTCAGACTATGCAGCTATCTACTACACTGGTGGACACGGAGTTGTTTGGGATTTCCCTAACGATGTTAAATTACAAGAAGTTGCTTCTAAAATCTATGCTAACGGTGGAGTTATATCATCAGTTTGTCACGGTGTAGCTGGATTATTAAACATTAAAGATGCAGATGGAAACATATTAATTGCTGGTAAAAAAATAACTGGATTCTCAAACAGTGAAGAACAAGCTGTACAATTAGATAAATTTGTACCTTTCTCAACTGAAGATGAAGTTGTAAACAGAAAAGCTAACTATGTAAAAGGTGATGACTGGGGAGTTTTCGCTGTAACTGATAACCGTTTTGTTACAGGACAAAATCCTGCTTCAGGAGCTGCTGTTGCAACTCAACTTATCGAATTATTAAAATAATATATTTATCCGAAAAATCTCAAAGCAGAGCATTATAATGCTCTGCTTTTTTTATAAAGTTTCTATTTCTACATCCATTGCTTTACCTATATTTCTATATATTATCGCCTCTAAAACCTTTTTTAAATCTTCTACTTTTAATTCTTTTATTTCTTTGCTTATAAATAATAATTCATTTACCTTAAATTCTCCAAAACTCTTGTCATCATATACATTATGAAACTTCTTTTTATATTCGGTCATTTTTTTCTCATACTTTTTAAATGATCCTATATTCTCTAATCCTCTCACAACATTCAATCTGTCTTTAGCCTTATTTGGCTTTATTTTTATCATTAATAATTCCTTATTAGTTTTTGAATGCCTATTATTGCTAAGAACTAATATATTTAAATCATTTATTACCCTTAAATTCTTTTTATCAATATATTTTTCATTATATATTCCAACTTCATCTCGTACCCCTAGAAGCTGTAATATTTGCTCTGTCATACTTGGCTTACTTCCTCTGTATCCACAATTAGTATCAAACCAAACTTCATTTCCCTCATCATCAAAGGCTATAAAATTATAATAATATTTTTCTATTCCAAAATCTTCATAATAATCTGTTTTTTCACTATTAAATATTTTAATCTTTTCTATATTTCCAATTTTATTTATAATATTTTTTGCAAACTCTAAAGAACCATTTCCACCTACTTTTCCTGATATAAAACGCATATTATCCCCCCTCTTAGTAAATTTTATTTTTAACTTCTTCTTTTTATTCCCTATAAATATAAAAAAAGCCAAAAACTCATTTAAAGTTTTCAGCTTTTTTCTTATACTGTTTTTAAAAATTTTATATAGAATGTTGTTCCTTTTCCAACTTCACTCTCTAAAGTAATGTCTCCATTATTTTTTCTAATAATAGTTCTACTTAAGCAAAGTCCAATACCAATACTAGCTGGATTTACAGAATTTTCGCCCTTATAAAATCTTTTAAATATATTTTTAAATTCTTCTTTTGGTATTCCCTCACCTGTATCTTTAATCCAAATTATTATTGATATCTCAGTCTCCTCTATTCCGATTTCTATAGTGCCTCCATCTGATGTATGCTCTATAGCATTTTTTATAATATTGCTAATGGCTTCCGCAACCCAATTTTTATCATGATTATACAATACATCTTTATTATTATTAAAAATGATTTTTTGATGTTTTTCTTTTGCTTTTATTTTTAGTGGATTTATAGCTTCTTCAATAGTATTATTTAATGGTGTTTTTTCTTTGTTGTATGTAACCACATTACTTTCTAATCTAGCATATTTTAATAAAGTTAGAACTAACCATTCCATTCTTTCTAATTGCTCTTTCGATGAGTAAATAAAAGTATCTAAATCCTCTTCTTCCATATTTCTATGATCTTGCAATATATCTGTATACATTGATAAAGCAGTTATTGGTGTTTTTAATTGATGTGTTATATCATTTATTATATTTTTCAAATTTATTTTTTCATCATGTAATATTTTTATACTTTGTTGTATTCTATCTTCCATAATATTAAACTTATGAAATAATTTATCTAATACGCCTTCTCTACTGGCTGCTTGCCTATTATGAGTTCTATCAAATTTATTTTCTATAATTTCATCTGCCTTCCGAGCCAAATACTGTATGTCTATAAATAATGGTCGCAAAATTACTAATACTCCAATAATTGATATTATCATTAAAGTTGCTATTGCTATAATTGATATTTTTAATCCTATTGTATTTTTAAATATTGGATTTTCTAAATATTGTAACTCTGTATTATATGAGTATTGGTCTAATATTTTTTTACCATTTTCATAATCTCCATTTTGCTTTCCTGTGATGATTGGAATTATTTCCTCTGCCAAAACTGGATTCTTACCATTTATATATCCTACAATAGCTGTACTTTGTTTAATATAGCCTGTATTAATCTGCATTAAATCTATATTTATTATTAATTGTGTTATTATTCCTGCCGCTATAAACATAATAATTATAAAAATACTTAAACGTATTCTTTCATCCTTACATATGGAAGCTCTCATTATTTTCTCACCACCCTAGATGTCCATTTATATCCCACTCCTCTAACTGTTACTATATATTTAGGATTACTACTATCATCCTCTACTTTTTCTCTCAATCTTTTCATATACACACTTAAAGTATTCGCATCTATAAAATCTCCTTCTATATCCCATAACTTTTCAAGAATAACACTTCTTTTTAAGACATTTGGTGAGTTTTCCATAAGCATGTATAATAGCTTATACTCATTTAAAGTTAAACTTATTTCTATTCCTTTTTTCTTTACTATATGTGCCAGTGAGTCCATCTCAATTTCACCACTTATAAAGAGATTACTTTCTTTTTTTATATTTCCTTTCCGTCTCATGACAGCATTTATTCTTGCTACTAAGCTTCTTATTTTTACTGGCTTAGTCACATAATCATCTGCCCCTAAATCTAACCCTAAAATAACATTTTCTTCTTGATCACAGGCCGTCATAAAGATAATTGGAATATCATTATCCTTTTCTCTAATTTCACTACATAATTCATATCCATCACCGTCTGGTAACATTAAATCTAATAATATTAATCCTATTGATCTATCTATTAACTCTCTTGCCATTTTTAAGTTTATTGCGTGTATAACTTCAAATCCTTCTTTTTTCAAACTATAAATAACAGCTAAGGCAACTGCTCTATCATCTTCTACTAATAAAATTTTCATTTATAATTCCTCCCCTTGCTTACTTATTTTAGCTAGATTTTTAAAATCTAAATCTTTAATCCCCAATAATTTTCCAATAATAATAATTGGTAATAATAATATTATTATTATTAAAATAGCCCAATATGGTGGTACTACTCCTGACATACTTCCTTTAGTAGAGTAATAAATAAACTGTATCGTAATTCCTATAATTGAAATTATTCCTCCACAAATACTAGCATTTTTCCATAATAGTAAACTTTCCATTATTAATATTTTCTTTAATCTTTTTCTTTCCATTCCTAAAAGCAGCATTGTGGCGAATTCTTTTTTTCTATTTTCAGCTAATATATACTCATTATTTATTATGTTTACTATTATAATCATGATTATCGTTATAATACCTAGGTATCCCAATAGCAAACTTGTTTTAAAGAAAAATACATTTTGTTGACCTTTTTCTATTTTATCTGTAAATAGCATTCCATTTTTTAATGCCTCATTTTTTATATTAAAATAATTTAATTCACTTATATTAGATATGTTAATAATTATAGCTACTCTATCTAAATTATTTTCAAAAAGTTGTTCATGATTTTTTACTGTATCTAAAGATATTAATATTCTTAACTGCCTATTATCTGCCTTCTTATCGTATTCCTTTAAATTTTCAGTTTTTATTGAACCAATAACATTTAAAGTCATTTCATTATTTTTTCCTTTTAAATTAATTTTTCCATTTTTATTTAATCCATAAGTCATACTATAATTATTTTTCATCAAAATTGCTGTATTTATTGAATCCATATCACTCTCTTTTATTTTATCTTTTAAATTTTTAAATCTTTTAGGATTACAAATTATAAGTTGTGCATCTTTATTATTTTTTGTTTCCTGATTTCCTTTTCCTAATATTAAATCTTTCCCATCACTTTCTTCACCTAAAACTTTAAGATTTATTATTCCAGAACCTCTCATAGACTTAACACCAGGTATTTTGCTTATATATTGAATGACTTTACTTGATTGCTCTAGTCCATCTCTATCGTAACTTCTCGTTAATACTATTTCTTTTTTCTCATTCATTTTATTATTTTTTATAGATAAATAATAAAGTGACGTACTTAAAGAAAATAATATTACTATTAAACTTACTCCTAAAAAAACTACTCTTCTATGATTTTTATTTATTTTAACTACTCTATTAGCTAAAAAATAATCATAGCTTTTCTTTGCAACCCCTCTTTTAGATAATTTTAATTTTCCTTTTTCTTGCGTTAAACTTTCAACAATATTTTTCTTATATATAGGTAATTTGTATATAGATATTAATAATGATATTCCAGTTAATATAACTATCTGAAGAAATATTATATTAAAGCCCCTCATTTTAATATCTTCCGTTATTCCTCCAAGCCCCCTGGATATCTTCATAATTACAGGTGCTATTGAAAATCTAAAAACTATTAATCCTAAAATACTTCCAACAATACTCGTATATATTAAAAGCTTATAATTTCTTTTAAATGTCATATACATAATTTTTTCTCTTGTACATCCAATATATCTTAAGATTATTAAATCACGTTTATTTTCACGGACTCTTAAATTTAAAGTACAATATATTAAATAAATACAAAAAATATTTACTACTATATCTATAATATAAAGTACATTTCCTTCCTTATTATAGTCAGTAATAGCTTTATTATAAGATATATTAGCATCTGGGTTGTATCTCTTTACAGTTTCTACAAATTTTTCTTTCTTTCTATTATTTTTTAGTTGTATTAATAAATAATCCTTATCGTCTTTTACATCATTAATATTATTTGTTGTCATTCCTTCTATATTAGGTTGTTCAGAATGAAATATTGTATAACTTCCAACAATTTTATATTTGTCCCCATTAACTACTATATAATCACCTATTTTTTTATTAAATATTTTTTCTGCTCGCTCTGTTATCATTATCTCATTTTTTCCTAATGGATATTTACCTGATAATAAATCTATTCTTTTATTTACAAGCTTCTCCATTGAAGTTTCATCAAGTGAAAATAAATTTATTTTTTCTTTTTCCCCTTCAACAGTGCTATTCTCAACATTTTTAATTCTTCCTGAAGTTTTTACTTGTACATTATTTTCTATAGTATCAAATTTATTGTACTTTAAGCCACTTATAACAACTGTATAACTTCCACTTCTCTTATAAGCATTTTCTTTGAGTATATTATTAAATAAGCATAAAGTTCCAACTAAAGATACAAATAGAATATATGTTAAAATTATTCCAAAATTAGCATATATATTTTTTCTTTTACTCTTATTTGAGTTTTTGTTTATTATTTTTGTGTAACTCTCCATGAAGCTCAACTCCTAATTGCCTACTATTTTTCCATCCTTAAGCTTAATTATTCTATCTGCTTCTAATGCAATTTTTTCATCATGTGTAATTATAATTAAAGTTTGATTATATTTTCTTGCAGAGTATTTTAAAAGTTCTATAACTTCCACTGAATTTTTTGAATCTAAATTTCCTGTTGGCTCATCTGCTAAAATTATTTCAGGTTTATTACTCAATGCTCTTCCTATTGCTACTCTCTGCTTTTCTCCACCTGACAACTCCTCAGGTAATTTGTTCTTCTTTCTTTCTAAATTTAAGGACTTTAATAATTCTTTTTTAAAATCTTTATCTAACTTTTCCTCATCTAGTAATACAGGCATTTCTATATTTTCTTCAACTGTTAATGCTGAAATTAAATTGAAGTTTTGAAATACAAATCCAACCTTTCTTAATCTATATAATGTTAATTCTCTTTCATTTAGCTTTGTAATATTTATATTATCTACCAATATTTCACCTTTATCTAAACTATCTACTCCCCCAATTATATTTAAAAGAGTAGATTTTCCTGAACCTGAAGCTCCAATAATTGCTATAAACTCTCCTTTTGAAATAGTTAAATTTATATCTTTTAATGCATCTACTCTTTCTGCCCCTTTACCATATACTTTTGATAAATTTTTTATTTCTATAAATTTCATTTTATCTTCCTTTCTTTTTATAAAATAAAATATTCTGATTTATCCATATACTAAAATAAAGTATGAGAAATTTCTCATACTTTATTCCTTTAATATACCTTACTTTAATCCATTCTCCTAATAAGCTTTTCATTTTTAATAGTATTTTTTAGCTAATACCTTCTTCATAAAATCTGCTATTATTGTACATGTTACTATTACTCCAAAAATCATAATTCCTATTTTAAAAATTTCATCTGAATTTAAATTTATAATTTTAGTTTCATCTTCCATTATTGGTTTTCCTTGTTCTAAGCTAGTCCAATAATTCTTTATTTCAGTAGCTCTCTCTTTTTTTCCTAATATAAAATTCTTTTTATATTCATTATACTCTTTCTCTAAATTTTTTTTCACTTCTAATTCTTCAATATCTTTCATTATTATTGTATTTTCTTTTGCTAATTCTATAATGTTATTTAAAGCTCTATTTTGCCATCCTGCCTCATTTTCAATTATTTCATTATTCAATCTATATTCTAAAACTCTTATTTTAACATTATTATATTCTATTTCATTATCAATTTTCATTAATTCATTTCTTTCTTTTTCTTTAAGTGCAATATTATACTTTTCATATAATGATTTTTGATTTTCTTTTAAGCTTACAAGATCTGCTTGTACATTTTTTTTCCAACTCTCTAAATTAATTTCCTTTTCATCTAAATTACTACTATTTGCTGCAACTAATATTTCTTTTCTCTTTGCTTTATCTTGTATGTTTATTGTCATAGGTATTAAAATAGGGATCATTGAACTAATTACTATCATTACTATTAACTTTTTCATATTTAAAAAATCAAATTCTCTTTTTTTCTGTAATTCTACAAATTTCCTCATATTTTATCTCCCATCTTAAGTTTATTTTGCTAATATTTATTAATTACAGTATAAATTTCTAAACTTACATTTAAGTTATTAGAATCTTACAATCATCTTACAGTTCATGTTTTTTTATAATTATCTTCAAAATTTATTAAAATTTGAAACTTTTTGCTCACTTTTTCGACAAAATATTACATAAAAAAATATCTATGAAATTTTTATTTCATAGATATTTTTTTATATTTTATTATGCTTGCATTCCAATATACATTCCTACGAAATAAGGAATTAACCAAATAATCCATACTACAATACTAAACTTATGGAATACTTTTTTAGCTCTTTCACTACCTTTGTTATATACCCAAGTTGCCCAAACTGCATGAATAAGCATTAAAATAATCGCAAGCATTCCTGTTGTTTGGTGAATCATTAATTCAGCTGGTGTTGTTACTTTATCAGTTCCTGATGCTGCAATTCTTGACATTGTAGTAGTTCCTAAAGTATCACAAACTAGCCCTATCCAAAATATAATTACGTGTTTTTTCTTTAAAGTTTTTGATAAAAATTCTCCCCAAACTCCAATAGTATAAAATACTAATGCTAGTGAAATAAAAATAATTGCTGGTATTAATAGTTTCATAATTGTCCACTCTCCTTAATCTTTTGTGAAATTTCTTCTAATATTGTTTTGAATTCATCTAATTTTGATGATTCAATATTAATAAAAACTTTTTCATATGCTTCATTAAAATATTTCATTACCTCTTTAGCTAATATCTTTCCCTCTTCAGTAAATGAAATGTATGTGTTTCTTTTATCCTCTAAATTTTTTCTTTTTATTATGTACCCTTGTTTATCCATTCTATTTAAAATTCCTGATACAGTACCTTTTGTTAATCCCATAGCTTCACAAATTTCTGAAACTGTCATTTCTCTTTTATGACCTAAGTATCTCATTATATTCATTTGCTGTGGTGTTAAATCAAACTTTTTTAATTGTTTTAATACTGAACTATATATTGTGGAGTCTATATCTTTAATAAGAATGGCAATATCAAAGCTTTTATTAATATTGTTTTGATGCAAAATATTCACTTCCTTTTGGTTTGCATGCAAACTATCTAGTAAAAATAAATATAGTTTGTATGCAAACTATATTTATATAATATCATCTTTAATAATTTTGTCAACCTAGATTTTTTCTTTAATTTTAGTTTAGATAACTATCTATTTCTGCTTATTTTACTCTTATAATAATAAATTATTTTTTTATTAATTTGCTATTTTTTGTTTTAAATAAATATTATTTCTATATCCTTATTTTTTCATTTTTTGTTTCATAATTCTTCTTATAAATTACTATTTTCTTTATATCCATTGTTCATCCCACTAAAATTTATGTTTTTAAATTCTATTTTACTTTCACTTTTTTGTGTGCTTTTTTTTCCTGAACAATATCCAATTCCTATTAAAATTATTATAACTATTAATATTATACCAAGTATTCTTTTTAGCATATTTACACCTTCTTTATTTAGATTATAATAATGCTAGTATGCTCAATATATTAATAATTTATTTTAATTTTTCTATTTATAATATTTGATTTTTTTTCTTAGTAGTAATATATACTCCCACTATTTTTTTTTCTTCTTTTTTTTCCTCAAAGCTAAATTTAATATCTGTTTTAGCATCTATTTCTTTCTGTACATATAATATAACTTTTCTTTTAAAATCAGCATATAATTTATAATTATCACCTATTCTTAATACTTTCTTCAAATAATCAATAGAAATATAATAGGTCTTATTTTCTTCTAACCCTTTTAAAATCTCATATAGCTTCCAAGTATATTTACCTTTTAAATTTTTAACCTCTCCATTATTTATGTTGAAGTAAATTCTTTTTAGTTCTTGGAATAGTCCCACTATAGAATTATTATATTTTAAAAATACTTTATTTTCCTTTAAATTATATTTTATATATGACAAAGGATTTATAATATATTCTTCTTCATTATCATCTAATACATATAAAGTTATTTCATTTATAGATGTTAATAACTTTACTACTTCTTCACTTGATATACTAAAACATTCCTCTAATGTTTTGATGTAAAACATTATTTCCTCATCTAAATTTTCCTCATCTATTCCTACAATAAATAATCCAAAAAATCTTTTTTCAAGATCTGTAATATTTCTACTTATTTTAATGTTGAGTTTTGATAATTGAATTTCTTCTCCATCTACCATAACTTCTCTCCTTAAAGTTTTTTATTTATTATACCACTTTAATATTTTCTTTTGGCATAATTCTTGATGTTATAACTATAATTATTGCAAAAGCACGAATAATTCCTAATGCATAGCCAATATTATTACAAATATTAAATTTTCTCTTTTTATATTCGATTTACTCATTTTCTTCTTCTCCTTAATATGACTTTTTATTATATTAGTCATATTGAACCTTTTATATGACCTTTTCAATTTTTAGTCATATTAATTAATATAAAATTCATATCACCTTTTCAATTTTTAGACAAAAAAATAAAACCCTGAATTCTTTTAAGTTCTATCATCTTAATAAAACTTACTTAATTCAGGGTCTTTACTACACAAACTTTTTCTTTGAATTTTTAAATCTTTCACCTATCATATTTTCAATTGCTAATGTCATTCTTTCAAATATATTATTATGTTTAACTGTCTCTTCACTTATTGCAAATACTTCTTCAACTATTTTTGAATCTCCAAATGTATTGTATTCTGTACAAAGCATTTTTAATTTCTCATATTTTTTTCTTGAAAAATTCTTCATTAAACTAACTGAACATCTTTCTATGTAAGCACCTAAGCTTTCACCTTTTTTTCTTTGAACATCTTTTCCATTATCATCTGAAAAAACAAAATTTATTTCTGCTTCCTTTTCTAATTGTTTAATTAAATTTTTGTCTCCATTTAGTACTATTAACTCCATTAAGTTTGTTTTCATTTCTCTCATTTTTATGTACCTCCAAAAGTTTTTTTCTCTTTGTTTAATTAAATTATATTAGGGTTTCTTCATAGATAATTTATTTTTTAAAGACAATTTGCTTACAAAAAAGTAACAACTTTTTTTACCTATGAATAAATAAGAATACCTGAGATATTTTACTATATATCTTAGGTATTCCATGCTATTTTATATTCTTATTTTTCCATTTTTAAACTTTTTAAAAATATTTCTACTTTTCTTTTTTACATTTTCATAATATATATTTTTTTTGGTTTATTTTCCTAATTTTTTTTTAACTATTACTTAAAATAAGTTTAATAAGCATAATTTTATTTTTTGTTTTTTCTAATTTTTCTTTTATAAAAAGACTATCTATTAAAGTTAAAATTTCTTCTTTATTTAAATCTTCTATTTTCTTAAAAGATTTATTTTCTGTAGTATTCATTATCATTTTTATTTCTTCAAGTAATTCCTCTCTATACTTTTCCTCCATACAAATTTCAAATTTATATGGAATCTTTTTATCTTTCAAAAACCTAATAAGCATTTCTTCTGAGTATTTTTCTTTATCATCCTCTTCAGCACTTAAAAAAAATGGATTTATTTTCAAAGCTACTGCTAACGCCACTGTCATTCTAACTGATATTATTCCAGTTTTTCTAGTTTTATTAAAGCTTCTACTGTTACTAAATCCACCTAGTTTAATTGTTCTTTTTAATTCTTCTCTAGTTATTTTACTCCAGATTTCCTTTAATCTCTCCTTTGTAATTTCTTTATTAATGCTAATATTTTTGCTATTCATTTTCTTTATTAATTCATAGTCAAGCATTTGCATATCATCTCCTCAATTTAAATTATGTTTCTTTGCTTAACTATGTTCTATATTTTTCTATAATGAGACTAAAAGTCTCATTATAGATTATACTTTTCATTTTTTTCTACATCATGATTAATTAATTTATATATATTTATAAGTTTTACACCTTTATTTTTAGTCATTTCATGTACAGAATCTGTAAACTTACTAGTAGCTACAATCATTCCAAATTTTACATTGTACTTCTCTTTAAGCTTAATAATTTTATAGACCTCATGAGCATTTACATCTTTTTCAGTTTTAATACCATAAACTATTGTTTGTATAGTATTTTTTTCTAACAATAATTCAATTTTATTTTTATATGTTATTAGATTTTTTGTTACATATCCCTCTTTAATAAACTTTTCTTCTATATATCTGCTAAACTCTTCGTTTGTAAGTTTATTTATTTCTTCTATTTTCTCTTGTCTTAATATTTCTTCTTTATAAATTAAATACTTTTCCTTTATATTATCAAATATTTTTTTTGTTAAAATTAAACTAATACCACATAATAGCCATACTACTATATATATTATTACCTCTGCTTTTACACCTATCAATATCAATAAAATTACAATAGTACAAACCCCAGTTACTATTGACACTAACATTTTTTTTACTTCATTTAACTCCTCCATCACTTATCCACATCCTAAAATTTTAAATTATCTCTCTTTAAAATTTATGTTTGAATTTCTTAAATTATCTCAAAAAAAGTAACATCATAAAAATTTTAATGATGTTACTTTTATATTTAAAAATTATTCTTTTATTATAGAAATACAATTATATTCTCCACAATCATATTCCTTAATCTCAACATTTTTCTCTTCTGCCAATTTTACTATATGCTTTATCTCTTTACTTTCTATATCTCTTACTAATATTATTCTAGGATTTCTTCTTAATAAAACTCTCGCTGTTTCACCTACACTGAGTTTTATTTTATTTATATCTTTTACTTCAAATTCTTTTTGAATTTTCAAAGCAATATTTTTTGCATATTCTTTTTCTATTGGCTCAAACTTTAATTTCTCTTCTTTTATATTTTCAAACTCTCTTCTTACTTCATCTATAAAGTAATTTGATACATCTAAATCTTCTAAATACTCTAAATATTTTCCTCCATGAAAATCAAATTCCTCTATATACTTTTCATTAACAATAGTTCTACTTACTAGTCCACTTACTGTTGAATTTAAACAACTAGATGCTAGTCCAAAATCTACTCTTGTCCCATAAATTGTGCATAACTTTGCAGGATCTATAAGTACTGCCAAATTATAATCTATCCCCCTCTTATTCTCTCTGTTATACTCATTTATAGAACTTTGTAATTCTTTAGTAATAGACCCTTTGCCTGTCCATCCATCCACAAACTGTATATTACTTTGTGGATAATTTTTTAGTATATGATTTAATGCATTTTTATCTATTCCCTTACCTCTAATTATGGATATACTATAATGAGGTATATCTACGTTATATTTTTGCTTTAGGTATTTTTTTATTAATATTCCAATAGGTGTTCCTGCTCTTGCTAGAGATACAATAACTAAATCATTCTTTTTTTCACTATATATTTTTTCCGAAATTATTGAAACAAATTTTGCAATTTCTTTTTTACTTTCTGATAACATATTAAAGAAAATATCCATTATATTAGTACTTGGCTTTTCTTCTTTTGAAATCATTTCTGAATAGTTTATTCCTTTTGAAATCATTTCTTCTTTTTCTTCTATAGTTATTTCTTTTATGTCAATTTCTTTTAATAAAAATATACAATCATTTCTATAGCTTGTTCTCATATTAAATCCTCACTATTTTCATATTATTTGTCATTTTTATATTTAAATCATCTTCTACTATCAAAAATACCTTATCATAGTTTTCTTCAATTCTTTTCTTATTATAAAAATAGTACTTTACGCCTTTATGATAAAAAACATTCTTACTTTTTATAGTATAATCATCTTTATCTTCGCAAAAAATAGGACTTCTCGTAGTACTTTTATAAAGTACATCTCCCTTTAGATAACTAGCTATTCTACAAGGAATATAGATATTTTCTCCATGCCCAAGTATTAATACCTTATCATTTATTTCAATATCCTTATTTATTTCTTCTGCTATAGTCTTGCATTTTTCTTCTAGCTTTTTTATTTCTTCATAGCTTACTCCAAATCTTCCTGTATCTTTAATATAACTTTCTATCCCATATTTCGTTTCTACATCTATTCTAGGTAATATATCTAAATCTATTACTTTTTCTACCTCTTTTAGTTCTTCTCCATCATTATCTCTATACACAGTTTTATCTTCATTAAATATTTCACCTTTTATTAATGACAATACCTCTATATCAACTTCTTCTTTATGCACAAATTCTTTAAACATATCCACAAATTCTTTTATTCTCCAATCTAAAATTGTGACTATTTTAAACTCTTTTGCTTTTGTTCTCTTTTTTATTTCTTTTATTAAATTAAGCATTGATTTTCCTGTAGTTATTTCATCATCTACAAGTACTATTCTTTTTGCATTTTCTATTTTTTCTTTATTTAAAAGAAAACATTTATGCTCAACTGCATGAGAATGTTCTTCATCAAAATTAAATATAGACTTATATCCTGTAATTTCTTCCCTTGTTGTTGTTACATAATAAGAGTTATGTAAATAACTCGCTACTGTCATTCCAAGTCCTGTTGCTGTTTCTGCAAATCCTAAAACTAAACTTTCTTCTCCATCATCTATTAAATTAGCTAACATTTCTCCAACTTTTTGACACTCATTTGGTTTTATTTCTAAATGTTTTCCTAAAACTTTACTTATAAAAAGAAAATTTCTTTTCTCATTATTACTTCTTTTTCCTAATGATATTAAATCATCTATATTTAAATTAAATTTATTTTCCTTTATTTCTAATCTCATAAAATCCTCCTATAGTAGCTCTATATAGCTTATCCCTTTATTTAATACTCCATATGCTTCTGATCTTTTCAGAATTCTTTTTGCCCAATTCATATGAGGTTTTGCTTCATTCATTTTGTTATCCCCATAACCCTTAAATACACCTTCTTTTGCTTCTATTATTTCTATAGCATCCATATATTCTTCAAATGTTACTATATATAATGAATTAACTATTCCTATTTGCATAGGATGTATTATAGTTTTTCCTATAAACCCATTTTCTTTGTCCATTTTTATTTCTTTAATAAAACTTCTCATTTCTATTGAATCTACATCATTAGAAAAATACTCCCATACTGGTGCTGATATTACATAATCCTCTTCAGCTCTCAAAAAAATATTTAAAATATCACTTAAACAATCTCTTACAACACTAATATCATAAATAATATTTTCACGACTTCTTCGTAATCCAAATTTCGAAGAAAAGTCTGTTCCTCCAACTCTAATATTTAAAACTAATTCTTTATTTTTATCTACTATTTTTTTTATTTTTAATAATTCTTCAATTCTTGTTTCTTTATATAAAACTTTTTTTTCTTCTATTATTGGCATACCATAAAAAATTTCATTTTTTTCTTTATTTAATTTAGATAATATCTCGAAATATTCTTCTCCATTTTCTGAATTAAACTTTGGAAATATAAATCCTGCTATAAGTTTTAATGCCTCATCCTTTGTCTCTTTTATAAAACTTTTAAACTGAGTTATATTTCTTACTCTAATGAATAATAAGGGAATCGTTTCTCCCACTTCCTTGGATAATTCTAATAACATACTTTGTACATTTTTCTCACAAAGCTTTAAATCTTCTTCTCTAGTGGAATCTTCAAAACATATTGATATTGATGATAAATTTTTAAAGCTTCCATCTTTTATCTTCTTATAAAAATTTTTAAATCCATTCATATATAAGTTTGTTCCAATAGAATACTTTAATATTTCTTTACTTATATACTTATCTTTTTTTACAGGCTTTTTAAAAAATTTATTTTCATTTAATTTCAATAATCTCATAGCTTACTCACTTTCCTAATATAATTAACCTTTTTATTAATATACTAATTTTTTATATAAAAAAAGTTGCCCAGTATTTAACTTTAATGACAACTTTTTAAATTTATTATATCATATTATATTTTTTCTTAAAGGATATTTCTTTTAATTCCCCTCTTTAAATACTATTTTTCTTAATATATCTAAAGGAATAATACTCATGGCTAATGTAATAATTACTAACCAATGGAATGGTTCTATAGGTGTACAACTAAATATTTTTCCTCCAACAAAAGTTAGGACTACTTGCACTACTATTATTATTCCCATAACTTTTATAAAACCAGGATTTTCACTAATATTTTCAAAAACATTAGTACTACTACTTCTAACATTAAATCCATTAAAGACTGCTGCTAGTACAAACATTGAAAAATATGCTGTAAGCCTTTGTCCTTCATTTGGAATTAATTCTTTAAAGCCTGGTAACATTAAAAATGCAAAACTTAATATTGTTATCCATGTTCCTGCTATAAGGACACTTTTCATCATTTCTTTTGAAACAATACTTTGAGTTCTTGATTTTGGTTTTTCCTTCATATATTTTCTTAATGCTGGTTCTGAACCAAGTGCTAATGCTCCAAGTCCATCCATTACAAGGTTAATCCATAAAATATGAGTTATTTGCAATGGTTGTGGTAATCCTAAAAATGGTGCTATTGCACATACTGCAACGGCTGCTACATTTATAGTTAATTGGAACTTTA